>CAJAFV010000047.1 GCA_903939115.1 uncultured Geobacteraceae bacterium
ATAAGAGAAGATCATCCGAAGAGAAGATTAATCTAAAACAGGAGGAAAAACTATGAGTATCAAGAAGCTAAGTTTCATGCTGTTAGGTGCGCTCTCTCTGACCGCACTGCTGGGTGGTTGCGGGTCGGACAATAAAGAGGGAAGTGCAGGCAACGCCGGCCTTGATTCAGTGCCAAAGGTGAGTGAAGCAGCCTGTGCACAGTGCCATGGTTCATCATATAACCCCCAGAGCGGCATGCAGATCTACTCAGAGTATGTTCAGTCGAAACACTTCAAGAATACCCTCGGTGAAGTCATCGGCTGTCAGGATTGCCATGGCGGTGGTTCTCAGCATAATGGCGTTGGTCCTATGCCATACCCTAACCCTGATGCTGCCGGAAAGTGCTGGGGCTGCCATCAGCCAGCGTTTATCGGTGCGTATGGTGCACCCAGTGCAGTTGAAAAGGCCCACTTTAAAAATATGACCAGCTACCGCATCCAGTACATTAACCCGACATCCGCTGAAGGGACACGATGCACCGGTTGCCATGAACCACACAATCCGAACTCAGGACTCGGTGCAGCCGAACGTAAAGCTTGGGCTGAATCAGGCCACGGTGACGTTGCTGGTGCCGCCTGGCTACCGAGCTCTACCCACAAATGGTTGGCTACCGGTGACAGCGCTGATTTTTCAACAGGCGTTCCGGCAAGTGACTGCGTGCGCTGCCACACGGCCGACGGTTTCAAGCAGTTTGTTGGCAGCGGCTACAAAAACGTGAATAGTGTCGCTGGTGATCCCAAGGCTAACTCGGCACTCAAGTGCAGCGCCTGTCACTACAACGACAGTTTCAGCGTCCGGGGAGCGGGTGCATTTACCGCTCGGTATAACAAAGGTGTTTCTCCGAAAACATTCCCTGATGTCGGCAACAGTAATCTTTGCATTGCCTGTCACTCCGCACGCGAAAGCGGTGATTCGATAGCTGCCGTTGCAGACTTTACTAACTCTAGTTTCGTAAATTCGCACTACATGGCTGCTGCAGCTACAATGTACATGTCCAATTCATTTACTAACTACACTACGCTGACCTCAAAGATGCCTGGTAGCAAAGATACAGAGAACCTTTTCACTAACAATTACACCACTCCTGCGGTTTTTGTTGCTACCGCTAACTCTACAACTTTGGACAAAACACTTCTTCCCCTTAATACCACTGCTCCTTTCGGTATTGCTGGCGGACAAAACAGCGCCCACCGAAGGCTAGGAACACCACTTATCGCTGGTTCAGAAACGTACCTTCCTGCCGGTGGGATTGCCCTTACCACCAACGGCCCGTGCGTAACCTGTCATATGCAGGCAGATAATCCAGTTGCCGGTGACAGTGCAGAAAGTAAGGACTTGCCAGTTCCAGCAACCCGTCCTGCGCATGGACACAGTCTTCTGATCGACAGTGCCACTGCTTTTCAAGTCTGTCTCCCCTGCCATGGAGAACAACATTTAGATGGCGGTGATGGAGCAGGTAATCCAATTATAACCGCAACCACCAACCTTGCCACTTTACAGTCCGCCATGATCGAACCTCAGAGCAAGTGCTTTCAGGATGGCCTGACTTTAGCCAAAAAGGTTCTTTTGACTAAATGGGGGATCAGTTACTCCACTACATATCCTTACTTCTACGATATGACCAAAGACCCTACAGGCAAAACCCAGGTCAAAGATTGGACCCGTGGGACCAAAAACCAAGCTTTCGGTAAGAAAATGATGGGGGCCTGCTTCAATCTCAACCTCCTGATTCGTGATCCTGGTGCATATCTGCATGCCCGGACATTTACCCAGCGGTTGGTGTATGACGTTATTGACTTCTTTGATGATGGTAATATAAATTTCTCGACCCTCGCAACCGCAAGAGCAACTACTCCAACGATTTATAAAGGGTGGAACGTCAACGTCCGCGCTAGTGATGGCAGCCTTGCTACCGAATCCATGATCTGGCTTTCAGGAACGCACTACAGCGACCCTGGTGCAGTTGCCGGCGTCAATACCAAGCTAACACCGATGAGGCTCCGTCCATAATCTGTAATTGACTACTCAATAAGAGAATTGCTCCAATCGGCCCCGCCTCGCAAGAGGTGGGGCTTTATTGTCGACAAAAGGATTAGAACTTGGCAATTTAAGAGACACTAAGACAAAAAGGTATTCAACATAACCGAAATGGCGTTTGTTCCTTAAGGAGTGATCTGGTTTTACATAATGCTATATTCACTCGTTTATACCTGAAAGCGTCTATTTTTGGAGGTAACTACATGACTATTGCAATCTTATCGATATCGTTTTTAGCCGTGCTTGGGGCAACATTTGCATATCAATGTTTCGGCTACAAGAAGTCTCAATCCCAAAAGGACAGATGGCATTAGGAGAACACGCCAATGGACAAATCAACCCGACACAACCCAAGGTATAATGTAATATCCATGCGCATCAGCAAAGAAGAACGCAAACGCCTTGATGATATTGCGGCAAGGTGCAAAATGAATGTTTCAGACATCATGCGCGTTGCTTTTGAGAACTATACAACCACTATCCACTAGTTCAACATTCATACACTGACATAAAAAAGGCTGGTATCTCCAATGAGGTATCAGCCTTCTCTATTTGTAGGTATGGGGGGGAATGGAGAAAAGGGAGTGGTAATAGGAAAAAGCTGGTGAGTATATGTCATGTATCTGAGGCACAGTGCCGGTTCAATCGTCGTTTCGATCTCAAAACCATGTCCCTCGCCTGCTTTATGCTGGAGTTAGAACCGGAAGCCGCACTGAGGGATGTAGAATTTACCAAAGTACCATTTTAAAATCGTAGGGGCGTATGGCATACGCCCTGTCCGGATCAGAAATAAATCCAATCATTATCGGTTATCCCAACGGGACGAACGCAATTCGCCCCTACAAAAACGGTATGTCAACAATTTCCACACACCTGAGAAGGGGTTGAGACGGCCTGAAGAATAGCGCTAATCGGAATATAATTTACGCTTATCTTTCAAATCTACATACCAAATATACTGAGCTATAACGTTTTTACAGGCTGAGGCAGCTAAATCTGCTCAGTAGACACACTTGAGCGTTTTAAAGGTTTCTTGAATTACAGTTCCTTTCTCGCTGTAGTTCTCGGTGAGTATATTCCGCAACGGAACAAATGAATTAACGTTCAGTTTGTTTATCTGCAATCCAACTCCGTGTTCTTCCTTCCGAACCACTTTTGCATTTACCTTTAGAGAAACCTGATTTGAATAGTAAACGGTGACATTCACGGGGATATTAAGTGGAATGTCATAATCTGTTTTCAGGAATATCCCGTGAAGACTCAAATTGTCCGTATTGCAAAGAACGACCTCGTTGCCATACCTGACAGAGGCCCCAACCGAATAGTTAACCCTTGTAGAATTTCTGTTGTCCATGACGGACCCCTCTTGAGATTACAGATTATGCCTCATGTTACCAGTGTAAATTTTTCCGACTCCAAGTAAAAGGCGTCACAGAAGCAACGCCTTTTACAGCAAATGATCTAAGACCCCACTTCAACTTAAGCTGTTTTATTCATTCTACGCTTGCCGTATACTGCCAAGCAAAGCATGACAATTCCGATGAGCATCATTGCGCCCGGTTCCGGGACTGGAGTCGTGCCGTTTGTAAAAAAGGCGCCAGATTGCCCATTCAGCTCTGTACCAAAACCTCCAATGCGGGCTGCAAAGTGATATCCTATTGCACTCGTTGCAACCAGCAAAATCGCCCCTGCCAGAAATGCTATTATTAGCTTTTTCATTTTCTGTCCCTCCACATATTTAACTTAATCATATTTGTAATCATATTTAATTAACTATCACTGCTATTTATCTATACGCAATGGGTGTGCCAAAACGGCAAGCTCCTAATACATATGGTTATTTTTATCTTAGCGTTAAAGCAAAAAACATAATGTAATTTTTTCCGACAGTCGTTTAATGTGTGCGAGAGAGCGAAGCCGTGGAATAGACTATCTTGATGTTGAAGGAGATTTACGACGTCTACCGGTACTGTAATACCTCAGCATCGCCCTGCATATTACAGGATTGAAGTACAAAGTGAACGTGCTGTTAATCCAAATGAGAAGGCGGGATTATCAGTGTTGTATGCTTATAAACAGTTGGCTTTTAAGTGAAAACAATTTACCTCTTTACATTATGTTAGCCAGAGAGCCAAAAAAATTGGCATTGGCAACAGTAACAGCAAAATCATTGACGGATGAAATTAACGCATGAAATACTGGACAAAAATAAAAACATATATTATAGTACCTGTTCGCTTGTACGGAGAGATGTCCGAGCGGTTGAAGGAGCACGCCTGGAAAGCGTGTGTACGTTTATAGCGTACCCAGGGTTCGAATCCCTGTCTCTCCGCCAGAAAAACACCAGGAGCCCTTGAGTAATCATGGGCTCTTTCTGTTTGCAAACCAGGACATATTCAAAATTATCGAATCTACTTGGGGAACTTCAGAAGGAGAGTGGATCAATTTCTGACGTAGTAGCAGCTTCCGTGAAGGCCCAAGCTCTATTGCTTCCCTGCCGCGTTCCGCGTCTTACCATCTCGGCATCTATCAGGTTAAGGATTTCGAACTTCTTAAGCGACCAAAGCGGCGCTATCAGTCTGTCATGTCCACCATCTCCGGTCAGGCGATGAATCAGGATACGCGGATCTAAAAGCTCCAGAAAGTCGCAGACCAACCCGGCGTATTCATCCCTGCCCAAAACCATCACCTCACCCCGGTCGTACATGTCAGCCAACAGTGTGCCCTTCATAACATGCAACAGGTGAAGCTTAACACCATCAATACCAAGTCGGTTCAACTCGCCCGCCATGGCCAGCATATGCTCACGTGATTCCCCAGGCAAACCGAGGATGATGTGGGCACAGACTCGCAACCCTCGCGACTTGGCACGCTGAACAGCATCAACAGAACAGCGGTAATCATGGCGACGATTAATCAGCGCAAGAGTGGAGTCATGAATCGACTGAATTCCGAGTTCAAGCCAGAGATAGGTTTGAGAGTTAAGCTCCTGCAAGTAGTCCAGAACTTCATCCGGCAGACAGTCGGGTCGAGTGGCAATTATCAGTCCGACGACATCGGGCACAGACAATGCCTCGGCGAACAGTTTGCGCAGTTGATCAACAGGAGCGTAGGTATTAGAGTAGGCTTGAAAGTAGGCAAGGAATTTAACCGCACGGTACTTCCTGCGCATGACCTCTTTACCGTCTTCAATCTGGGCAGCAATGGCTAAATCACGCCGGATACCGAACGAACCGGATCCATGACCGCCGCAGAAGATACAGCCGCCACTATCCAGAGAGCCGTCCCGGTTGGGGCACGTGAAGCCGGCGTCTACCGATATCCGCTGAACTTTACAGCCAAAGTGTTGTTTAAGCTCTCCAGAGAGGGTGGTATAGCATTTGAATTGAGGCATGCTCAGCGGTGCGCAGATGTTGTCATTTTCTTTTCAAGCCGCTCCACCCAGCACTGTTCTGTTGAAAGAGTCCGCAGGAATTCACCGGCAAAAAAGAACTTGGCGCGTGGCACCGGTACGCTGATAAAATCCTTACCACGCCCCACTGTGAGGGCAAAGCCGTTCTTACCGCCTCGCTCCCATTTCTCTACGGAAACCGTAGTAACTATTTCATCGCTATTTTCACCGGCAGAAAACATATGCGGATTGAGCTTTTCCTTGCACGGGACCGGAGAGTCTAAAACCTGGCATATCATTTGTGACAAACTGAAGGCCTCATCAGGTTCACAGATAAAACGGATTTGAGTAATATCTTCCGGTTTCGTTTTCGGTGTCAGCTTGAAAAAGCGGAGATGTATCCGCCCACTCCGCTCCACAACCGCTCCATGATCTTCACAGGTCTTAATTGCAGCGCGTATTTCGACTCCGGTAGATTGAGAAAATATCTCGTAGCAACGATATCGTTTCAGCTCGTCACTTTGTGGCATACTGTTCTCCTCACAGGGAAATACATTACGGAAGTACGGAACTCAATCCGCCCGATGCAGAATATTCTGGTGAACTTCCTTGAGAGATTTCATGATCTCTTTGCGTAGGGCTTTTTTCTCCGGAATCAGGGCCAATCTTTTTTTAAAATCATTGGCAGCAATCCTCAGAAGCAGTTCGGTGCTTGCGCCGGTCTTTCCAGATTCAAGATCCTCTTTTACAGCAGATATTATATGTTTAAGGTTTTCAAGCGTCACCAGATCCTTCCCGATATCTTCTTTATATTGGTCATTCGCAGTATTTTCAAGTTGATCTGCAAGTACATGGCGAATTTCCAGGCAAGCCAGTCTAATACCATTGAGCAACTTCAGGTTCTGTGTAATATTAATTCCAGTCATATCCCACCCTTTTCTTTCTACGAGTCACACCGGCAGAACCGGTGGTTTATGTAACTTCATCAATAAATTTCCTGATTCGTTCTCATTCGCCGCAAGACCCTTCTCCATGAGGACCCATAGGGCCTAAAGGAGAAGGTGGCCGAAGGCCGGATGAGGGGGGTGCGGTGCCATAAAATTGCAACATTTCCCCCTCACCCTAACCCACTCCCTCATGGAGAGGGGACGAAAAACCTTATTAGCGGCGAATCAGAACGAATCAGGATAAATTTTGGAATTAAGAAACTTTTTCAAAGTTATTATTAATTTTTTTCAAGAGTATACATACACAAGCGCGGTACGTCAAACAGGGAATGAAATTAAATCAGAAATATTTGAGATATAGATGTTACAAACAGAAAGAGCGGCTTCGCAGCCGCTCTTTCTGTTTGTAACTGGTATGATAGAGACGTTTTACTTACGTACGGCTTTACCGGCGACCTGCATACGAATAATCGCCCGCTCCAAAGCGGCCTCATAAATCTTATGTTGTTTGTCTTCTTGAGTAAGTTTTTTAAGCGCCTCCTCAGCACGGCCGAGAGCCGCCTTGGCACGCTCAACATCTATTTCAGCGGCAATCTCCGCTGTTTCAACAAGAACAATAATCTTATCATCCTGAACTTCAAAGTAACCCCAATTGAGCGACATATGCTCGGAGACCCCGTTGTTCTTATAGACCAGCTCACCAATCTTGAGCGACGTAAGAAACGGTGCATGCCCCGGCAGGATACCGAACTCGCCGATCTTACCGGTAGCGGTAACTTCCTCAACCTCGGTATCGACGACTTTTTTATACGGGGTAACTATTTCAAGTTTCATCTTTTCAGCCATATATTCTTCCTTGTAGGGGCGCATTGCACGCGCCCCAACAGTTAAATTAAATTGCAGCCAGTTTTGCTGCTTTTTCGATGGCCTCTTCTATTGAGCCGACCATGTAGAAAGCCTGCTCCGGCATACTGTCATGCTTACCGGCAACGATTTCCTGAAAGCCTTTGATGGTATCTTTCAGCTCTACGTATTTACCAGGTGAACCGGTGAAAGCCTCGGCAACAAAAAACGGCTGCGACAGGAAGCGCTGGATTTTACGGGCACGGGCAACAACAAGCTTATCTTCTTCAGAGAGTTCGTCCATCCCGAGAATAGCGATGATATCCTGAAGATCCTTGTACTTCTGCAGAACGTACTGAACGGAACGGGCAACGGCGTAATGTTCTTCGCCGATAACCTGTGGATCAAGAATACGTGATGTAGAGTCAAGCGGGTCAACAGCCGGGTAGATGCCAAGCTCGGCGATCTGACGTGAAAGAACCGTTGTTGCATCCAAGTGGGCAAAAGCTGTCGCCGGTGCCGGGTCGGTCAAGTCGTCGGCAGGTACGTAAATAGCCTGAACCGAAGTGATGGAACCCTTTTTTGTGGAGGTAATACGCTCCTGAAGTTCACCCATTTCAGTAGCAAGAGTCGGTTGGTATCCAACCGCTGATGGGATACGGCCAAGGAGAGCCGAAACTTCGGAACCAGCTTGAGTAAAACGGAAAATATTATCGATGAAGAGCAGAACGTCCAGACCATCAACATCACGGAAATACTCAGCAACAGAAAGAGCCGTCAGCGCAACACGGGCACGGGCTCCTGGAGGCTCGTTCATCTGACCGTAAACCAGTGCGGTTTTTTCGAGAACGCCTGTTTCCTTCATCTCCATCCAGAGGTCGTTCCCTTCACGGGTACGCTCGCCAACGCCGGCGAAGACAGAGTAACCGCCATGCTGACGGGCGATATTGTTGATCAGTTCCATAATCAGAACAGTTTTGCCAACACCGGCGCCGCCGAACAGGCCGATCTTGCCGCCTCGGGCATATGGTGCGAGAAGGTCAACAACTTTGATTCCGGTTGTGAACGCTTCAACTTTGGTTGACTGATCTTCAAATGGTGGAGCTTCACGATGGATAGCGAACTCTCTCTCATTACCGATCGGCCCCATTTCGTCAACCGGCTCACCGATAACGTTCATGATACGGCCGAGAGTTTTAGCACCAACTGGGGCACAAATCTGCTTACCGGTATCAACAACAACCTGGCCACGCTTAAGACCATCAGTTGAGTCCATAGCAATAGTTCGCACCGAATTCTCACCAAGATGCTGGGCAACTTCCAGTACCAGATTGAATTCACGGTCATCAATGGACGGATTTGTCACGCGCAGTGCGTGGTAGATCGCCGGCAGTTTGCCGGGCTCAAATTCGACGTCGATAACAGCGCCGATAACCTGCGAAATTTTACCTGTATTCTGACTCATGGAACAGTGTCCTCCTGCGGCCGTGCGGCCTCATATAGTGTTACGTAAAAATTAGCCTTTGATTGATTCTGAGCCGGAGATAATTTCCATCAGCTCCGTAGTAATGGCAGCCTGACGCGCTCTGTTGTACTGGAGGGTCAGTTTACCGATCATTTCGCTTGCGTTCTTTGATGCACTGTCCATAGCGGTCATACGGGCGCCATGTTCACCGGCAACCGTCTCAAGCATCGCCTTGAAAATCTGTACTTCGATATTCTTTGGCAGTATTTCACCGAGCAGTTCACCAACAGACGGCTCATAAATGAACTCAACCGGAGTCTCTTCCGTTTCGCCTGATTCTTCCTGAGCTACCGGCAGCATCTGCTCAAACGTTATATCCTGTGTCATGACGGTGCGGAAAGAGTTATAGAGCAGTTCGACCTGGTCATATTCTTCTGCGATATATCCGTCAATAACTTCCTGAGCCATCATGGCTGCGGCTTGATAGTTCGGCTTTGCCAGGACGTTGGCGAAATTCTTGTAGACCGTATAGCGGCTTTTCAGGAATTCATACCCTTTACGGCCGATCGTCATGACGTTGATCTGCTCGAATGAATCCTTTTTTTCCTTGATATAGCGGTCGGCAGCCTTGCAGAGATTGGTATTGAACCCGCCACACAAACCTCTGTCTGATGTGATGACAATCAAAAGGAGTTTTTTGGCTTCCCGTTTTTCGAGCAGCGGATGAAGATCGCCTTCAAGGTTAGCGGCCAATGATTGCAGTACTTCACCCAGTTTTTTTGCATATGGGCGGGCAGCGACAACATTTTCCTGGGCACGGCGAAGTTTTGCCGCCGAAACCATTTTCATGGCTTTGGTGATCTGGCGAGTATTTTTTACGGATACGATCCGTTTTTTAATGCTTTTAAGGCTTGCCATATCTCAAACCGTCCTTGATTACGCGGTAAATTCTTTTTTCAACTGGCTCATAGCGGCAATAATTCTGCCCTTCATATCGTCATCAATGGCTTTCTTGTCGCGCAGTTCAGCAAGCAGTTCAGCCTGACGATTATCAAAGAATGCGTACAGTTCGATCTCGTATTTTTTGAGAGCAGAAACCGGGTATTCATCGAGGAAACCATTGTTGGCGGCAAAGATTATGAGAACCTGTTTTTCGTTAGGAATCGGGCGATACTGCGGCTGCTTGAGGATTTCAACCAGACGCACGCCACGCTCAAGCTGCATCTGCGTAGCACGGTCAAGGTCGGAACCGAACTGGGCAAATGCTGCCATTTCACGATACTGCGCAAGGTCAAGTCGCAGTGTACCGGCAACCTGCTTCATAGATTTGGTCTGAGCAGAACCACCGACGCGGGAAACCGACAGACCGACGTTGATCGCCGGACGGACGCCGGAGAAGAACAGGTCGGATTCCAGATAAATCTGGCCGTCTGTGATTGAAATTACGTTGGTCGGAATATAGGCGGAAACGTCGCCGGCCTGAGTTTCGATGATCGGCAGAGCGGTCAGAGACCCGGCGCCGCGCGCATCGGAAAGCTTGCAGGCACGCTCGAGCAGACGGCTGTGCAGATAGAAAACGTCACCGGGATATGCTTCACGTCCTGGCGGGCGACGGAGCAGCAGGGAAAGCTGACGATAGGCAACAGCCTGCTTGGAAAGGTCATCATAAATAATAAGGGCATGCTTGCCGATATCGCGGAAGAACTCGCCCATGGTTACACCGGTATACGGTGCAATGAACTGTAGTGGTGCCGATTCGGAAGCGGTTGCAGCAACAACGATCGTGTAATCCATCGCACCGTGCTCAGTCAGCTTGGAAACAACCTGGGCTACAGTTGATCGCTTCTGGCCGATAGCGACATAAATACAGATAACATCGCCACCCTTCTGGTTAATGATCGTATCGATGGCAACAGCGGTCTTGCCGGTCTGACGGTCACCGATGATCAGCTCGCGCTGGCCACGCCCGATTGGAACCATGGAGTCGATAGCTTTCAGGCCGGTCGCCATTGGCTGATGGACCGATTTACGGTCTACGATGCCGGGAGCCTTGATCTCTACCTTGCTGTAGCTGCTGGTATTGATGGCGCCTTTACCGTCGATCGGCTGGCCGATCGCATTGACAACGCGTCCGATCAGGGCATCACCTACCGGAACCTCGGTAATGCGACCGGTACGCTTGACGGTGTCGCCTTCCTTGATATCGGAAAATTCACCAAGAATAGCAACGCCAACGTTATCTTCTTCAAGGTTGAGGACCATACCGGTCACGCCGCCGGGAAACTCCAGCAACTCACCAGCCATGGCGCCTGCCAGGCCGTGAATACGGGCGATACCGTCACCAATGGAGATGATTGTGCCGGTCTCCGACACTTCAACTTCTTTGCCATACTCTTTGATCTGTTTTTTGATAATCTCGCTGATCTCTTCGGCTCTGATTTCCATGGATGCTCCTACCCCTTCTGTAATATATCTTTAATCTGTTTAAGCTGAGTCTTAACACTATTATCATATGCGATATCGCCAATCTGGGTTACAACGCCACCCAGTAAAGACGGATCTACGATCATCTGCGGTACAACCTTCTTGCCGCTCTTTTTTTCCAAAGCAGACTGAATAGCAACCAACTGGCTATTGTCGAGGGCAAAAGCTGTGGTAATGACTGGACGAATAACGCCGGAGAATTCATCAGCAAGCTTTTCGTATGTCTGCACAATCTGCCCTAAAAAGGCGACGCGGTTCTTATCTACGAGCAGCAGCAGGAAGTTACCCACCAGTTCAGAGCAGGCCGTTTTACTGATCAGCTCCGTCATAATTGATTTTTTCTGGACCTGTGTAAGCGACGGATCGGCAAATGCGGCCCGCAGTTCAGCATTGCCGCTGAACACACGGTCTATTGTGGCAAGCTCACTGCGAAAAAGGTCAATCAGACCGCCTTCAGAGCCAAGCTGAACGAGTGCTTTGGCGTATCGTTTTGCAAGCGCGTTATTGATCACTGGATCTGTACCACCTTGTCAAGGTATTCGCCGACAAATCTGTCGTGGTCGTTCTTCTGGATTGCACCGGTCAGTTTGCCGGTGGCTATTTCAACGGCAAGTCGTGCGGCTTCTGCACGAAGTTCGTTGCGGGCTTTCACTGTTTCCTGCTCGGCTGATAAAGCGGCCTGGGCAACTATTTTATCTGCGGCGATGGTCGCCTCGGCAATAATCCGGTTTTTTTCCTGCTCACCTTCGCGAATGATTGCGGCATGCAGCTCATCGATCTCTTTCGAAGCCAGGTCAAGCTTTACACCGTATTCACGCAGTTTCGCTTCTGCGGCATCGCGGGCTGCTTCGGCATCTTTCAGGCTTTTTGCAATATCGGCCTGACGGGCTGCCAGTGAACCTTTAATATCGGCTTTTTTAAGCGCCCAGATTATTATTCCGAGGAGCACGGCAAAGTTGAGAACTCGCCAGCCAAAATCCTTCATTTGAGCGCCGCTGTCCGGATGGTGGGCGGCACCGCCCCCTTCAGAGGCAAAACCGGCAGATGCCAGCAGTATCAGAGCTGAGATGTATGCCAGCGTCAGTATAATTTTTTTGGAGCGATCGGTTACCATACTCATAACTACAGGCTCCTCCCGAGGATTTTCTCGCAGATATCACCGGACAGAATCTCGGCCTGTTTTTTCAACAGTTCACGTGCTTCGCCGGCTTCCTTGGCAACTCTGCCCCGAATTGATTCCAGAGACTCTGTTGCCTTCTGACGGGCTTTCTCAAGCAGAGCTGATTCTTCAGCCTGAGCAAGCTTCAGCGCTTCAGCGCGGTGGAGACCGGCTTCTGTCTTCGCTGCGTGCAGACGGGTTTCATACTGAGTCATCTTGATCTGTACTTCTGCGTCAACTGACTCGGTCTTCTCTTTAGCCGAGTCGATCACCTGACGGCGGTCGGCCAATACCTTGCGGATCGGCTTGTACAGAAAGACGTTGAGAACAAGAACGAGGATTCCGAAATTGATCAGCTGAATAACGAATGATAAATTTAATTCAATCACGACCTACCCCTTGCAGGTATCTGAGTTTGTATACTGTATCCCAGACATGGGTGTAAAACAGACGCTAACTACCATTATTTACGGATCGATGTCAAGACAATTAAACATCCAAAAGATCTATTATCCTCGTCAATTCATCCGAGTCGCTGAAATGGATTTCCAGGCGTCCACCTTTTGGCCCTACCTTACGGATTGACACCCGTGACTGGAAACGTTTCTGAAGCTGCTCTTCGAGAGAAGACATCAGCAGATCCGGCTGCTGCATGCGCTTTACCGGGCCCGGATGAGGATTCATTTTCAGCCTGCGGACGAGTTCTTCGGTAGCACGTACACTTAACTGCCGGTGCAGTATCTCGTGACGCGCCTTCTCAACCAGCTCGCCGCTGTCTAGTGCCAGCAGTGCCCGGGCATGTCCCATGCTGAGCCGTTCTTCAACGATATCCTTTTGAATCTCTTCCGGCAGCTTGAGCAGGCGCAGCGCGTTGGTAACCGTGGTACGGTTCTTGCCGACCCTGCGGGCAACATCTTCCTGAGAGATGCTGAAATGTTCTACCAGCGAGCGGTAGGCGTGCGCCTCTTCGATAGCGTTCAGATCCTGCCGCTGAATATTCTCGATCAGAGCCAGTTCCATCACGGCATCCGGCGTCGCTTCGCGAATAACAACCGGAATTTCGTGCAGACCCGCTTTCTGGGCCGCCCGCCAGCGGCGCTCTCCGGCTATAATTTCATACCCGCCATCTCTGCTGGTAACAACCAGCGGCTGAATAATCCCCTTCTCACGGATTGAGGCGGCCAGCTCCTCCAGTTTCTCCGGTGCAAAATGCTTGCGCGGCTGATTGCGATTCGGGTGGATCTTTTCAATCGGACAGATAAAGTAGTTTTTTGACTCATCGACCGTTTCTGTTACCTGCAACAGCGCAGCCATCCCTTTGCCGAGGCCGCCTATTTTAGCCATTATTCTTCTCCCTCTGGATTATCTCACGTGCCAGCTGCAGATAACTGGCGGCACCGCGCGAAGTAATATCATAATAAATGATCGGCTTGCCGTGACTCGGCGCTTCCGCCAGTCGAACGTTGCGCGGAATTACCGATTCAAACACCTGTCCGGGGAAATGCGTTCTAATCTCGGTCGCCACCTCTTTGCCCAGATTGCCTCGGGCATCGAACATGGTCAGCAGAATTCCTTCAATAGTCAGCAGTGGATTCAGTTTTTTCTGGATGAGCCTGATCGTCTGAATAATCTGCGATAACCCTTCCATCGCATAAAACTCGCACTGAAGCGGAATCATCACGGAATCAGCGGCGGTGAGGGCATTGATCGTCAGCAGATTGAGTGACGGCGGGCAGTCGATGATAATGTAGCGGTACTGTCCGGAGAGCGACGCCAGCATATATTTCAGCTTCTGTTCCCGACCGGTCAGCGTGGCCAGCTCCAGGTCGGCGCCGGCCAGATCTGAATTGGCAGGCAGGATATGCAGAAACGGCTGACCGGTGTCTACTACCAGGCCGCCCGGGTCAGCCTCGTTAATCAGACCATCATAAATGGTGTGCCTGAGTAAAGTTTTATCGACCCCGACGCCACTGGTAGCGTTCCCCTGCGGATCGATATCTACCAGCAGCGTCGGGCGCTCGGTAGCAGCGAGAGAGGCGGCAAGATTGACAGCAGTGGTCGTTTTGCCGACTCCACCCTTCTGATTGGCGATACAGATAATTTTAGTTTGTGGGTTCAAGGGGATTGTGCTCTTTTCAGTGGGCGTTTCATAAATTAGACATTTTTTAAATGCTTTAATATTTTTTCGTGGCGGGAATGTAGCACAATCCTTTCCAATCGTCAAAGGAAAGACCATTAAAAAGAGCGGACTGAGCAAGTGTCCCGCAATGTCGCTTCCGTCCGTTTGCGCTCGGTTATGTCATGCCAGACCACGTAGATCATTCCGTGGGAAGAGCGGCCAGGGAGACCTCTACTGGGAATCATTTGCCATCGTCCAGGTGACGGTGAATCCATTCAAAACGATTTGAACCGGTTTCAAGGGCCTTATCAACAACCATTTTTACTTTAACTTGGGATAACAGACCATCAGGCTGATACTCAGGGGAGAGGTCCCATGGCGATATATTGATTACATCGGCAATTGATTTTGCATGGAGACTGTCAGCCGCAGCCTGATTACAATTGATGAACTTGCCGTTTAGGAATCGAAGTTTTATCGTTCCCACTGGCACCACCCTCCACCCTTCTTGCAGCCCAACCATAAAAAAAAAGAACAACTTCCAAAACCATTTCCTTCCACCTCAAAAACCAATCACTTCCTGAAACAGAATTTTAAGATCGTAAGTATAAAATTTCCCCTTGGGAAAGCAACTAATAATCCTTATGATAAAAAGAGTATTTTATATTTTTGAATCGTTCATTTCCGGGTGGAATGCCTACACTTCAATGAAAGGCGCTCGGGAAATATTGGTTGAAATGCGTTTTATTAAAGTGATAATGTGAAATAATGTTCTGAAACATTCAGGGGGAATTATGCGACTTCTCCAACAAGATTAAAATACGTGCTATACCTGTTCCTCATTCTGCTACTGGCACTTTCCACCCTGCATAATCCTCTCCCTTCCGGAGCAGGTCGAACTACCTTGAAGTTGCATTAAATCAGAAAGGTCGCTCCGTGTTCAAGCCTCTAAAAAAAATCAATGCCAGTAAGCTCACACTAGGTTTTGGGGCACTATTTGTTCTGGTTATTATTTTTGTGGCAATAGTTGCTTCACTGGCCTTGCGGCAGAAAGAGATCGATGTCTGGCGAAAACAGATGAGCAACAGCACGCTGCTGTTAGCAGGACATGCACAGCAGACAATGGCGTCAGCCTATATGGCACTGGACGGCATTGCAGACAGGGTTTACGCCGAAAGAGCTGACCACGATGAATCCTTCCGGAAAAAAATGAGCGCACAGAAGATCTTCCAGATGCTCAAGGACAAGACTGAATCACTGTCGGAAGTCGATGTCGCCACTGTTGTCGCTGCAAATGGGGATGTCCTCAACTTCACCCGTTCGTACCCACCACCACCGATAAATCTTGCAGACAGGGATTACTTCAAGGCACAAGCCAAAGATCATGACGCTTCAGGCTTTATCGGTACATCCGTACGCAACAAGGGTAACGGCAAGTGGGTATTCTATATAAGTCGCCGCATTGATGACAGCCGTGGGGCTATGTTGGGCTTGGTTCTAGTCGGAATATCTGTCGATGTATTCACCAATTTTTATGAGCAATTAGGTCTCAATCTTGGTGAGAGGGCTTCAATTCTGCTCTACCGCAACGACTTCACGCTGCTGACAGGCTGGCCGCGAAATGAAAAGCTGATCGGCAAAAAAAATACAACCGGCGCAACATACATCATAGTTGGGAAGAACCACAAAGATAACGATGTCATGTATCTCGACAATCCCCGGTTTTCTCAAGATAATCTCAGAGAAGCCCGACTAGGGGCGGCGAGAGTGGTGAAACGCTACCCTCTCATAGTAAGCATGTCTATTTCAGAGGCTTTCTTTCTCGAAAGCTGGCGCAAGTCGGTAAAAGGGATTGCAGCCGTTGCGCTCTTTTGTACCGCAGCCGTGATTGCGGGGATTATCGTTATTATCTCTGTTCTGCGGCAACGCGAAAAGGACCTGTTGGAAACAATCGAGCTGAAAAGTCGTGCAGAGTCCGCCAACCAAGCCAAGAGTATATTTCTGGCCAATATGAGCCATGAGATTCGTACCCCCATGAATGGTGTCATCGGCATGACAGAGTTGTGTCTTGCCACCGATGTTGATGCGGAGCAACAAAAATACCTCAATGGCGTGAAAAAATCTGCTGACGACCTGCTCTTGATTATCAATGACATTCTCGATTTTTCAAAGGTTGAGGCTGGCAAGATGCACCTTGATTCCATTCCTTTCCTGCTACGTAATTCCATTGGCTGGACCCTGCAGAGCTTTGCCCCCCGGGCGGCGGATAAAGGGTTGGAACTGCTCTTCTATCCTGACCCTGAGACTCCGGACGCTCTGATTGGTGACCCAGGTCGTCTGCGGCAGATTATTGTTAACCTTGTGGGCAATTCAGTTAAATTTACTGCCAACGGTCAGATACAGCTAAAGGTTAGCGTATTAGAAAGTAATGACAATGACTGTTTGCTCTCTTTTGCGGTTTCTGATGAAGGAATTGGCATCACTCCGGAAATAATGGACCAGGTATTCAATCCCTTTGAACAGGGCGACCTTTCCACAACCAAGGAATACGGGGGAACCGGTCTGGGGTTATCGATCAGCCGGAACCTTGTCGAGTTGATGGGGGGTACTATCCGGGCTGAAAGTGAATTAGGCAAAGGAAGCACGTTCATTTTTACTGCCCGTTTTGAACTCCAGCAACTGTCTCAAGCATGTGAGGAAACCACGCTGAACGGACGTTCAGCTCTGATAGTTGATGACGTTGCAATCAACCGCGCCATTCTGTCTGACTTCCTTGCCAGATGGGGCATATCCGCAGTTACTGCAGATTGCGCCGCCACAGCGGTGCAACTGCTTGAAGAGGGAGTCAGCCGGAAAGCACACTATGATTTCATCCTTATTGATGCGCATCTGCCTGAATTTTCCTGCTTGCAGCTTCTTGAATATATCCGCAAGAGCCCGGTGTACGACCAGGCTTACTGCGTACTAATGCATGGTGTTGGCACAAAAGGGGCTACCCGTCGCGACAATGATGAATTACGTTTCGATGCATCTCTGGCAATGCCTGTCGTGTTGGAGGATCTGTTTGTTGCATTGCACTCTCTGGTCAGTGAAAAAGTACCGCACGTCCCTTGTTACACACGCTCCAGCGACGCAAAGAAAGAGCCATGCTGCTCCATTCTTGTCGTTGATGACGTAGAACTTAACAGGGAAATCTTACGCATTACCCTTGAAAAGCAGGGGCACCAGATAGTCACTGCAGAAAACGGTCAAGAAGCGGTCGATAATTTCTCGCAAAACAGATTCGATATCATATTTATGGATATGCAGATGCCGGTTATGGATGGGTATAAAGCGGTGCAGGAGATTCGCAGAATCGAACAGGAAAGTGGTGCTCCCAAAACACCGATTGTGGCAATGACAGCTTATTCTATGCAGGGAGACCGGGAAAAATGTTTGAATGCCGGAATGGATTCTTATCTTTCGAAACCGGCACGTCCAAACGAAATAATAGCAACCTTACGCCGCCTGTTGGCGGCAAGCAGTGGTCATCTCCCTCAGGATAGCGCATCAAATCATACCGTTTTGCCCGTCAAACCGACAACGTCTGAGGACGAAACGTCGCTGCCGGCATACGATAAGAGCGACCTGTTTGAGCGCTTGGGAGGCAAGAAAGAGCACGTGGAGCGTTTCGTCACAATGTTTATCAAAAATGTCACGGGCTATATGGAGTTGTTAAAAAGCGCCATTGCGAGCAGTGATCAGGAACAGACCCGAATTCAGGCGCACACCATCAAGGGGGCTGCCGCAAACATTTCAGCAAAGCGAATGCAAAGGAGTGCCGCTGCAATGGAAGATCATGCCAAGAACGCCAGAATGGATGAGGCCGCAACTTTGCTGCATCAGCTTAATGACGAATTTATTGAGTTTAAGCGGGAAGCAGGCTTTGATGACCAGCCAAAAAAAGTTATGTAACAACAAATAATAAATTATCGAATTGTTGTGATTCAGGAACAGAGGTCAATTTCATTAATAATTCAGCAAGCATGTTAGAGTGATCATAACTCATGTCAACAAATGCAACCCCTACCCGGTAAACAGTCGAGTTGACTATCTTTACCTTACATTTCATGGGAGTATCATATATATCAAAGGAAATATAACATATATCTCCTTGCGGAATCATCGCACTATCGTTGAAATTGATTGATGCTCCACCAAGTGAAATTGAACCGAGAATGCCTTCATAAAGACTGTCGAGGTGGTAAACTACTGCATCTGCAGTCAAATTGATGCGATGGTATTTTCTGTTTTCAATCATTCGGCACCTCGTTTTTATCGTTTCTTAAGAGGAAATTTACTTTACAAATCCCGGATTTTACTGTGCGCAACACAAAAAAACCTGCACTTCTTTGCAAAGGGCAGGTGTCATTGATACTGAAAATCTCAGGTATCTGCTAAACACTTCGGAAACCCCTCTTCCCTCTCTGGGCAGGTGGCTTTGCGTCATCCGGTCCCCCGGATTTTGCCTTTTCGCTTGTAGCTTTATATGATTGTTAACAGTTTAAGGGAATATCACTCCTCTTTCATTTTAAAATCAATTGGATATCTCGGCTGCTGGTAATAACAGCCTAACACTTATCAGCAATATTCTTGCCATAATTAATACCTAGTAAAACCATGCTGTTAAGACATAGAATAATTTTCACTTTGTGAAATAACCTGTTCTCTATACGTCATATTGCGTAAATTTCATACTGGAATTATCACCTCCAAATCACTAAAAGCCTTCCGTAAACACCTTTCTTGCATCCTCCAATTGTTCTGTTCAAAAGAATATGTGCATATTACCCTTGCGCCAAAACAATGATTATATAGAATACGGTCACTTAACTGACGGAGTTAGCGTGTATATCAAACAGCGACAACGGGAAAACCTTAAAAACTCGTTGATCCCGGGAAAGGTGGTTGTCATTTACGGTGCCCGCCGCACCGGAAAGACCATTAAAAAAAGGCGGGATCGCTCCCGCCTTTTTCCATCCGCCACCTTATTCGAAGGGAGTATTTACTCAACCTTCTTGATAGTAAGCGATGACGCACCCTTCTCATTCATGCCGGGGCGCAGCACGGTCTGCAGCATCAGCAGTTCGTTGCGCGCCGAATCCAGATAGTAATCCGGCATGTAATTCTGGGTTGCCCGCGTATGCCATTTTTCGTCAAGAGTTGATCCGTTCCAGACAAAACAGTAGACCGCACCGGTTTTATAAGTGCGCGCTTTGCCAAGCACCATAAAACCGTCGTTTTTACCCACGACAACCTCTCCGCCCGGGGTAACCTGAATACGCTGATTCATAAAGGTCCAGCGATATTGATCACCGGTTACCCTCAGATTGTCTGAGTCGTCTCTCTGGAAAGAGAGCTCCGACCCGCCAAACTTGTCATTGCTGCGCCATAACTCTTTCTGATTCTCGTCATAGATGACCAGATAGTTGTCGGTACTGAGGACGGTGGTCAGCAGCGCACCATCAGAGGCGCGGAACTGGTTGAAGTTATAGATGTTCCCGTAACGAGGCATTTTGACAGCGTTTTTCATGGTAATCGTTTTCCCGGAACGGGTCGCTTCAAAGACATTGCCAAAAAAATCAACATCACTGCGCCCCATGGTCTGGGCAAAGAGTTTTTTGGGGCCACCGGCATGGCTGAACGTACGGAAATAGTAGGGCATTTCATCGGCAACCAACACCATCTTGTCCCCGCTGACCTGCCAGACCTGCGACAAAAGCTCACCGGCCCGAATAACCGTGACATACATATCAAGGTTGCCGGCGCCATCTTCCAGCGTATCAATAGAAATTATTTTGCGTGGCTCGGCCAGTTCGGTCGAGGCGATCAGGGTCATCTCTTTCCCCTGCCGGTAATAGGATATACGCCTGGTTTCAGCGAAGAATAGTTCGCGGCTGCCGTCAGCACTGATCCTGCCGGTTGCCATCAGACCGGCCGCCCCCGCAAGCCGTTTGCTCTGCCACCCACCTGAATCATTCCGACTGACTTCCACTTCCTTCGGTTTGATGAACTCGCCGGTTGCTGCCGGGCTCATCTCGACCCCTTTGACTACGCCAGAAGCTGCCGGAATGCTGACGACAGCAGCAGGGAGTGCGGAAGTCCGGGGCGCTTGAGCTGTAGGCACCTTCGCTAATTCTGCCAGCAGCTTTTCCGCCAGTTTGCCAACGGCAGGGATCAATTCGTCCTGATTGTCCCCCTGGACAAAGGCGCGTGACAGCGTCTTGCCGTCAACGGTTTTGGCCAAGGCATCCACGCTGAAGACCTTGCCGATAGAGACATAGCTGCCGGTCACGACCACATCCGCCTCAGCAGCGCTGCCGACCGCCAGCACCGTATCCCCGTTCAGGCGTGACGCAAGCAGCGTCTGCAGCGTTGTCTTCATTTCATCCTTGTTCTGCACTCCGGTTACACTCATGTCGGCGACAAACAGTCGCGTCTGGGCGGCCACAACCGGAACGACCGACAGGGCCAGCGTCATCAACAGTACCGCCATCAGAATCATCTGTTTTTTCATACTACCTCCCGTTCTCTTGTGCCGACTATCGCACAGCTGTCCCGATTAGTCAAAAAAAGGGCGGGATCGCTCCCGCCCTTCGAACTACGATGTGTCAAACCACTATTAGAACGTGTAGTTTATCTGGATGTTGGTCATGAAGGGGTTGGAAGCACCATAAGCTGTATTTGCTGTCCAAAGGTTAGTAGTACCATTGTTAACTGGGAGGAGAGTGCCGTTGTCCTTGCCATAGCCATCTCCGAGAAAGAGATATGCAGCTGTGGCACTGACAGACATGTTGTCATACAGTTTGTAGCCGACCGTCCCATTGACTTCTGTGCCGAGAGCTTTGCTGTCGGCAGTACGTTTCTCTGCGACCTGTGCCCAACCGATGTTGCCGTTGTAGAACAGCTTGTTTGCTGTGCCTTCATAGCCGGCAAACACGCCTTCGAGACCGCGACCGCCCCTGGTGACATCAGCAGAGCCGCCAACAGCAGTAGACGAGTTAATGGTCGCAACGTTACGGACGAGCAGCCACATATTGGACTGACCGAAGTAGTTGACGCCGGCACCGATCGACTGCCAGGCTTTGTTGTATTTATCAACACCGTTGACAGCGTCCTTGTCACCTGACAGGTAGAGGCCGGAAAGGAGGATGTTGCCCGGACCGACAGCAGTTTTCGTGGCAAGCGCGACAGCAAAAGCGGAGGTAGGAGCATTTGTCAGGCTGCTATAGCCGCCGGTAGTCGACAGGGCTGCTTGCGGAGCTCCTCCAGACGCTGCGGTGGTGTTGGTTCCCTGAGTTGGGATACCGGGGTTTGACTTGCCGGTCTGATAGGCGGCTGCGGCGTTGAAGGAGAACAGACCGAATTTGCCGGCGCCGTTCAGGCCAAGTGTATGATTCGAACCGGTACCACCGTAGGTAGTCAAATCGTTAACCTTATCAAGAATCACATAATAGCTGGCACCGAGGGTAAGGTCCTTGCTGAGGGCATACTTGACATCAAACGTATTCAGATCCTGGGTAAAATAATTGGTGCCCTTCCCAGCTGCGTTGGCTCCAAAAGTCAATGCGCTGTAGCCCATTCCAGAGGTAGAAGATGAACCGACGGTGAAATAGCCGTAGGAAGCGCTCAACTGGTCATTAATTTTTTTGCTAAACACGACACCGGTTGCATCAAAGTTGCCGAACAGGCCGAACATTGAGTCATTGTATGGCTGTGCGCCTATTTTTACGTTGGTACCGACCATCGGTACATTAAAATCAAGGTACACGCTCTTGGTTTCAAGAGAAATTTTGTCTGTATCCAGACCGCCGCCATCACCATTTGCAGTAGGCAGATTAGTTGCCGAAGTGGTTGCACCGGTAGTTCCCGGCACGTACTTTCCTGAAGTATTAGCACCTCCAAACTTGTTGTCAATTTCAAAGTGGGTGACCAGTTTCAGGTCATCGCTCGACTTGGCAATGTACTGAAGGCGGGCGCGCTGCTCAATGTACTTGTCAGTGGCGGCACCATTGTCCAGATTGAACGAACCGGTGCTCGATCCGCCCGACAAGGCGTTGGTTACATACCCAAAAGAGCGGTACATACCGTGAAACTCGTTCTCGAAGGCCATTGCCGGTACGGATACCGCTGCCAAAGCACCTACTGCTGTTGCGATTGCTACTGTTTTCTTGATATTCATCTGTGTTCCTCCCATTTTTATGATAGCTGCTTGCACAACTTCGATTAACGTACTGTCAGATTTTGATTGATGCCTCTGGTCACCACCTTTCGGAGTAAAATTACCTGCCCTTCTCAAGCAACATTGAATTTCGCCATCAGAAACCAAGATCATTAAAAACAAATACCTTTACGCATCCGGCTCAGAGGCGGACACGCAAAGGTATATTTATTCCTACGCTTATTTTTGTTTGTTCTGAAACGGTCACAGTGTGTTTCGCTCCCGGTCTTCGCTGCCAGCAGGGCTGGAGCTCAGTAATAATAATCGGTTAGCTACTAGAGAGGTTCGTTTGTTTCAGGCTTTGTTCTATTAGATGGCGACAAATATACTACAAATCAAACGAATGTCAACAATAAATTCACTTTTAATGTTTAAAAATAGAACAACTGCTTATTTTTAACACTTTTGTAACATTCAGTGCCCCGCCTGACAGAGCTCCGTCAGGACGCCGTTACTGCTTTTCGGGTGTATAAACGCGATGCGTGTCCCATGTGCGCCATTGCGTGGTACTTCATCAACCATGCGGGTGCCGTCGGCCAGCAACTTGGCAATAGCCGCCTCAATATCGGCAACTTCATAGGCGATGTGGTGGATGCCGGCACCGTTTTTTTCGATGAACTTGGCAACCGGACTCTCAGCGGAGGTCGGCTCCAGCAGCTCGATCTTTGATTCACCAACAGAAAGCATGGCCACCCGCACCTTCTGCTCGGTGACCTCTTCGATCCCGGCAAAAGCCATACCAAGGTTGTCGCGATAGAACGGGATAGTGGCATCAAGGGATTGAACGGCGATCCCGATATGATTTATTTTAGTCAGCATATAATTACCTTTCTTAGTCTCACCACAGAGTCACAGAGTACACTGAGAAATCATAGAACAAATCGTCTAATACCGTCTTTTAAAAGTCGGCTATTGAAGTTAATAAGTAGGCCGGTCTTTATTCCTGACAACTTGAGGTAAGTCAGCAATTGAGCCTCATGCACCGGATGCAGTTGGTCTACGCTCTTTAGCTCAACAATGACTTTATTCTCAACGACCAGATCAAGGCGGCAGGTACTTTCAAGAGAAATTCCCTTATAAACAAGCGCTAACTCTTTCTGTCTCTCAAAGTTCAATTTTCGCTCAACAAGCTCGTAACACAAGCATGTTTCATAGACCGACTCAATTAAACCAGGCCCTAAATTTCTGTGAACTTCAATAGCAGCTTCAATAATTAAACGTGTCAGATCTGAATTTGGATACATAAAATATCTCAGTGCTCTCAGTGACTCTGTGGTGAGAGGCTAGATTATTTTACAAAACAACCGTCTCCGTATGTTTCCCGAATACCACTCTAAACACATCTGAAATTTCTCCCAGTGTTGCGTAGGTCCTGACCGCTGCCAGGATGTGCGGCATCAGGTTATCTGTGCTTCTTGCCGCTTTTTCCAGTGTTGCCAATGCTGCCGCGACGGCTGCGGCATCACGCCCTGCTTTCACCGCTGCCAGTGACGCTTTCTGGGAAATTTCTACCGCTTCCTTCACCCGCAGCAGACCGGTCGGTGGTGGTTCCTTGACGGTGAACTTGTTAACGCCGACGATGATCAGCCGCTCTTTCTCGATATCTTTCTGATAGGCGTAGGCGGAATCCTGGATCTCTTTCTGCTGGAAGCCGCGCGAGATGGCTTCGACGGCGCCGCCAAGCTTGTCGATTTTATCGATATAGTCAAGTGCCGCCGCTTCGATCTGATCGGTTAATGATTCGACCAGGAACGATCCGGCGAGTGGGTCGATGCTGTCTGCAGCGCCTGATTCATAGGCGATGACCTGCTGGGTGCGGAGGGCGATGCGGACCGAGTCTTCGGTCGGCAGGGCGAGCGCTTCGTCGCGGGAGTTGGTGTGCAGTGACTGAGTGCCGCCAAGTACGGCGGAGAGCGCCTGAATGGTGACACGCATGATGTTGTTGTCCGGCTGCTGGGCGGTCAGGGTACAGCCGGCAGTCTGGGTGTGAAAGCGGAGCATCTGCGATTTCGGATCTTTGGCGCCGAAGCGCTCTTTCATGATTTTTCCCCAGATACGGCGGGCGGCGCGGAACTTGGCAACCTCTTCAAAAAGGTTATTGTGGGCATTAAAGAAGAAGGCGAGGCGCGGGGCAAATTCATCAACCTCCAGACCGACCTTGATGGCCGCTTCGACGTAGGCGATGCCGTCGGCTAGTGTAAAGGCGACTTCCTGAACAGCGCTGGAACCGGCTTCACGGATATGGTAGCCGGAGATGGAGATGGTATTCCACTTGGGGACGTTGTCTTTACAGTAGGCAAAAATGTCGGTGATGATGCGCATCGATTCTTTGGGCGGGTAGATGTAGGTACCACGGGCCATGTATTCTTTGAGGATATCGTTCTGAATGGTTCCGGAGATTTTATCCGCAGAAGTACCCTGCTTTTCGGCGACGGCAATATACATGCAGAGCAGGATGGCCGCGGTGGAGTTGATCGTCATCGAGGTAGAAACCTTGTCGAGCGGGATGCCGTCGAAGAGGATTTCCATGTCGGCCAGCGAATCGATCGCTACGCCGACCTTGCCGACTTCGCCAAGACTCATACCGGCGTCTGAGTCATACCCCATCTGGGTCGGCAGGTCAAAGGCAATTGAAAGCCCGGTCTGACCGGCGGAGAGGAGATATTTATAGCGTTCGTTGGACTCTTTAGCGGTGCCGAACCCGGCGTACTGACGCATGGTCCAGAAGCGGCCGCGATACATGGTCGGCTGCACGCCACGGGTGTAGGGGTACTCTCCCGGAAGACCGAGCTGTTCATCATAGCCGGGATAGTCAAAACCGGGGGTAAAACAGCGCTCCATCTCCAGGTTGGACGAGGTCAGGAACGGGTCCATCCGCTCCGGCGACTTGGCAAGACTTTTGACAACCTTCTCATTCCACTTCTTTTTTCTGTCTTGAATGCTCATTATCTGTATCTCCTTTACACCAAATTGTATTCAACCAATCAAAAACATGCATAACACAGAGACACAGAGAACACAGAGGAATAAAAGGCTTAAGGTCTAAAACAAAATCATCTTTGTGGTGAACCATAAAACTTCTTATTTTATCTGTATCTCTTGTTTTTACTCCGTGTTCTCGCCTAGAGGCGCCTGCTTTTGGCTGTGTCTCCGTGTTTCAAATGCTTTTTATAGGATTACATAAAAAAGCCAGGGGAGAAGTCATACTCCCCGCCCTGGCCTGTTCGTCATGACTTTCTTCCCTGCGCCTACAACGTGTTGTGCAGCACGGCCTTCAGATACACTGATGTCTTATCGCGCTTTTCTTTTTCAAGCGCCTTTATATCGACTTCGACAAATTTTTCATCCGGGGTGATCTTGAACAACGGCTGCCCCTTCTGGACGATCGAGCCATCTGCCCCTTCCATGATGATCTTGTCGATAGTCCCGGAAAATGGCGCGCGGATGGTGTTGAACATTTTCATAACTTCAATGATGTACAACGGCTGATCCTTCTCGAAATGCATCCCTTCGTGTACAAACATCGGCAGTCCGGGCGCTTCCTGGCCGTAATACATCCCGCCGCAGACCGCTACGATTTCGTCCGCTTTGGTGGCAGGCGGCGGAACGAGGATCTTTTTCATGCGGGCCTGCAGGTCAAGGTCGGTCAGGTAATCGGGGATCACTACCTCAAGATCATCCAGAACTTTCATATCCCAGAATTTGGTATTCTCGCCAATCAGGAACAGCATACCGAGCAACTCAAGTCCGGCTTCATAACCAAAGTGGGCGGAACGGATCTGTTCCCAGATTTCTGCATCAAATCCGGCCTGTGGCTTCTCCTTTTTCACCAGTTCGTTCAGCTTGAAGTACTCCTCACGTTCCAAACCGAGTTTTTCACGCAGGGTACGATAGAAGTGCAATGACTCCTGCAGCAGTTCATTATCATGGCCCCAGATAATCTCTGCAGCCGGTTTGTGAGGGCGATAATTCATATGCAGGTATTCGTAGGTCTCGCTGAGAACGCCGAGTGGATTTCTCAACCAGATAACCCTCCCCTTGTCGATACGGAAGTTCTTCGTATTCATACTCAGCCACCCGGAGAGAAGGTGCGGATCTCCGAGGAGGCGCTCCATGGGGCGGGTGATCAGGGTTCCCTTGCGATCAAGCAAGGATGACATGTTTTTCAGCTCTTTGGCACAGACCTCAGGCTGATCGGCAAACTGTTCTGCAACATGCTTTGCATAGTGCTTCTTCATCTGGAAGAAAGCATATATGACATCCAGCTTGTTGGCCTCTTCCTTCAGGGTACCGACCAGCGCCAGATACGGGAGCACAAAGCGGGTCGTCGGCTTGGCCATGACATTCCTGCCGATAAACCAGTTAACCAGACCATAGTGGAACTCAAGATTGGTTGACAATGCGCTGCCGCGCAGCGTTGTACTGCACAACACGTCGGAAAGCCGTTCATAGCTCGCCAGGCGGTTGTCCCCCTTAGTGAGGAGCAGGGCGATATTGGAATCGTAGGCGCCTGCTACTTTATATTTCATGAAGATGCCGGTGTCTGGATTGGTCATACAGATGCCCTGGTCATCACGGACTTCACCTTTGATCGGCTTCGACCAGTAGCGGATCATACCGCCGGCATGGGGTGACAGTGAGGCATCGGTAGCGTTAAGACGGGCCTCGACCGACGCGTTGTAGCGGACGATCCGTTCCGGCTTCGGCAGACGTACTTTGTGCTGCGCAAGCAGGGCCATAGCCTCTACCAGTGACTCGACGATGAAGAAATCTTTCTCGTCAGCCGGGTTGGTGAATTTCAGGCTGTAGCAGAGCTCGGTAACGCGGTGTTCAACCTGAATACGGGTGTTCACCTCCATAAAGAAGTGACGATCACGATCGACGATACATTCAAATGTGGATGCCGAGTCGAGTTTAACGGCCTGCCCAAAGCGGGCCGACTCTTCTTCCATTCGGGCAAGGACCTTCAGATCGGACTCAAGAGCCGTAACCTCGGCTTTTTTACCGGCAGCCTCAGCGCGCTCGATGGCCGCCATCAACCCTTCCTGGGTAACGGAGACCTCCAGCAGTTTCTGCTCGTGCATCTGCAGTGAACAGTCACGACCGCCAAGAGAAACGCACCAGTCACCATTTCCCAGCAACTGAATCTCGTTATGACGGGTCTGCTCGATGTTCAACTCGATCAGGACGTTTTTATTATCGCCAACGCCGTTTGCCTTGACTTCATTGAGAACCTCTCGAACCATGGCCGGAGCTTCTGCGGCAGCTTTGGCTATCTCCTTGTCATTGGCCTTTTTAAGACCGAGCAGTGACGCTCCCAACAGACGCTGTCCCTTGCCGCCGCCGCCACCGATGGCTTTGATACGGAAACGGCTCTGGGGATATTTCTTGAACAGCTCGGTCACTTCAATCTGAACCTGGGCACAGAGCTCTTCAATGGAAAACAGGTCAATGCCCTTGCTGTATGAGGTCATCAGGATATGGTCGGCGAGGAACTCGACGGCACCCTTTTTGTCTGCCATAATCGCGGCGTCGCACGTCAATCCTTCGGCTTCAGCCAGCTTGATCAATTTTTCGCGGGTTGGGAATTTTTTGAGCAGCGTCCGTGCGGTGACATTGTCGACACCGGGAGTAACGCTGACATTTACCAGCAGGGCAGTACGCTTTGCTTCGTCTTTCTTGCCTGCTCGAGCTTGCGTGACAGCACAGGGGCCGATGAACTTGAGGCCCGCCAATTCGATCGCAGCAACAAACTCTTCATCTTCCGCCATGAAGCCATACCCGGCGAAGATAGAATCATAGCCGTTATCCTTGGCCATCTGAATGATCTGGTTGATACGCTCAACCCGCTCTTCCTTGCTGGCGCCGCTGTAGTCAGGCACCCGGTGGACCCGGCGCGAATCGGTCAACTGACGCAGTTCTGGCGCCAGAGCATTGGCATAGATGATCGAATCTTTTTCTGAAAGCAGAATGCCGTAATGGGTTATTCCCATCTCTTCATACACATCCATCGCTTCCTTGCGGATCGGTCCGCGGCAGACGATAAGCGGCTTGAGATCTTCACAGGAAAAGGAGCGTACCCACTCGGATGTCGATTTGCTCAGTTTACGGCTCCGGTGAACCATAGGGTTATACTTGTAATAATCTGTCTGTGGCATGGCTTCAATATCTCCCGTCTGGAATGAAATTAATGGAATTCGCGCTGCACGGCCTGCATCGGTCCGGGCTTGTAATGACGCAGGAAGAAGTTCATATTTTCGCCCAGCACCTTGCGCAGATCGGTAGGCATAACCAGGGAAGAGATGGAACCAAGGGCCAGACCCTCTTTCGGGTTCATAAGTTCTTTTTCATAGCGCATGTTCAAGGCTGCATCCTCGATTTTCAGCCAGTCGGCGGCATCTTTTTCCGCGTCTATCTTGGCCTCACCGGGCGACATACCGGTCGCAACCCGTTCCTGTACTCCATGTTTTATGCGTTCATTAACGGAAGCACGCATTTTACGCACTTCGTCCTTGTAGACGAACTCTTTACCGGCCGGCCCCATAACCGCAAGGCGGGTAGTAGGAAGCGCAAGCACCAGATCGGCGCCGGTTGGGTAATTGTTGTATGAAGCGTAGGCACCGCCGTAGGCATTACGAATGATCAGCAGGATACGCGGAGTCCTGATGTCAACGATAGAGTCCAGCATGGCGCGACCGGCCTGTACAATACCGCGACTTTCCTGATCGCGTCCCGGCAGGAATCCGGTGGTATCTTCCATGAAGATCATCGGGATGTTGTAAATATTGCAAAAACGGTTGAAACGAGCGATTTTGTAGGCTGAATCGACCGTAATCTGTCCGGAAGAGACGGCGCTGTTGTTCGCGACGAAACCGACGACATTGCCGCCAAGACGGCCCAGAGCGGTAACTGCTTCACGGGCACGATCACGCTGAAGCTCAAAGTAATCGCCATGATCGCAGATCTGCTGAATCATGATAGACACATCGAACGGTGTATTAAAACCGGTGGGAGAGTTGAACGTTTTTTTCAGCAGCGTGTTGATCTCCCAGGTTTTACGATCCAGCGGATCGCTGGTATCCCGAAATCGGGACATGACACTGTTGTTATCGGGGAGATAGGAGAGCAGGCTCAAGGCGGTACGAAGCGCGTCCACCTCATCCTCGACCGTTATATCGGCAACGCCGGATTGTCCGTGAACGTTGGGACCGCCAAGCTCTTCAGGGGTCACGTCCTCACCAAGTACCGACTTGACGACACCCGGGCCGGTGAGGCCGAAAAAAGTGTCCTGAGGCTGAATCAGGAAGCTGCCCTGACGGGGGAGATAGCTGCCACCACCGGCATTGAAGCCGAACATGCACATAATAGAGGGAACGACGCCGCTGATTTTCCGGAGCGCCGTAAAGGCCTCAGCATACCCGTCCAGACCGCCGACTCCGGCAGGAACGAAAGCACCGGCGGAGTCATTCATGCCGATCAGCGGAATACCCTTCTCACCAGCCATCTGGAACAGCAGCGCCAGTTTACGGCCGTTGGTGGCATCGATGGACCCGGCGCGGACCGTGAAATCGTGACCATAGACCGCGACGTCGCGTCCATTGACATTGAGGATACCGGTAACCAGCGAAGCACCGTCGAGGTTCTTGCCCCAGTTCTGGAAAAGGATATTGGGTTCATTTTCCGTTAATACACGGAGGCGTTCCCATACAGTCATCCTCTTTTTGAAATGCTGTTTTTCAATCTGGGCAATGCTGACAGACTTGGTTGGGCGCTGAATCAGGTCGTGCCCCGCCTGCATGGCTTCTTCGTAGCCACCTTTTTTCCCCGGGATTTCACCAGGGATGGTAAATTCTTGCGTTACTGCCGGTGCGAACGGGTTTTTCAGTGATGGTTTAATTGCGGTTTTTGACATCTTCGCCATCCTTCCAGTTTGATTGTATATCAGCTGCTTTTGTTGGTTTTGGTGCAGTTTCTTGCCAAGATGCAATCAGAATGAGTACGAGGCGGCGAGGATAATAGCGACCGAGGCGTACGTTCAGTACGTTAAGGCGCTATTGACGAAGCCAACGACGTAATCGTCTGATTGCGACTTGGTATTAGCGTGTAACGACGGCCAGCACCTTGACTTCTGTGCCATCTTTTGAAAGCAGCCGGTGTTTTAAAGATGAATCAAAATAAACACAGTCACCCTGTTCCAGAAAAATCCGTTTCTCTTCGAGAACGAGCTCTGCAGTACCACTCATGATAAAGAGAAACTCTTCGCCGTCGTGACTGTAGGTGTTTTCTTCAAGCGCTTTTTCGGTAATGGAAAGCAGAAAAGGTTCCATTTTTTTATTTTGTTTGTGAAATGAAAGTGATTCATATGAATAACCCTGACTGGTGCCGGCCTTTGAGATCACGCGGGGAATAGATTTGCGCTCGTGGGCGCGAACTACTTCATAGCGGCACTCTTCTTCGTCCTCGGTAAAAAACATGCCGATTTTTACGTCAAAGAACTTGGCAATTCTGGACAGGGTCGCAATTGGAGGAGAAACATTATTGTTTTCGATTTGGGAAATAAGGGCAGGTGAAAAACCGGTTTCCTTGGCAACAGCCTGCAGTGTCAGTTTTTTTGAAAGGCGGAGCTTTTTGATTTTAGCCCCAATGTTGAATTCTCGCATTCAAACCCCTGACAAAAAAAGTAAAACTCAGTTTCTGTGCGGGGTTTGTATACAATTTGTTTTACATTGTCAATAAAATTCCATCTATACATGCTAAAAATGCAATAGCGCGAGTAAAACAAGTTTACCCTGAATAAACGCAACCCCTTTACAGCTTGAGTTTACGCGCCAACAGCTGCAGCGTGTGGATTACCTCAACATTCGAACCATGCTGTTTGAGACCGTCTGACAGCTGCATCATGCAGCCGGGACAGCCGGTCGCTACGGCTTGGGCCCCGGTGGCCTCTATTGCCGCGCTTTTACCGTTGTTAATGTTCATGGACGAATCGTAGTGATAGACATTGAACGTCCCGCCCAGCCCGCAACACTGGTCAGCTCCTGCCATCTCGACAAGCGTGACGCCGGGAGTAGCCTTTAGCAATTCGCGAGGCTGTTTGGTAACACCACGCGTGCGCAGATGACACGGGTCATGGTAGGTGACGCTGATTTCTTCGCCGCTGCCGGTTTCAGTAGCATCAAGACCCAACTGATGCAGCAGTTGAGAAGCATCAACGGTTTTTTTCGCCAGGGCATCCAGTCGTTCACGCAGCTCCGGATTACGCTTTCCAACCACAAGCGGGTAGAGGCGATGCAGAGCACCGCTGCAGGTAGCACAGGCACTCATGACATAATCCACTTCGTACTTATCGAATTCGGCCAGATTCTTTTCGGCAAGATCACGCACCGTTGCCAGGTCACCGCCCGACATACCGGGCAATCCGCAGCACTGCTGCCCTTTGGGAATAATGATCGTGCAGCCGAGATGTCGGAAAAGGGCCAGCGCAGCCTCACCGACTTCGGTATAGACAAAATTGGTCATACAACCGACAAAAAAGGCGATATGCGGTTTGCCCGGTTCCCCCGGGATTACTTCCGGATGCTGATCCATAAAACTGTTTTTGGCAACTTCAGGAACAAAGCGCGTATTACCAACAAACGGCACCGGGAAACGGAGACGCAGGCCGGACGTTTTCGGAACTTTTTTGAAGAACAGCGGCCCCAAAAGCGAGGCCATTTTTGCACCCATCTGCATCCGGGTTCTGCTTTTGATTACCTGACCGACCGCAGCGTGGAAAGTTGTCAGACCACGCCTCTGTGCCAACGACTCGCGGGCAGCGATTACGATCTCATCGGTCGGGACGTCGTTGGGACATTTATCGACACAACTGCCGCAGAGCAGGCATTTTGACATCGCCAGATACGTCTGGTCATCCAGCTCAAGATCATCCGCCAGAAGATGCTGCGCCAGCGTTATTTTCCCGCGAGCGACCGCAGGCTCACGCTGAAATGCGGTAAAGGCGGGACAATTCTGGCGGCAGGCGCCGCACTTGACACATTTTTTTAACTGATCTTCAACCCGTTTGAGTGGATCGATATTTTGTTGTTTCATTTTATTAAAACCTGCCTTATCCCCTCATCCGGCCTTCGGCCACCTTCTCCCCGGGGGAGAAGGCATGATGTTATTCCTTCTCCATTAGGGAGAAGGTGCCCGATAGGGCGGATGAGGGGGTGATTTTGACGTTTTACAATAAGCTAACTGAACACTGCTGGGCAAGAATAGACAAATTTGTGCTTATTCTCAACTATTTAACTCTGCATTTTATTAATTTTCTTTTCGACTTTACTCTGCGCTCTCTGTGACTCTGTGGTGGATTTTCAGATGCTGCCACCACTCTTCCAACGCAACCAGCGCCCGCTCCGCCAATTTCTGCCGCCGTTCCTTCTTCTTGATCCTCCCCGGCAACTCGGGAAAAAGTCCGTAATTCACATTCATCGGCTGAAAATGCTTCACATCGGCATTGGTAATGTGATGCATCAGGGCGCCAAGAGCCGTTTCCGGCGACGGCACAGGGATAGGCCTGCCTGTCACCAGATGCGTCGCGGCAATTCCGGCGAGGAAACCGCTGGCGGCGGACTCTACATACCCTTCCACACCGGTGATCTGACCGGCAAAAAAGATACGGCCATCGCTCTTCAACTGCTGGGTTGCATCCAGGAGATCCGGAGAGTTGATAAAGGTATTGCGATGCATGGAACCGAGACGTACAAATTCGGCACCCTCCAATCCAGGAATCATGCGAAACACCCGCCGTTGTTCCGGCCAGGTAAGTTTGGTCTGAAAGCCGACCAGATTATACATGGTTTTCTCGCGGTTTTCGGCGCGGAGCTGAATGACCGCGTGAGCCTCGTGTCCGGTGTGGGGGTTAAGCAGGCCGACCGGCTTCATCGGGCCGAAGCGCAGGGTTTCAACGCCGCGCGAAGCGAGCTCTTCGACCGGCATGCACCCTTCGAAGTGGACTACTTTTTCAAAGTCACGGGCCGGAACTTTCTCGCCACGATTCAGTTCATCGATAAACGCCAGATACTCCTCTTCATTGAGCGGGCAGTTGAGATAATCATCGCCATCCCCTTTGCCGTAGCGCGATGCGGCAAAAACCTTTGTCATATCGAGCGAATCGGCGGCGACAATCGGAGCGATGGCATCATAGAAGTAGAGCCGGTCTCCGGTCAGCTGCGACAGAGAGGCGGCCAAGGCATCGCTGGTGAGCGGCCCCGAGGCGATGACAACAACGCCATCAGCCGGAATTTCGGTACATTCACCCCGCTCAATCCTGACGAGCGGATGTGATTCAATTTTTTCGGTGACGTAGGCGGAAAACAGCTGACGATCAACCGCAAGAGCCCCCCCGGCCGGCACTGAAGTGGCTTCGGCAGCCTCCATCGTCAAAGAACCGCAGCGACGCAGTTCCTCTTTAAGTAGACCTACAGCGTTATCAAGTGAAATTCCGCGCAGTGAATTGGAGCAGACAAGCTCCGCCAGACCGGGCAGCTCGTGGGCTGGGGAGAAACGCTGTGGCTTCATTTCATGGAGAACGACGGATACACCGCGTTGCGCAGCCTGCCAGGCGGCTTCACAGCCGGCAAGACCGCCGCCGATGATGGTAATATTTTTCTCGGACATTTTCATTTTATTCCTTCTGGATTTAAACACAGAGGCACTGAGGTTTAAAATCTATTCTCAGTGCCTCGCTTAGAAGCGCCCGCTTTTGGCAGAGCCTCTCTGTTTTCAGATTTTTTTATTCACTCGCTGCTGTTGTAATCACATTCCTCTTTAGGACACTTCAAAAACTCACCCTTGCGCTTGTAGACCTTCTTGACCAGCAGCGGGAAGCCACATTTCGGGCAGGGGCTTTCAACCGGCAGATCCCACAGGGCAAATTTACACTTCGGATATTGATTGCAGGAGTAGAAGAGCTTGCCGAAGCGTGACTTCTTCTCTATAAGCTGCCCCTCTTTGCACTCAGGACAGACCACGCCGGTATTGAGCGGTTTTACCAGCGGCTGAATATTTTTGCAGGCGGGATATCCGGAACAGGCCAGATACTTACCAAAGCGGCCATCCTTGATCAGCATCGGCAATCCGCACTTGTCGCATTTCTCTTCCGAGAGCACCGGTTCGGCAATCTCTACGCCATCAACGGCAACGTTGCGGGTGTATTTGCAGCCTTCCTGAAAACCGGAACAGGCGATAAATTTGCCCCGTTTGCCGAGTTTTACGACGAGCGATTTGCCGCACTCAGGACAGAGTTCATCGGTCGCTTCGGTCGTCAGATCCGCCTTGTTTACTTCACCCTCTTTTTGTTTCAGCAGGGCGATAAACGGCTCCCAGAACTCCTTCAGCAACGGCTTCCACTCTTTTTCACCACGGGAAACCTGATCCAGCTCTTCTTCGAGGCCGGCGGTAAAGTTATAGTCGACATATTTCTCGAAATGTGCCGTGAGCAGATCGCTGACAACCATGCCGACATCTTCAGGGAAGAAGCGTTTTTTGTCGAGGCGGGTGTATTTTCTCTCCACCAGCGTGTTCATGATTGAGGCAAAGGTCGAGGGGCGACCGATCCCGTACTCCTCCAGTGTTTTAACCAACGTCGCCTCGGTGTAGCGGGGAGGAGGCTGCGTAAAGTGCTGCTCCGGGAGTATTTCGTGCATTTTCAGCACAGCCCCTTCAGTCATCGCCGGCAGCAAACCTTCTTTTTCCTCATCCTGATCATCAAGCCCTTCGATGTACAGCTTCATAAAACCGGGAAAACGGATAACCGTGCCGGCGGCACGGAGGCCGGCCCTGCCGGATCCGGCAAACGGACCGGCGGTAATCGGCATATCAAGATCCGCGGAAATATCAACAGACGTCTGATCCAGCAGCGCTTCTGCCATCTGGCAGGCAACGGTCCTTTTCCAGATAAGTTCATACAGCTTATGGAGGTCCGGTGTCAGGTACCTCTTCAGCTCGGCAGGAGTCTTGGCAATATAGGTCGGCCGGATGGCCTCATGGGCCTCCTGGGCATTTTTAGATTTAGTTTTGAATATGCGCGGCTTGGCAAGCGCATACTCCTTGCCGTATGCAGCAGAGATGACATCGTGAGCATCTTTGAGGGCCAGTGTTGAAAGGTTGACGCTGTCGGTACGCATATAGGTAATCAGACCGACGGTCCCCTCTTCTCCGACATCGATGCCTTCATACAGCTTCTGTGCTGTCGACATGGTTTTCTTTGCGGAGAATCCGAGCTTGCGCGAAGCTTCCTGCTGAAGAGTCGAAGTGGTAAATGGCGGTGAAGGGTTGCGCTTCTTCTCCGTCTTGGTGATCTTTGCCACCTGATAGCGCCCTGACTGGAGAGCCGCTTTCAGGGCGAGGGCAATTTCTTCGCCGGGAATATCGAATTTGCCCAGTTTTTTATCACCGACCGTTACAAGACCGGCCTTGAACTCCTGCCCGGCGGCAACGCCAAGACGGGCCGCTACAGTCCAATACTCCTGCTCATTAAAAGCTAAAATTTCCTTCTCGCGTTCACAGACAAGACGGAGCGCGACCGACTGAACGCGACCGGCGGAAAGTCCGTAGCGGATCTTTTTCCAGAGAAACGGTGAAAGATTGAAGCCGACCAGATAATCCAGTATCGACCTGGCCTGTTGGGCATCGACCAGATCCAGCGCTATGTCACGCGGGTTTTTTACCGCGTGGAGGATGGCGTCTTTAGTAATTTCGTGAAACTCAACCCGCTTTATTTTTATGCCGGGGCTCTTTTTGTCAAGGCCAAGTGCCGCAAGCAGATGCCAGGAGATGGCTTCACCTTCACGGTCGGGGTCGGTTGCGAGAAGCAGCGTATCCGCCCCCTTGAGTGCCGCTTTGATTGCATCAAGATGTTTTTTACTCTCCGGCAGCACATGATACTTCGGCTCGAAGCCTTTCTCAATATCAACGGACCCCTGCTTACTCGGCAGAGCGCGGACATGCCCGAATGAGGCCAGGACTTTATAGTCGGGCCCCAGGAACTTCTCTATGGTTTTCCCCTTGGCGGGGGATTCGACAATGACAAGGTTTTTCGACATTTATGTTTTCCCTTTATTTTAATTTTAAACGTAAACCTTACCACAGAGTCACAGAGAACACAGAGAAGAAGTCTTAAAGTTTATAAACAGCAAAATTTATTCTTGATATCAGAATTATGTGATTTTTTCTCAGTGTACTCTGTGACTCTGTGGTGAGATAACGAAATATTTTCAGTCTATTACGCTACCGCGTAATGCGTGCCGGGCAGCGGCGTTACCGCTCCCTTGAGTTCAAGGTGCAGTAACATAGAGGAAACCTCACCGGCTGTCAATTCCGTTTGGGAGATGATGTCATCAATGTGCAGCGGCGAGCAGGCCAGCAGCTCATATATGGCGGCCTCTTTCGGCGTCAGGGCAAAAGTGCGCGGCGGTGGCTGAAATAATGGCGTGTCCGCAGATACACGGGCATATTCCGGAAGCTCTTCAAGAATATCCTCAACGCAATCAACCAGTTTTGCTCCCTGCTTTATGAGACGGTTACAGCCGCGACTTGTGGCAAAAGAGATATTTCCTGGCACGGCGAAAACGTCGCGCCCATGCTCCAGAGCATACTGGGCGGTGATCAGCGAGCCACTTTTTTCTGCGGCTTCAACGACCAATACGCCGCTGGAAAGTCCGCTTATAATGCGGTTTCGTCGCGGAAAATTTTCGGCCAACGGCTGAGTTCCGAGCGGAAATTCCGATACCAGGCACCCCTTGGCTGCCATCTGCTCAAAAAGCGCACGGTTTTCCGGAGGATAGATACCATCAACGCCGCACCCGAGCACGCCGATGCTTCGCCCACCCGCATGGAGCGCCCCTTTGTGCGCTGCAGTGTCAACTCCGCGCGCCATACCCGAAACGACACACACGCCATGACCGGCAAGCGCCTCAGACAGTTTTCCGGTAGTCAGCAACCCGTATGATGTCGCCCTGCGCGAACCGACAATGGCGATTGAGAGCTCATGGGAGCGCAATTCACCTTTTACATACAAAAAAGGGGGTGGATCCGGAATTTCAAACAAAGTTTTTGGGTAGTCATGTGAAACATACGTAACCAACCGTGCAGCACTGGTTTCAAGCTTGCGGCACTCCTCCTCCGCAAAGCGGTGCCACGCGCCGCTCTTTATACCCTCGATCACCCCGGGGTGTATGCCCCTGACACCGGAAAGATCAGCAGGAGAGGCCTTCAGAACTATTTCCGGTGAATCAAATCGCTCCAGCAGACGACGAAAAGCGACATTACCGATTCCGGGAACCGCCTTGAGACCTATCCAGTAATAATATTCCATATCAACACCTGCCGACCGTATAAAAAAGACCGGCCTAAAGCCGGTCTTTTAATCTTAAAATCTGTCCGGTTATTTTGGTTGGCTAACGATACGGTCACCTTTATAGATACTGTCGATGCTCTTGACAACCAGCGCGGTGGATGTTTTTTTACCGGCATCAAGAATAACCAGAGCTCCCAAAACTTCCTGCGGCAGGGAATCTATTCGTCCCTCAACATAGCGCTGGTCGATCATCACATCCCTGACAACATAGAGCAAGTTGCCGACCGCAGCCCCTTGACTCGAGCCGAGGTCAATATAGACGACATCTCCGGCAGCAATGACGCTGGTTCCGCTCAGGCTTTCGATGATATACCCTTTAAGATCGGTGCTCGTCTCTTTCAACGATATTTCCCGGCGACGGCTCTCTTTGTACGGCAGCAGATAGGCGCCCGGACTTATCTCCCTGAAGGACTGTGTAATAATGGCACGAGAAGATTTTTTCTCTACATCTGTCAACTGCAGCGCCCCGAGAGGGACGAGCTTAAAGCCCATTTCTACGTTATTCAGCGGGTGCTTGACGGCTGTATCCTTGAGATATATGGAAAACTTGTCACCACCTTTGGCATTCAGTTCTCCACCGATATCGGTGTACACAATGTCATCAACGCCGGTTACTATCCGGTCGTGCTGCGCACCAACCACCAGACCGAAGGGCCTGAACTCTTTCTCTGCCAGGAAACCTTCAGAGCCGTAGAGTGTATATGTTTTTTCGGCTGCAACATCCTGATGCGCTTCAACTGCCGCCGCTGTTGCAGGGGCGATCTTTTGCGCCGGAACCGCCGGGGTTACCGCTGCTTCTACAGGCACTAATTCCAACCTGTCAGGGAAAACACGTACTTTCTGACCGGGGTAAATAAAATGCGGATTCGTAATCTGACCATTTTTGGACCACATGTTCGGCCAGTAATTGGGATCTTTAATAAATCGCTCGGAGAGTCCCCAGAGCGTGTCACCCTGTTTAATGACATATATGGTCGGCTCATCCTGCCCAGCAGCAGAGACAACAGATGGCATGACTAGAAAAACCAACAACATCAGTAATCGTATTTTCATGGAGGTCTCCTTATGTATCTATCGGAACAGGGCAGGCTTAGTTCAGCGCGTATTCAGGCGTTCGCGGGCCTTTTGCGCAGCAGCGCTGCTTGGATATAATGTGATTATTTTTTCAAAAAGTGCCGTTGCCTTGTCTTTTTCTTTCAGCGCTGAGAGCGTATAACCCAGCTTTAAAAGCGCATCAGGAGTCTTGGAGCTATTCGGGTAGCTGTCGGTCACCTTCGAAAATGCTGCTTTTGCCTTAGGAAGGTCTGAAAGGCTATAGTAACACTCTCCTATCCAGTACAGGGCATTGGCTGCATAGTCACTCTGGGGATTATTCTTGAAAAATGATTCAAATGACTCTATCGCCGCTGGAAAATTGTTGGCGCTGTACAAACCGAATGCCTTGAGGTATTCCGCAGGCGGACCGGACTCTTTGGCAGCAGTGACTGGTGACGGCGGGTTGACTATCTCGACCTTGGGGGTTTGCGACTGCTGAGTCAGCTTCGCGACCCTCAGCCTGAGTTCATCGCCCGAGACCCGCAGTTCACGATTTTCATCTCTCAGCTGTTTAATTTCAGCGGCGAGTGACGTAAGCCGATCATCCTGAACCTGCTGCGTACCGGCAAGTTCATTATGACGCTGTTCCACTTTTTTTGATGACTGAATCAAAAATTCGATTTTCGCTTCGGACTCAGCCTGACGTTTGACAACAAGGTCATTGGCGGCGCATCCGGAAAGAAACAGAGAGAGACAAAAAAATGGTAGCAATCGGTTGACTGGCGTCATAATACCCCCATTTAACATACGTTTTTCATAATTAAAGCGATATAGATGTCTTTGTCAAGTGAATAGAGTTCCTTTTCGGTTTTATTGACTGACCGATTATGCTAGCATCCGATCCCCACGAATCATCAAACCGCTCATTTAATAAAATACGGGAACTCCCTATGCATAGACCTGAATTGCTTGCCCCGGCCGGCAACATGGAAAAACTGAAAATTGCGGTCCATTACGGCGCTGATGCCGTGTATCTCGGCGGACAGGCCTTCGGCCTCCGTAATAAGGCCGATAACTTTTCCCTGGACGAGATGAGTGCAGCTCTCGATTTCTGCCACGCGAAGAAAATAAAGGCGTATCTGACCATCAACAGCTATCCGCGCAACGAATCTCTTCCGGAACTGGAAGAATATCTGGCGCAGATCGCCCCACTCCCCTTTGACGCGTATATCGTCGCCGATCCGGGGGTAATTAATGCGGTGCGGCAGGTTTCGCCGGAACGCGAACTGCACCTGTCGACCCAGGCGAACACCATAAACTGGCGCTCGGCCCGTTTCTGGCAGCAGCAGGGTATCCAGCGAATCAACCTGGCCCGCGAAATGACCCTCGACAATATCCGAGATACGGTACACAACGTTCCAGGCATGGAGTTTGAGGCTTTCGTGCATGGAGCGCTCTGCATCTCCTACTCCGGTCGCTGCCTGATTTCCAGCATGCTGACCGGACGCGACGCCAATCAGGGGGAATGTACCCACCCCTGCCGCTGGAGCTATCATCTGGTGGAGGAATCCCGACCGGGCGAATATTTCCCGGTTGAAGAGGACGAAAACGGCACCTTTATTTTCAACTCCCGCGACCTCTGTCTGCTCGAGCAGATTCCGGCTCTGGTGGCAAGCGGAGTTCACGCGCTCAAGATCGAGGGGCGCATGAAAGGGATCAACTATGTGGCATCGGTGCTGCGGGTCTATCGTCAGGCTCTTGACGAATTCCTCGACAACCCTGACGGGTGGAGCTGCCGCCCCGAATGGATGAGCGAACTTGCCAAATTGAGCCATCGCGGCTATACAACCGGTTTCCTCTTCGGCCAGCCTCGCACCGTTGGGCAGGAGTACGACTCTGCGTACATCCGCAGCCACGATTTCATCGGCATTGTTGATGAGGTGCACGGTGACGGGACTCTGCTGATCAGCGTGAGAAACCGGATCACATCCGGTGATCTGATCGAATTTATCGGACCGGGAATGCGGAGCGATTCGCTGGTTTTGGCACAATTCTCCATTCTGCCAGAGCGCGGAGCGGCAACCCCGGTAGGGGCTGCCAATCCTAATTCGCGGATTCTCCTGAAAGTGCCGTTTACAGTCGAAGCGGGAGATTTGATGCGGCGAGAGAAAGTCATCGCCACGTAAATTATTAATCAAAAAGGAACTCTTCGAATGACTGACCCGAAACTCCCACCCCAGAATCTCGACGCCGAAATGTCCATTCTCGGCGGTATTCTGATCGACAATGACGCCATCAACCGGGTGCTGGAAAGCATCGTGCCGGAAGATTTCTACCGCGAAGTGCACCGCAAGATCTTTCTCGCTATGATGCAGCTCTCCGACCGGCGCGAACCGTGCGACTTGGTAACGCTGACGGAAACACTGAAAAAAAAGGGGGAGCTTGATGAAATCGGCGGGGCTGCCTACCTGCTGATGCTGGTCGATTACGTTCCGACTGCTGCCAACGTCACCTACTACTGCAAGATCGTCAAAGAGAAGTCGGTCAACCGTAAACTGATCACCATTGCCACCGGGATTGTCACCCGCAGCTACGAGGATCAGACCGACGTCAATGAACTGCTCGACAAAGCCCAGAAAGATCTGTACGAAATCGGCGAAAACAAGCTGCGCCCGCAGTATGTTCCGATTCAGCCGCTTATCAAAGAAGCCTTCAAAATCCTCAAATCTCTCCATGACCGGAAAGAGCATATCACCGGAGTACCGACCGGCTATGCCGAACTGGACAAGATGACCGCCGGCTTTCAGCCCGGAAACCTGATCATCATTGCTGCCAGACCTTCGATGGGCAAAACCACTCTAGCGCTTAACATCGCCCAGTACGCCAGCGCCGAGAGCAAAAAGAAGACCGCTTCCGTTATCTTCTCACTGGAGATGGGCAAGGAGGATCTGGTCATGCGCTTTCTCGCCTCTATCGCCCGGGTCGATTTAAGCCGGATGCGCACCGGCCACTTCCTTGACACCGATTGGCCCCGGCTGACGAGGGCGGCCGGAGTGCTCCATGATGCCAAGATTTTTATTGACGATACTCCGGCCATCAGCGTACTGGAACTCCGCTCAAAAGCGCGGCGCCTGAAGAGTGAGCATGATATCGGGCTTATTATTATCGATTATCTGCAACTTATGAAAGCAGGAACAAAAATAGAGTCTCGGCAACAGGAAATTTCCGAGATTTCGCAGGCTCTTAAAGCGCTGTCAAAAGAGCTGGGGGTGCCGGTTGTAGCGCTGTCGCAGCTCAACCGTGAACTTGAAAAACGCGCCGACAAACGCCCGATGATGAGCGACCTGCGAGAATCCGGGGCCATCGAACAGGATGCCGACGTGATCATGTTCGTCTACCGCGAAGCGGTGTACTGTGAGCAGTGCCGCAAACGCGACGGCTCCTGTACCCAGGGGCATGACCGTACCGCCGAACTGATTATCGGCAAGCAGCGTAACGGAGCCATCGGCACCGTCAGTCTGGCCTTCTTCGGCGAGCATACCCGTTTTGAAAACCTGAGTGATCGCAGTGAATAGATTTTTTACTATCGCCGTCAACTATGGAGGCCGGCCATGCCAGAGAAGATAAAAAAAGGGTCCATGGGGTCAATACTCTCTGCGTGCAACATAATCAACGAACATGACATCACTGCCGCTCTGGAGGAACAGGGGCGCAGCGGGGCCCGTTTCGGTGAAGCGCTGATCAACCTGGGAATCGTCACGCAGGAGGATATTGAGTGGGCGCTTTCCAATCAGCTTGATCTCCCCTACATTCGCCTCAAAGTTGAGATGATCGACCCGGATGCGGTAAAACTCGTGCCGGCGGCGTTGGCGAGAAAGTTCAATCTTATTCCGCTCATCAAAGCCGGAAGTGAACTGAGTATCGCCATTTCAGACCCGCTTGACAAGAGTGCCGTCGAGGCGGTCGAACAGGAAACAGGCTGCCAGGTCAATATTTCTGTAGCCTTGATCAGAGAGATTCGTGACATGATCGATGCCTGCTACGGCAGCAGCGTGAATCAGCAACTGGGGTTTGAGTCAAACTCCTTTTCCGAAAAGGCACTTGAGGCCATTAATAGCGATCTCAGCGGCGGCAAGCTGCTTGACTATCTGCTGATTTTTATTTTACAGAACCGGCTTTCATCGCTCGCCCTGCAGCCGATGGATGAAGCCGTTACCATCAGCGGCAGGCGGAGTGGGGTTTCGCGGCCGATTGGATCACTCGCCGTCACCTATTTCCAGGACCTTACCCGCAAAATCCGCAAAAATATCGGCATTACGGATTCAGGCGGCTCAAACTCCAATGGCTTACTGACGTTTAACTACCGCTCCCATCCGATCACCTTCCAGGTCGCTATCATGGCCGGCTATGGCGGTGAGTACATCACTATCCGCCGGTTTGTACCGTCCAGTGTCCCAAACCGGCTTGCCGATCTTCATCTTCCGGAGCAGCAGGAAACCGACTTTATACGGCTCTCCCGCAAGCGGCAGGGTATTACCTTCTTTGCTTCGCGGAATACCCAGGAACGTGATCGATTTATTGATCTCATGCTGGAGGAGATTGATACTGACGGCAAGAACGTAATCATCCTCGGAGAAGGGCCAGGCAGAACGGCGAAGCGCTTTCCGCGGATTATTCTGCCGCGGGATGAAACGGAGCGTGCCGCAGCGGTCATGAGAGCCCTTGACCACGCGCCCGACATACTGGTAATCGAAGATGTGACTGAGGGGATGCCGTTTACCGCCGCCTGTCGTGCGGCCATGCGCGGCAAACTGGTTCTGGCCGGATTGGAAATTCGCGGCACCCGCACTGTCCTGCGCCAGCTGTTGCTGTATCAACAGCAGAATTTTTTCCTCCCGGTGTTCGTAAACGGCCTTATCTCGTTCAAAGGGATTCAAATCCTCTGCCAGGAGTGCCGGACAGAGTACACTCCCCCGTCCGAGGAGCTTGCAGCGCTGAATCTGGCAGAACGCCCCGAAACGTTTTACCGGACGATCGGGTGCGATGCCTGTGGCCACAGCGGTTTTAGCACCAGACAATTTTTGACAGACACTATTGTTTTCACAGATGAATTTCTGCATATTTTTGAACGGACCAGCGACGTTGCCGCACTCATAAACCACCTCGAAATGATCTGCTACCATGGCTTGGCAGAAGAGGGCGTACGACTCCTGATGGCGGGTGATGTTTCGCCTGAAGAATTTATTGCATCAGTAGTTCTGTAGTTGGAGGGAGGAAACATGGCACGCATAGACGCACTTTTTAATATGATGAAGGAGCAGGGGGCATCCGACCTGCATCTTTCCACCGGCAATCCGCCCATCTTTCGCCAGCATGGGGAGATGGTGCGCCTCAACTTCAAGGTCCTCGGTCATGACGAGCTGAAAACAATTCTGTTCGAAATACTCAGCGAAAAGCAGAAAGCTCACTTTGAGGAGACCAAGGATCTCGACTTTGCCTATGAAGTCCCCGGCCTGGCCCGTTTCCGGGGCAATATCATGATGCAGTACCGTGGTATTGCCGCCGTCTTCCGCATCATCCCCGCAAAGATTCTCTCTGCCGACGAACTGGGACTTCCCGAAGGGGTCCGCCGCATGACCAACTTCAAAAAGGGGCTGGTACTGGTAACCGGGCCGACCGGATCGGGCAAATCGACGACTCTCGCCGGCATGATCGACCTGATCAACTCCACCCGGAAGGAACATATCCTGACCTTTGAGGATCCGCTGGAGTTCATCCATGAAAACAAGATGTCACTTATGAACCAGCGGCAGATCGGCGAGCATACCGAAAGCTTCGCTTCGGCACTGCGGGCGGCGCTGCGGGAAGATCCGGATGTCATTATGGTTGGTGAAATGCGCGATCTGACAACTATTCAGCTCGCCATGAGCGCCGCCGAAACCGGACATCTTGTCTTTGGCACCCTGCACACCAGCACCGCCGCCAAGACGGTGGACCGGATTATCGACGTGTTCCCGACCGACCAGCAGGAGCAGGTTCGCGCCATGCTGTCTGAATCCCTCAAGGGCGTTATCTGTCAACAGCTTCTGAAAACGGCCGAGGGGAAAGGGCGTGTTGCAGCTCTCGAAATCATGCTCGGCACCCCGGCCATCGGCAACCTTATCCGGGAAGGCAAGACCTTCCAGATCCCCTCAATTATGCAGACCGCCAAAAAGGACGGCATGCAGTTGATGGATCAGCATCTGCTCGACCTGCTGAAAACGAAAAAAGTCAACCCGGAAGAAGCGTACCGATGCGCCGTTGACAAAAAACAGTTCGAGCAATATTTAACCCCCGCGTAAATTCAAACTAAACAGGGTGACATACCATGAATTTCAATCATTTTGATGATAGCGGCCATGCGATCATGGTTGATGTCAGCGCCAAACAGCCTACTCTGCGAACCGCCATCGCTGCGGCTGAAGTGCGCCTCTCGAAGGAGCTGCTGGCGGCCATACGGTCTGGAGGCGTCGCCAAAGGTGACGTTTTGGGAGTAGCCCGCCTTGCCGGCATCATGGCCGCCAAACGGACGCCGGATCTGATTCCCCTTTCTCACCCGCTCGCCATCCACAACGTCACGGTTGATTTTGATATGAATGAAGCGGAGGGACTGATTACGGCACGCTGTACCGTACGGGCGTTCGAACGGACCGGAGTTGAAATGGAAGCCATGATCGGAGCCAGCCTGGCAGCCCTGACGATCTACGACATGTGTAAAGGGAGTGATAAATCGATTACCATCGGTGAGATCAGGCTGCTGTTCAAAGAGGGGGGCAAGAGTGGTGTGTACGAGCGGGCAGTGAACTGACTCTCTCATTACCAGGCTTGACACATCTCCGACAAAACTGGTATGGTGCCCCATTACAATTGTTGTACCGGATAGCAGATCACGTCATCGCAAGCCCCGGAAAATTCCGGGGCTTTTTTCGTAGTACAACCTCAGCCTCGTTCAAAACGTTTTGAGGAGATCGAGATGCAAGGCGCACGCAAGCGAGGAAGTGAAGCGTACATGAGTACGTTGAACTTTCGAGCGAGCGGCAACGTAGCAGATCGGCCCCGCAGTAGTTTTGCACGAGGCTCTAGAAAGAAGGAGTATCATGGAGTTCCAATCGTTTAATTTTCACCCCGTAATCGCAGCAAGCATCAAGGAGGTCGGCTATATCACACCGACCCCTATCCAGCAGCAGGCCATACCGACCGTTATGCTGGGACGCGATGTCATGGGCCTGGCCCAGACCGGTACAGGCAAGACTGCGGCGTTTGCGCTGCCTATCCTGAATCGCTTGATGGATGGGCCACGCGGCAAGGTACGGGCATTGGTAGTGGCCCCCACCCGCGAACTGGCTGAGCAGATCCACGAATCGTTCGTAACGCTGGGGAAACAGACCCGCCTGAAAAGTGTCACCGTTTACGGCGGCGTCAATGTCAATCCGCAGATTCAAGCACTCAAGAACGGTGTTGAAATTGTGGTCGCCTGTCCGGGACGCCTGCTCGACCATATCGGCCAGGGAACCATCGACCTGTCACAGCTCGAAGTGCTGGTGCTGGACGAAGCGGATCAGATGTTTGATATGGGATTTCTCCCCGATATCCGCCGGATCCTCGGTCACATTCCCGCAAAGCGGCAGACGCTGCTGTTTTCGGCAACCATGCCGCCGAGCATCAACAAACTTGCTCACGACATCCTGACCAATCCTGTCACTGTTCAGGTTGGCAATACCGCACCGCCGGTCACCGTATCCCACGCCCTCTATCCGGTGGAGCAACACCTGAAAACTGCGCTGCTGCTGGAACTGCTGAAACATACCGATACCGATTCGGTGTTAATCTTTACCCGCACCAAGCACCGTGCCAAGCGCCTCGGCGAGCAGTTGGAGAAAGCCGAATACAAAGCCGCGTCACTGCAGGGCAACCTTTCCCAGAACCGCCGTCAGGCTGCGCTGGATGGCTTCCGTGACGGTACCTACCAGATTCTTGTTGCAACCGATATTGCCGCGCGCGGTATCGATGTCAGTCAGATATCACACGTCATCAACTATGATATTCCGGACACCCCGGAAGCGTATGTGCATCGTATCGGCCGTACCGGCCGTGCGGCAAAAACCGGCGATGCCTTCACCATGGTCTGCAGCGAGGATACGATCATGGTGCGGACAATTGAGAAGAAACTGGGGACTCCACTGGAACGACGGACGATAGACGGCTTCGACTATGCCATTCCTGCACCAAAAAAAGACGCCGAATTCGCCCGACCACCGCGCGAACCGAGACCAACCCGTAAACCGGCCGATGCAAAGAAAAGCTCCGGACCCTCGGTCAACCCGTTCAAGCCTGACCATCCGGGGAGCAAACCTGCAGGTCGTCCGCAGCAACCCCGGCCCGGAGCGGCAGGCGGCGCACCGAAAACCGTTTTTAACAGTTCACGGCGGGGGAAATAACCTTCTCCCCCTCTTTTTTGGCTCAAGACGGTATCTCTCACTTACATACCTTGACTGCAATAGAACGCGGATGACACGGATTGAGCGGATGGTCGCAGATTGAACTATTTTTTACTGTAATATAAATCTGCGTGAATCCGCATAAATCAGATTTGATCCGCGTTCTATTGCTTTTAACTTTTCCTGTCTGGTTTTGGCTTTACCGGATCAGGTAATCGAGGAAACGCTACATGGGAATAGCCAAACATCCCTCTGTCGTTACCATGCCTGAAACAGAGAAACCGTACCCTTCCATTCTCACCTTCCTCTGCCGGAGATTCCCCGCCATCCCCCGTGACACTTGGGAAACCCGTATTTTAGAAGGAAAGGTCCTTGATGAAAACCGCCGCCAGATAACGCTTGACTGCCGGTATGTTCCCTTACAGCGGCTCTTCTATTTCCGTGAAGTCTGTGCAGAGCCGTGCATTCCCTTCAGTGAGAACATCCTGTTTTGCGACAACGAAATTCTGGTTGCCTGTAAACCTCATTTTCTTCCGGTAACCCCTGGGGGGAAATATGTTGACGAATGCCTGCTGAACCGTCTGCGCCGCAGCACCGGGATTGAAGATCTGGTGCCGCTTCACCGCATTGACCGCGAAACGGCGGGGCTGGTGCTTTTTTCCGTTAACAAAAAGAGCAGGGGGTTCTACGGGACACTTTTCATGAATGGGCTCGTTGAAAAGACCTATCAGGCACTTTCAGTCTGCCTGCCGAATCAGCAGCCATCGTCATGGCGGGTTGAGAACAGAATAGAACAGGGTGAACCCAGGTTCCGGATGAAAACGGCGCCCGGCACGGCAAACACCCTCTCCAGCATCAATCTGGTGGAGGTTAAAGAGGAGAGAGCCCGTTTTATCCTGCAGCCGCATACCGGCAAAACCCATCAACTGCGGATCCATATGAGCGGGCTCGGCTTCGGGATACTACATGACCGCTATTATCCTGAACTTGAGGACGAACGCGAAGACGACTTTGCCACGCCGCTCCAGTTGGTTGCACAGCGACTACGCTTTACGGACCCTCTCACCGGCAGCGAAAGAGCGTTCGAATCGCAGCGGAAGCTGCTCTGGTAGATATTCCGGGATTCACACCCCGTAATTCCTGAAGGCCTGCTGAAGCGGCAGTGCTACCGTAAACGCAGCCCCCCGCCCCTCGCTGCTTTCAACGTGAATTTCTCCGCCATGATCTTTGACGATCCCGTAAGATACCGCCAACCCCAAACCGGTTCCTCTCGGCTTTGTGGTAAAAAACGGTGTAAACAGCTTTTCCCGAACCGCCGCCGAAATGCCGGAACCGCTATCGCCTATCGTTACTGAGCAGCAGCGTTCATCCCGGTCAACCGCAGTTGTAACCGTCAACGTTCCTCCCGCTTCCATCGCCTGCAAACCGTTTAGAATCAGATTGGTAAATACCTGGCGCAACTGGTCGGCGTCCCCTTCAACAGGATATGCAGCCGCCTGGTAGTTCCGTTCGATATGATATGAATCCTGTGCGATTTGATGGCCGATCTGATCCAGAATATCATCCAGCAGTGCCTCGATGAAGCAGGGCTGAAGAGTCATTTTCTTCGCACGAGCGAAGGTCAGCAGATTGGAGACGATCCGTTCCACCCGGCCAACCTGCGTAATAATGGTTCCCACTTCCGACTGATCCGAATCATTCAGCCGTGACGACATCTCAAGCAGTTCAGCGTTGCCGCGGATAATTGCCAACGGGTTGTTAATCTCGTGAGCCACACCGGATGCCAGCACCCCGATATCGGCGAGACGCTCAGCCTGGGCCAGATCCTTCTGGGTGCTCAACAGCTGCTGGCTCTTCTCCTCAAGTTGCACTGTCCGTTCCCGTACTTTCTGTTCCAACGTGCGATTGAGCGCCTGATTCTCCTCATCCCTTTCCAGCAACCGATGCTTCATGGCATTGAATTCACCCGCCAGAGATGCGATCTCATCGTAACTGTCTACGGTGATATCGGGTAGATTTTCACCTGACGCAATCCTGCGAGCCCCCTCTTCCAGAGCTCTTACCGGACGGGCGAGATTCGTGCCGAGCCAGGCTGAAAGAGCTGCACCGATCATAGAGACGAACAGCAGCATCCCTGAGAAAATGGCGTTTACCTGCCCGCGCAGCTGCAACAGCGGCTCTTCCGGCATCCCCACATACAGTGCGCCGACAACAGCGCCGCGCAGATCACGCAGTGGCTCATACGCCGTAAAATAGCGGGCGTTAAGCACATACGCCCGCCCTACCCACGAGGCACCGTTAGAAATTGAGGAGAAGACCTCTTCAGACATGAGGGTTCCGACAGCCGGTTTCCCCTGATCATCCAGCACAGTAGTAACAATGCGAACATCATCAAGAAATATGGTGACATTACCCGGCGAGCGGCTATCCACCTGACTGCGCGGGAATAATACCTGGGCCATCCGTTCGACCAGACCACTGGCGCTGTTGAGCAGCAGACCGCCGTACACGACTCCCGCAACGCTGCCGTCATGTGCCATAATCGGAGCCGCAGCAACCTGAAACAGGCCGCGCTCCTCTACTTTCTTGGTATACAAACGTGCGTGCGGCGTTGCTTTCACCGGCAGGCTCATCGCCGGAAGCAACCTCGGATTTTCACGCTCTGCCTGAACTGCAGACAACAGCAGTATGCCACTGCCCGACACCCCTTTGAGGGCATCCGAGATCAATTTTTCATCTCTACGGGAATCACCGGAAACGGAGGGATTACCGGCCCGATAGCGGACAAAGCCGTAACGATCGACTACCGTAACGAAACTGAGTCGTTCGTTTCTGAGCATGCTCTGGAGCGACGGCATGGATGCATCGACCGCGGGGTTGGTCAGTGCGAAGACCAGTTCCGGAGACTGGCCGGTGAGGCGAATGATATCGGAGAGGCGCGACAGGTCGGCAAGGAATATTTCGTGGGCTGAATTGAGATTGGAGGCGACACTTTGTAACGCCTGGCTGGAAAAACGGTTGGTAATTACCGAGGCTCCGATGACCCAGCAGATGGCGATGGCGGTCATCATCGGCACCAGAGTAGCAACGGTCAGCTTGAGGCGAATTGATGTCTGGAGACGTTTCATGTGGGTTTACCGCTGCCAAGCCCATATTCAAGAATTTTGCGATCCAGTGTTTTTCGCGAAATTCCAAGTATTTCTGCAGCACGGCTTTTATGAAAGCCGGTTTCTTTCAGGATTAACGTAATGTGCTGGCACTCGATTTGGTCCAGAGCAACGAGAGGCGCGCTGCTTACTGCAATAGAGTGGGCTTCCCGACGGGCGCCCAGCGGCAGTAATCCGATCGTGATCATGGTGCCACGGGCAAGTATGACCGCCCGCTCTATGATGTTTTCCAACTCACGCACATTGCCCGGCCAGTCGTACTGCACAAGTGCCTGTAATGCCTCTTCGTCAATGCCAAGCACCTCTTTTTTCATCCGGCGGGTGGTGGCCTTCAGGAAATGGAGGGCGAGCGCTTCGATATCATCGCGACGGTCACGGAGAGGCGGGAGGGTGATGGAGATGACGTTGAGGCGGTAGTAAAGGTCCTCCCGGAAGCGCCCTTCCCTGACCTCCCTCATCAGGTCTTTGTTCGTGGCGGCAACGAAGCGCACATCCACCTTGCGTGTACGGGTCGAGCCGAGCACGATGAAATCCTTTTCCTGGGTAACCCGCAGGAGCTTGGCCTGCACCGCCGGGCTGACGTCACCGATCTCATCCAGGAACAGCGTGCCGCCGTCAGCCTCTTCGAGAAGTCCTTTCTGATTCATAACCGCGCCGGTAAAAGCACCGCGCACATGCCCGAACAGCTGGCTTTCCAGCAGAGTGTCGGACAGTACGGCACAATTCAGGGAGACGAACGGCTTGCTCCGGCGCGGACTGTTGCGGTGCAGGGCGCTGGCGATCAGCTCTTTACCGGTGCCGGACTCGCCCATGACCAGAATATTGGCGTCGCTTTCGGCCACCTGAAGAGTCAGGTCATACACCTCGCGGAAAACCTTGCTGCGGAAAATTATTGAATCTGCGTTTCCGGCACCACGCTGCAGCTCATCACGGAGCAGCCGGTTCTCAGCGGCGAGGCGACGATGGTCGAGCAGGCGCTCGAGCATGCCGAGCAGCTTCTCCTTTGGAAACGGTTTGGTAATATAGTCATACGCCCCCTGCTTAATGGCGTTAATCGCATCATCGATCGTGCCATGAGCGGTCATCATGACAACGGGGATATCCGGCCAGCGCTTGCAGTGCTGGTCAAGCATCTGCAAGCCATCCAGGTCAGGCATGCGCACATCCTGTAAAATCACATCACATGGCGTGGCGGCGGCACTCCCCAGACGCGTTAGCAGTTCAGTCCCGCTTTGAAACGTCTCAACCTGGTAGCCGGAGGCCTGCAGCAATTTGTTGAGATAGCGCAGAATTTCCGACTCGTCGTCGCAGACAAATATTGTTGGCATATCGTATAGCTCCTAAATACGTGAAAGACAGCACAATGAGACAAATAGATACAATGACGGACAAAAAGAATCAATAGTTGTTTCATCCCAGCACGCTTCCCAACCGCCCGCATAACGCCAACCCTCTTTAATAACTACACTTTCACTAAAAACACCACCTGCTGTTTATTTGGCACAACTGTTGCCGTATACGGCACGATTGCACATGAGCCATGTACTATAAATCAGGAAGCGGAGGATAGAATGGGTAAAGAAGCGCTGTTCCCCAACGTTGGCCGTAGGGATTTCATCAAGACATGCATAACCGTCTCGGCCATGCTGGGACTGCCTATGAGCATGGTCAGCAAAGTCGCTGCCGCTGCACAAAACGCTGATAACCGCCCAACCGTTATCTGGCTGCACTTTCAGGAGTGCACCGGCTGCTCGGAATCACTGCTGCGTTCATCACACCCTACGCTGGCAACCCTTATCCTCGACATGATTTCCCTCGACTACCATGAGACGCTCATGGCCGGGTCCGGGCATCAGGCGGAGAAATCGCTGCACGACTCAATGACTGCCAATAAAGGCAAGTACATTCTGGTGGTCGAAGGCGCCATTCCAACTAAAGACAACGGCATCTACTGTAAAGTGGGCGGCAAGACCGCGCTGGAATCGTTGAGAAAGGCTGCCGAGGGAGCTGCGGCAATCATTGCAATCGGAACCTGTGCCAGTTACGGCGGGATCCAGTCCGTAGGTCCCAACCCGACCGGAGCGGTCGGTGTGCGGGACATTATCAAGGACAAGCCGATCATCAACCTCCCCGGCTGTCCGCCCAACCCCTACAACTTTCTTTCGACCGTACTCCACTATGTAATATTCAACAAACTCCCCGCACTGGACCAGTTGGGGCGTCCCCTGTTTGCCTACGGCCGCAAAATCCATGAGCACTGCGAACGTAGGGCCCATTTTGATGCGGGGCGCTTTGCCAAGGCGTATGGAGATCCGACCCATGCTGAAGGATACTGCCTCTACAAACTCGGCTGTAAAGGGCCGGCAACGTATGCCAACTGTTCAGTTGTCCGTTTCAATGATGGCGTGGCCTGGCCGGTCGGCATCGGCCACCCCTGTATCGGCTGCACCGAACCGGATCTGCTCTTTAAAACCGCCATCGCCGACAAAGTCCAGATCCATGAGCCGACGCCGTTTGACAGTTATGCGCCGGTCGATCTTAAAGATAAGGGCAAAGGGCCGGATCCGCTGACTACCGGTGTTATCGGCCTGGCTGCGGGCGCCGCCATCGGAGTAGGCGTGATGATGGCAAAGAAACTCCCGGACGGCCCGGACAAGGGGGATGACCATGGCAAAACCGAGTAGACGCCAGTTCCTCAAGCTTGTCGGAGCAACCGGCGCCGCTCTTCTGATCGGGCGGGGTGCACAAGCCACAGCAGGAACATCCGATGGATACCGTGTCGATAATGACACCATCGGCATGCTTTATGACGCAACCAAATGTGTCGGCTGTAAGGCCTGCATGTCAGCCTGTAAACGGGTTAACAGTGATTACGGCGGCCTCGCCTACGAGCGGGCCAAGTTTGACAGTGACGGCCTCTGGGATGCTCCAAAGGATCTCTCCGGCAGCACCCGTACCCTGATCAAGCTTTTCAAGGAGTCAGACAAAAAATGGTCGTACGTAAAGTACTCCTGCATGCACTGCCTGAAACCATCGTGCGTGTCGGTCTGCCCGGTCAGCGCCATGACCCGCGACCCTCTAACCGGCACCGTTGATTACAACAAGAATGCCTGCATCGGCTGCCGCTACTGCCAGGTGGCCTGTGCCTTCAATATTCCCAAATTCCAGTGGGACAAGGCGATTCCGCAGATCGTCAAATGCGACCTCTGCAAGAATACCAATCTGGTAAAAAAAGGTATCACCGCCTGTGCCGAAGTCTGTCCGGTCGGAGCGATCATGTTCGGCAAGCGCAAGGAACTACTGGCAGAGGCGAAAAAACGGCAGCAGGACAACCCCAACAAATACCTGGATCACATCTACGGTGAGAAAGAGGTGGGGGGAGCCAACCATCTCTATCTGTCCGCCATGGAGTTCAACAAACTGGGGCTCCCGACCCTCAAGGAGGAAGCTCCTGCAGAGTTCTCCGAGAAGATCCAGCACACCATCTACAAAGGCTTTATCGCCCCGGTGGCGTTGTACGGAACGCTCTGCTTCGTTGCGATTAAAAATATGAAAGGGCGCGGCGAATCGGAGAAGAAACAACCGGAAAATTCCGAACTCGGGGAGAAGCACGATGAGCCATGATGACTATCAACGGCATGAAGCCAAGATCCTGACCCCTTCGTTTATCGTACTGCTGACGCTGACACTGATCGGTTTTGCCCTGATAGCGGTACGCTTCATCTGGGGGATCGGCGCAGTATCCAACATGAGTGACGGCTATCCATGGGGGATATGGATCACCTACGATGTGGCCACCGGTACGGCCATCGCCTGCGGCGGCTATGCCATGGCGATTCTGATCTACATCAGAAACCATATGCATTACCACCCGATGATCCGTTCTGCCATTTTGACCAGCATGTTCGGCTACGGCCTGGCCGGTTTTTCAGTTATGGTCGACGTGGGGCGCCCCTGGAATGCCTATAACTTTTTTATCCCCTCCAAATGGCAGGCCAATTCTGCCATGTTCGAGGTGGCGCTCTGCGTCATGGCCTACACAACCGTACTGCTGCTGGAGTTCTTACCGGCGGTCCTGACAACTCTGGAGAAGACGAAATGGAAGACGCTCCAACTGCTGCTTGACATGTTGTATGCCCGCATGGGGATGAAGCGACCGGAGCGGATCGGTGACCGCCTGGACAGTGTAAAAGAGCTGGCCGTCTGGCTGAAACCACGCCTTGACAAGGTACTGATATTCGTCATCGTCCTCGGCATCACCCTGCCGACCATGCACCAGTCGTCACTCGGATCACTGCTGCTTATCGCCTCGACCAAGCTGCACCCGCTCTGGCACACCGGCTTTCTGCCGTTACTGTTCCTGATCAACTGCATGTTCATCGGCTACTCCATCGCCATCCTGGAATCGATCATCTCCTGTTATGCCTTCAAGCGCCCCTTTGAAACGAAAGAGCTGTCCGGCATGGCCAAGATTATCCCCTGGCTGACTATTATCTGGCTCTCTGTCGTGATTGGCGACCTTGCCTGGCGCGGACAGTTGGCGGCAGCCGTCTCTCTGGATTTCTATTCCGCTTTCTTTCTACTGGAATTTTGTCTGGTTGCCGGCGGATCACTGCTGATGTTCAGCGGCAAAAAAAGGGAGTCGATTCGCTGGCTGTTTGTTTCGGCGGCGCTGATTGTCCTGGGTGGTGCACTGTACCGCTTTAACGTGTATCTGATCGGCTTCAACCCCGGCAAGGGGTGGCACTACTTCCCGGCCCTGGCCGAGCTGCTGGTCTCGGTCGGTATCGTGGCGTTCGAGATTCTCGGCTATCAGGTGATCGTCAAGATCCTGCCGGTGCTGCCAAAGCTGCATACGCGGCAGCAGCTTGATGCAGCGCACGTGCTGGCAGAGAAGGCATAATTTCAATAATCCACCACAGAGTCACCGGGAAAACTCTGTGACTCTGTGGTGAAAAAGTTTTAGATTCTAAATTATCTGGAGGAAACATAATGGCCCGAATAACCCTTGACCCGGTCACCCGTATCGAAGGTCACCTGAGAATTGATGTGGAAGTAAACGGCGGGGCAGTCACCAACGCCTGGTCGTCAGCCCAGATGTGGCGCGGCATTGAGACAATTTTGCAGGGACGTCCCCCCCAGGACGCCTGGATCTACGCCCAGCGTTTCTGCGGTGTCTGTACCACGGTGCATGCCATCTCGTCGATCCGTTCGGTCGAGCATGCCCTCAAGGTAGAGGTGCCGCTCAACGCCCAGTATATCCGCAATATGATCATGGCGCAACACTCGGTGCAGGACCATATCGTCCATTTCTATCATCTGTCGGCGCTGGATTGGGTTGATGTCGTTTCTGCGCTCAAGGCTGATCCGAAGAAAACCGCCCAGTTGGCGCAGAGCATTTCCGACTGGTCCGGCAACAGCGAAACAGAATTCCGGGCAGTTCAGGCCAAGCTGAAATCGTTTGTAGATACTGGTCGTCTCGGTATCTTTTCCTCCGGTTACTGGGGGCATCCTGCGATGAAGCTGCCGCCGGAAGCCAACCTGATGGCTGTGGCCCATTACCTGAAAGCGCTTGACTATCAGCGCAAGGCGGCCCAGGTAGGCGCGATTCTCGGCGGCAAAAATCCGCACATCCAGAACCTCTGCGTGGGCGGCGTTGCAACTGCCGTCAACATGGATAATCTGGCCACCATCAACATGGAAAAAATCGCCGCCCTCCGCGCCCTGATGGAAGAGACCCGCGATTTTGTCCAGAAAGTCTATTATCCGGACATGCTTGCTATCGCCTCGGCCTACAAGGAGTGGTTCAAATACGGCAAAGGGGTGACCAATTACCTGGCCGTTCCGGAAATGCCAGAAGACACTAAAAATACCAAATTCGCTCTTCCCGGCGCGATTATTAACAATGGCGACATCAAAGGCGCCCGCATCATCACCAATCATCAGGATGAGGGACTGATCGGCAGCATTACCGAAAACGTGGCCCATGCATGGTACGAAGGGAGTAGCAGCCATCACCCCTGGGATGGCGAAACCAAGCCGCATTACACCGATTTTGAGGATAACGGTAAATATTCCTGGTGCAAGGCTCCGCGTCTCGATGGCAAGGCGGTGCAGGTCGGCCCTCCGGCACAGCTGTTTGCCGCATACGCCGGCGGCAACCAGAAGGTCAGGAAACTGGTGGACGATTCCTGCAAAAAGATCGGCGTCGGGGTCGGCGATCTGCACTCCACGATGGGACGTCTTGGTGCCAGGGCCATTCGCGCCCACCTCATGGCCGATTATTCGCTCGAATACCTGGATAAGCTTGTCGAAAATATCGGCAAAGGGGACTCGACGTACGCCAATCACACCGAAATCCCCAAAGGTGAATATCGCGGGGTCGGGTTCCACGAAGCGCCGCGCGGTACACTTTCGCATTGGATTGTGATAAAAGATCAAAAGATCAAAAACTATCAGGCGGTCGTCCCATCGACTTGGAACGCTTCTCCGCGAGATGAAAAAGGCGTTTTGGGTCCTTATGAGGCGTCGCTGGTGGGCAACCCGGTGGCGGACAGCGAAAAGCCGCTGGAAGTGCTGCGCACTATCCACTCATTCGACCCCTGCATCGCCTGTGCAGTGCATACGATCGACCCAGAAGGGAAAGAGATTACGAAAGTGAAGGTGATGTAGGTGAAAACTCTAATTTTTGGCGCAGGCAACCTGCTTCTCTCGGATGAGGGGTTTGGTGTGCACTTTATTCAATACCTGCAAAACCGGTACAGTTTCCCGGAAGATGTAGAGCTGTATGATGGCGGCACTCTCGGCATCATGGTTACGCATATGCTGGAAGATGCCGACCATGTCTATCTGGTGGATGTGATTGAAGCCAAGGGTGAGCCTGGCGAGATTTACCGGTATGAGAAAAACGATTTCATGCTCGGGAAGCTGCCGATCAAGATGTCGCCGCACCAGATCGGGATCCAGGAGGTATTGACCCTGTCTGATCTGCGCGACCGCTGTCCGGAAAAAGTTTCACTGTTCGGGATTATCCCACAATCATACGACGCCGGTGTAGAGCTTTCACCGCTGTTAGCCGGAAAACTGGCCGGCCTGGCGGAGCTGATCATCGGAGAATTGCGGGCCGACGGCCACCTGATTACGCCGATCATGTAATTACGAATGTCATCACGCCAAGAGCCGTTCAGCCACTATCATGGCCTGGACGGCTTTTGGCGTTTTTAAGACTCCGGCAGATAATCACATGTACATAATCACATAGACCGGACATGCCAACTACTCTATAATGCCGGTCTGCCTGGAGGGGGACCCCTCCGGCAGAGTGCCTATTTTGATCCTGCAGAAGGAGTCTTACATGAGAGCAGCTATCCTGACGTTAAGCGATAAAGGGTCGCGGGGCGAACGAGTTGATGAAAGCGGCCCCGCTCTGTCCGCCTGGCTGAAAGAGCGGAGCGTAACTACCGTGCAATCGCGTATCATAGCCGATGAGTTCGCCGATATCGTCGCGGTGCTGACGGAATGGGCTGATACCGATGCCGCTGATCTGATCCTGACGACCGGCGGCACCGGGGTTTCTCCGCGAGATATTACCCCTGAAGCGACGCTGCAGGTGGTAGAGCGGGTGATTCCCGGCCTTGGAGAGCTGATGCGCATCAGGAGTCTTGAGAAAACCATCATGGCACCCCTCTCCCGGGCCGTGGCCGGGATTCGCAACCGGTCGCTCATCATAAATCTTCCCGGCAGCCCGAAAGGGGCGCTGGAAAATCTCGATGCGGTCTGGGCGACAATCGGCCATGCTGTTGAGAAGATCCGGGGTGGACAGGAAGATTGCGGTGACAGATTTACCAAATAGGATACTGGAGAACATGTGAAAACGCCAAACACGGCACGAACTGTCGGCCCTGAAACGGCCAGAATGCTTGAGTTGGGGCACCCCTGGGTTGTCGCTGACGCCTATACGCGGAAATGGCCGGCCGGCATTTCCGGACAAACGGTAGAACTGTGCGACAGTCAGAGCCGTTTTCTGGCTACGGCCCTGCTTGATCCACAAGATCGTATCGTGGCACGGGTACTGGACAGTATGCGGATTCAACTTGACCGTTCCTGGCTGACCGGGAAACTGCGGAGCGCCATTGAACTGCGACGCTGCCATGCCGACTTGAACGACACCACCGCCTACCGCATAGTCAACGCCGAGGGTGATGGCCTCCCTGGCCTGACTATCGACCGTTATGGCGACTACCTGATGCTGCAGCTTTACAGTTCCGCCTGGCGACCGCACCTGAAACTGATGACCCAGATTCTGCAGGAGCTGCTCTCTCCGCGCGGTATCTATGAAAAAAGCCGGCCACAGAAAACCCGCGAACTCGAAGCTGTCAGCGACAGTAAAAGCTACGGACGCCTTCTGGCAGGAACCGCTGCTCCGCCACGACTCGAAGTATTGGAGAACGGCCTCACGTTTCTGGTGAGCCTTGAGCAGGGACTGAACACCGGGCTGTTCCTCGACCAGCGCCGCAACCGGAGGGATCTGATGGGGCGGGTGAAAGGAAAGCAGGTGCTCAACCTGTTCTCCTACACCGGGGCTTTTTCGGTGGCTGCAGCGGGCGCCGGCGCTGGACAGGTGACAAGCGTCGATGCCTCAGCCGGCTACAGTGACTGGGCTCGAAGCAATTTCACCGCGAACCGGCTCAACCACAAACAGCATGAATTCATCGTCGGGGACTGCCTCGCGGTATTGGGCAAACTGGCGCAGAACGGGAAAAGGTTCGATCTGATCCTGATGGATCCCCCCTCTTTTTCAACAACGGCACAGAGCCGCTTTACCACCCGCGGAGGCACCTCCGATCTGGTGGCTGCCGCGCTACCGCTGCTGGCTAATAACGGCCTCATGATAGCATCCTCCAACCACCAGAAGGTTGATACTGCCGACTACCTCAAAGAGCTGCGCCGGGGAGCACTTCAGGCGCACTGCGACCTGCGGGTGATCTCCCTGCTGGGACAGCCTGAAGATTTCCCCTATCCGGTGACTTTTCCGGAGGGTCGTTATCTGAAATATGCCGTTTGTGTTAAGTCTGAACAGGTGACTGACAAGAAAAAGCAGTGAGAGGAGAGACACCATGCGCATAGGGCACGGCTACGACGTTCACCGTCTGGTGGAGGGGAGAAAACTGATTATCGGCGGGGTCGACATCCCGTGGGAAAAAGGGCTTTTGGGGCATTCCGACGCTGATGTGTTGCTGCATGCCATTGCTGACGGGATTCTGGGCGCGATCGGCGAAGGGGACATCGGCAGGCATTTTCCTGATACTGATCCGGCATACAAAGGGGCAGACAGCCTGAAACTGCTGGCTCACGTTATGAAGCTGGCCGCTGAGCACGGCTACAGCCTGGGAAATCTGGATGCGACTATTATCGCCCAGATGCCGAAGATGGCGCCGCATATTCAGACCATGCGGGATAACATTGCGAAGACGTTGAAATCCGACGTCAGCCGGGTAAATATTAAGGCAACAACTGAGGAGGGTCTTGGTTTCAGCGGTGCCGGCGCAGGAATTGCCGCGCATGCGGTGGTACTGATGGCGGCAAAGGGTTAAAGCCCTTTCTCAGCTAACTCCTCCACCAACTTCTTCTGCTCGGCGTTCAATGTTTCCGGAATATGGACAGCGATCTTTACAAAGAGATCGCCCTTGGCATTTGAACCGAGCGATTTAATGCCGCATCCCTTCAGCCTGATTTTGGTGCCGGGCTGAATGCCGGCGGGGACTTTTATCCGCTTATCTCCTTCCAGGGTCGGTACGTCCAGAGAAACGCCGAGACAGGCGGCACTGAAGGAGATAGGGCGTTCGACAAACAAGTCGCCACCGTCTCGTACAAACACCGGATCAGGTGCGACGTGGAGAATCAGGAACAGGTCCCCTGCAGAACCGCCACTGTCGCTCTGGGCGCCTTTACCGCTAATACGGATTTTACTGCCATTATCGACCCCGGCCGGGATTTTTACTTTTAGCTCTTCCCGCTGGCCATTGCGCCTGAAGGCGACCTGCTTTTCAGCGCCCTGTGCCGCATCACGAAAACTGATGGTCAATTCCATTTCGTGGTCCGCACCGTTTTGCTGCACAGAGCGAAATCCGCCGCGCCCCCCGCCGCGTCCAAAGGAGCCGCCGAACAGGCGTGAGAAAATATCTTCGGCACCTCCCCCGCCACCCATATCTTTATACGCATTACCGAAGTCGAAGCCGCGGAAGATATCTTCCTGGCTGTATTTATTATGGAAGCCGCTGGAACCGAAGGTGTCGTACTGCTGTTTCTTCTCCGAGTCTGAAAGAACTGCATATGCTTCATTGATCTCTTTAAACTTATCCTCAGCGCCCTTGTTGTCAGGGTTGCGATCGGGGTGGTACTTGACCGCAAGCTTACGGAAAGCCTTTTTTATATCGTCTGCGGAAGCGCCTTTTTCAATACCCAGCGCCTTGTAATAATCTGTCTGTGCCATTACGTTCTCCAATATTCAATAGTTGAGAGTCAATGTAAGCACTAACTCCGTGGCTGTCAACTCTGACAACGGCGTATGGCTTGACAGAGCAGGCCGGCACACGTACTATCGTCAGCAATTTAATCAAGCAAAGGTGGAGTCTACCCATGAAAAAAATAATCATCATCGGCGGCGGGATATCGGGTCTGGCAACAGCCTGGCTGCTGCGATCCAAGGCACAGGCAGCGGGAAAAGAGTTGCAGATTACTCTGCTGGAGAAAGAAGAGCGACCGGGAGGGAAGATCCGGAGCATCCAGGCGGACGGCTATACCTGTGAATGGGGACCGAACGGCTTTCTGGACAGCAAGCCGCAGACGCTTGATCTCTGCCGGGCGCTTGGCGTCGAGAGCAACCTGCATCGCAGCAACGATAACGCCCGCAAGCGCTTCATTTACTCCGGGGGAGAACTGCACCAGCTCCCTGACGGCGCGCCGACATTCCTCACGAGCCGCCTGATCTCCTGGCCGGGGAAATTGAGGTTGGCGCTGGAGCCGACCCCGTTTATTTCATCAGCACCTGCCGGCGTGGATGAAACTCTGGCCGCTTTCGGTCGCCGACGCCTTGGCGGGGAGGCACTGGACAAACTGATTGCACCGATGGTTTCCGGCATCTTTGCCGGCGACCCGGAGACCATGTCGCTAATCTCCTGTTTCCCCCGCATTGCCGAATTGGAGCGGGAGTACGGCGGGTTGATCCGCGCCATGATCATGCTGGGCAAAAAGAAGAAAAAGGATATCGCCGACGGCAAGGTTGTCTCAAGTGCGGCCGGCCCGGGAGGGGTGCTCACATCGTTTCGGGAGGGGATTCAATACCTTTCTGATGCCCTTACAACTTCACTGGGCGGAATTGTGAAGACAGGAATTACCGTTACTTCAGTGCAGAAGGGCGCAGAAAGCCCCTATCAGGTAACCTGCAGTGACGGCACGTGTTATGAGGCGGATCAGGTTGTTATGGCTTCACCGGCCTTTGCGGCGGCTGAGATGCTGGCAGGTCTGGATAGCGGTATATCTGCTGTTCTGCGGCAGATTCCGTACGCCAGTATGACTGTGATCTGTTTCGGCTACCGTCGTGAGCAGATTAAATGTTCTCTGGATGGGTTCGGCTACCTGATCCCGAAAAAAGAGGGTCGTAACACCCTGGGCACTCTGTGGGATTCAAGCATGTTTGAAAATCGGGCGGCGGAGAATAAAGTACTGCTGCGCAGCATGATGGGGGGAGCCTGTTTTCCGGGATACATCACACTGACTGATGATGAAGTAGTGGCACGGGTCAGACAGGATTTGAAGATGACTATGGGAATTGACTCTGCCCCGGAATTTGTCAGGGTATTCAGGCATCCACAGGCCATCCCGCAGTACACCGTCGGGCACGGCGCACGCCTGCAGAAGCTGGAAGAGTTGCTAAAAGGACATCAGGGGTTGATTCTGACCGGCAATTCCTATCGCGGCATCGGCCTGAATGACTGTGTCGCAGCGGCCGAGCGGGCAGCGGATGAAGCGCTGCTATGCGCATAGCCGTCGGGAGCCCCAATGACCTATGAACATCTCTTCAGTGTCGGTTCAAGCATGCGCGTTCTGCTGGGAATTATTTTTGCCCTGTTCCTCATCTGCTTTATCGCCATTATCATCGAAGAGACGTTTCTTGGCGGGAGGAGACGGCGCAAGGCGCTGAAAAACGCCCGGGAGCGTGCATTGGCAGATTCTGCTACAACAGACCCCGCTCCACAAAACTCACATACTCCCCGTCACCGACTATGATGTGGTCAAGTACCTTGATGCCCATAATCTCCCCGGCCTCTTTCAGGCGTCTCGTGATTGAGATATCCTCACTGCTGGGGGCCGGGTCGCCGGTGGGGTGGTTATGTAATGTGAAGCTGCGAGTAATGTGAAGTGAGGTCGGAATCTTTCACGGCATTTCGGACACAATAAGCATCTGGAAGGGCACGCGGCGTTGCAACCCTTCCAGACACTTCACATAACTATAGGGTTCTCAGCCACTCCAATATGCTCGGATCACGCTGCCATGACGGCCCTTTCTTGCTGATTTTCGGTAACAGTTTTTCGCTGGCCTGCAAGGTTTTCTGCTTCATCTCCAAGTCAATTTCTATATACAGATTGGTGGTCTCGATTGAAGTGTGGCCGAGCCAGGAACGAATCATGTTCAGATCAACACCCGATTGCAGCAGATGCATGGCGGTCGTATGCCGGAATGTGTGAGGAGTAACCGTTTTAGTGGATAGCGACGGACATGTTTCCGCCGCTGCCGCAACTCGTTGTGCAATCAGGTATCGTAAACCATAACGGGTAAGGCGTTCTCCTCTGGCATTTACAAAGAGCGGGACATTGTCTGACTGGCGGATATGCCGGTCTTCAATGGTTGCCTTGAAGGCCTGTATCGTTTCATCCCAGAGCGGACAGGTTCGCTCACGTTGTCCCTTGCCATGAATCAGCACGTAGTATGGGCGACTGAAACGGACATGGTTGACGTTGAGATCCACAGCCTCCTGCGCCCGTGCACCACTGTTGTAGAGGAGACGCAGCAGAGCATCATCCCGCCGTCCTTGCACTTGCTGGATATCAATGTGCCTGAAGATATGTTGGACTTCTTCCTTCTCCAGGTATCCCAATACATGCCTGGCGTGCTGCTTGAACGGCACGGCAAGAATGGCTTGACATTGGGCGATGTAGCGGGGATCGGTGGCGGCCAGATACCTGAAGAAGGCATGAATGGCAGCCAACCTGACGTTACGGGTTCCAGTTCCATTCTTTCTTCCGCTATCAAGGTGTTCCAGGAATTGCCTGACCAACCGGTCGGAAAGATCATCAACTGTAAGATCGGTGCAGGACTTCCTGCAACGTTCCACTGCAAACTGTAGAAAAAGTTTGAAGGTATCACGGTACGACAGTACCGTGTTTGGGCTCACTCCCCGCTGGGAGACCAGATGGTCTTCAAAGAATCGACGAATGGGGAGGCCGATGTTATTACTTTGCGCCATGACTCCCCCCTTTGCTTCGCTTCAGATATGGAACAGCGAAATGATTTTTGAACCGAATGTTCGACTGTTCAAGAAGTTCAGCCGTGGCATGCAGATATGTTTCGGTGCCAAAGAGCGAGGAGTGCCCGAGATATGTTGCCAGTAACGGCAGCTTGGCATTGATATTCTCTCCCTGTCGGTACCATTGGGCCAGTCTGTTTACGGCAAAACTGTGACGTAAGTCATGAAGGCGAGGCCCACGTTCTCCTTTGGGACCACGCAGTCCGACATCCCTGAGTATTCCCAGGAAGATTTCACAAATCCGTCCAGGTCGGTATGCCTTTCCAGACGGACTGATAAAAACCGGCGCAGTCGGAGCAGTGGGAAAGCCTTCTGCTTCAAGCTGGTGGATAAAGTTTGCAAGCTGGCGGGCGGTGGAAGTAGACAGTGGAACATATCTGGACTTCTTGAACTTTGTGTTCCGAATCGTCAATAGCTCTCCTGCGATGTCAACATCTGCCAACAGAAGCTTTAGTGCTTCCCCGATTCTCAGGCCGGTACTGTAGAGCAATCCGATAATGGTGAAAATGAGTATGGGACGAAGGCTGCCTTCCGGGCCTATTCTGCTGGCAGCATCCAGAATCAGATTCATTTCCTGCGGCGAATAGATATGAGGTGCCAGGCGATTTCTTCGCGGGAGAAAACTCTGATGAATAATGCATGTCTGTGGGTCGAAATTGCTCAGATATGTGCAGAACTGCCGCATGATCGACATTCGATTGAGCCTGCTTCCGATACTCAGGTGCTCCATCGACTTGAACCATCGCTCTGCAATGTCGGCAGTTATCGGTCGTCCTGGTTTCAGCTCAGACATCAGGAAACGATCCAGATAACAGAGAATCTTACTGTCACTTTCACCTTTACGACCGAGGGCGCATCTCATCTCCAAGAACGCCTGGAGACTGGAGGCAACAGGACTGCGGAATATGCATGTCGCCATGGCTCACCTCTCTTTCGGCCATGGCATGGCTACCTGACGAAGCATCTTGAGGTCGGCCTTGGCATAGATGAAGGTGGTGTTCAGACAGCGGTGCCCCAAGACATCGGCAATGGCTTTCATAGGTGAATCGTCTGCCAGTGCCCGGATTGCCCATGAATGCCGCAATGTATTCGATCCGTTCTTGGGTTTCTTCACTCCAGCATTAGTCATGTGCTTACGGACGATGATGGATATGTCCTGGCCGGTGAGCGGGAAGTAGGGAGCCTTCACACCGAGGAAAACTTCTCGGAGCCGTGTTTCCGGGCGATGATGGAGGTATTGGATAATCGCTTCACCGACAGCATTCAATAGTGGGAGTACGACTTCTTTGCCACCCTTTCTTGCTCGAATCAGAATGGTCGAGCGTTGCCAGTCAATATCCTCAAGACGCAGCTCAACCACACTCATGCCGCGAATGCCGTAGGCCATCATAAGCAGCATGATGGCAGTGTCTCTTGCGCCGACAGCGGTTCCCTTGGGGATGGTGTTCAGGATTCGCTGCAAGTCGGTGTCTTCCATCCCCTTGGGCAGAGATGCCAGCCGATACGCAGGTACGGAGGGAATCACACTGGAAAAATCCTTGGCGACATATCCCTTGTATGCACAGAACCGAAGAAAGCTACGGAGATATGATGCTAAACTCCTCAGATTTACAGGACTCTCCTTGATGTGCTGTTTGATGTAGGTTTCAACATCATCAGCTTTCAATGCCTTCATGCCATTAAGTTTAGCTCTTTCTCCCAAGCCATCGAGAAAACTGCATAGAGCTACCCGGTAGTTCTGGATTGTAGTCTCGTCGAGTTGGCGATCCTCACGTAAATGCTGCAAATACGGTTCGAGTAGCCAGCGATATTGCGGCGGGAGCGGTTTAGGGGTGGGCGGCTTCATAACCCCCTCGTCAACCAGGTAAGACGACAAGTGTTTCAGGTGGCCCCGGGCCGTGCCACCTCCGACATAGAGGTTGCTGGTGGTTCGGAAGTCTGCCAGGTAGGCATCGATAAATGCCCCAAAGTGTGCCGGGGCAACCTCTTTTCCTCGACTGATCCCTTGATCGATAAGAAAACTGTTGAACAGGCAGCAATGTCCTAGAACATGGCAAGCATAACTTTTTGAATACCGCCGCTCCTTAAGGCGGGCCGCCAGCCCGTCCATGTATGGGCCGAGTGGCCCCCGCCGAAAATCTGCCAACGTCCGCCGTTCTTTGTACCAGTACTCAAGCATAATCCTACCTCCATCTTGTAATGAACTACCTGATGGAGGAGGATACGAGCCGTACAAATTATGTGAAGTAAATACATGATGGAACAAAGGCGGACGGGCGTGTGTGGACATACAAGAAGGATGACTTCACATTACTGGCAGCTTCACATTACATAATTTATGTTGAGCTCCACATAAGTTGTG
>CAJAFV010000048.1 GCA_903939115.1 uncultured Geobacteraceae bacterium
CAGCGCCTTCATATCCGGCCTTATCCGCCTGATCTCATCAAACATCTGTTTCCCGTTCATGCGCGGCATGATCAAATCCGTGATAACCAGCCCGATACCGTCTGCGTCTGCCTTAAACGTGCGCAGCGCATCCTCGCCATCAGCTGCAGTCAGCACCTTGTAGCCGCTCATACTCAGATATTGTTGCAAAAACTCGCGGACATCGGCATCGTCTTCAACAACCATAAGGGTTTCGGTCCCGGAATATTTTTCCAGAGCGGTATCCATATTCTCTACCGGGGCCTCAATTGCCGGCGGTGAGAGCGGCAGATATATTGTGAAACTGGTGCCGTGACCCTGTTCGCTGGAGACAGTCACATAGCCGTTGTGCTGAGACACGATGCCAATCACCATTGCCAGACCGAGTCCGGTTCCCTGCCCCACCTCTTTGGTGGTAAAAAACGGCTCGAAGATCTTCTTTCTGGTCGCTTCATCCATTCCCGTGCCGGTATCGGCAGCTGTAATGACCGCGTATCTGCCCGGCGGGCCAATACCATTAACGCAGAGAAACGTGTCATTCATTTGCAGAAGATCTGTCGAAAAGGTAAATGTCCCCCCTTCCGGCATGGCATCCCGGGCGTTATTGGCCAGATTGATCAAGACCTGCTCGATCTGTCCGCCGTCGACATGTACGAAGAGAGAGGCGTCTTTGATATCCACCTTGAAGGTAATATTATCTCCGATAATCCTTTGTACAAAATCCCCCACTTTGGAAACAATCACGTTCAAATTATGGTGCTGCAGCTTCATCACCTGGGTGCGGCTAAACGCCATCAGGCTGTGGGTCAGTTCGCCGGCCCGTCCCGATGCGGATAAGATTTTTGTTGTATATTCAGAGAGTTGACCATCCTGCGCCACTTTCATCTGCAGCAAACCGCAGTAGCCGTTGATAATGCTGAGGAGATTATTGAAATCGTGCGCCAGCCCTCCGGCAAGCTGCCCGATTGACTCCATCTTTTGCGACTGGAGCAACTGCTCTTTAAGATTTTTACCCTCAGTAATGTCATGATGGGTGCCGAACATCCATAACGGTTTGCCGTCGTCACTCCACGAGACGACCCTGCCCCTGTCCAGAACCCAGATCCAATGGCCGTCTTTATGTTTCATCCTGGCTTCAAATTCATAATACTCAGATTCACCACGAAAGTGCTTCTCCAGCAACTCGCCGCTTATCTGTAAGTCGTCAGGGTGGCAGTACTGTATCCAGGTTTCGATGGAGACAGGGGATATTTCATTGAGGGTGTAGCCGATAGCTTCCGCCCACTGTGCATTAAATACGGTTTCGCCTGTTTGTATATTCCATTCCCACGTACCGGTTTTGGTTTCGTGTAATAACGTGGTCAAACGCTGCTGTTTTTCATGAAGTTCATTTTCAGTCCGCTTCTGCCCGCTTATATCCTCATATATGCCGAGAACGCCGACAATTGTATCCGCCTCGTTACAGAGCGGTACTTTTGACGTGCGTACGCATATTAGTTTCCCGTCTGCTGCGGTATGAGCTTCTTCGTAAGCAAGCTGGGAAATTCCCGATGCCATTACCCGCCGGTCGTCGGCTTGATAGAGCTCCGCCTGATCCTTCCACACCATCTGGAAATCGTCTTTGCCGATCAGATCCTCCGGACAGCCGACTCCGGCATCAGCAACAAAAGCCCGATTACAGCCGAGAAAGCGTAATTCGGCATCCTTCCAGAAAATGCGCACCGGCACTGTGTCTAAAATGGTTTTGAGCATCTTGTTGGCCGCTTCAAGGTTCATTTCCGCCAGCTTGACCGAAGTGATGTTTTCATGTGAAATAACGGCATATGTTTCACCGGCAACGCTAAACCGGTTTGCCCGTACGATAAACCAGCGCTTTATATCAGGCGAATGGCACGGGTATTCCATTATAAAGTCCGGCAGAGAGCCTTCCAGGACGGCATTGATACCTGCGACAGTACTCTCGACATCAGCCTTGTCTCTTCCTGAGACAGCCCGGCAGACCTCCAGATAGTTGATCCCCTCACCGTATGTCCCTTCAGCCGCTTTATTATCAACAGCAAAGGAATTCCAGGCATTATTGGTGTTGACGATCAATCCGCGCGCGTTTATCACGCAGATATTTGCCGTCAAGCCGTCAAGCGTGAAGTGTGCAAACATTCGCTGCGCCTCGCACGCCTCCTCCGCCAGCTTGCGTTCGGTGATGTCGGTAAAGGTAATCCAGTTTTCGCCATTCTGCATTGCAGTAAGCTGCAGATGTACCCAGAACGGAGAGCCATCGCCCCGCACCAGGCGTATTTCGTCTATATTCTGGGCGCTTGAGTCGAGGGACTGTTTTTGACGCAGGTAGTACATATCCTGGTCATCTGTAAAGATTATCCGGTTGACCGAATGCTTGATCAGCATGTTTCTGTCAACGCCGAGCATGGTGGCGGCGGCAAGATTGGCTTCCTTGATCAGACCGGATTCATCTATCGTCAGATACCCGACCGGTGCCAGGTCATACAGGCCGAAATAGCGGGCCTGCGAGACATCGAGATTCGCCTCGGTTCGGCGCAGCTCATCATTCTGCATCTCCAGCTGGATCTGATGGACCCGCAGTTCGTGGAGGAGCTCTTTTGTCGCCTCCGGCGAGGTCAATTCCGGGAGTGAGGATTCGCCTGCCCGGAATAGCTCTTCGGCATGCTGGCGCAGATGCTGTGCTGTTTCGGTTGGTCTGTTTGTCATGACGGAAGCCTCCTCATTCTACCCCGCTCGCTCGCTCAGTCGTGGCAATCGCATACACCTGTCCCATCTCATTCAACAGAACGGTGGCGGTCAGCCATACCTGGACGATCCTGCCGGCTTTGGTGAGCCGCTGAGTGCGATACGGCTCCAGCGCCTCTTTCCTGCTCAAATGGAGAACCCGCTCTATATCTTCATTGCGCAGCGCTTCCGGTATCATCTCGGAGATAGTGCGCTGCAGCGCCTCCGACTCGCTCCAGCCGTACATCCTTTCCGCCGCCGGATTCCAGGCCAGGATACGTCCTTTCATATCCTGCAGCACGATGGCATCGTGTGAATCGCGCACCACGACAGCCATGCGCAGGAAATCATTGGCTTTTTTGAGCGCTTCCCGCGTCTGTTTAATTTCAGTGATCGTGACAAAATTGATGACCGCCCCCTCGATCACGTTGTCAACGGTGCGGTACGGCAGGATGCGCATCATGTACCAGGCGCCGTCCGTCGTCTGCACCTCGACCTCTTTGGGAATAAGGGTGTTCAGTACACTCTGCGTGTCCACCAGCAGACTGTTATAGCCGACCAGGTTGGAGGCGAAGTGCCCCACAGAGCGCCCGATATCGCTCATGATCAGGTTGATGATTTTGGTTGCACCGGGGGTGAAACGGAGAATGCGCAGCTGATGATCCACAAACACCGTGCCGATGCCGGTTCCGGCCAGCAGGTTGTTCATGTCGTTGTTGACCCGCGACAGGTCGAGCACTTTCACCTGCAGTTCGGCGTTGATCGTGGCCAGCTCCTCATTGACCGACTGGAGTTCCTCCTTGGAGGTTTCCAGCTCCTCATTAGTTGACTGCATCTCTTCGTTGATTGACTGCAGCTCTTCATTCGCGGATTTAAGCTCTTCATTGGACGCTTCCAGCTCCTCATTAGCGCTCTGGATGTATTCTTCCTTGGCCTCCAACTCCAGCTGCAGGGCAGCAAGGCGCACCTCCGTGTCGGCAGCGGGACCGCCTGCAGACTCCGGTTCGGCGGCCTGAACCGGCTGGACTGGCGCTTCCTCCAATACGACCATGAAGAGCAGCATGTCAGGTTGTGCGGCAGAACCAGACTGTTCGTTAAACCCAGGGTGGGCGGTTACCGGGCAGATGCTCAGATTGACGGTGGTGAAGTGGCCGTTGGTTTTAACCCGCAGACCGGTACGGAGTACGGTTTCATGGTGTTTTGCAGCTTTGTGCAGGGAGATGGTCAGTTCGTGCTGCAATCCTTCGCGGGCCATCTTCAGAATATTGAAGTTGGCTGTCCCGCCGGTTGCCGGCTCCAGATACATCCCGGTGCGGCCATGCAGGTAGAGGATGTCCCCCTGTCTGTTGACGAGTACTCCAGCCTGGACGACCTGCCGGAGCAGCGCCTGTTCGGCCAGCTCCTGCAGAGACACTTTTGGTGGAAAGGCTTTTTTGACGGAGGATTGCTGGAGTGACGCCTCTCCCGTTGTCATCGGGGGCAAAAATGTCGCCAGAGGCATACGCCTCTCGAGGCTCACGTCATCTTTGCGATGATACAGTTTCTGCTTGCGCTCCAGCACCGCAAACAGCGAACCGAATTCGCCCACGGTCTCGGAGGTGCCCAACAGTAGAAAGCCGCCGGGATTCAGGGCATAATGGAACAGCTGGATCACCTTCTTCTGCAGTTCACCCCCCATATAGATCAGCAGGTTGCGACAGCTGATCAGGTCGAGTTTGGAAAAGGGGGGGTCTTTGATCACATCCTGTTCGGAAAAGACCAGCATGTCGCGTATCCCTTTATGGACGCGGTAGGTTTTGCCGTCAGATTCCAGCGAAAAAAAACGCGCCAGCCGTTCCGGAGTGATGTCGGTGGCGATGCTGGCAGGAAAGAAGCCTTTCCGGGCCAGATCGATCGCCTGTTTGTCGATATCGGTGGCGAAGAGCTGTATCATGTAGTTCTGTTTCAACGTCTCCAGATATTCCTGAAGCAGGATGGCGATGGAATAGGCCTCTTCGCCGGTGGAACAGCCGCAGATCCAGATCCGGATGGTACTGCCGGACGGCCTGTCGGCAAAGAGGCGCGGGATGACAGTGGTTTCCAGGGCGGCGAAGGCTTCCGGGTCGCGGAAAAAATTGGTGACGCCGATCAATAGATCGCGAAAGAGCGCCTCTACTTCCTGCGGCGTCTGCTGGAGATATTTGACGTAGCCGTCCAGCCGTTTGATCTGGTGGACCGCCATGCGCCGCTCGATGCGGCGCTGTATGGTGCTCGGCTTATAGAGTGAAAAATCGTGGCTGGTCTGGGCGCGCAGAATTATGAATATTTTCCGCAGCTCGCTCTCTGTTTTCGGCTCCGGGACGGCGACTGGACGGTACGGCCTGCCGAAGGCGTGGACGGAGTAGGCAATAAGCTGGGCAGGCATATCTGCCGCCGGGAGGACATAGTCCACCAGCCCGGTATTGATGGCGCTGCGCGGCATGCCGTCATATTCTGTCGATTCGGGGTTCTGGGCCATCGCCATCCCCCCTTCGCCTTTGATCGCCCGCAGACCCAGGGTGCCGTCGCTGCCGGTGCCGGACAGCACGATGCAGATGGCGAGTTCGTGCTGATCCTGCGCCAGGGAGCGGAAGAAGAAGTCGATCGGCAGCCGCTGACCACGCGGCGCCGACGGTTCCAGCAGCTGCAGCGTGCCGTTCAGAAAGGCCATGTCGCAGTTGGGCGGGATGATGTAGGCACAGTTCGGCTGCACCTCGACGCCGTCTTCGACCTCGAATACCTGCATACGGGTGTAGCGCCTGATCAGGTCGGTGAGGATGCTTTTATGATCCGGCGCCAGATGCTGTACCAGCACAAAGGCCATGCCGGGCTCTTTGTCGGCCGGCATGCCGGAGAAGAACGCTTCAAAGGCCGCCAGACCACCGGCTGAGGCGCCGATGCCGACGATCGGGAAGTGGGCTTTGGCTGGTGCCGTCACGTCACCAGGTTCAACCGCTTCCGCTGTGACAGTTATTTTTCTGGCCATGAAATTGCTCCTCGGGGGCTGAACTCAATGGATAAAAAAACCGGCGTGCGGAAAAAAGCCGCAGCGCCGGTTTGTAATGATTACTCAAATCTCGGTAGTAAAGAAAGGTGTGTTGTGGGTAGAAATCTCTCTGTCTGTGGCGGGTGTATAGCGGTAACAACCATTGCCTCATACCCCTCTGCAAAAGTATTTCAAGCTATGATTGTACCGTATTTACTCTAAAGCACAACCTTTATACCGGAAAACAGTTTCATTCAGGATATCGCCGCATCACACGCCGCTACCACCCGGTTACGCCCTTCGTGCTTGGCTTGATACAGGGCATCGTCGGCCCGCCTCATCAGGGAGTCCTCGTTATCCCCTTCCTGCAGTTGGGCAACGCCGAAACTTGCCGTCACAACCGGCGTGGTGGTTCTGGGGTACTGCTCAAAACAGCTGCGCATGCGGTCGGCCAACGTGACTGCGGCTTCACAGGTTGTATTCGGCAGCAGCACGATGAACTCCTCGCCACCGAGGCGGCAGGCGGCATCTTCAACACGCACCATCATTTTCAGTGAATGGGAAAACTCCTTGAGGACCAGGTCTCCCATCGTGTGACCGAAGGTGTCATTCACCTTTTTAAAATGATCCAGATCTATGCTTATCAGCGCAAGAGGCTGCCTATGCCGCCGCGCCGTACTTAACGCCCTGGTAAAACTTTCATTGAAAAAACGGCGATTATTGAGGCCGGTCAGTTCGTCTGTCAGGGCAAGACGTGAGATGGTTTCATTGGCTAATTCACGCATGACGATTAAGCCGAGCTCTCCGGCTATGGCGTTGAGTAACGTCAGTTCCTGCGGCAGGAACTCCCGCTCCTCACGGTAGCAGACCGTCACCTTCCCGACCTTATTCTCTTTCGTAATAATTTCCAGAGCCAGCGTCCATGGCGTTTCTTCGAAGTGTGCCGTTTGGAAGATACGTCCGCCGATTTCGATGCACGCCTCGGCTATCTCGGGAAACTGCCAGGCCGGCGGGATGCGCATAACGGCCCGCTTTAATAGATCCTCAAACGAAAGGTCCGGATCATTTGACATTGAAATTATGCTGTAAAGACTGCCAAGTTCTTTATTTTTTTCCTGGAGTGCTGTTTCAACCAGCTTGAGTTCGGTGACATCGACCATCATGACAAAAAAACCCTGGGCATTATCCCCCAGCAGGTCGGGAATGTAGTGTAGTACCAAATGGCCGATGCTGCCGTCTGCTCTGGATGTGGTACGTTCAAAGGTACGCGGTACCCCTTGAAAGGCGGCATCGATGTACTCCTTATTCATGAGATACATATTTTCGCCTATCACCTCAATCAGGCCGATGCCGCGCATCTGCTCCGCCGTCTTGCCGAACCATTCCCTGTAGGCGGTATTGCAAAAGATGCAGCGTAATTCTGTGGACCAGTAAGCGAGCATTCCCGGAATAACATTAGTCAGTTTTTGCATGAAGCGGAAGTTGCTCGCCACTGCCGCCTGGGCCAGGCGATTCTTTTTCTCCAGCAGTAATGCCCGCGCACACTTCAGTAAGGATTCAGTAATTTTTGTCGGTTCGACAGGCTTAACCGCATATCCATACGCACCAAGATCGATACTGCGCCTGAGGTACTCAAACTCCTCAAAAGCAGACAGGATAAACACCTGAACATCCGAGTCAACGCTGCGGATTTCCTGCAGCATGGCCAGGCCATCCATGACCGGCATCCGGATGTCTGTAATGATAATGTCCGGCTTGTGCTGCCGCCACGCTTCCAGGCCTTCCGCTCCGTTTTTCGCGGTCACAAGGACACCTGCAAGGCGTGTCAGAAATTCACTGCACAGTTCGCGGGTACCATCTTCATCTTCAACCAACAAAATGGTGAGACTCTTTAGATGGCTCTGTACTTCACTGGTATCACTCACAACATTCCCCGCTGGTTACGTCTGCTCATGCCAAAGCACCTCGCGTGATAATTTTCCTAATCAAATAGGACGCACCGTTTGCAAATACTTTTACTATCACACAAGTCGTATGGAAGGCAATAGTCGCCCGGCAAAACTTTTCCTGCCGCCCAACCCTCGAGGTTTCAGAACCTCGGAGGGTTTTTTATGTGTTCATTTGGTAGGGACCTGTGGTGACAATTAATTTTCGTAAAATAACTGCTTGACAGATGATCTGAAAAAATATAGTTTAACATTAAGTCATACGACATCAGACCAATCAGGCTTTATCATGAAAACGACAGACAACCCGACATACCGCGCCCTTAATACCTACACCAAACTGATGAGGGCCGCTGAGTCAGTCACCACCAGAGTGCATCGCGTCCTGGCGGGGCCAAAACTCACCATCAGCCAGTTTGGCGTACTGGAAGCTCTCTATCATAAAGGCCCGCTCTGCCAGAGGGACATTGCCACCAAAATACTCAAGAGCACCGGCAACATCACTCTGGTCGTAGATAATCTTGAAAAAATCGGCCTGGTACGCCGGGAGCGCGACTGTGAAGACCGGCGTTTTCTGACCATCTATCTCACTGAATCCGGGACAACGTTGATTGCCACGGTTTTTGCTGATGTCGAAGCGGCAATTGTTACTGAAATGGATTCGCTTTCCGGGAACGATCAGGAATTACTCGGAAATCTGTGCAAAAAACTGGGAAAGAAGGGAGGTGTAGTACCGACGTAGACTTTTTTTGAGCAACTATTATGTAACATTAACCCACTATTCATAACCTAAAGGAGAATCATCATGAAAAAGCTCATCACATCAATCAGCACCATTATCGCTCTTGCACTTCCGGCCTTCGCTTTTGCCACAACCTGGACCATCGACCCCGACCACTCAAATGTCGGGTTCAAAGTTCGTCACCTGATGGTGTCCAATGTGAAAGG
>CAJAFV010000049.1 GCA_903939115.1 uncultured Geobacteraceae bacterium
ATTTTCGCGGCGACAATCTTTTTTTCGACAACTGACTTTTTAAAGAGCATCCCCAAAAACAAGCTGCTGCCAAAAGGGACTCGCTTTCTATCATAAACAATTTATTACTGTCAAACTAAAAATGAAAAGATAACGGAAAAAAGTGTCAATGCACCGCACAAGATATACATGGGTCATAGCAGCGTATCAAAATTTCTGCAGCAAACTTTACCTGACTGTACTCAGCGCCATCAAGCGCCAGAACCAGCTTTTTAAGCGATCCAGCTATGGCACTCTGGTTTATTGCGGTCGGGGTGATGATGTTCGCGTTGCAGCAGATTCCCTCGCTGTCAAATCGATAGCTATGCAGAAGCACTCCCCTTGGTGCCTCTATCAGTGCCGTCCCGGTTCCTTCTGCTGGCTTTACAGCCTGAGCCGGCTCTTTATTGATTCCACCTGAAAGGAATCCCTCTACCAAAACCTTTGCGCGTTCTACTGCCAACTGCAGCTCAACTATTCTTGCCTTTACTGATGACCCGATTGAGGCCGTGATAAAATGGTGCCCGTATTCCACCGGCATCGATATGGCAAGTCGAGCCAATGGACCGACCATATATGTATCCGTACCGCTAAAGTTACTTACCTTGGCGTTAGTTTGCGATTGAACCTGTTCGTCCAACCATGAGGCCGCGCTGTGTGCCGGAATGGTAAGCGATGTATTGGTTACCAAATGGTCGCCAAAAAGCGGCGCCCCTCCACCGACCGCGCAGACTGGAAACAGACCTATCGGCGGCAAAAGCTCCTTCATGCCGAGAATATATGCCACGCTCCCGGATACTTCTCCCCGTATCTCCTCTAACTGCTCTCCCATAGACGTAAATTCTCCCGCATTCGGGAGTTTCCCCACCCCTCCCAGCAGCAGATTAAACGGGTGGATCGCGCGGCCTCCGACAATTTCCTGTATCATGTTCCCTAATTTTTTTATCTTTAATCCCAATTTAAGCCGCTCTGGGCCAATTGCAGCAAGTTCATGGAATCCGTTCACCCCCAGATAATCTGGTAACGCCAGGCAAAACAGATGCAGGGCATGACTTTCAATCTGCCCCCCCTGTACTGCCAACTCGCGCAGCATGCCGGTCTGCCTCGAGACAACTATACCCATCGCCTGTTCTACCGCCTGGAGCGCCGCAACCTTGTGGACAGTAGAGCAGATTGAGCAGATCCTGCAGGCGATATCCGCGATCTCGTCAAAGCGCCTGCCAACCAGTAGCGCTTCGAAAAACCGGGGAGATTCATACAGATTAAATCGGGCATCAACGACCCTCGCTCGATCAAGGATCAATTCTACCAATCCATGCCCCTCCACCCGGGTCACGATATCAACTTTGCGAATATCATTCATTGGTTCCACCCCGGCCAGAAACGGTGTAATCTCCCGAGCACAACTTTCAGATCAAAGCCTTTTTGAGCATAGATCTCGACGGCCTCCTTCAAATTTGCCTCCGGCACCGGCCCGCGGCATCCTTCACAGGGAACTGAAAGGCTCGGACAGCGTGCCCTGCAACCGCCGAGTGTCAGTGGACCGAGGCAGAGTTCACTCCGCTCAGTAAGGAGACAAAGGTTCTCCCTCATTCGGCATTCCGTGCAGACAGAATAGTCAACGGTAACCGGCAGCGCTCCCCGAGACAGCCCGGTCAAAAGCCGGAGCAGTTCTTCCTTCTCCGGCGGACAGCCGGCAATGTCGGCATCTACCGTCACAACATTCCTCAGCGGCGCCGGTTCTGACATTTCACAGGCAACGGCATTCTGACCATAGACCTGACGCCGTAACTCCCCGCGATCTTCGCCATTCCTGATAGCCGCCACTCCGCCCCAGACCGCGCACGTTCCCACGGCTATCAGATAGCGGCTCCGTCTCCGCAATTCCAGCAACAGTTCCCTTTCGTGTGGCATCGAGAGGCAACCTTCCACAAGCGCCGCATCGTACTCCCCAGCCAACTCCGCCGGAGAACAGGCCAACGGAAAGAAGCTAAACTCGCACTGGTTCAGCAATTCCGGCAGCTCGTCTTCACAATTCAGCAGGGATAGCTGACAGCCGGAACAGGCCGTCAACCCCGCTATGGCCAGTCGTAGCCGCTTCATCCGAGCGCCCCCTCAATGCCTGCCAACTCGGCATAACTGAACACCGGCCCGTCAACGCAGCAGAGGTAACCGCCTACGGCGCAATGCCCGCATCGACCGATGCCGCATTTCATCCGCCGTTCCAAGGAAAGATGGATTCGCTCGTCTGCCACTCCGAGGGTATGGGCACCAGCGACCAGATACGGATACACCACCGGTGGCCCGCATATGGCAGCGCAGGTTCGAGCCGGATCGACTTCGAGCTGATCCATCAAAGCCGGCAGCAGGGCGATCCGGCAATCGGGAAGAGGCTCGGAATCGGATTCGATACGATCAACCGCCAGCCGCAGTTCTATCGCCCCACACTTTTTCATCTCCCGCAGCTCATCCAAAAAAAGCAGCGCCCCGGCTTCACGAGCCCCGTACAGGAGCGTTACCCGTCCATATCGGTGGCGCTCGGCGCGAAGCGCCAACAAGAGAGATCGGAGCGGGGCCATGCCTAAACCGCCTGCTATGAGCAGCAGATCCTTGCCGGTATACATCGACAGCGGAAAGCCATTGCCAAAGGGGCCACGCACTCCTGCAGAAGCCCCCGGCACGGCACTCTTCAACGCAGTTGATACCCGCCCCACATGGCTGATACAGAGTTCGATACTGCCATCCGCCGATAGATAACCGCAGTACGAAATCGGTATCTCACCGACCCCGGGAAGAGATAACTGGAGAAACTGTCCGGGAAGAAATGCCGCTGCAACAGCTGAATTCCGGTCAGTGAGAAGCGTAAACAGAGTCGTATTTTTTGTCAGAGCTTCTGCTGACGTTATAACGGCAGAAACCGGCAGATGACTGTTCATGGTGCACCTCCGTCCAGCCGTTCCGCCAGCGGACGCAGATCCAGGCCGGCCGGACAGACCACCCGGCACCGTCCGCAACCGACACAGGCCGGCACTCCCTCAAGCGCTCCAAAACCGCGATACTTGTGGCGGTATCGATACCGGAAGCGCTCCGCGCGGTCCTTGCAAAAGCTCACACCGCCCGCCACTTGAGAATGGCTCTTAAACAGACAGTTATCCCACCGCCGCACCCGCAGAGCAGAGACATCATCCAACCCGCCGAATTCGAGAACATCAAAACAGGCACAGGTAGGGCAGCAAACCGAACAGGCCCCACACCCCAGGCAGCCATCAGCAAGCTCCTGCCACTCAGGATCGGTTTCATCAGTTTCCGGAAGGTGTCGCTGAGAAAGTGGCGCACAAAAAAAACGTCGGGTATCCTCAGGTACGGATAGATCACACTCAACAAGGATATTTTTCACGGACTCCACAAGCTCGTCACCCCGGGGAGACCCACTGGTAACAACAAAGCCGCCGTCAACTGATTGAAGAAACAGATCTGACTGCGCAGCCAGCGGAGACGGCGTGCGGTAACAAGTACAGTAATCGTCAGGAGTGCAGGAGATACCTATCAAGGTTAGTGAAGAACGACGCGCGGCATAGAGAGGGTCGGGTTCGTCGCCGAGAAAGAGCTGATCAAGATAACTAATGCCCGCCAGATCACAGGGGTGAAGGCCGAACAGAATCGACGGGGATACTACTTCAATCGGCAACTGATATCCGGCATCAGCAGTAAAGTTCAGGATGGTTTCACACGGGTGCAGCAGGTATTTTTTTGCAGGGAGCAGAGTACGGAGAGCGGCAAGGTCAGGAGCCGTGCCGGGAAGCAGCGGTGCAAAACGAACAGCACCATCATCGCCACGCACCGGGCCGTAAAGGTCGCCATGCTGGCGCAGGTGATCCAACAATATTTCCAGATTATGGGTGGCAATAAACGTGGCTGCCATAACTTTAGCCTTGATGCCGAATTGTTTGGGCGACTACAAGACAAGTATAGCAATCATTGGTAAATAATCAACTTCGTGTACAAGCCTCAAAAAGCAGACATACCCACTTATGAAGGGTCATAGGCGACAATAGCTGATAATCAGGCGGGATACGGGCTCTTTCCTGCCGGTATTTTTTCTTCGCAGGGAACTTTTGTCTGACACAAACCGCATCCAGTGGCCGTGACGCCATACCGGACACCAACCGCTTCAGGCACGGCTCCATACACATACGACCGGCAGGCGCTCTTATTATGACCTTCCCGGGACAGGGCACCAACCGGACAGCGCCCGATACATGCCCCGCACGTCCCTTCCCGGTAGTAGAGACAATTGGCGCGGTGCCCGGGGTACGGGCGTGCCGATGGTTCCAGAGCAAGGTCGGTTATCACGCACCCCAGACGGTGGGCAATCCCTTTCGGCGTGATCAGCGCGTCATTCAAACTGAAGGTACCAAGACCACACGCATAGGCGGCATGGCGTTCTGACCATGTTGAGGCTATTCCAACGGGTGATTCGCCTATTTCGCGCCAGGCCGGCATCAACTGGGGGGCGGCGGCGCGATACCCTTTGGCGGTTAGCCAGGAGATCATATGCCGCCGCAGGGCCGTGTTAAATTGCTCGCCAAAATTTCGCGTCTCTGCCCATTGCCGAGAGGGATAGACCGTTTCGCTCCGATTTGATGCCCTGGTAGTGCTGGTAATAGGTAGCACCCAACTGATCACCGTTGCCGGTTGCCATGAATCCTCCGGCGATGAGATTGAAATGAGTTCACGCGGCGTCAGGTGAAACTCGCCTATGACAGATTTGTATTCCGTAAACAGGGCGTCCGTAGCAGAGGCAAAGCCGATCAGAGGGGTGTCGAAATAGCGCGCTTTACTGCCGGGAAATTGGCCGGCCTGATCTTCGCTGACAAAACGACACACTTCCTCACAAAGAGCTTGCTCCACTACACCCTCCTTTGAATCAGTTGATAATTGAGTCCATCAAGACGCTTTCGCCATAATTTCAAGCAGTTCTCTTTCATAGCATTCGGGGCAAACTCCGTGACTGAATTTAGCTTCGGAATGGTTTGATATGTAATTCTCCATCTGCTGCCAACTTTCTTTATCGTCACGAATTTTTTTGCACCAGGAACAGATTGGAATAATGCCCTCAAGCTGCTTTACATTAGTCAGCGCAGCCCGTAATTGCAGCACATTATCAGCAAGTTCCTGTTGTGAATTTTTGAGAAGCCCGATCACTTTTCGCAGCACCAGATAAGCACCGGCAAATATTGAAAGCAGGATAACAGTCAGACAGAAGACCGTAACGGCTACCGTTTGAAATATCTCCTGACTATAACTTGTAACATCTGTGTAGAGCTCAAAAACACCAATGACATCATTTCCCACTCTGATCGGCATATACGTCTCAACCACGGAAACGTTGAATTTCGCTTCCTCTTCCAGATCAAGCATCCTGTCCTTTTGCTCGGTATGGGAATCAACCTCTCCTGCCATTGCCCGTTTCAAACGGCTGTTCTCTCTATCCGTCCTGCCTATGATCTTCTCGTCAGAGCTGTAGATTATCTCGCTGGAGAGCGAATATATCTTTATTTTGAGAATATCGAAGTTGTACAGATTGAAACGGATATAATCATCAAAGGTGGAAATGTTTGCCTTATCAATATGGATGATCTGTTTGCCACTGCTGTCGATGGAAGTCAGCACCTTTTTCTGTTGCTCAAACAGCGAATGGCCAATTTTAACAGCCGCCATCATGGCGTCCCGCTTCACCTCCCGTGTAGTTATCACGTGAACAGCAATCGTCGCAAAGGTCAAAATTGTTACGATGGAAACACCCGCTATCCAGAAGATAGCCTGTACCATTGTATCGAGATTATATTCGGTCCCGGGCTTGAAAATATGTCTAAAATACCGGACAATACGTCCTTCGATTTGAAACGGCTTCATTTTATTCACGCTGTTTTTTTCGAAAAATAAAGTTGGCAACTACGCTTTGCCATAATTTGGAAAGGCTACTGGTTATTTAAAAAATTATCAAGTAAATCCGGGTAAACCAAACTGGTGAATCTTTGTTTTTCCGTAAGGCACTGGTTTTTTATTGAAAATTCGTGTTAATTTATGGCCACCGTTTTTTAAGGTAACTTCATAACCCGCTTCATTTCTGCTACCAGCTCCTTCGTCAGCATCGGCTTTGACAGATATCCGTCAAAGCCTTCACGAAGAAAGCGGTCCTTTTTACCACGTAACGCCCGCGCGGTGAGAGCAATAACCCGCTGGTGGGAAGAGGTCCCCTGCTCTTTCGTGCGGATGGCCAGAAGCGCCTCCTCGCCATTCATCACCGGCATCTAAATATCCATCAGGACGATATCAAATACAGCCTGATCAAGCGCTTCCAGACTCTCTTTACCATTTGTAGCCGTCACGACGCGGTGGCCATGCTTGCCAAGCAGCACGGTACCGAATTTCATATTCGATCTGATGCACCTGCAGTTCGTGAGGAAGTTTTTCTGTGTCTTCACGTCTGAGGGGCTGTAAAGCTGCTGTCCCGGCCATTCGAAATTTTTCTTCGGCACGCTTCCGGAGATCCTGAGCTGTTTCAGATTGTGTGTTTGTCATCGGGGGCTCCTGGATTTAAAATCAGATGTCCGACTCCTCTCAGGATAGCGCCGCATCACACGCCGCCACGACACGGTTACGCCCTTCGTGCTTGGCTTGATACAGTGCTGCGTCAACCCGCCTCATCAGGGCGTCCTCGTCTTCCCCCTCCAGCAACCGGACAACACCGAAACTGGCCGTCACAACTGGCGTGGTAATTCTGGGGTACTGCTCAAAGCTGCTGCGCATGCGATCTGCCAAAATGACTGCGGCTTCACAGTCCGTATTCGGCAGCAGTACAATGAACTCCTCGCCACCCAGACGACAGGCGATATCTTCAACACGCACCATCATCTTC
>CAJAFV010000050.1 GCA_903939115.1 uncultured Geobacteraceae bacterium
CCTGGTGGCAGTGAAGAAAATGCCCTGTTTCAACTGCAATTGGCAGTGTAATCAGGAATATGATCAATCGGGTGCTGTTCCCTGTATTTCCGGGATATCAGTTGAAGAGGTGATAAATCTCGCTGAACAAGCCCTTTCAACACCACTGAAAATATCAACTTGTCAGGCTTAAATACAAACTTATGGTTTAATTCAAAAAAGGCACGCAGAGTATTTATTAACCTGTTTTCATTAAATTGATAAAATGTTCAGGATTATTTTTCTGGGGCGTACTCCCGATTCCCTTCCAACTACATACCTATGCTTAAAACAGCATTAAAGTCTTTGGAGAAAAGCTATACGTTACATGCGTATGAGTTGCCGATGGTTCAGTTGCAAGATCGTACAGCCACAAAAGTCTGGAATAATCCTCTTATACCACCGGTTGTTTATCAGACATGGTAGGATAATCTTTTCGGCAAGACTCATTACGGCGAGATAGAGAAGTTCAGGGATCTCAATAGCGATTTGAACTTCAAACTGTTCGATGATAAACAGGTGGATCTCTATATGGAGGAGTATTGGGGGAATCATGCCATACGTGAGATATACAAGCAGGCCAAGTATGGACCAATGAAAAGCGACATATTCCGATATTGCATATTGTGTGAACGTGGTGGGTTATATTTTGATATTAATAAAGGTTGTAAGCGGTTAGCAACAAATGATTCCGTAATATAAGGGCAAGAAAGGAAACAGAAACCCCTGCCCCTGTAAATCATGAAGTTAAGTGACTTGAAATTAGCTGCCAACGATCGTGTAAAGCTACAAGAAGTTGTGGCAAAAGGGAGTGATTGGCGAGCTCGTCATCGGGCTCAAACACTTTTATATTTTGACGATGGGTTGAGAGCAAATGATATTATGGCATTACAAGACCTGAATATCGATACGGTTTATGATCGTCGTAAGCACTGGTTATCAAAAGGGTTTGCCTTTTTATACGATGTACATCGAAGCGGCGCACCTCCGAAACTGAACGCCATTCACCGTGAACAGATCAAGATTTGGACGGAAGAGGAAGCGCTGACAGCCCCTGCGATAGTGGCCCGGTTAAAGGAAGAGTGCGATATAGAAGTGAGCGTTGGTACCGTGCGTAATGCGTTGAAAGCGCTTGGCACTATCTGGAAACGTACACGTCATAGCTTAAAAAAAACGCGATGAAGTCAGATTTAGACAATCAGAGTTAGAAATCGACGAGATGAAAGAGCAAGCCGAACGTGGTGAAATCACCTTAGCCTATGTGGATGAAACTGGTTTTACACTGGCCCAGCCAAACCGCAGTGCTTGGACTCCCATAGGCAAATGTCACAAGATTGACGCCAATCGGGGGAAACGCCTGAATGTCATCGGAGCCATGCTCTCAACTGGTGATTTCTACTCAGTAGCGATATGGCAAACAACAAATTCACTTCTCTTTACCGGTTTTCTTGGTCTGCTGATGAACTACGTGGGCAAGCCGTTAACGGTCATTCTGGATAATGCGTCATTCCACAAAGCGAAAGCGGTTCAACCGATGTTGAAGGTACTGGCTCAAAAAGGGCTGAAGCTCTATTTCCTGCCACCTTACAGTCCAGAACTCAATCGCATTGAAAAGTTTTGGCACAAGGTGAAGTATGAATTGATGGAATTCAAGACGCGAACTGTAAAAACTCTTGAAGAAGATGTCTGCAAAATCTTGAACGGTTTTGGCACGGATTACGTAATAACTTTTTAATGAGCGCTTATCTGATTAGCTAAAAGAAATACTCTGGTAATATTTGATTAGGCTTAAATCTCAAGGAATGTATTAATA
>CAJAFV010000051.1 GCA_903939115.1 uncultured Geobacteraceae bacterium
AAAGCTACCGTATGAAAGATCTGATAGAAGCCTGAAGAAAACAAAGCCGCCGGCCTCGGTAAAAACCAAAGTCGGCGGACTGTTGTCACAACATTTTTAAAGTGCCACATTTACTACATTTTCACGGAACCGCTGACACTCTGGGTCAGTTTCCATGATTTGGTTAGACCAATGGACAAAAAATGGTGGTTACCCCCCTCCGTACTATGTTGAAAATGTTTTTTACGGAGTAAGAGCACTAACAATTGATTCATACAATAATATGAATCATGGCCCAAACCCTATTGGCGCTTGGCTTGTTCGCGATGCAGAGACAACACCCGTCCCCGAGCCATCCACTATGTTATTCTTCGGTAGTGGACTTGCTGGTCTTGCCTTCTGGCGAAAACGGACGGCAGTAAAATAGACATAAATGGGGCTAACAGGTAGAACTGTTAGCCCTTTGTTTTGACAATTTTCATTGTCGTAAAAAAACTATATTGCGGGGGGAGATGAAATGCCAACTTTTAAGAAATGTTTTTTATCCATAGTTACTGTGATTTTAGCCTTGGGAACGATGACGACATCAGCATTTGCGCTCATTATTAATGGAGGTTTTGAGACGGGTGACTTTACGGGTTGGGCAATTACAACAGGTGGAGGCAATCCACAATACGGTATTTCTGACCATAATATTGTTCCATCCGTTTTTGTAAATGGCGGGAATTACCAGGCATCGCTATCTACAGGTCCTTCTGGCAGCTTTACCCCATCTAGTGTCGCAATGACTCAAATTATATCAGCTAATTCAGGCGATTTTATAAGTTTTGACTATAATTTTTCCACACTCGAAATACCGTTACAAAACCCGATTTTTCAAAGTATTGAAGATTCCTTCAATGACACTGCCTTATTCAGAATTACAAACATGAACTTCCCGGCAAATTCCTATGCTATTTCAATAGCAGATGCAAAATATCTTAACAAACAGGGGAATCAAAATTTTCAGTATGCAATCTCTGACAATGGAGTTTATGAGTTAAGTATCTCCATTTTTGATGTAGGTGACCAAGAGAGAAATTCCCAAATATCCATTGACAATATCCAACAAATCACGACTGTTCCTGAACCATCCACTTTAATTCTTCTTGTAGCGGGTTTTGTTGGTCTCGCAGCATATGGTAGGAAAATGTTTAACAAATAAGTCGGGAAACCTTACACTTTCTATACGGGCCATTCTGACAGAGGGTCTTCTTCTTTAATAAATATCAGCTACTAACAAGAAATCGGGAAAATCCAATCTTCGCAAGTATATATGATTCAGCACCTTCGGGACGTCCAACAATGCGCCAGAGAAATAACTCTACAATTATGTAGCTTAATGCACCAATTACGATTTTTATTAGTAATACAAGAAGAAGCGGTATCCCTGTCAAAGAGCCTAAGCTAGTAACGCATACTGCCATTGCACCCACCGCTATGAGTGGGCGAAGAACGCTGCGAAGCATATCCCACAACCGCAGTACCGGAAGTGCCTGCATGAGCAACCACGGAAAGAGTACAATACCAGCCAGAGATATAATTAAACGTAACCAGGCTATTTTCATTGCACCGCCAGTAGGAAATACAAAAAATGCACCTACAGCAAAAAAAGCTACCTGAATCCATGCATAAACCGCAAGTGTGCGAATACGACCAAGCGTCAGTAATACATACCCCCCGCTTGTTGTAATTGATGTAATAACATTCACAATCGCAAGTATTTGAATATAGGCAATCGCAATCAACCATTTCTCGCCAAGCATAAGACGAACAACTTCATTTGCTACCAGTGCAAGCCCAACACTAGCAGGCAAGCCCACAAGAACCTGCAATTCCTGCGACAACAAAAAGACTCGTTTAAGTTCTAAAAGGTCATGTTTAACCTGGACAAAAAGCGGGAAAAGGACCCGATTAAGTGGTGCAAGCAGTTCTGTAGTTGGCAAAGCAGATATTTCATTGGCTAACGTATAAGCCCCCATAACAGAGGAAGTTTCTCGCCTTCCAACGATAATTTTGTGAAGACTGCTTTCCAAGAAAAAACTACAACTTCTCACAACCATCCATTGGGATACAGCGAATATTTCCCGAAATTTTTTGACGGAGAGCTTCGGGCGCATTGAGTGCAACACATAACTTAAAGCAACACCAAACATACGGCCCATGATAGTACCAATAACAAGTGCCCAATATGATCTTAACAATAAAGCAGCCACAATAGTGATAACAAATCCAATAATTCGTTTGAGAAATGAAAAACGGAACTCAAGCCCGAACTTCATTTCTTTCTGAAATGTTATGACCCCTATATTCTCCAGTCCACCCAACAGGAACGAGAAGCAAAGGACTTGTAATACAGGAGTTACGCGCGGATCTTTAAAATACACAGCAGCTAAAGGAGAAGACAAAAATACTATCATAGTTGCTAAACTGGTTTGAATTAAACGAAGAGTCCAGGCCGAGTCATAATGATCCTGACTGGCCTCACGATTTTGTATGAGCGCAACATGTACTCCCAGATCTAAAAATACATTTACTAACTCAATCAAAACATACGCCATCGCGATGATACCGAAATCATCCGGAACAAGCAAACGTGCCAGAATGATCGTGCTTACAAAACTAATCAAACGATCAGTCCAGCGCATTACTACATTTGTTAATGCACCTCTAATAACACTTGGTTCAGATTTGGCCATAATCACCTGATTAATTTTATTGATTGCTTGGTAGTTTAGAAAGATTAACAACCTCTTGAATCGTCAATATTCGGGCCTTCGATGACATTGCCTGCTTAACTACAGAATTAAATTGCAACTCGTTGCATCCAAACCGCGAGTGACTATTGATTACGTCATGCGTATAAAAAATTAACCACATGTTGTCACTAACTGTTTTACAAATAAGATCCGCTATCGATTTTTCATCTAAGCTATGCCCATATATAGGTATTGAACAGAGGGAGAATCTATCCGACCTGTTATTTAGACCCGTTTTTACCCCTCTTGTAGTGGTATAGCCTAATAATTTCGCAAATGTATCAAGTCGGCTGTAACTTCGACCGTAAGGATAAGAAAAATTAGTGGATTTTATCCCCGTTATTTTTTTTATAGTATTACCCTGGATCATTTCTTTCATGATAGTTAACCGGCTAGATTTACTTAGATCAACGTGGTTTTTTGTATGGAATCCTATCTCATGCCCCCTAGAATGCAGAGTCTCTATAGTATAAGCAGATGCAATGTTTTCTGAGAAGCCAGGGAGAGTATTGCCGAGGAGAGATGACGAAATATAAAATGTCCCCCGTTTACCGTAATTTTCCAATATTCCTGCGCCACTTGATGCGGCACTCTCAAAGAAATCATCAAAAGTAAAGCTGATCAATCCACTGTCCAGCATTATAGCACCTCACTTGGCCTAGCCTGCTAATCTAACCATCGGTCGAGCCCCATGTACCTAATAAGAGTTCCAAGAGTAAGCCAGTATCGTGTTTTATGGTAAACAGAGGCACTCTTATTCCCCCTTGCTGAATGTAAACAAACTAAAAATAAATGTTCCATAAGACTTCTGAAAAGATGACGCGGAGCGCCAAAGAGTACTTTACAATTATTGACAGGTAAACGAGCTAAAGCGAGACCAGAGCCTATAAACATTATTTTGAGCTTATTCAAGTCATACCGTCGTAAATCAGGATAATGATTTACCAATGGGTGTGGCAGATAATAAACGGAAATTCCTGAAGCTCGTAACCTTTCTACTAAATCAGTATCTTCACTCCGTCCAGGATATTTTGTACCTCCAGAAACACCAAGTTTAACGTTAAAACCTCCAAAAGTGCTTATCAATTCTTTTTCAATTAACAGACCTGAGCCTAGCGGAGAAGGATCTGCAGAATTCAATAATCGCTCACTTTCACCAAGATCAAAAATCCCAAGAATTCCTTTCAAAGCGTACGGGCCTTCTATAGCAAACCAGTCAGGTTTATTCGGAAAATGAGAAAGGACTTTTACCCCAAAACACAAGATATCAGGATATTTTTTTAATGCAGCCTCAATACTTGTTAAAAACCAGCTACTTGGTGAGGCATCGTCATCCATGAAAAAAAGATACTCCCCCTTCGCTTCACTAATTCCTCTGTTTCTTGCGTATGAGATGCCCTGGTTTATTTCTTTTTCAAATCGCAGGTAAGGATACTTTAGTAATGAGATATTTAGAAGATCTTGAGTATTATCTGGTGAATTATTGTCTATGATTAGTAACTCCCAAGTCAACAAAGTTGGCTTGTCGCAATTATTGAATCCATCTAATAAAATTTGAAGCGCATTAGATCTATTATATGTGCACACTACAACTGTTAAATCTAAAGACTTCATATTAGTTATTCCTCATAAAAACAATTATTAAACTTGATTCAAGTATATTTAAGCCTAATGTAAATAGTAATGTTCTTGTCATAATCTATTTTTTTAACAACATAGTAATACGTTTAATAACTTTATCATTTACGATATTTATAATCATAGATTCAGCTCCTGCTGGTTTTTTCATCAGAACCCAAGTCGTCAATATTATAGATATATAAACCATCGCTCCAAAGCTGATTTTAACCAACAAGCTGATGATTACGTTGTTAAACAATATACCACTAAATACACTCAACGATAATACCATCGTCAGACCTGCCATTACAGGGCGAATACTAGCTCTCATAATATCAACAAACGATATTAACGTAGTACTAACAAGTGCACTTATATTCACAAAATAAAAGACACAGCCCGACACAACCATTCCAATAGCAGCCCCATTAATTCCCAATTTCAATATCAAACAGTATGACAATACTAAAGTAAAGAGCGTTTCAAACATGGCTATGACAGTTAAAAGTTTTAAATGCCCTAGTACTACAAACAAATTTCCTATAGTACTGTATGAAATTCGAATCATATAAAAGTAAGCTAGTATTTTCAAAATTGGAGTAGCATCTCCCCATTGTGAACCCAAAAATATTTTTACTGCTTCCTCAGCAATTGAAGATATTCCGAAGCCTGTTGCGAAAACCACAATTGCAATTAGACTAAATACTTGAACAAATACTTCTCTTATTCGCTCAGGGTCATGGCATATTCGCGCATAACCTGGGTAGAGAGCTCTCGAAATAGGCGTAATCAATTCGGATGTAGACATCATTGCAACTTCAGACGATATACTAAACATACCTAAGTCTCTTTTTGTTGAAAATCCTCCTACAATTAATTCACTGCCTTTGAAATTAAAATAGTTAATAAAATTGTTTAAGAGCATCCATAGAGAAAAACCCCAAATTTCATTGAAGCTTTTGAGTGAAAGTCGTGGTCGATATGGATCCATCCTATAGCTTTGTAACACACTGATTAGTTCACCTGCAATCATACCTATAATTAAGGCCCAATAATTTCGATAAACAAAGCCTAATGTAATTGTAATAAAAAAAGAAATGACTTTATTCGTTACCATAAAATTAAATTCTTTATTGAATGTCAATTCTTTTCTGAAGTTTACGATTCCAATATTTGTAAAACCTTTAATTACAGAAACCAGGGATAGGCACGGAATAACACTGACCAACCTCTGCTCCTTGAAATATTGTACTATCAAAGGGATACTAACTAGCAATAGAATAGCCACAGCAATTCCTTGTATCAATCGTATCGTCCATGCAGTATCATATTGGTCCCTACCTGAATTTAAATTTTTTATCAAGGCTAAATCTAAACCAAATGCAAATAGCATGTTAAACATTCCCATTACGATGGTTGCCATAGCAACGATCCCAAAATCTTCAGGTGCGAGCAGGCGAGCTAAAATACTTACGCTTATGAAGCCGATACCTCTTATTCCCCAGCAACTCGCAAACATCCATACCGAACCCTTTATGACGCTTGCTCTCAACGAGTCAGACATTGTTCGTCCTTTTTCATTATGTTAGTCTTAACTAATTTGTCAGTTTTTTGTTGCCACGCTAAAGTTTTGGCGTATAATTACTGACAGTAACCGGTTACTTTGTGACTTGTATCACATACTGCTAATTAGTCCAAACTGTATATATAAAATTATGCTTTCAGCTCTTTAAGAAAGGGAGATAATATGTACGAAATTTTGTATTATTTAAACAACTTTTTGTAACCAAAGGAAATCAAACAGGGAGGTAATTCAAATGTTAAAAATTAATCCAGTAAAGAGAGTGCTAATAATTTCATTATTTACAGCTACATTATGCTCTATTCTTTCAAACCAAGCTAAAGAGTGCCATGCGACTGGGACTTATTTGAATTTCGATGAGTTCCCCGTAACGTCTGGGCCTGTACCGACCAATTCTACGAATTGGGAGTATAGCTCTAGTGTAACTAACAACTATGGGTACGCAGAGTCTGCAAGCAGCGGTTGGAAAAGCAAAACAAAGCTGTCAGATGGGTGGAACTGGTTTTTTGAATTTAACCGCAACGGTTCTTGTTACGACCATATGTATGGTGACACCTATGGTTTCTTAGATATAACCTCAAATGGCCATAGCGGTAATGCGTTGCGGGATACAATAACTGGTGGTCTGGCAACAAACAGTACCAATGCAGCTTGCGGTTCGCCACTAGGCACACAACTTTATAACCGTGAGTCCTATACCGGACTAAGCCAAGTTTATACTGGAGGCAAGATAGGACATTCATACATTTATTTTAAAAAAGCAGATACAATAGGTGTCAGCAGGAATACTGCGCCATATGTTGCGTCTGCTGGTAGCAATAGGTTTTCACTCTACGTCTATCTACCCCCAACAACCAGTAATGGAACGGGGGGGTACAATAATGAACTTCAGCAAACATACCAGTTAGGACTGTTCGTTGATCCTAGTTCTACAGGTTCACATCACTATATCAATTTTTACACTCAGGGGGGGGGATGGGCTAAATATCAGGTGGAGGAGACTTCAAACGGTGATAATAGCGGCGATGGTGCAACTAGGTATATACCAAACTTTCTTCAAACAATATGGCAGTTTTATTTTACAACGCTCCCTTATTCAGGAATAGCTACCCCCCCTTATGAAGTGAAAATTGACGATATCGAATTTTCTGCTGACACTTACTCTCCGCAAAATAATGAGACAATTTCCAATATTGCTATTTTATATAAGGACTCAACTAAGACATGGGAAGTGTCTTTGAACGATAAATACAAAAATGCTAATGCCATGTCAACTTACGAAATAAGATATGCCTTTAGCCCGATTACAAACGAAAATTGGGGAAGCGCAACACCTGCAACAATTATTGCTGACAGCAGGTTTTCTATCCAAGCCAGAACTGATGGCAAGTTTCAAAAATGGTGGCCTTATTACCAAGGGGTGTGGGCACCGTTCAGGCTATCTGATACTGATACAAATAGCTTGTCCCCTGGCAAGATAGTTTATTTTGCAATTAAAGATATATCTCAAGTCAACAACACATCAACTCCAACTGATGGGATCAACGGATACTGGGGAGTGAGCAAGGGGGGCAGACCGTATAACACTGATACGGCCAATTTCAACTTTACTAAGGATGGACCAGTGCTACCACTGATAAAGAGAATCAGTTACTCTTTGGCATTATCTACCACGGCACCTATTGCAGCACCTAAAAATGTTTCTGGTACTGTTGTCAAACCATAAGTTTTTTCGATTCATTCACAACCCATTGGGCATTGGCTGTCCAGTTTAATTTACTGGCTACGACAGTCAATGCCTTCCTACCTAATTCCTCACGCAACGGAGCATTGTTTACCAATTCAAGTAATACTTCGTGTAAGGACCCTACCTCTCCAGCATCGAAAAGCAAACCATTTTCGCCATCAGAAATTATATCTAAAATATTATCCATCTTAGGGGCTACAACTGGTTTTCCTTGTGCCATGTACTCAATTATTTTCATTGGAGAAGCATAAAATGTCGCTTTTGGGCTAACTGCAATATCGAAGAGAGAAACATACTCACCAACATTCTCATGCGGAACACGACCAGTAATCATCGAAACCCCTGCAAGTCCGGCTTGTTGTAGATCCTTTTCAAGATCCACCCTTGTAGGACCGTCACCCACGACAAGCAAATAAACTGACTTTCCAGCTGCTTTCAAGCTTTCAACTACCTTAATAAGCATTTCAACACCATGCCAAGGGCGCAGTATACCTGTAAATCCGATTACCACAGAATCAGCAGGTATTCCCATTTTTTGCATAAGTTCACTGTTTTTCTGCCTCGGTTTGAATTTTATCTGGTCCACACCATTCGGCATTACAATACATTTACCTTGCGGAACACCAACAGATTCAAGATATTTTCTAAGTGGTGAAGAGACAACCAGCGTCCTGTCAGCATTAGTACACACATAGCGCTCTATTGCGTGTGCCAGACCCTTCAGATATAATTTCTCATCAACCTCCTCGCTCCTCTCAAGTGCAAGTGGAGCATTCACTTCAAGCACCAGCGGAATTCGACAAAAGCGTGCCGCCCACAGTGCACCTGCATTGAAAGTTATATACCTATCGTAGATAAAATCAGCATGCATTGCTTTGGCCTTTCTGGAAAGATCGACAAAACAGTACGCCGAATAGGCCACTTCAAGCAATTCAAAAACAAACCGGGGCAGAAGATGCTTTATCTTGGGTAGAAACCCTCGTTGTTCTATTAGTGTCTGCTTCAACTCACCAATCGGACCAGCAACAAGCACCTCATGGCCAAGATGACGAAAAGCCTTGACCATCTCACTTATATGAATCCCTTCAGCACCGTCGCCCAACGTTCTATGGTGGTACAAAATTCTCATTGATCCGCCTCACTGGGTAAACCTATTATCGCTTCTTTATAGATATCAATAACCTGCTTTGCACAACCCTGCCACGACACCCCCTTCATCCTTTCAGCAATTGCCTGACAATCCCATTTGATCGATAGTGCTTGAATCAATGCTTCTTCAAAGCCCTCACCATGTTCAGCTATTACACCGTAACCTGCATCGCTAATTATATCTCTTACTGCACCAACGTTGGTTACGACTGTTGGTGTTCCACATGCCATTGCCTCAAGGACAACATTTGGACACCCCTCACCGTGGGATGCAAGACAAAACAGGTCTGCGGCATTATACCAATAAAGCAATTGATCATGCGGCATGCCATTATGAAAAAATACATTGTGCAAGCCAAGCACGGTTACCAGTTCTTTTAACTTTCCACTATAATCAGATTCAGGGTTAATGCCGCCGATTATGTGAAGCTCAACGTTATTCCGACTAGCCAAAGTCGGGAGAGCTTTGATGATGTGCTGATGCCCCTTCGCTTCGGTAAGGCGGCCGACGGTAACCAGTATTTTCTTGTCTTGATCAAGATTCAGCTTTTTAAGGACCTCTACTCTATCCAGGGGACGAAAACTTCCGGTATCGACTCCGTTCAAGATAATACGAACCTTATGTCGCTCAACACCAATACCAACGACCAGTTCCGCAAGATCTGAACTGAGGGCCACGACAGCATCGGCTCGGCGCAGACACCAGTCCAATATCAGTTTGCGCCCCCCCTTTTCACCCAAATAAAGGGCTTCATTTCCCCGGATTGTAACGATGTAAGGTTTTCCGTATCGTCGGGAAAGAAAATACGCAGCCAGAATATCGGGATAGGTCCAGTGTGCATCAATAACATCAAAAGTAAAGCCAGTTTGCAGCATCTTACTAACAATCGGCTTGACAGCAGCATAATAAGAAAAAGCATCATAAAATTTAAAGTAGCGCGGAATCACTGAAAAACGTGGATACCAAGTTTCTAGGCCAGCCATATTCTCTTTAGAACCTATTTTATTGTCTGTAGCCATTTCTGGCCGCAACAGATTTCGAAACGGATACCTTTGGAGTGGAGCAATTACCTTTACATCACAAAATTCCTGAATAGCCTTCAAGCGATTATAAACAAAAATCCCGTAATCAGGTTGCGCTGGATTGGGAAAAAGGTAACTCAAGGCCAATACTTTCATTTAGATGCCATATCAGTAAATTTTTGATGCCATAATTCCAATACCAGTAATTGCCACAATTCCCGATGATTCTTCTCTCTGCCGTTTCTGTGATCTTCCAGTAATGTTTCCACAGTAGTGCGAGTAAAATAACCCCGCTGTACTGCCATAGGAGCAAGCAGAGTTTCTCGGGCATAGTCGTACAGCGCCCCACCCTTGAACATCATTTCCAGAGGAGTCGGAAAGCCCATCTTCTTTCTTTGAATAACACTTTTGGGCAAGAGGTCTTTCACAACCTGCTTGAGAATGAACTTGGGATCATTGCCGCACATCTTGTACGAGGATGGTACGCTTGCGGCATATTCCACTAAACGATGGTCAAGAAATGGCACCCGTAATTCAATGGAAGTCGCCATACTCATCCGGTCAGCTTTTATCAGCAGATCATCCACCAACCAGGTCTTTGTATCGAAATAGAGCATCCGACTTAAAGCATCCCATTGTTTACTCTTGGAAAATATCCCGGCAATAAACCCCTGTAACTCCGGATTCCCTTTGTGACATTCACCGGTAAATTCTTTAGTGTACAAACGCTGCTTAGCAGCGTCCTCATAACTGGAAATTCCCTTATAGCGTTGCTCCAACGGCTGATTGGCCAAGTCAAGATATTTCTGCAATTTACGGGATAACCCCAAGGCCCTGCCAACACGCGCGGCACCACCAACAATACCTTGACCAGCAACAGCACGAATCTTTTCCATGACCAAATTATACGCATAAAAATCATAACCGGCAAAAATTTCATCCGAGCCTTCACCACTCAGGCAAACCACTACCTGCTCCCGAGCCAGCTTTGCAACATAATAAAGAGATATCGCGGCTGCCTCAGTTACCGGCTCATCCATGTGCCAGATATAATTGGGAATAAAATCGAGGAAACCCTGTGGAGTGACGACAATTTCGTGGTGATCGGTATTGAATGCTTTGGCTACTTCCCGGGCGTAGGGTGTTTCATCATAATTCGGGCCAAAATCGTAGGAAACCGAAAATGTCTTTAGTCCGCTGGCAGCACCAGGAGCGAGCAGCGAAACCACAGTGCTTGAATCAAGCCCACCGCTAAGAAAAACACCAACAGGGACATCACTGCGGAGGCGCAGGTCAATTGAACTTCGTAATAACGCCTCTATATCATCAACATGGGCAGCAACGCCTTTGTCCTGCTGCTTACTGAAGTCATAATCCCAATATTGCCGTATTGCAAGCTTGCCAGCACTCCAGGTAAGGCAATGCCCTGGCAACAGCCTGTCAATGCCTTTAAAAAGAGTCTGCGTGCCAGGCACATAGCCAAAACTCATATAGGCGTCAATCAAGGAGCGATCAACATCACGGGACTTTGAGTCTGCGACCAAAATTGATTTTGGTTCAGAAGCAAAAACAAGCCCGCCATCAGCGGCGGCAAAATAGAAAGGCTTCACCCCCAGGCGATCACGGGCAGCGAACATTTTTTTGTCCCGTGTATCCCAGATTGCAAAGGCGAACATACCAATGAAGCGCTCTAGGCATTGTTCACCCCAGACGGCATACGCAGTTAAGAGCACTTCCGTATCGGACTGTGAATGGAACTGTTCACCTTGCGATTCCAGATCTGCCCGAATCTCACGGTAGTTGTAAATTTCACCATTAAAGACAATCCAGTAACGCCGATCAGATGACTGCATCGGCTGAGCGCCGGAAGGTTTGGGATCAATAATACTGAGCCGCCGGTGACCAAGCGCAACGCCATCGTCCTCAAAAATGACTGAACCGCGACCATCCGGACCACGATAGTCCATAAGGTCGGTCATTTTATCGATCAAGCCAGTGCGAGCGACCAGAGTCCGATTACCTATTATGCCAACTATACCGCACATATATTCACACACTCCACTGCAGACCCACACGAATGTCTACATTTTTATTCGCTCATTCTGTAAAGTTTTTTTATCAGGTCACTCCCTACAAAAAAAGAAATACCATATAACAACAGATATTTTATAGAAAATCTAAACGGCAAAGAGGTCCTTATTGATTCTCTGCCTAATTTATATTCACCCGTCATTAGCTGATGGAGGCCGAGGTAAGCCAGTTTTTTGCCATACACAACCGGGCACAAACGTTTAAGCTCTTGGCCAAATTGAATTTGGTATTCTGTTAATGCAAGTGTTGTTTGCGGTAGTTGTGCAATGCGGACATTAAGATCACAAAGACGTTCGCCATGTTCTCTGAATTTTTCACATACTACCAGAGGAATATATTTTGCTGGATATATTCTATGAAGTTTTAGCCAGAAAAGACTTTCGTGGGCGCGCAGTCTTTCATCAAAACGCTGATTTTCCAAAACATGTTTTGCAAAAACCAGCCAGAAATCACCGCTTACACGCCCACAAACATAATCATCAAAGCTAACCGTTCCTTCATTAATAGGCATAACTCCGCTTTTCTTACCTGACTCTTTGTCTCTGCAATCGAACCAAAGAATGCCTCTTTCCTTCGGATCTATGTGAGAAAAAGCATCCACAATTAACCGTAGTGCATCAGGCACAAGTACATCATCATCATCCAAAATTGTAATAATTTCCCCGCTTGCAGCGTTAAAGCCTCTATTTCTTGCCGCTAATACTCCACTATTTTTGCTGAGCTTAACATATTTAATTCTGTTGTCATCAATTTGCCTTACAACTTCATCCGTATTGTCAGGAGAACAGTCATTTACTATGATCAACTCTATATTTTCATAACTACCTTTCAATACTGAATCAACAGCCTTCATTAACAAATGACTTCTTTTGTATGTTGTAAGAATTACGCTTACTAAAAAATTGTTATTAGCCATTAGAATTTTTTCCTTTATGTTGCGCTATCAATTCTTTGGTCGTAAATGTAAGATAAGCAACACCACCAATAGACGGGTTCGTAAATAAGCCTGTTAACAAAAGAGGCGCAGACTAGGAAGCCAACCATGCCAATCTGTAAAGCCACAATATCCGCGCGTACTTCAGAGTCTAAATCAAATTTGCGCTTAGCTCTTGAAGTACGCCTAAAAAACAAAATAAACATCCAGACAAGGGGAACAAAAACAAGCAACCCGCCTTCCCCTAAGGCCTCAAACCATATACTGTGAGCTACATGCCCTTGTTCACCCCAACTTAGCCCTTCATTCGCATAACCGTTGTAATACGTAAAATTACGCAACCCACACCCATAAACGGGTGATTTTTCCCAAACATCAATAGCAGTCTTCCAAAAGTCCAACCGACTTTGCGAAGAGGCGTCTCTTGTTTCTTCTTTAGCGGCAGATATTGTTGAAACTCTTAAAAAGTAATAGTCTGTCATAAATGGAGAAGCAGAAATGGCAAGAAAAAAACAACAAACCAAGATACGTTTTCTATAATTTTTATAATAAATAAAAAACGAAACCACTAAAGCAATTATTCCTAAAAAACCTCCTCTTGAGTTAGTTATAATCACCGACATGAACATGCCAAAAACACCTAACATGGCACCTATCCTGGTAAGTACATGTGATTTACGGAATACTCTCATAATAACTAGAGGCAACAACATAACCAATGCTGCTGCAAATTGATTTGAATCACCAACTATTCCACCATCGGTGTTTTCAAATCTCCCACCATAGGCACCTCGTAAATCCCAACACCTGTATACAAGCCAAGCGGCACCAAGTATTAAAAAATTATTAAATATTTCAATTTTTTGAAGAGAACTCAGTAAGTTCACCATAAGAAGAAGATAAATACAATATTTACAGTAAATAAAAAAATGCTCAAAAGCCAAGTCGGGATTGTATGCGTTACATGCTCCCAATAACATTCCGATTAGCATAACAGAGAAAAGTTTCAGCTCTGCAGGAAAGTGGTTAAATTTTTTAGGATAATTCGTACTAAATAAATAACTCACTACAGTAGCAGTGGCAACAAGCAAAGGACCCTTAAGGTAAACGATACCGAGTTGTTGCGGTGTTATAAAAGTAAATGCAGCATAAACTGCTAGGCCCACATAAGGCTCATAAATAAACGGTCCTACTACTCCAAGACAATAAAGAGCTACACCCAAAATAAGACTAAGCACACGAAATCCCTTTTCTGGCCAACAATTCAAGATATAACTTTTCATACTGTTTAACGGTAGATTCAAGGGAATAATTATTGATGACGTCTTCTTGAGCTACTGTAGACATGCTAATCGACTTCTCATAACTCACTAAGCATTCTTTAATTCCCATCGCAAGTGAAAAAGCATCGTCTTTTACCACAATCCCTTTATCCTTGTTTTTGATAAATTTTGCACTATTACTGTTTTCAGTAATTACAACTGGTATTTTAGCGGCCGATGCTTCCAGCAAAGATAACGGTAACCCTTCACTATGTGAACAAAGAACGAACACATCTGATTGGGCTAATATTTCAGGGATATTTTTACTTAATCCGAAAAACAAAACATTATCAACCAAGTCCAATTGGATAACTTTTTTTTCAAGATAATCTCGTTGCTCTCCATCGCCTACTATTATCAATTTAAGTTCTTGAATATCCTTCACTAATAAATTCAAAGCGTCAATCATTAGGTTATGATTCTTAATTTTGTCAAGCCTTGCTACCATAACTATAATTTTGTTCCTTCCGTTCAATTGATATTTGTTTCTTATTGTATCTACGATTGCTTGGTCAGGATTTAAAAACCTGTGGTAATCAACTCCATTTAAGATAACCTCAACCTTATTTTTTGATATCTTGTCTAACTTGATTGAATTTGAAGCCAAGTCGTCGCTAACATTTACCCATTTATCAAGCAACAACGAAATTATTTTTTTTTCTATTCTTCTCGTTAATTTGACTTGAATATAATTTCGACTGTGCTCAGTCACAATTGAGACCGGCACACGAGCAAGAAAAGCAGCAATGCCGGCATAAAATGCACACGCCTGATTGTGTGAGTGTACTACTTTAATTTTCATACTTCTAAAATAAGAAGCGAGTCTTAGAATCAGACGCCAATCAAGGCCAGGCTGTCTTTGCTCAACAAAACCAGTTACTCCCAATTGTCTTAAATCATTGAATAAATTGCCTGGACTGTCCAAGCAAATAACGGACAAATTAAACTGATTTTTATCTGTTTTTTTACACAAATCCAGAATCAGTTTTTCAATGCCGCCTGTTCCCATACTCAGTGTTATATGTGCGACCTTCACTAACATTTAATTTTACTTTCCCGCTATTTCTCTAATTATTTTTTCTAACTTTCCCGCTAACACTTCATTATTGAACTCAGCTACTTCATCTATATTTAATGGTAATAATTGGTTCTTTTCCCAGAGTTGGTACATTTCCAAGACTGCCGTCTTGATAGCAAACATACTGTTTTCTACAACAACCCCAAGATGTTTATTTCGAATAATGTTGCCAGTTGCACTACATCCTTCAGTAATTGCAAGAACAGTCTTTTGCAGCGAAATATATTCAAACAATTTTCTCGGAATCTGCAGGGGAAAGTCAGGCTGAATAAGCAGTAGAACATCAGCTCCTTGCTGAAATAAGAGTGCTTCACTATGGGAAACACGAGGATATAATTCAACTACCCTTTCAAGGTATTGGGAGCGCAATAATTCATTTAGCTTTAAATCATTTATCGAAATTCCCCCAACAAATTTAATACGAAATAGATCTTTATTGATTTTGCCCTCTTTTATTAATTCCTCAATCGCCTCAAGTAAATTAGCAGGATTTCGAGACATATAAAGCTCGCCCGCATGAACGAGAGAAACATATTTATTTTTTTGATGAGAAACCGGGTTTTCAATTTTTTCGAAGCCATTAGTTATTGTGTGCGTATTCTTTTCGTTTAAACATGAATACCTATTCAAAAAGTCGGCACGTAATTCATCAGTGTTTGCAATTACTGCTTTTGCGGAATTAATTACAAAAGCCTCCATCTTCTTTTCAAGATATCTCAGGAACGGTGGCTTCTTACAGAAATTGGGATTACTAATCCATGGGTCTCGAAAATCCAAAATTAATGATAAACCACTTATTTTATGCAAAAACGCACCAGCAAGCACGCAGCTCCAGGGTCCACCCGTTGCGTAAATATAATCAATTTTTTCTTGCTTAATAAGGTGTCTGGCTTTTTTTAAAACATCTGGTATCCAACCAACATGGTGATCGGGGCAAGTCAATAATCCTGAGATGATATTACTAAAATAGCCAACAACACCGGCAGGATCCGTCCGCTTCAGTTTGTAGATTGGCTTCTCTAAGTTAATATTCTGTCCGCTTGAAGCATTGTCATAATTAAATATTTTATTTTTAATATTAATTAAAGCATCCATCGGCCTTATTACTGAACAGCGTAAAACTTTTATATCAGGATGTATTATATTTACTAATGCTTTATCAACGCTTGCATCAACATGAAAGTCTTCTGTTTTTACTGTTATAACCGAAACTGAAACTCCACGCTTTGCCAAATAGTTCATAAAATAAAGCGGCCTAAACGCACCGCTCCCCGAGTCGGGAGGATACACATATGCCAAAGCAAGAATATGTAGGTTATTTGTCATATTATAGGGCCTCAAAATAACATACCATAGGTATTCCAACGGCCTGTAGGAGCAGGGCCAGCAGTAGAAGCTTTACTCTGCGAACTACTGTTAGCTGATTGCGCAGTGAAATGACCGCTTCTCGTGGCCTCCAGACAGAACAGCGGGTAACTTCAACTGAGGGGTTCAATTTATCTGAGAGGGCAGAATCGAGAGGCTTCTCTGGAAGAAAATCTTCGACCTTTGCTGTCAGCACATGTACGCCAACACCTGACTTAGCGAGACGATTCGCAAAAAAGAACGGACGGAAAGAGCCGCTGCTTGAATCGGGGGGAAAATAATATGCAAGAAAAAGGACGTTCACTAAGCTTCCTGATTTTTTTGAATATTAGTACGTGAAAATGAGGGCGGTGTAAATAAAAAGCGATGCTTCATAAAAAAATAAACCAGCCCTTTCATATGACTTATCTTGGCACTATTCAGCTTCCAGCCTCGCGAAATCTCCTGCGTATGGTGAATAATGCTTACACTCGGCTGGTATACTATACGGTACCCGGCTTGCCAGATTCGTAAACAAAAATCAACATCTTCGGGAGCATAAAATATCTTTTCATCCAGCAAACCTACAGTATCAAGCAGTGATCGACGAAACAGCCAGAATGCTGAAATAGCATAATCCACATCTTTAACAGTATTACATCGTTCTTCTTCACTTCCTTCGCTGGCCTCCATTGAACGCAAAAACAACAAGCGCTTTATTTTATGGAGAACCGTCGGAAAACAGTCGTGCGACTTTTGCCATGTGCCACTAGGGTAATAAATTTTCGGCACAGCCAGGCCAATGGTTGCATCGTTCTCCAAGAGTGCCATCAGATCAGTAAACACCATGCCACGGACCTCTACATCAGAATCCATAACACAGACATAATCACCCTGAACCTTGCTGAGTGCCTTATTGCGAGAAACCGTGGTGCCATTATTCTCTGCTAACTGAATAAGGTGCAGAGTAAAGGGGGCGTTAATTGCCATGCTGTTCAGAACAGCGACCGTTTGATCAGTCGAGCCGTTATCTACCACAAAAATCTCACACTGACGAACAGTATCAGACAGACAGGAGATAATCGAGGCGATACAACGCTCAATATACCGCTCCGAATTCCAGGTAAGAATTACAATTGATAGTTTCATAAACTTACATCTCTAAAGGTTGGCAATAAATTTTGACTAATCTAACCCGCTTTATCTACATAAAAAACAAATTTAAAGTTTCACGGTCCTACCAGCTCAATAATTTTGCCTACGATTCGTTCCGCTGCCCTACCATCCCATAGCTGCGGAACAGCATGATGAGGAGCCCCTTCTCTAAGACACCTCATACCTTCGAAGACTATTTTTTGACTGTCCATACCAACCAGCATGTTGGTTCCTGATGTTATGGTTACAGGACGTTCAGTGTTTTCCCGCAGAGTGAGGCACGGAACCCCAAACACGGTGGTCTCCTCCTGGATACCGCCGGAGTCGGTAAGCACCAGACGAGACTCTTTTGTAAGCTTCAAAAAGTCAAGGTAGCCGAGCGGATCAGTCAGCATGATGCCTACCGCGGCTTCCCCTACGCGGTGCTCACGTACGAATGATTTCAGGCCATATTCATCAAGACGTTTTCGAGTTCGCGGATGAACCGGGAAAATGAGCGGCAGTCCACCGTTGGCTATCTCAGCCAATGCTTTCAGTATTTTACCAAAATTACCAGGATCATCTACATTCGAAGGCCGATGCAAAGTGACAACACCATAACCTTGAGGCGACAAACCGAGATCTTTGAGAATGGTTGACTGTTCAGCTTTTTCAACGTGCTTTAGCAGCGAATCTATCATGGTATTGCCCACAAAGAAGATCTTCTCCGGTGCGACCCCTTCCCGTATGAGATTCTGGCTTGCACTCTCTTCAGTAGTAAAATGGTAGTCAGCAATAGCATCCGTTAGCAGGCGATTGATCTCTTCGGGCATAGTCCGGTCAAAACTACGGAGGCCCGACTCAACGTGGGCAATGGGGATCAGGAGTTTTGCTGCAGTAATTGAAGCGGCCATGGTGGAAGTAACATCACCGACGACGATCATCAAATCAGGTTTTTCCCGGAGTAAAACCGGTTCAAGCCGTTTCATAATCTCCGCAGTCTGTTCTGCCTGGGTACCTGAACCGACCCCCAGATCGATGTCCGGTTTGGGAATAGCAAGCTGTTCGAAAAAAAGCTTGGACATCTTCTCGTCATAGTGCTGACCTGTGTGGACGAGATAGTGATTAACTCCTCGTTTCGCCATTTCATCGCACAACGGGGCGATCTTCATAAAATTGGGTCTGGCACCGACTATACTTAAAATTTTCACTTTTCCTCCGCTATTCGCTGAAGCGATATTGTGGTCCCTTATATTAAATCGGTATCACCCAACATGAAGTTGAGGTTGTCAGCGAGAGCATCATCTCCTAAGGCATCAAGGAGTTTATTGTTTACAATAAAGCCTCGAGTGCTGGTACAGGTTCGAAAGCCGCACGCCTTGAATACGCTATTGAGATAAGGCATTGACGTGGCTGTTATAAGCTCCACGTTCTTCTGCTTATCACAATACGTAATGAGTTCACATAAAAGAAGTTCCATCTTCAAGTTATCATTCGAATTACAGACAATATCCATAACGGTACATTGTCTTAATTCTGAGCCAGGTGTCATGTAAAAGATGATTGCTGCTTTCGGTACGCCGGACTCTAATAATGATATGGAATTATACTTGTTGCAGGTTGGCGCTCCATAACGCCAGGAATAATAGGTATAGTTTTTCATGAATGATATTTTCTTTCTTTCATGAATGCCGTCAAGGAGCTGCTCCATATCTTCTGGAATTCCGTTGAATAGCCTGACCGAGAAAGAGATGTTATTTTTTCTGTAAATGTTCCATCGACACACCCTGGCGATTGAGCGACCTGCGTGATACTTCATCAATTTCATACTATTATCAGCCTTTGAAGGCATCACGTACATGTAATGGTTTTTCAATCGGGAACTTAAATCAATCCATCGTGCTGCCCCGAAAAACCGCCTAGCATCTGCGGAGATATTGGCTCCAAAATTGGCTTCTGTTTCTGTAGTAACCGTTCTAAACAATTTCAAAGTTGCCAGCCCCCGGAATGCTTTGTCAACATTAAAATCGACAAGATGTCCGCATGTAACAGGGCGATCCCCGATCATGAGAGTAAACGGCCAATACCCCAGTGTGCCGACAATTCGACCATGAGATTCCAGGACAAAAAAGGGAATACCACTCGTATCAGGTCTTTCTAAAAACTTCCAGCGGAAATAACCAGAATCCAAAACTTTAGAACCTGCAGGAAAGATAGTTTTCCTGAAGGCAAATAAGGCCTCTTCATCTTCCGGTTTGTATCGCCTTACATGGCAATCCATGTTCGCACCTTCATACTATAAATGCTGGTTAAATTCAGGTAACACGGTGCGTCTTTACAAGGGATGGATCAAGATTGCCGATTCCCTGATTGTAGCATTCTTGAAGGAATTTTCTGAACGGTCCTTCCACGCTATCCGGATTGTTTAACGCAGAAAATGTTTCCCTGTCTGGGCCGGTTTGGGTCAATGGCAAAAGGATTTCCCGTGCCGCCCAGGAATCAAGAGCTACCGGGTCTGTACTGGCCAGAAGGGCTTTGGGGTGTCCACTGAGCGAAGTGTTGGTTCGAGAGCCGAAACCTACCCAATCAGCTGTGATTATATTGAGGTCTGCCATTCGAACCTTCCGCATGAAGGCACCGAGACATCCTCCTGTGTGATGAAAGTATTTGTGGGAGTAATTGGTTTCCCAAAACAATTCCAACTTGTTACGGATACGCCAGGGGACATACCTCTCGTAAACGTTTGGAAGCTCCCTGACACCTACGTTGTGTACATTAAAAAAGCCTTCAGGCCCTCCTCTGGGAGCACCACAGCTCATATCCACAATACCCATGTAGTTTTTCACTGACGCTGTCACTCCGCAATAACTGCCATGATGATTTATCCCGGAGAAGTTGATGAATTTCACCTGTTGGCTCGTGTATTTACCGTTTTTCCAGGCTCCATTTTTAAAATCTATGACCGTTCCACTGTATGAGGATGTGAAGATAGGGTAGGACAGAATACAGCGTCTGCCCAAGGGACTCGTGTAAATGAGTTTTTTGTCGTAAACGTATCCGTCTCCCTGCCAGGGGCTTTCAACTATCCGTGAAAAATTTGCCGGGTCTGTCTTGGATTTTGACTGTGGGGTAACCGGGCGCCAATGATATTTCGTTACATTCGGATGCCCGAGCTTTTGAAAATATTCCACGAGCTCGTTAAGATTATAGTCGCCGTTACGTTCAATAGTTGTCCATCCCCGTGAGTTCGGTTCATCGTACTGGTGGTTTTCTGCAATAATTATTTCACCGTGGAAACGAGGTCGTTTCAGTATCGCCTCAATAAAGGCTTTCATGGCGTTGGTATTGGTTGTCCCCTGGTTCCACCACTGGGCATTGGGCTTGAGAATAACGATGTCTTCAGATCCGATTATTTTTTCGATCCCCCCCAAAAGCTGCAGAAGGTCACGCATGTTTTCTTCCGGTTTTTTACCCCGTGTTACGTAGACATGAGACATCATGTCCGTAACGCCATCAATGGTAGTGGCTTTTGCAGGGAGTACTCCCTGTGAGGATGTAGTGCGCCCCATTGCTCTCAAAACCGAAAATACCATGTGGAGGAGAGGTAAGGCAATAAATGTAGATACTAATTTCAGTAGATGTCTGCGTGTCATACTGCCACCTTCAGGCAACCGGTCCATACGAACGACGGAGAGAAACCAGCTTTGATACCTATGTGGAAGCTCGCTCGTAACCAATCAAAACAAGGCCTATTTTTTTAGAATCGCAACCCGCGGCTCTGAGCCGTCATCCATAGCAAATCTGATATCTGAGTACAATTTTGAACGGTCAACAAGCGCCTTTACTTGCTTTGCCTGTCCAACGCCGAATTCAAAAAGTAAATATCCACCATCTTTCAGAAACGCAGCGGCCTCGCGAATGAGGCGCGTTTGAATTGAGAAACCGTACGGGCCACCATCGAATGCTTCGCGTGGTTCGTGGCGGAGCAGTTCGGCTCGCTGTTTTTCCAGACTTGATGATGCTATGTACGGAGGGTTCATTTCCACAACATCTATTGTGCCTTCAAGCCCTTTATCACGCAGCGGCTCAAACAGATCTCCCTGATAAACGGCAACCCGACCCTGCAGCCCATTCAGCGCTACATTGGCACGGGTTAAAGCTGCGCACGATTCGGTGAGATCAGAAGCCCATACCCTGAGGCGAGGCACAGCAGCAGCAGTCGCACAGGAAATATTACCCGAACCGCACCCCATATCAATCAGGCGCAGTTCCTGTCCTTGATTGTTCGACTCCTGCACTCGCAAAATAGCAATAACTTCACTTCCGAGTAGCTCTGTTTCGAGCCGCGCCGCTAGTACGTCAGGGCTTGTCAAAAGCTGGACTCCCAGAAAGCACTGTTTTCCCGTGACAAGGCCGAGAGGTGCGCCGTCAGCCCGTTTTCGAGCCATTTCCATGGCCAGGGATGCGTGATCTTCTGGGCTGTTCCGTCTACAGGCGGCCACTATTTCTGCCGCTTCGTGAGCTGCTTGAGCACCTGCAACCGAAGCAATAAGAGAAGTAATGTGATTTAGCAGAGATTCGTTGGTATGTTCGAACATATAAACCTCCGTCGTTCAAGAAGATTATTAAGCTAACCCTCTTCCGCCTTAAGCACCTTCTTATCAATCTTGCCGCTTGGGTTTTTTGGCAGCGTCTCCCTGAAATCGACATATTTGGGAACCATGAAAGGTTCAAGATGGGTCGAGCAGTATTTCATTATCTGATCCGAAGTAAGCGTCGTTTCTTTTACTGTAACTATATATGCCCTAACAGCCTGACCAAGAATATCGTCTGGGACACCCAGCACCGCAGCCTCAACAACTCCCGGCATCGAACAGAGGCAGTTTTCAATCTCTTTAGGGCTTACCCGTTCACCCTTTGTCTTAATCATGTCATCTTTTCTGCCAACAAAATAGAGGAAACCTTCATCGTCTTTCTTGAAAAGATCTCCGGTATAAAGAAACACCTCTCCCCGATAGCGGCCGGGACGGAAGGTTTTGGCGGTTTCTTCCGGACGGTTCCAGTATCCTTGCATAACATTTGAACCACGCACAACCAACTCACCGATTCCACCCGGCCCCAGTTCTTTTCCCTGGTCATCAAAGATAAATACTTCCTCGTTGGGAATGGCAATGCCGACTGAAGAGGGGCGTCGTTCGAGCTCTTCAGGGGGGAGATAGAGCGTGCGCTTGCATTCTGTCAAGCCGTACATTGAAAATATCGTTACACCGGGGAACTGACTTTGCAGCTTCTTGATATAGGACACGTGAAGAGCTGCTGCCGTGTTCGATATGTAGCGCAGCGAGCTCAGATCAAATTTTGGAAGTGAATCCATTTGAGAAAGGATTGCCGCCATAGTAGGGACTATCGGAAATCCGGTAACCTTTTCCTTGACAAGCAGTTCAATGGTTTTAATTGGGAAAACAAATGATTTTTCAAGTACAAGAGTGCCGCCAAACAGTGGCACCATGAATGCTTGATAGAGGCCGTAATCAAAAGAGAGAGGAAGAGTATTCAGGACAATGTCATCTGCGCTGTTTTCAAGATACGTGGTGATACTGGTTGCAGCAGCAACAACATTACAATGTGCTGAAATAACCCCTTTTGGCTCTCCGGTCGATCCGGAAGTGTAAATTATTGTCGCCAGATCAATATCGATAATTTTGTATCCCAAGCGGGGGGAGCCTGTATGTGCACCGGAAAATTGCGAATCCCATGTAGTGGATGTTTTTATTTCACCAAAAGGCCCAACTGCCGGGCTCTTGCCGCACCAGATAATATGTTCCATTTCAGAGACATCCGATAATGCTACTTTGAGGATCGATTCTTTCACGGCATGGGTAATAACTGCGCGTGCTCCGGAATCCTTGAAGATAAAATTGATCTTGCCGGCTTTCATGCCCGGATTCAGTATAACGAATATGGCACCTGCTTTGAGAATGCCGTAGAGAGAAATAACCGATTCAATGGAGTTTTCGAGAAAAATAACTACTCTGTCCTGACGTTTGATTCCCTTGGCAATAAGCGCAGCAGCCAGTTGATCTGCTGAGTCATTCAATTGACGGTATGTCAGGCGCTTGTTATCACAGATTAAAGCGGTTTTGTCCGGGAAACGGGCTGCGGAGTTCTCCAAAAAATTATGTACCAGCATTGGTGACGCCTCCTTGGTTTCGCTCAATCTCAGAACAAAGTTCCGGAATTCAGGGCAAGTTGAATTAACAACTCTTTCGTTTGACGAATTCAGAAATGTGGTCAATTGAGTCCAGATTTTCCGGGATCATCTCTTCATCTTCAATTCGAATTTCAAACTGCTCTTCCAGGAAAGCAACCAGTTCCAGAATTCCTGTTGAATCTACAATTCCCTCATCAAGAAGAGAATCTTCATTTTTCAGATCTCCCGCTTCCCCAAAAAGAAAATTATCGATAATATAAGCCCTTATCTTGCTGATTGTTTCCATGGTTTCCCCTGTGCCTTTTAGTGTATTTCTGAAATTTCCTGCATCGTAATCGCTTTCAAATGGAGATAACGAGTTGTTGAACGTTTCGTGTCAATGTCTTTATAAACCTGCTGTACCTGTTCGGGGGAGAGCCCTGCCGCAGTTGCCGCATCGGTCGGTGTGATACCATGGTTTTTTGCATAAAGACAAAGATCCATCAGGTGATAGGGGAGTGAAAAATAAAACTCATCCTGTCCTTGCGGCATAGAATAGGTATCGGTAGTAGGCGGGCGTTTACAAATTTCATCAGGTATCCCAAGAAACGCAGCCAATTGGTATACCTGGGTTTTATACAGGTGCGCTATTGGCTTGATATCAGCGGCGCCGTCACCAAGTTTTACGAAGAACCCCTGATCAAACTCAAGGCGATTTGGCGTGCCGGCAACGGCATAGTTAAGTCGGTCGGCATGATAATATTCGAGCATTTTGCGGGTGCGTTGTTTGAAGTTTGTGGCAGCAACAATCTCAAGATACGGTTTAAGGGGGAGCCGCTCTTTACATGTCGTTCCATCAGGGGCCTGTGCTACGATCGATGAGTGGCTGAAACCCTTATTTTCGAAGATGCTTGAGATGACCATTTTCGATTTCCAGCCGTCGCCATATTCCGGAATCACCATCCGCACCGCATTGTCATAATTTTGATATGCGCCTGTGGCTCGGAGAATTGGCGAAATATCTATATGCAGCGATTGTATGCCAAGGTGTTTGATAACAGTGCTGCTTAATTCAACGGTTTCACTGGCCGAATGAAGTTCCGGCATCTCTAAACCGAATACCCGTTCCTTGCCTACTGCCTTTACGGCAAGGGCAGCGGTAACGCTACTGTCAATGCCCCCGGAAATACCGATAACAATCCCTCTTTTTTTGAGATCATTTTTCAGAATTTCTCTGATCCCGGTTGCGATTTTTTCTGTTTCTTTTTCACAATCAATGTTGAGTACCGAAGAGGAGAACTCATTCATTGCTGCCCCCTGGATGAACGTTTATTTGAAGATCCGTTTTGTTAGTGAAATCGGGTTACTGGGCTGTCTGCTGAAATTTTCAACGAATTGATGATGTAAAATCTGGGTAGTCAGAACCCCGATGATCGCCATGTTTTGTGTTTCACTTGCAATAACTCTGTCAGTTTTATTGTATTTGTCAATCAGGTTGCATGTCTTTACTGTATTGAAGTAACCGGTTTTTTTGAGATAATTCCTTGAGAGAAGTTCCTCTGTGTAGTCGCTTTTGCCTGAGAAAAACAGTTCCCGGATGGGCGCGCGGTATGGCTGTTTTTGGCGATTGATTATCTGTTCAGGCATTATATCTGCGAATGCTTTTTTTAATATGTATTTTTCGTTCAAACCTCTTATTTTCCATTTTGACGGCAGCTTCATGGCAAAATCAAGAACGCGATAGTCGAGGAACGGAACTCTCAGTTCAACGGAGTTCCCCATGGCAACTCGATCTCCCTGGGAAGAAAGGAGGTAGTTGGACATGAATATGTCCATTTCAAGGAACTGAGCCTTTGCCAATGCGTCACGAGAACTGAAATGGGCGGGAAAGCGCTTTTGAAGCTCTCCCTCTGGTGAGTAGCCGGAGAGTTCTGACATTACATCGTCGGAGAAAAACATCATATTCTTTCTGGTGTTATCCCATCTGATTTTATGGGAAAAGCATGGATCATTCAGGTCTGCATTGGATACTCCGTAAAATTTTTGCAAAATCATCCTGCTGCGCGCCGGATCTTTGAAAATGTAGGGATGAAGCTTTTCGAGCAGGCGAGGTCGGGACGTTGATTCCGGAAATTTGTTCCAGAAGTGGCGGATTTTTGCTTCTTTGAAAATGTCGTAGCCACCAAACACTTCGTCTGCACCTTCGCCGGTGAGGACGACCTTGAAATTGTTATCCCGTACAAGCTTTGCCAGGAGAAACATCGGGACCGGGGCGGTGCGGAGCAGGGGTTTTTCAGAGTGCCAGATGACGCGCGGAAGGTTATCTTTGATGTCCTGATTGGAAATCAGCAGTTCAGTGTGATCAGTGCCGAGGTAATCAACAAGGCTCCGCTGGTAGGGAGTTTCGTCGAAATCCGCTTCCTGAAAACCTATCGAGAATGTGCGCAGCTTGTTGTTAAAGTTTCGGGAAATCAGTGAGGTAATGATCGAGGAGTCGAGACCGCCGCTTAAGTATGCTCCAACCGGCACATCGGCCCGTAACCTTATGCGTATGGCGTCGTTCAGAAGTGTTCTTGTTTCTTCAACAGCTTCATCAAGCGTTCCCGAGAAGCAGTTCTCATCTGAATAACAGGGGATACTCCAGAAAGGTGACTGTTCGATTATCTTGCCATTTTTCACAATTTGGAAATGTCCGGGGGGGAGTTCAAAGATGTTTTTGAATGTAGTTCTGGGAGTCAGAGTGGTCCAGTAGGTGAATATCTGCTGGAGAGCCTGCGGATCGATTTCTCTTGGCACAGACGGATCAGTGAAGATGGCTTTTATTTCAGAGGCAAAGATTAATTTTTGAGCGGACTGATAATAGAATAAGGGACGTATGCCGACTCGGTCCCTTGCCAGAAACAATTCCTTCCTGACGGTGTCCCAGATCGCAAAGGCAAACTGTCCGTTCAGCAGGGAAAGAAACTCTTTGCCATACTCTTCATAAAGGTGAACTAATACCTCGGTATCGGTATGCGTTGCAAACAGATGACCTTTTTTCTGGAGATCGGCCTTAAGTTCTGGATAGTTGAATACCTCGCCATTGTAAACGACCCAGAGGGTGCCATCTTCATTTGAAATAGGTTGTGACCCGTCATCCAGTCCGACTATACTCAGGCGGCAGTGGCCTAATGCGATGGAGGGGTCAACAAAAATCCCGGCTTCATCCGGGCCGCGATACTGGATGGCTGCAATCATTGCAGAGATCAATTTTTCAGGATCTTCGGTATAGTTGAGAACTCCGGCAATTCCACACATTTTTACTCGCGAGCAAATTATTATTTGAGATTTTTTTGTTAATTGTCCGCCATAATAAAGTCATAATTTCGAACAAAATATCATCTTACCAATAGCTTTCGGCAGTAAAACGCCTCAGCGTAGCAGGTTGGAGAATTTGACTCCATCCCCCTGATTCGAGGCAGGGAGCGAAAAAGCTCTTCCGTGAACCAATGCTTGGAGCGCTGGGAACGGTAACCATCTAAAATAATCTTTATTTTTTCCGCTAAATACGTTTCTTCAAGCGGAACAAAAATATTTGGTCGGCCCAGGTCACCGTCATATTTTGGGATTTCATACTCCAGAATCAGGTGATTCCTAAAGGTATTCCATGTCAACTCATTAACAAGCCGGTGATCTTGATGCATATCGTCTTTAGCATGAGTAAAAACAAGGTCAGGCGAATTGACCTCCTTTAATGTTTCGAAAACATCTTTAACCTCAGGGCCTAACCACGGAAGAAAACCGTCACGAAAAGAATGGATTACAACGTTTGTATGTTCACAATTGGCAAGAAAAGCGCTTGACACTTCACGTGTTTCGGTTGCCCGTTCGGGAGTGGAGCAGAAGGTCACCCACGTACAGGAAATGTTTTGATGCTGCGCGAGCAATTGCAGAATTGTCCCTCCGCACCCAATTTCGATATCATCGCAATGAGCACCCAGGCATAATATTGATATTTTTTGATCTTGCGTTTGAGCGAACTTAAAATTCAGCATTTCATACCCTGAGTGTATCTTGTCATGAGTTATTCCTTATTGTTTTTCCACACTTCCCAAGGTGCATTACCACGCTCATACATATCACTTAGTTCCTGCTGTTCCTTGAAGGTATCCATACAGTACCAGAATTTGTCATACCGATACGAAATCAACTGATTATCATCAATCAGACGCTGAAACGGTTCGACTACAAGTTCCTCACCGTCTTTCATATACTGGAAGATCTCTTTCTTGAAAATAAAACAACCCCCGTTTATCAGGATATCGGTATCACGGACATACTGAATTTTTTCCACAAGGCTGCTCTCTTTAAGGGTAACAATGTGAAAGCTCTGTGACGGCTTTACACTTATAAAACAGGCAACTTTACCACTTTTTTTGAAATAGTCGATCATTTCAGGCAGCGGCAGATCGGTCAATCCATCAGCATAATTAGCGAGAAAGATATCGTCGTCTCCCAGGTACTTTTCTACCGCTTTCAGTCTCTGGCCGAGATTTGATTTCAAACCGGTATCGGCAAGGGTAATATTCCAATCGGAGATATCGCTTTCCTTGAGATGTATCTGCTTACTGCCATTTGACAAGGTGAAATCGCCGGAAAGGCACGGTTCGTACGTCAGAAAGAAATTTTTAATTGCATCGCCCTTGTACCCGAGACAGAGAATAAAATCCTTGTGCCCGTAATGGGCATAGTATTTCATGATATGCCACAAAATCGGTCGTGGCCCAATGTTTACCATCGGTTTCGGCAACTCGCCTGAATGATCTTTGAGTCGAGTTCCCATTCCTCCACAAAATAAAACTACTTTCATTTGTCGTCACCTCCTGACAAGCTATGTACTATTGCATCTTATCTAAAATTTTCTGGGCGGCATTTTCGCCACTCATGAATGATTCATCAGTCCAGAGGTAACCCCAGTCTCCATAGCGACCACAGTATAAGATCCCAATATCATCGAGGTACCCATGAACCATTTTCAGTGCAGCTGACCGCTCAAGGTCGAAGATGATATTGGCGTGTTGCAACAACATTGCAGCGCTGAATACGACAGAGTCATCTTCACGCAGGAGTCCGCAGCGGCGAAGGTCGGCGATAACCGGCTCAATCCAATCTTCAGGTTTCCCGGTGAATGGTCGGTACTTGTTGGAGAAGTAAACTTCAGCCTGGATACTACCCATACCTGCCGGAGCATTCCGAGATGAAAGCATATGCGGAAAGCTGAGGCGTGTAAAGCAAATGTCCTCATCATAGAAATAGCTCATGTGAGCATCGGAAAGGTCCTCACGATTCACGCCAATATTCACAAGCACACATGTCGAGCATGCCAGTCGCCGGGAAGCATCGATAACGTCTTGCGGCACACCTTGTATCATGCCAATAAGTTCTGGAAGAGGTACCGAAGAGACCAGCTCATCATAGTGAACCACCGTGCCGTTTGAAAAGCTGAGCAGTCGCCCAAGTGGATCCAACGATATCAATTCGTGATTGAGATGTAGTGATTCCAAAGGGACCAATTTGTTAAGATATGATTTGAATCCACCATCAGTCGGGTAACGGAAGTGGGTGATGTAATGTACATGAGGGGCTGATGACGAGAGCGCACCGCGAAGCATCTCCTCCAAACTGGCCTGGTAGATGCGAGGCCCCAGCCAATCGGTGCTCAAGTTGTCAGCGGTGGTAAGATGGTATTTTCTGGTGTACTGCATGGGGAAAAGTTCAGAGAAACTCTGCCCAAAACTTGCCAACAGCCAATCAGCATAGTTGTTCACCGACCGCTCAGGTGCCTTTAACTCTTCCACAAAGTCGGATATAACTTTGACTATGACGTCTTCCGGCAGTCCGTGCATGTGGAGTTGTACAGGATGTTGCGGCCAGTGACCGCGCCAATAGTTATTGAGGTTGATCTGTATTGTCTCGTAGTGTTGATCAACACTATCAGCGAACAGCTCTTGAATGCGGGTATCCTTGGTAAAAGAAATGTGCGGCCCGACATCGAACAGGAAACCACTGTCGTAACGGAACGAAGTTGTATGCCCCCCATAGTATGCATTTTTATCATATAAAACCGGTGTGATGCCCTCGCCACGGAGTCGGTAGGCAGCACCGAGTCCCCCCATTCCACTTCCCAGGATTACGATGTCTGACATTGAATAAGTCCCCCTTCGTGTAAAAGTGTCTCATACTGTTCTATTTGCGACAAAGTGATGCGCCTGAGATCATCCCCGGCCTGAAAAGCGTGGTACCAATCAACGATCCAATCGAGGGCACGGCTCAAGGGAAGAACCGGAGTCCAATCAAGACACGCCCTCGCCTTGGACACGTCCAGCTTGAGATAGTTGGCTTCCCTCGGGTGGATCCCGGCATCTTGACACCATGAAGCGCCACCACCCCACGAACGAACCAACTCTTCTGTAATCCAGGACACCGGTTTGGCATCCGTTTCAGCGGGGCCAAAATTCCAGGAAGAGGCAAATTGTTCCGTATTCTCTGCGAGACGTTCAGCGAGAAGCAGGTACCCTCGTAAGGGCTCCAGAACGAACTGCCATGGCCGGATGGCGGCAGGGTTTCGGATCATGCACGGTTGGCCAGACAGGAAAGAACGCATGAGATCGGGAATGAGCTGGTCACGAGTCCAATCGCCGCCGCCAACAACGTTGCCGGCCCTGGCACTGGCAACTGCAATCTTTGACCGACCGGAAGCGTCATTGTGGAAATACGAATCGCGAAATGCCAATGTAACCAGTTCGGCGCATGCTTTACTGTTTGAATAGGGATCATGCCCACCCATCGCGTCGTTTTCCCTGTATCCCCAGGCCCATTCCTTGTTTTCATAGCACTTGTCGCTCGTAACATTAACCACCACGCATGGTTGGTCGAGCTGACGAAGTGCCTCAAAAACATTCACGGTTCCCATGACGTTTGAGGAGTATGTTTCGATGGGATCCTCATAACCTTGGCGCACAACTGACTGTGCTGCCATATGAATGACTACATCGGGACGACATTCGGCTATTGCGGACTTGATACGCTCGAAATCGCGAATGTCAGCACAAATGGAGCGGATATCGCCAGCTACCTTTGCCTGCTCAAATAGGCTTGGCTCGGTAGGAGGATTGAGTGCATAACCCGTCACTTCTGCTCCAAGCGCATTGAGCCAGAGTGAAAGCCAGCTTCCTTTAAAGCCGGTATGCCCGGTGAGAAATACCCGTCGGTTTTTCCAGAACGAACGATCAGGCATAGCTACTCCTTGTCCGGAATCCTGCGAGCCTGTCGTTGCGAGTGACCGATACAGCGGTAAGCCGATCATTATTGGTGATGCTTACATTGAAAAAAATAAAAACCTTCATGGAATCCCTCCAGATTGTTTTTGTGGGTTCGACTATGTCTTTTAGCCGGGCGTCACTATCGGCCAAAGTGCGTTCTGTTCACGCCAGAGCGCTTCCACCAACCTGCCAGAAGGTTGCTCCACATCATGGAACGAAATCACATCGTCCTTCAAAATATCGCGCAGCAAGAGGCAACCTTCCGAGAGACCTATCGGCAGGGCCGCCATGGTTCGGGCTGAAAGTGCGTTATCAATAAGTCCGTACGAACAGAACCCACCGATACCATCCAAACGCTCACCCGCTTTCAGATTTCTCTTGGCAACTGTAACCACTTCGCAAACAGGACCGGCAAGGGGAGCAACAGTCGGGTCACTATGAATGACCGCTCGACCGATAGTCGAGGGAATTTGGATGTGGGGCAGGTGATACGGTGTGTAAAATACATAGAAGGGACCGTCACCGAGCTTGTAATACGCCAGTTGGGCCTTTTTCAACTGCGAATCTTCATGAACGATGACAAAGGCACCGGTGTGCGGTTCTGCTCCGAGGGCATAGTCAATGAGGCCGGTGCTGAGCATCTGATCGGCGGGCAACAGAGTCGCCATTTCCCGGACATGGGCACAGGAAGGGCCATACATGCCACGTCGCCCAACGTGAAAACCGGTTGCATTAGCAAGAACCGTCGTTTCCATAGAGAGCTTTGTGGCGTCAGCAAAGGAAGTAACCTTCCATGCATCCTGATCATTCTTTTCGGCAAATGCCCGCTGGGTCTCGGGTGTCCGATAGTAATCAACCATGCCCTTGAGATTGCCCGCAGCAACGGGACGCAGTCCCAATGAGCGAAGATAGCGATAGAGTGTCATCGCTACTCCCGGTTCATCACCGTCCGTGTTGGTAACAACTACTCCAGCCTGGTCGGCTTTCCGCTTCAGGATGGGGCCGAGTAGCGAATCGAGTTCGGCATTTACCAGTACCACATGCTTGCCATGATCAAACGCATCAAGCACGATATGCACAGCCGGCTCAACGGTGCCCGTTACTTCCACAATCAGATCAATGTTACCGCAGGCGGTCAGCACTGAAGGATCAGCAGTAAGTACCGGTATCCCGCGGGCGATTGCAGCTTCAGCCTCATGAACGGAGGCTACCCGGATCCATTCCATGATGCCGGCCTCACGGAATGCCCGCTCACCGTGCTCCAGCGTCCTGTTCGCGATTGCCATAAGCCGAATTCCTGGAGCTGGTGTTCCCAACTGCAGGGCGATGGCTCGACCTGTCGCACCTGCTCCTACCATTCCGACGCGAATCGGGTTACCTTTGGCTTCACGTTCTCTAAGTGCCATATCTACCATCATGTTATCCTCCTAGCGCTCTTTGGGGGGGAATAGTTACTTACTGTTACTTCCAGCAGAAAATTAGATATTATCACCAGTCCAACAAAATGTGCGTCACGGACTGAGACTGCATGTTAAGTGGTTGCGTCTTGGTTTAATTCTTATCAGATTATGGGGGGGGCGGTTGAGTATTATATCCATCCATAACAGAGAAACTTTTAAAACCGTATCCGTTGTTCTTGCCCTTGCAAGCTCCGTGACAATCGAAGTTGAAACCAATGCCTGGATTCCCTGACGAATACGTGTTGTCGGTAACCTGGGCCTTTTGCTCACCGTTTATATAGGCTGTTATCACATTACCAATAATTGTGGCCGCAACCACATCTCCATTACGAAGACCGTATTGTGGGCCAACAAGCTTGGCTAACATAGTAAAGTTCCCGACTTTTCCGTTCCATTTTACAATTATAATGTATGATTGATTACTATTTATTGCCTTAAAAGCTATTTCGTATCCAGTACAACTATGTGCAGTCAATGAACTTCTCAATCGTATTTCCACTTCTGGGTAATCGCTTTCATAGGTCGGACCAATATATACAGTTCCCTGAGCGGATTGGCTTGCTCCCCATGAACCAGTAAGTAGTGCCGTGCCATCCGTGTACTGAACATTTCCCGGTTGATGCCCTATAGCCAAACCAGGTGTCGTAGATACATTATTCCAATCCACACCAGAGGATGCACCATTAGTCCATTTGCCTCCCTCAGATATGGGGTTCTCAGTTAATGAAAAACTGGTTGCGTAAGTTCTGGCCGACGCTCTCACACCAGATAAAAGTGTCATCACAATAGGAAGAATCACTAAAGAAGAAATTATCCGTTTTTCCATCTATCTTCTCCCTGCAACAGCATCATATCTATGACCCTGTAATCTAGGCCTTTCTCTCTACAAGCGGCCAGTTACGATCTTGATCGGAAATTGCAGTGACAGCCAGAGGCCATTGTATGTCAAAGAGCGGATCATCAAATCTGGCGCCACGCGCTGAATCAGGTGCATAAAATGCCGATGCCATGTAGAACATTTCCGTGTTTTCTTCGAGTGTCTGGTATCCGTGTGCACAGAACTCGGGCACATAGAGCATGCGACCATTCTCGTCACTCAACTCTGTACCATACCATTTGCCATACGTTAGAGAACCCGGTCTAAGGTCGAGAACAACATCAAAAATGGCTCCCTTGGTGCACCGCACCAGCTTAGCTTCAGGCGCAGGCGCCACCTGGTAGTGCATCCCCCTCACAGTCCCTTTATGAATGCTGAACCCCATGTTCGCTTGAACAGGTAAGAAATCGAGACCATGTTCAGCAAACTCTTTGGTGCACCATGCTCTCATGAACCGCCCTCGATCATCTTCGCGAGGTTCGGGATTTATCACCCAGGCGCCGAAAATGTCTGTTTCATTAAAACGCATAGTAGTCGCCTTGTTATCTTGTAGAATGGTTTAAATGTATCAATGCTCAATTCAACATCGCCAATTCGAAAAGTCACCTAAGAGTTAGACTCGGAGGACTGCTTGAAAATACGTCTCAAAACGCCCTCGGTTGTTCGTTTAGGATTAAGAATGATGTCTATTATCCTGTAAAACAGGAATCTGCCGACCTTGAAATAGTCTATCCCAACACCCAGATTTCGCATCCGCTCCCGATGGTAGTTCCAGAATTCTTTATCCCGTTGTTCAAGAACGCTCTGTGCCAGGAACTTGTAGTATTCCTTCGTTGCTTGGCGCAGGCGAGGATCACGTTCCTCTGCGGTTAGATAAATCGGACCAAATCTTGTCAGTTCCTCGATATCGGCCACAAGATAAGAGTTTACCTTTCGCAGGAATGCCGTAGTGCGTGAATCTTTTCCTCGTCGGTTGTATGAGAGCACTTGATGCACAAAACCGAAATCATACTCCTGGAGCAGATCGAGATACGCTTCGGTGTCACCGTGGTAATTCCCAACCTTGTAGAATGGCTGCCGCTCTTTCAGGACGCTTGATCGAATTAGAGAATTCGAAGGACCACCGAATACTTTCACACCATTAAGCAGGCGCATCCTACAGATATCCCTTCCCTTCAAGAAGGTGCTGGGATACGGTAGCCTATCAAACCCGACGTGCGACCCGTCCAAAACATACGAGGTGACCATCCCAACGGTCGGGTACTCTTCGGCCACTTTCACCAACTCTTCTATGCAGTTTGGAAATAGCCCATCATCTGCACCGACCACTTTGCAGTACTTGGCCCGATCAGGAATGAGAGTAAAGGCGTTATTGTGATTATCAACTACTCCCAGAAATACGGAATTATTGTGGATTCGAACCCGCTTATCCTTATTAGCGTACGATTCCATTATTTCCAATGTCCGGTCGGTACTGCAATTGTTGACGATCGTGTATTCAAAATTGGAATATGTCTGGGCGAGTACGCTCTCAATGCACTCAGCCAGAAATTTTTCCCCATTATATACAGGCGTCATGACACTAACCAACGGCTTATCGGCGTTCGTCATCTTTGGCCCCTCCTCTTTATGATTATGTAATTGTCAACTCTTTGCGTTTTACCAACAGTCATATTCGGGTGGAGGTGCTGGTCGCTTGAGGGGCAATGTCTGCGGACCGCAACCACGCCTCACGCCAGAAAATGTGTTCGTGCTGCGGGCACAACCGGTGAAATTCACCTGTTGCCGTAAAGTCTCGTAGGATCCAGGAAGGCGTCTTCATTACCACCATCTTCCCAGTGGCTTCGTGGATAACACGTTCGACTCTCATCTGAACTACGCTCTCATTGCCGCAAAACCTCACCATATCACGATCGTAGTAAAGTCCTTTTGTCCTGTTGTTAATCAAAGTCTGTGAAATATGTGCACGGCTTTGAACCATCACTCTTTGGCCTAAGGACAGGCCCGGTTGTGGTGGCTGTTCAGGAAGTTTCAATGCCAGACGATCCGGCATATGAGGAAATCCAGCGCCTCTACGATACTGCTGAAATACTATGAACAAACGTGTAAGAAGTGCAATTACATACGCCACTAGACTGACGTTGCCCAACAGCAGAGGCCGGAGGTCCTGCCTGATGTCGAAGCGTGACATTGGTTGTGACGACTCCCACAACCTCGTCATCTGGCATATATAGCCATCGGGTTCGAATTTTTCGACAGCTTGCGTTATCACGTGATCGGTTGAAATGCACATATCCACTGGAGTACTTGCAGGAAGCCTTCGCAGCCAGGCGTCCTTCCAAAGAATTTGACACTCGGCCTGGCAGCCGTCATGAGCCGTTCCATTGCAGCGAACCGCCGCCAGTGTGACTACGTCTCTTATGCAGCGCATACCTGAAAGGTGCCTCATGTCGAAAATTTTATCAACACGGCGGTGGACGCGAAAAGCCCTGCCGCAATATGCATGCATCTCCGACATGAATGGCAGTCCATCAAGCGCAGAGTCGGCATCCAGTGTCGCCTGAATCTCCGCAAGCGACTTGACTTCGACGATGTCTCCAGGCCTGGGCGCGCTACCCAGCAGTGATCTCAATCCCAATGTCGATAAAAAGCCGGGCGACGGAACACGATTCAGTGAAGCGCCGATAGGGTCGAGCTTTCCGGACTCAATAAGGCTGTCACGCCACAGGCAGACCGCTCCCCCGCAAACAGCCAAAAATGACGAAGCGAGTGTAGCCATCAATAGTACGTTCGCAAGCGTACTAAAACCACCAGAGACGTGAGTGATATGTATAACCACTATTAACGCTGCGCTGACAGTTGTAATACCAAGCGAAATCACAATTGTTTTCCAATAACTCATCCGATGCATAAAAGACCCCTAAATATTATCAGGACTACTAATACAATAAATATCTTAGAGAAAACAATAACTAAAACTAAATAATACGAACAATCTTCCTGGTAGGGCTCGTCTGAATTCCTTGTTGTTGTAATTATGGAATATTTTTGACGATATGCGGCCCCAAGAGCCTTGTCAAAAATAACGGCAGTTTCTGCCAGAGCCTGATAGCCATTTCAAATTTCGGGTTTTTATTGTTAAGTTCCGGCAAAGACGCTCCGTACGGGAGCAGATACTGCCAATGCAACTGGATCGGTTTTGCCCCCCACTGCTCTTTGAACTTGAAGGTGCCCTCACCCGGCGTAGAACGACCGAAATCAAAACGGGTGCAGCCGATTCTTAAGGCATGCTGCAGTGCCTCCCAATAGAGAAGATTATTGGGACAGAGGGTATTGTAATCGCGGATTGAAGAGGCCCAGGGGATTTCTACGGTATCACGGAAGCGGACAACCAAACCGGCAGCAACCGGTTTGCCCTCCAGATAAACAGCAATGATGTTGGAGTCATCAGAAAAGGCTGACAGTACTTCAGCAAAGAATTTTTCCCCATACACCGGTGTGCCGAGATCCCGCATATTACGCACAAAGACGGTATAGTAATCCGCCAGTAGCTCAAGACCTCCCACCCTTGCCGTGCAGCCGCTTTTCTCCGCTTTGCGCACCTGATTGCGGAGCTTGGCGTTGAAGCCCTTCCACAATAGTTCACTATTGTTGCCCAGATCTAGCAGCATACTGACTTTGGCTTGTTTAGTCGGCAGCTCGCCCGGCCACGGTTCCGTGTGGCGCAATTCAACATGTGCAGCCCCAAGCTCGTCCCGCACTTTTACCGCCTCAGCAAGTAAGGCAGCGCCGATTTCCTCATTATCACAGAGCAGTCCGCCATAGTTGAAAAAGGGAAGCGACACGAGAAAATTTCCAAACAGGGCGCTTTTCATGTGGGTCAATGGCAATATGCCAACAACAGCGCCTGCAGAATCCTTAGCAGCCAGATAATGGCACGGGTGTCCGAAGCTTTTTTCAATAACATCGCGCCAGGCGTAGCGATGATAATTAACCGAAACCGAGTTGGTACGCACGTAGGCGTCCCAAGCGGCACGATCGCGGCAATCACACTCGATCAAACTGGGTGCACCTGCATGTTTAGGAATTGCCATAACCAAGTCCTGACAAAACATTGTGCATGGAAGTGAACTGAATTTCCGAATAGATGTGGCGCAACTTACCTTCCGTCTTATCCAGATTAAGATAATGCCGAAAACGCGACTTCAACCCGGCTTCCTTGATCCTCGGTTGGTCAGGATCGATCTCCCACGGGTGAAAGTAGAGTACTGCCGGCTGTTTTTCAGTCTCATTTATTCTCTTGATTCCCCAGGTAAGCAGTCGGGCGGGGAAGAGGCGCAGATAGCCGCCACCGGCAATCGGCAACCTGACTTCTTTACGGCCAAAACGCAGCGGTAGTGTTGTCAAGGGAAACTCGACCAACGGGCCGGCAGCGGTTTCCAAAATGTGCGGAAAGCGCTGTGCATCGGGAATGCCGTAGGTGTCGTGCATGACTGGGAAGATGCTGGAATCATAGTTAAAACCTTCCTCAACCAGAATATCCAGCGCCCAGAGCGATTGTTTGGTGATTGAGTAACTGGGGGCACGATAGCCGTTCACTGGCACACCACATTGATCTTCCAGGAGCTTTTTTGAACGGCGGATATCGGCACGAAAACGCTCAGGGCCGATTGCGTAGATAAGTTCATGTGCGTAGCCGTGACAGGCGATCTCATGGCCACGCCTGTGGATCTCCTTTGTCAGGGCAGGCAGACGCTCGGCGACCCAACCAAGAATAAAGAAGGTGGCAGTAATAGAGCAACTGTCAAGGATATCAAGAATCCGCCGGGTGTTGCCATCAACCCGCAGGGGATAGCTGTCCCACTGATCCTGGCGAATGATCCCGGCGAAGGCATTTACCTGAAAGTAGTCTTCGACATCAATGGTCAGGGCGTTTCGCATGGATTAAAACGACTTCTTCACTTCAACAACACCCTTATTGATCTCGGTGGCGCCGGCAGCGTCCCTGAATCCATAGCGTTCTGCCACATAGGTATAGGTCAGAGCGAGTGTAAGCTCTTTGTTGAACGCAAAGCTGAGTCCGCCTGTACCGGTTAATCGATAGGGATATCCAGTCGTTGTTTGCTGGCTTACTGTTTGCTGACTATATTTCTCTACGGAGGTGGCAAGTGTGGCAGTGACATTCTGCATGATTTCATAGCGCCCGTTCGCAGAAACACCTTGAGCCCGATGATCCATGGCGTCTGTCTGAGTGTTGACGTATTCAGAATAGAACACAGCCCCTCCGATTATACCCCGCGAAAAAGTTTTATCCAGCCTTGCTCTGTAGGTGGTTTCCATGGTTGACACGACCAGCGGGTCTTCCGTAAATGCAACCTTGGTTTCAAGGGTTCCGACAACTGCACCATTGAAGTCGTGGATGATGGCGGCATTCCAGAAAAGATTACTAACATTTTCACCGTTATCGAACTTCTGCCAGCTGTTGCCGATCTGTGCGGAGATAAAGGATTTATCGGCATATTCATACTTGAAACCGCCACTGAGATCGTGCTTATTGTACCGATTAGAAACTGAATTATTGTTCTGATTGGGATCAGATTCAAGACGGGTAAACGCATATCCGGTGGTAAGGCTTAATTTTGAGGTTACTTCGTTGGTCAGGTCGGCATACCCCCGGTGTTCCTGCTTGTCAATGCCGTTAGTCCCCTGGGAACTGGCTGTGCCGGTTTTGTCAGTTCCGTTCACCCCGAAATATCTGGTATCAGTGAAGCTATAGCCGGTTTTGAGAGTGTTGTCGCCCCGCAAACGCCAGAGCAGGTAGGGTGAAAACAAGGCGACGTTCTGGTCGGACTGGTTGACAAAAAGACTGGTTTCAGTGGCGGCATTACGGGCAACGTCAAGTGTTACCCGTTTATAGGTATCGGAGAGATCGAGAAAAAAGAAATTATCAACCAGTGCAATGTTCCCTTTCAGCGACCCATCATGGTTATATTCATCGCCATTGCTGCCTCGCGCATAATTGCGGTATTCAAAGGTATAGGCGGCATCCCAGGTCCAGAGTGGCGACTTGTAGCGGTAGGTGGCTCCGGGCCTGACCCGGGTGGTAAAATCGCTTCGCCTGCCGGTAGCCACTTCATAAATATTATCAGTTATTTCTTCGCTGAGAGACACAAACGGCTTGAACTCATAGTCTGCAGCCGATGCTTGTATCGACAGCCAGAGAAGCAGTCCGTTGAGCAGAAAAATAAACGCGCCACTGCGCGCTATCCTGGTTTTCATGTAATCACTCACTTTCTTTGGGTGGATCTGTCACCACCAAAAACGGTAAAAACAGATTTAAGAGTCTCATGCAGCGTCCCCTTTTCGCTTCTGGTTACACTGTTACATAACTCTTCCAGAATTCTGTGCAGATCGATAATATCGGCATTGGTTTTAGCCATGTGGGACGCAACTGCCGTCTGAAATGAGACTAAGCGGGAATTCTGACTATTAAGCGCACTCTGTAAAGGCGAAGCGATGTCGTGTTCAATCGACTTTATCAATCGCATGGTATCGGCCAGAATACGCTGCAATTCTTTTTCAACGTCGGGATTATCTACTACAGACGAGAAGCCGCTAGAGTGTTGCGTGTCGGTATCAGTACCCTCCAGCCAATGATAGTTTTCAAAATCAAGGTCGCCGATTACATCGCTGACCATATCAACTGTTAGAACAGTAGCCTCTTCTGCAAAAGCCAGAAACATCAGAAAATCGCAGATTATGTTGATAAGCCGGGGGATTCCCCGACTGTAGCGGAAAATCGCATCGAGCGACTCCGGCTCAAAATGCACCGCTGTTGCGTTTCCGGCAATCTCGAGGCGATGACTGATATACTGCTCAACCTCTTCGCGGCTGAGCGCCTGCAGGTGACAGTTGATATTGATGCGCTGCCTCAGCTGACGCAGTTCCGGGGCGGCAAGAATTGTCCGCAGCTCCGGTTGGCCGACAAGAATGATCTGCATCAACTTGCTGCTGGAAGCCTCCAGATTGGAGAGCATACGTACCTCTTCCAGCAGGTCCGAGGAAAGGTTCTGGGCCTCATCGATGATCAATATCGGCTGGTTGCCTGCGGCATACTGATCGATCAGAAACACGTTCAGATCCCGAATCATGGTGATTTTGTCCTTGCCCTGAACATCAAGCCCGAAGTCATCATTGATCATCGACAGCAACTGCTCTGAAGTTACGCGGGTATTGAATATTTTGGACAGGACGACACGCTCGTAGCTCTTATCAAGCAGGTCACGGATTAGTGTGGTTTTCCCGGAGCCGACTTCACCGGTAAGGAGGATAAAGCCCGAGCGCTCCCTTATGCCATAGTCCAGGTAGGTCATGGCTTTTTTGTACGACCTGCTCAGATAGATGAACCGGGGATCCGGGAGCAGGTCGAACGGTTTGCTGCGCAGCTTGAAGAAGGATTCGTACATTGTGCAACCTTAGCTATTGCGTGCGTTTGTAACGCTGATAGCTGGAGTATTTCTGATCATGCCGGTCTACGATGGTATCGTTATAAATCATGCCCAACAGTTTGCAACCTTTTAAAGTATCGATACCTTCCTTGATATTATGCTGAGAAGCGTTCTGTTCCTTGACCACGTACAGAACACCGTCAACAAGACGCCCAAGAGTGCGGGACTCAGCAAAGAGCAACACCGGAGGGGTGTCAAACATGATGTAGCGATCGTGGTAACGGTTCTTAATCTCTGCAATCAGAGTTTCCGTTTTTTTGGACGCAAACAGTTCTACCGGGTTAGGAACTGCACGTCCGGCAGTAATTACCGAAAGCCTGCCGATTCCGGTCGGTATAATCACATCAGCTATCTCCGCTTCGCCAAGGAGACAATCCGAGAAACCCTGACGATTTGCAATGCCAAGATAACTGTGGATTGTCGGTCTGCGAAAATCGGCATCAATCAGCAATACGGTGTGGTCATACTCCTGAGCCAGGCACATTGCCAGATTCAACGAGATGATACTCTTTCCCTCATTCTGAACAGAACTGGTAACCATAACCGAATTATTGAACTGGGCCCCGGTGGTCAATGAAACCAGTGCAGCTTTCAACTTACGGAACTCTTCGCCAATCGGGGAATACGGATCGCTGATATTATCAAAATAGGGGCTGCTTGGCACTACTATTTGGGTCCCGGCCTGGACCGGAGGTGGCGCATGGATTGGTCGCTCCGGTTCCTTCACCTCAGGATGAACTGCTGCCGGTGCGTCCGTCCCTTGCCGTAATTGCACCGCCCGCTCCATCGCCTTTTCAATTCTGCTCATATGCCACCTTGTCGTTGATTAAATCCGGAAATAGTGTCAGCCGATGATAGACTTGATCTTTAATGTTATTCTCGAAATATCAGCTACACCAAGAGCTTCAAGGACGAGCACCGCAAGTATCAACGAGAAGTACATCGCGGCAGCAAAGTACAGCTTCCGGTTCTGCCTGGACTGCACGGCTGTCAACTGAGGATCCTCCATGCGTGGTATAATGGCGAGAATCGGCAGGCCGAACTGTTTTGCCATATCAACGCTCTTGACCGAGTCATTCATCTGATCTTTGAGCAAGACAACTCCTAAACCTGCGCCGATTCCAGCCACAATGCCGAGTACAATAAGTTTCAAGCGGTTTGGACTGATCGGTTTGATCGGCAGAATAGCGGAATCCACGACCCTGAATACCGTCGATTTGTCCTGAACCGTCATCTGCTTGGAAACCTCTGACTGCCCCTGACGATTCAGCATCGACTCATAAAGACTTTTTTGTGATTGTTTCTCGCGCTCAAGATCATCAAGCTTCGCCTTTGCCGCAGGGATAGTCATCAGCATACTACGGTTCCGAGCTATATTTGCCTGGAGGTTCGCTTCGGCCTGCCGCATCGCCCGCAGTTCAGAATTAAGGCGATCATACTCGGGTGAGTCGCTCGGACGAACTATCGTCGGTTTTGCACTCTTTTTCTGCTCTTCTACGCCGCGGATTTCATCTTTCAAACGAATTATTTCAGGGTAGCTGTCGGTATATTGAAGCTGCAGTTCCTGAAGGCGTTTCTGCAGCGCGGGTAGATTCGACTGGGCGGAATTCACTTTCCCCAAACCGGCCAGCACCGTTTCCAGTTGAGCCTGTTTAATCTTCAGATCATCAGCACGTTCCTGAGAAATACTGATATCTTTAAGCAGTGAGGTAGGATCCATGGTTGCTATCGATCCGGCACCGCGTTTGAATTCATTGACCTCGTTTTCCGATTTAAGGAGCTTTTCCCTGAAGGTCGTCAACTGCTCTGAGAGAAACTGGGTTGCTCCGTACGATTCTTCCCGCTTGCTGGATGTATTCTCATCTATGTATCGCCTGACCAGTGCGTTGACGTAGTCACGGGCCAATTTCGGGTTGGTATTTTGAAATGAGATAACAAACAGCCCTTCCCTGTCCTTAATCTTTATCTGGGTATTGGTCTGAAGACTTTTGATCAGATTTTCCTGCTCCGCCCCGCCCCCTTTTTTCAGATCCAGTTCGTCAATAATTTTTTCTATCAGAGTTCTGCTGTTTAGGGCATACGTCAGCACTTTTATCTTATCTTCAGTGGAAGGGGTAAAAGTCAGGCCCTTCAGCAATTCTGAAATAACACTCTTCTCAATGAATACCGTGCTACTGGCTTCGTACTTGTTTGGGATGAGATAGCTACCGACCGTTATCAGCGTCATAATTACCAATGCAACGACTATACATATTTTTTTGTCCCGTTTAATCAGAACAAGATATCGTTTGTAATCCATTTCATTAGATACCATACTCATTCTCCACTCTGTTTTAGAACAAACTTTCCTTGACAATGATATAATCACCCGGCTTGAGCTTGACATTCTGCGCCATTTTGCCGTCCTGAATTATCTCTTTGGCCCGGACCGGTATTGATATTTCTTTATCGGATTCTTTTCTGCGGATCTGTGTATCATTCTGACTGGCAAACTTGGTAAAGCCGCCTGCTTCGAGAATCGCCTCCATAACGGTCATGCCATCACGGTATTCTATCGCTTTGGGTGAGGTAACTGCACCAAGCACATAGACATTGCGGTCGATGAGTTGTGGGATGAACAGCGAATCATTTGACTCGATGAAGACATCTTCCGCAGTATCGCCATTAACGAAAAGCGCATAAAAATCTTCCTTGATCTTTTTCCCGCCTCGAAGGACGTAAGCCCGCTTGTAGTCCGCCGCCCTCGCTGCGGGACCTGACACCGCACCGCCCCCACCACTGACGCCCGCAGCAGGGGTACCAATTGAACAGAGAAGTTGAAGAAGAGTTGTTCTCCTGTTGAGATCATAGACCCCCGAGCTAATCCCCCCTCCGAAGACGTACACCTTGCTGTTGGTAATTTCTCTGACAGTGACCGTTACAATCGGATTCTTTACCAGCTCCTTGAGCCTGATCGACAAAGAGGACTGCAGGGCTGAGGGAGACATGCCGCTGGCAGGAACATCACCCAAGCCAGGCACGGTTATTTTACCATCCGGACGAACTTTAACGGAGAAGGTCAGCTCCTTGACACCCCAGACAGCAATATCAAGGCCGTCGCCCTCGCCGACAACATAGTCAGCGGCCAAAGAAGTAAATGGAATCAGTAGCAGCAGGATAAACGATAAAAGTATCTGTTTCATATGCACCTGTTATCTCATGAATAAAATCAGTAAATTAGCCTAAATATCTGCTGATTACCAGCGTTATCGTCCGCCAAAGCCAAACAGCACAACTTTGATTGTTTCGAAAAAAATGAGCGTATCGAGAAAAGGACTCATATTTTTAATGTAGTACAGATCGTAGCGCAGTTTTTCAACAGCATCATCAACTGACGACCCATAGGAATATCTGACCTGTGCCCACCCGGTCAATCCTGGTTTAATGAAATGGCGTTGAGAATAATAGGGAATGACCGCTTTAAGCTTCTCGACAAATTCGGGACGCTCCGGACGCGGCCCAATAAAACTCATACTTCCCAGCAATACATTAATGAGCTGCGGAATTTCATCGACGCGCGACCCTCTGAAAAACCGCCCGAGCTTTGTTACACGGGGATCATTTTTTTCAGCCCATACCGCACCGGTCCCCTTTTCTGCATCCTGCCTCATGGTCCTGAATTTAATAAGCATGAACCGTTTTTCCCAGTTTCCGGTCCTTTCCTGTTTAAAAAATACCGGTCCGGGTGAATCGAGCTTGATTGCAACAGCAATAAGCGGAAAAAATGGCAACGTAATCAATAGGCCTATGCACGATAACGCAATATCGATACCCCGTTTGAGGGCGCTTAATATGGTTGTCCGATGAAAACCGTCTGAAAAAATAAACCAACCCGGTGTAATAGATTCCAACATCAGTTTGCTCAGGGCGGTTTCATAGAAAGAGGGGGCATCCATAATTTCAATGCCGTTTAATTTGCAGGTAAGAACATCTCTGAGTGGAAAAACGCCTCTCCGTTCGGAGAGCGCCACCACAATTATTCCCGCTTGAGCCTGCCTGGCAATATCCCGGAGATTATCACAATTGCCCAGAATTTGATCACAAGGAACTTCGTAAGCGTCACCATCCATGCCGCTTGCATGAGTACCGGCATGACACGATGAATAACCGACCAGTTTGAAATTGCGCTTGTTTGAGGCGACAATAGATCCGATCTCGGCAGCCAGGGCACCGGTACCAAGCACCAGAACCTTCTGACAAAAACGGGAGGTATTTTTCCCCATCAGATAGAGGGCGTGCCAGCAATATTGGAAAAGGGCAAAACAGCAGAGCGCCAGTATCAGTATTCCGCGGCCCAGCATAACTTTAGGATTAAGGTAATATACCACAGAGAGCAGAGAGAACGACGTCACCGTACCAAAGAGTATATTGACGATTATTTCCCGCCTCTTGATGTTTTTACCGAGGTCATATACTTCCATCAGATGCGAGGAGAAAAGAACAAGTACAACAAAAATGACTGCTGTAAAAAGCGTGTTGAAATCAGCTAGTTTTGAGCTGAATTCAGGGTATCCAAGTCTCACCACGGCCGTTAAACAAAGAGCAGCTGTTGCAAGAATGGCATCGAAAATTACAAGAATAGTCATGTTAAATGTCATATAATCCGCTCAATTATTTTTTCAGCTCTGTAACTAATAATGCGGCTGTTTTTGCATCGTCAAACGGCCCCAGAGATTGGGCTGTCTGCAGCATTTTAAGGGCGCCGGCCTTGTCTCCCGACTCTTTGTAGGCAAGTGCCAGATGAAATGCCACGGTGGGGTTTTTGGGCAACAGATTTACCGCTTTTTCCAGGACCTTTTTGGCATCATCCAGACGGTTATTTTTGAGCAGGGCAAAGCCCAGAGTATCCATCACGCCGGCATTACCCGGTTCTTTTTTGAACGCCGCTATTGCCAGCCGGAGTGCTTCCTCTTTGCTGCCATACCCCGAAGCACAGAGATACGCCAGATTATTCATTGCCGGAACATAACTATCAGCTTTTTCCAGTACGGTCCGGTACTTGGTAATCGCTTCTTTCTTTTTCCCGGCTTGATCGAGGAGCGCTCCCTGGGCAAAGAGTGCCGGTACAAAATCAGGCTTTTTGCGAAGGGCCTCATCATACGCCGTCATGGCCTGGGTAGCGTCTTTTGATGCCTCATACAAATTCCCCAGATAAACATACGCCTGTGCATTGGCAGCATCAACTTTGATGCCGTTTTTCACTTCACTGATGGCGCGAGCATACTCTTTCTGGCTCTCATAAATCGAGCCAAGAACCATGTACCCACGCGCTGAGCGCGGATATTTTTCGATGATTTTCCTAGCCTGCTCCTGCGCTTTATCAGTTTCCTTCATGGCGACATACGCACCTATTTTCAGTGCCACGCCGCCTTCAGGATTTATCGCTTCAACCTCTTCAAACGTCCTGATCGCTTCCTTGTATTTCTTCTCGCCGACCAGTATTCGCCCTTTCATTTCAAGAGCTGCGACATTTTTAGCATCAATTTTTATCGCCTCATCCAGCACCTTGAGCGCTGCGGCTGCTTCCTTCTTTTTCAGGTGGTAGCTCGCCTTGGCAATAAACGCAGCCGACTGCTTTGTCTCAGTGGCCTTTTGATAGTACGAAAGCGCTTCGTTGTCGCTACCCTTTAATTCATATAATGCGGCAAGTCCCAGCATTGCACGGTAGTTCTGCGGGTCAACACGTAACAGCGAATTATATTCAGCGAGCGCCTTGTCATATTTTCCCGTAGCGGCGTAATAGGTCACAAGGTTCTGGTACGAGGCGGGAAAGGCTGGATCGACATCCTTTGCTTTCTGAATACTTTTGAGTCCTTCTTCCTGTTTGTTCTGCGCGAAATAGACAGCGGCAATACTGTTTAGCAGGTACGCATCACTTTTTGTACCGGTCAAACCGGCTTTGAGAACCGCTAGAGCCTTGTCACTTTTCCCGGATCTGAGATTGTATGAGGCCAGCAGCAATCGGCTGTTGAGGGCATCCGGTGCCGCCTGGACAGCGGTAGCAAGCTCTGTTTCACCTTCAGCGTTTTTCCCGCGACTGAAATAGAAATACCCTCTCTTCAGATAGGCGTCAACAATCTTGGGGTCAATCTTAGTCGCCTTGTTAAATTCACGCATGCCATCTTCAAACATACCTTTGGCCATGTATGCGTTTCCGAGAAGATTATGAGCTACGGCATCCTTGTCATCCTTTTGCAGCACCTTCTGAATTTCGGTTATCGCATCATCCACCCGTTTCTGGGCAAGGAGGATTGTGCCGGTCATCAGGCGCCCCTGTCGAGAGTCAGGGACGTTATCAAGTATTTTGCGGAACTGACTCAAGGCACTTTCAAGTTCACCGCGGTTGTAAAAGCAGAGCCCAAGAAAATGGTACGCCTCAAGAGTCGGAGCTAATTTTATGGAGCTCTGTAAATTGGTCATGGCATCGGCATAGTTTTTCTGCTGATAGTTGACCAACCCCTTCAAACGGTGCCCTTCAGCACGATTTGGGTAACTACTGAGCAAACTATCTGCCGTCTTATCTGCTTTATCCAACTCACCCTTTTCAATGTAAATAATTCCCGCTTTATAGGCAGCAAGGGTCTCGGCGGGATCGTTCGTACTAATTAAACGGTATATTTCAAGGGCTTTGTCACGATTCCCGGCATGCGTTTCCATGGCAGCAAGCATGTAAAAAGGACGGGGGTTTTTGGGATCGGTACGGACCAACTCCTCCAGGAGGCCTTTTGCTTTCGGCTCTTTACCTGCGGAGACATATACAGAGGCAAGCTCCATTTTGGTTTTTACCTGAGAGGGATCAGCCGCAACAGCCTGCAGCAGATACCGCTCGGCTTCATCGTAGCGGCTGTTTATTGCACTGGCTACCCCCAGGACTTCGAGACCTTCAACACTCCCGGGATGTTTAGCCAGATACTGTTCGCCCAATTTAAAAGCTTCATCTGCTTTTTTGGAAGCGTTATACAAAACGGCCAACTCCAGCAGCACATCATCCCGCAACGGATTCAGTTTGAGGACTTTGTTGAACTCTTTTTCCGCCTGCTCCCTCTTACCCAGCTTTACGTAGGCCTTCGCCAACTGAAAACGGGCATCGAGATGATTTTCATCTTTCTCCAAAATATTTTTGAACAACACGACAGCGCCACTCGGATTCGCAGCGTTTAACTGTTTCAAACCTTCAGCGTAAAGTTCCGCACTTGTCTTGCCACTGCAGCCCGAACAAACCAATATTAATATTAAAAGCCAAAGTTTCACCATTTAAGTTCTCCATTAAAATACAGGTCAAACCAGAGTAACCAGCTAATTTGTTTATTTATTCTGAGCGATAATACATCATTTTAATTATTTTTTCAGCTTAATATACAACATAATCCAACTTTGTAAAGCTATTATAAACGTCATCTCTGCCCGTAGATAGCCTTTACATAAGCAGTTCAGGAGTTCACGAAGGATTACAAAATTCCTAAAAATCGGGTAGGAGGCGGGATTACTCCCGCCGTCCTCCCACACCACCGTGCGTACGGTTCCGTACACGGCGGTTCATGAAGTGTGTTGAAGTCGGTGGTGCTGGTCCATGAATGAGACCAACCCCAGTTTGTCGAAATAGGA
>CAJAFV010000052.1 GCA_903939115.1 uncultured Geobacteraceae bacterium
CAACCCGGTATTTCCCTTGAAGTTCATTGCGCAGGGTTTCAACTTCCGAGAGGTCGCGGAACGTTTCCGCCGCACCGATTAAAACTCCTTCGGCATTGCGTAAGGCTGCGGTGGAGGTGCTGATAGGAATACGGTTCCCGCCGGAATTTATGATGTAGCCGGTTTTACCGATGACCGGTTTGCCTGTCTTGACGGTCTGCTGTAACGCGCAACTCTCGCCGCACATACTGGAGCGGAATACCTCCGAGCATTTACGGCCGATGGCCTCACTCCGTGATATACCGGTAATGTCCTCTGCCGCCCGGTTGAAGGAAGTGATGCACCAATCGAAATCCACGGTAAACACTCCGTCGGAAATGCTCTCCAGAATGGCTTCACTCGGATTAAATGCGGTACGGCGGTCTCTGTTTTTGCGTATGCTCATGCTGTCCTTTCAATAGTGCGTGCTTCGCAAGCTTCATTTTGGAAACTTCCCATGACAACCATACCAGAGAAAACGGTAATGTCACTGTCGCTATAAAAGCGCCCGCTTTTGGCTGTTTTTCCTTGTTTTAAATGTTTTTTTAGGACGATCATTCATTCCCATAGCGGTCATCCCCCTTCCTTTGTCTTCGCTACGTATTTTGTATAAACCCTCGGCACCCGTTTACTGATACCACAGAAAAGTGTATATGGGATCGTGTCTGCCAAAGCGGCCAGCTCCTCGGCATGGATACAACCACCTTTTTCATCTGTTCCCATCAATGTAACTGTATCTCCGACAGAAACTCCCTTTATTCCGGTAACATCAACCATAATCCAGTCCATACAGACAGTTCCTGCCACTTTTGCACGTTCACCTCGAACCAGCACCTCTCCCTTGTTGCTGAGTTGACGCGGATAACCATCGGCATAACCGATAGGTACGGTCGCTATGAGTGTTCGACGAGCAGCAGTAAATCTGCGTGCATAACTGATTGTGGTTCCGGGTTCTACCCATTTAAGCATGGCAATACGGCTTTTCAGATGCATAACAGGCTTAAGATCAAGCTTTCCTTGGAAATTCGCAGAGATGAGGGCGCCATACAATGTAATACCGGGTCTTATCAGATTAGATCCCGTAACATCGCAGAGCATAGCGGCGGCACTATTGGCGATGTGAATATAACGTGGCTTAAAACCTGCCATTCGCGTTTCGGCAATCGTCCAGTCGAAACGCTCACTCTGCTGACGTGTAAAATGCTGTCCCGACTCATCGAGTTCGTCGGCAGAAGCAAAATGCGAAATAACACCTTCAAGTACAACGTGTTCCATTTTTTTAAGTTCGGCGAGAAAAAAGGGGACTTCATTATACGGAACACCTAAACGTCCCATACCAGTATCAACTTTTAAATGTACCTGCGCTCTGCGAAATAGCTTGTCGATTGAAGCGGTATGATTTAAGGCCTCAGCCTGTTCCAGATTGAACACTGTAGTTGAGATATTATAACCGATGCATGTTCTCTCCTGCCCAGGATATAGGCCACCCAAAACAAGGATAGGCTTGTCAATGCCGCTTTTGCGTAACTGAATTCCCTCTGCCAGAAATGCGACTCCAAAAGAATTAACACCAAGTGTTTCAAGCTAACGACTAATATCCATAAAACCGTGCCCATAGGCGTCCGCCTTCACCACCGCCATTATTTCAGTACGGGGAGGAAGTATAGAACGGATTTGCTGATAATTGTGCTTAAGAGCCAAAAGATCAATTTCAGCAAATGTGGGGCGTCCATTATTCAAAAGAGTTTTACCTCATTTTTTTTATTCAGATAAATGAGCAACGCAGCCAGCAGTGCGCAACCAACAGCAACTGTTCCGACCAGTTGCCTTCTTCCATTCCCGCCTGCTTCATTAGTTTTTTCAATTTCTGTCAGAATATGTTCAGATTCCGCAATAATCAGTTCTCTGTCGAGACTGTGGAACATTGCATGAAAACGAAGACGGAGCGCAAACAGACGTTTTTCATATTGTCCGGTTTCAATTCCCTGACTCTTCAATGTCTTTATTTTCTCTTCAATAGCGATGAACATGGTGTCAAGTTTTGACATGGTTCTTCGTATACGGCGGGCTTCATTAAAGGAGTGGCACTTTGAACAGGTAGTTTTATTGATAAGATCGAGAGAGGCTCTCACCACATTGTGACTGCCGTGACAGGTAACACAGGTAGGTCCTCCGCGACCTGCATGATCACTGTTCATATGGTGATCGGCAACCACGATATGACAGCCACCGCAAAGTTTAGAAACTGCATCAGGTGTGGTAAGATCGCGAAAACCTCGCGACGGACTCATGGCATTTGCGAAATCTCCCGGATCGCCGCCATGACAGGTAATGCAAGTTATGCCATTCTCGGCATGAATGCTTGTCTGCCAGAGTTTAACTGCCTGAGATTGACTTGCATGACAATCAATGCAGACATTTACCTGAACGACGGCAGTCGCCTGAGTTGCAGAGATTATGCAGGAAAAAAAAACTATCAGAGTTATTGCCAACCATTTCACAAACAGTATCCCACATGATCAATTTTGTTAATCAGCGCTAAATGCCTTTGCCGGCTTACTCATTCCTGCCGGAGTTTGGTAATGAGGGAATCAATAGACGAGTGGCAGGTTGGCCTCCTTCCAGGCGGCAATCCCACCCTGGAGGTTGTAAATTTCTGTATACCCATTGCGGGCAAGAATCTGCATGGCGGCATAACTGCGGCCTCCAATCGCGCAGTAGAGCAGCAGAGGACGATTCTTCGGAATCGTGTAGTTTCCTGCCATAATGTCGGTCACCGGGATAAGGATTGAGTTCTCGATTTTGCCCTCATGCAGTTCACCAGGCGAGCGGACATCGATGATGAGCAACTTATTTTCCTGCTGGATCAATTTCATTATCTGCAGTGGCGAGTACGTGGCATAGGATGATGACTCGATAGTTGCTTTTTCCCCGGAGAACGGCAGGGAGCAGTCGCCCATTTTTTTCATCACGAAACCAACTGTGATGAAGTCACCTTTCTTAACAGTGTAACCTGCCAATTTATTAGCCAGGTTAACCTGTAAATCCCGGCTGCCTTTCCCGGCGATGTTCAGCGATAGATTATCGGCGTTAGCAAGCAGTACCTCTCCGCTCCAGGTCATCCGGTGATTCTTATATCGGGACTTAAAAATGCCTTCCTTCGTGTAATCGCTGGAACTGCTGCCACACCCGACCTCAGTATTCAGATCCTCATAGGAGGCGCTGTTGTAAGGTACTTCGGATGAGCAGCCACCAATAACGACGCCGAACGAAATCAATAGGCCACCAAAAAAATTTGTACGCATAATTTTCTTCCTCTGCTGCCTGACAGCTCTCCAGTGCTCCTGATCAGACAATATTTTCGCTGTAATAGCGGACAATCGATTCCTGGCCAAATCCCAGCGCATACATCAGGTGAATAGTTCCGAAGATAAGCTGAAGGCGGATGATCCCGTTATCATGAAATTTGCGTGATGAAGTCGTTACATAATGTTCAATGATGTGGAACGGCATACGGCACTTGATACGCGCTATGATGTCGATATCCTCCATAATAGTCAGGTTTTCATCAAATCCCTCAATAGCTGTGAAAAGTGAATGTTCGAGAAAGAGAGACTGGTCGCCGCCACGGCAGAGCATTAAGGGAAACCTGGTGCACCATCCGTAGAGAGCCATAATGGGATTGTCGTCATCAAAATCCATTCTGAAGCATCCCGCTTTTTTTCCCGATGCCACTGCTGAGCGAATATCATCAATAAAAGTCTCTGGGGGCAGGGTGTCGGCATGGAGAAAATAGAGGATTTCACCCCGGGCAAGAGCTACTCCCGAGTTCATCTGCCGTGAACGCCCCTTCGCACTTCGGCATAGAGTCACGGGAAAGGCAGAAATGAGGTCGGCAGTACGGTCAGTACTGGCATCGCTGACGATGATTTCCACCCTCTCCTTTTTTTCTGTGATGGAGAGAAGCGCCTGAAGTGACGCTACAATGATGGCCTCTTCGTTGTAAGTCGGTATGATAATGCTTAGAAGTTGCTGTTCCATAATGCTCTGCGTAAAGCTTCCCCCTTCATAAAAGTGGAATTCAGGGGGATTTGCTTCCTAACATCTCTGCAATTTTACCTGCAACATCTCCAGTCAGAGTCCGGCAGGTACCGGATGCCCCTCCCCCGCCAACCACAGCATGTCGAGACTCTTCCCACACAACGGAACGAAAACCCGCTGGGCAGCTTGCAGTTCCAGACGCTTCCAGTACTGCTGAAGATGAATGTCTATTGCCTGCTTATGGAAGCCAATTTCCGCCCGCTCCCAGCGTTCATGCCAAAATGTAGCCTTCATGCCCTTCTCACCCCCTGTTTTAAACGATCATTGGTTTTTCCTGTCAAACGGTTTCGAACGCCTGCCGCCTGTAATCATCGGGTCACCATTATATCCGAGCGCCTTCCAATCCAGGCGCGTACCGCCCGTATGGCACTCACCACACTGGAGAGCCTCTTCTTTGGGGGCAATTTCATGACTTAATGAAAAATAGGAGGCCGTTTTCACGAATTGATATTTCCCACTGTAAGGTAGTCCTGAACCTTCAGCGCCGCCCAAAAGTGCTTTTTCCCAGTTATAATCAACCCAGTACGATTTGTAGTGCTGGAATATGCTCAGGTACTTGAAAGTTGCATCCATTGGAAGATCGCCTTTAAAAAGCTTATAGGGATAAATTTTTGCAGTTATATCTTTGATGGTTCCAACAGGTTTTGTGATGACCACCGGCTTCGACGGATCCTTGATAACCTGCCCTTTCATATAATGGTCAATGGTGCCGTTATACCAGGCATACATCGGTTTTTCGTTCATTCCCCATACAAAGCGTCCCATCTTTTTTACGTAGGTTTCTTTGTCAAACTGCTCCTCTGGCTTGATATCCTTGCCAGCCTCTGACCAATACCATTCCATCTTTGTTGCCTGCGAACGAGCAAAGTAAGGAATATGACAGGTCTGACAGGCGACCGCACCGGCATGTTTTGCGAGTATGGCGCCATTCTTTGATTTCTGATGTGGGGCTTTGGCGCCAGCATGGCAATTCTCGCAGTTGACGCGCTCGTCATAGTGGGCAGTCATACTGGAAGCGCCGGCAATCTTGTGATTCTTTGTTGTGTGACAGGCTTGGCAGGCCATGTCCCCGCCACCGCTTGCTTTAGTACCCATATGGACATCCAGCTTACGATCCTTTTTCTCCAGTGTGGATTCAATACCGGGGATTTTTACCGAATCTGCGCTACCACCATAATAATGACAGGATCCACAGTTATTGCGAGTGGGAACGCCAACACTTTGGGCTGCCAGATCAAGACTCATGGAACCTTTTTCCATAGCTTTTTTGTCAACATTCCCGCCTATTGCCTTGGCGTAATTTCCTTTCTGGGCATGACAGACCAGACAGTCAACTTTACTTTCATCACTGAAATCAAATTTGGTGTTCGTCCAACCATAACCGGCATGACATTTCGAGCATTGTTCATGCACAACGCCGTCTTTGCCACCTTCGATGGATGTACAGACAGCATTGAGCATATTTGCCTTGCCATACTTTTCCGTGCTTTTTTGCTTGCCGTTCAAATGGTTAGGAGTTCCTTTCCACGTCCAATGAGTTGTCTTGATAAAATCACCGGCCTGTTTTGTATGGCACTTGAGACAAGTCTTGGTGACCTCTTCTCCGGTTTTAAAAGGTCCCTTGACAAGTGTCGAATGATCAGTTGCAGCAAAGACTGAGAGAGTGCCAGACATACAAAACAGTGCGAATGTCATAAATGTTGAGCGAATGGATTTCATGTTTTCTCCTGTTTTTAATGATGGTGTTGTATTCGTTTTGTTTATTGCTTCGTAGCGATGTTGGCACCCCGGAGTGGATATGGCCAGGCAAGAATACCGCCATCCATGAACTTCGTATTTTCAAAACCGGCAGCGTCAAGAATTTTCTGGGCTTCGTAGCCCCGAAGGCTAACCTTACAGAAAGCGATTATTTCTTTATCCCGTGGCAGTTCCCCCAGCTTTTCCCGCAGCATCCCTAACGGAATCAGTTTTGCCCCCTCGATACCGATCTCGCCATGTTCTGCCGGAGACCGCACGTCGAGCAGAATAAAATCATCCTCTTCATCACATTTACGCTTCACTTCGTGTGGCGAGATGCCTCTGGCATGGCCGGCCAGCTTGTTTTTCAGGATATCTGCCGCCACAATGAGATTGTCCATGGCTGCAGAATACGGGGGCGCATAAGCCAAGTCTATCTGGGACAACTGGTCGGCTGTCGCGTGGAATGTTATGGCCGTCGCTGCCGCATCGAGTCGCTTATCAACGACTCCCTCACCAACAGCCTGCAACCCGAGAATTCTACCTGTTAACTTTTCTGCTATCAGTTTCAGGACAATCGGCTTTGCGCCGGGGAAAAAGTGTGCTTTATCGTGGGCTGGCGACAGTACGGTCTCAATATCAAAGCCATTAGCTCTCGCTTCCGTTTCGGATAAGCCGGTTTTACCGGCATTGATATTAAACACTCGAAGGATACTGGTACCGATGACGCCGCTAAATGTTGCTTCTCCACCAGCTGCATTGATTCCCGCGACACGTCCCTGTTTGTTGGCCGTACTGCCAAGAGGGATGTGGACCTTCTTTCCGGTGATCAGATGGGTGGTCTCGCAGCAATCTCCACAGGCGTAGATGTATGGATCATTAGTACATTGCCTCGCATCAACGGCAATAGCTCCGGTGATACCGATGTCAATCCCCGCAGCACGGGCCAACGAAACATTTGGAGTAACGCCGGGGGCAAGCACGACCAGATCTGCAGGCAGCTCCTGTTCACCGATAAGAACCTTTTCTACCGCACTCTTTCCAGTAAAGCCGGTTACCCTGCAGCCGGTCATAACCCTTACGCCTTGCTGCCTGAGCTGTTTTTCAACGAGAAAAGCCAGCTCCCGATCCAGAATGCCGGGTAGAAGCTGCTCTTGCATTTCAATGACTGTTACCTTCATGCCCTTCTGCTGCAGAGCTTCAGCAGTTTCCAGTCCGATTAGGCCGCCACCAACGATACAGGCGGTATTGCCTGAAATGGCACAGTTTTTAAGCAACTCGGCATCTTCGATAGACTTTACCGTCAGAATGTTTTGCAAATCAAAATTACATATTTTAGGAATGAATGGCGAACTACCCGTTGCAAGGATCAAGCGATCATATTCTAGAGACGTTTTCTCGGCTGTAGCCGTTTCAAAAAGATTGACAACCTTGGCTTCGCGGTCAATTCCGGTCACTTCGGTACCGGTCTTGACCGTAACCCCCTTAACTTTTTTAAAGAAGCCTGCGTCACGAACAACACCAACAGGTGTGCTCATTAAATCCTTTACGTCAGCAACCGTATCAGAGATGTAGTAAGGAATACCGCACGCTCCATAAGAGATGAAGCCGCCCCGATCAATTAATGTTACGTCCGCTTTGGGGTTGATTCTTTTTGCTTTTGAGGCCGCCTTGGCACCGGCAGCATTAGCACCGATAACGACAATTTGCATTCTCATCTGTTCTCTCCATTTCAGGACACAAGTGGGGTTTTTTACATATTTTATCGATGAGTAATATCCTGGCGAATCCGGTACACGAGCAGCGCAAACGGCCATGCATGCCAAACCAGGTCAAAGATATCAAGCGGTCTTTTCAAACTACCGGTCAGAAGCATACCTATCTTTTCGACAATATGCGGCTGGGGGAAAAACGGTGCTAATCCCAGCAGCAAAACAAGCGGTATAAGAACTTTGTAGTCAAGCAGAATGGGCATAACTCGTACTCTTCCTATCATCCAGGCGATAACTCTCGCTTACGAAACACAATTAAAAAGTTTCAAAATTTATTACGCCGAACCGGTGTCAGGATGGCCTCCTTCAACCGCCGGAGTTACAACCGGTGCCTGAGGTTAAAGAGCCAACTGAGGAAAAGGTAAAAACTCTTTTTTAGTCTCCCAAGAACCACACTCCGGGCAGACCGGTTTTGGTTCAGTCGAGGTTTTATGAAGTTTTTCAAAGTTGCAGCCGCACTTCGTGCAGCTATACTCGAATATCGGCATTGCTGACCTCCCTTGTGAATATGCATAAGCTACAATTCAATAATACATATGTCAATATACAATACAAAAATAACACCACCTTTTTATAGAGGTAGTAGTTTTGTGTGTGGACAGATTTTACCCACTAACTGTATGTATTCTCGCACATTGAGGTTAACCTGTTTGAGGTGATCACGAAGAAATGGGTGAGAAGTGTGCACCGGGTTCACTGCGCCCTGCCGAGCGCATGTAATAAAAAAGGCCGATATAATCGGCCTTTTTTATGATCACGCTGTTTCACAAGCAATCATGCGTTAATGGCGTTGGCGGGGCAGACGTCGATGCATGACCCGCAATCAATACACATATCCGCATCGATACAGTGCTTGCTCTCGGTCCCGGAAATAGCGCTTGCCGAGCAGTAATCTACGCAGGTGCCACAGTTGGTGCAATCATCAGAAATTGTGTGTGCCATAGTCTCTTCAATCCTTTCATTAGTTGACTGAATAATTTGCAGGAAAACGTTGCCATTTCCTGATTTCGCCATAGTTCTAATGGCACTCCGTATAAAAAACAAGCGAAATTAAATCATGCATCAATGCGTTTTAAGCACGACAGGCATTTAGCTGTCGACGAGGCCAATAACATAATCGTTTGATTCAATCTGATATCAGCTTTCTCCCGTAATTCGACCATCACTCACCTGAAATATCCGGTCGAAGCCTTCCACCATACGATGGTCATGGGTAACAACCAGGATAGCGGAATGATTTTCCACAGCCAGTTTTTTCAGGAGGGCCATGACGTTTTTACCATTTTCGGTATCAAGCGCAGCGGTCGGCTCATCTGCCAGAATCACTTTTGGCTTGTTGGCTAAAGCGCGCGCTATTGCGACCCGTTGCGCCTCGCCACCGGAAAGGGCTGACGGAAAATTGTTCAGACGGTGGGCAAGATTGAGTGAGGTGAGTAGTTCGACAGCCCGGCTTTTAGCCTCTGAGCGTGACAGATGGTTTATCTCCAGCGCCACCATAACGTTCTCAATAGCGCTCAGAAAAGGTATCAGGTTGTGGGCCTGGAAGATAAAACCGAGCTTTTCACGCCGCATCCGCTTCAGGTCGAAGCCCGGCGTCCAGCCTTCATCGGCAACCACGGCACCATCGATGACGACCTTACCGTGTGTCGGTTCATTGATCAGGCCGATGGCGGTGAGCAGAGTTGTCTTTCCTGACCCGGAAGGGCCGAGAATGGCTACCAGCTCCCCCGGTTTCACCTGAAATGTAGCATCGGCAATAGCGGTGACAGCCGTCTCGCCCTTACCGTAGATTTTAGTCAGTTTTTCCACTTCTATTGCGTACATGGATTTATCCACCCAGCGCCTCCGCAGGCTCAACCTTGAGCGCTTTTCTAATGCCGACAAAACTTGAAATCACACAGATCGCAACAACAATGACAAAGAGCATCTGCAGATCAAATGGTTCCAGTACAATCCGGCGGGGGAATTTTTCGTAGGTGAGCAGGATCAGTACGTACCCAATGCCGTAGGCAAGTATGCCCATCAGAAGTGACTGCTGGAGAATCATAGCGACGATTACGCGATTCTGTGAGCCGATCAGCTTCAAGGTGGCGATAACTTTGATCTTGTCGAGGGTCGAGGTGTAGATAATGAGTGAAATAATGACCGCAGAGATCACCAGTAGAATAATCCTGAACAGCCCCAGCTGCATCCGCGCCTTTTCAATCATCCCCTTGGTAAGAATTCTGGTCTGTTCTTCGACCGAGATCGGTCTGAAATGATTCCAGCGGCTGATCCGCTCCTGCACCTCTTGCAGATTCGCGTCAGGTGCGAGGCGTGCCACCACGGTATTAACGGTGTGTGTTGATTCAGTGATACGTGCGATGTTCTGCTGCAGAAATTCGGCCTGGGAAGGAGAGAGCGCCTGGATACTTGACAGGTTTGCCCCGATCCGCTCCCGATCGTTTCTGATGGCGTCATTGTCCTTCTTGAACTGGATATCCTGTGCGTCTGCCAGAGTCACAAACGCTGCCGGGTCTCCGCTCGATGACACCACCTTGCTCGTGATACCCACGACCGTGTAGTCGTGGAGCCCCAAACGAATCTTTTCGCCGATCGCCATATTCATCCCTTTGGCAACCACCATTTCATAATGCTTCTGGCGGATGTTCCGTCCGGCCAGGATCACCGGCGGACCACCGAAGCCGTTCAGATCGTAGCCAATGAGGAAAAAGCGGAGCGGCTTGTCCATTCGATCAATCTGGATGGTTTGAAACGAGAGCGGCGATGCCTCCGCCACGCCGGGCACCGCTTTAATGCGGTATTTGATATCCTCCGGAATGCGCGAGTTTTCGGCAAACGGGCCGTTGGTATTCTGCTGCACCACCCAGATATCCGCCTTGGTGATCGTGAGAATAGTCAGCGCATCGGCAAACAGGCCGCGGTAGATACCGCCCATGCTCATGACCACGCCGAGGAGGAGCCCCAGGCCGATGGAAGTAAGTATGAAGCGGCCCAGATGGTACCTGATGTCCCGGATGGCGAGATTCATAATGCGGCCTGAACCTTCATGCCTTCCTTAAATTTGGTCATCTCAGGGGGCGCTGCTGCTACGACCCGTTCACTACCGTCGAGACCGGCAACTATTTCGGTAAAGTTCCGCCGGTCGGCAATGCCGACCGTAACTTCCCTGAATGTCAGTCTGCCGCTCTTTAGCAGCCATACGCCACGTTTTTTGTCCTTCGTGACAATGGCAGCGGATGGCAACGACGGAACATTTTTCTTCATCCCTGCGATGATGTAGACGTCGGACTGTTCACCGATGCGGAAGTTCTCCAATGGCACTTCAAACGTGACATCCACCTCAAGCTCTTCGGTTACCCGGTCGCTCTGACGCCCCAGGCGGGCCACCTGACCGGGAAGCGACTCCCCCTGCGAGGAGCGCAGAGTAATAGTGGCCTTCTTGCCGACGGCCACCCCTTTCAGCAGTGATTCGTCGACATTGGCCTTGACCCAGACCGTGCGAGGATCAGCCAGGGTGAAGATCGGCGTGCCCGGGGAAACAGTGGCGCCTTTCTCCAAGTCACGGGTTATAATGATGCCGTCCTGGGGTGCATAGATAACCGTATCCGCAACCTTGCTCCGGGCAAAGCCGACACCGGCACGTCCAACCTGCTGCTCCATCTTTATCGCTTCTACTGCCGCCTGACTGCGGGCGACTTCCTCCCTGGCAACCTGACAGACAGTGTCATACTGCTCGGCCTCCAACGTGGAGACGAGATTCTTTGCAGAGAGAGTCTTAAAACGCTGGGCATTCTTCTCCGCCAGGACCAGATTTGACCGGGCCTTTTGGAGATTGGCCTGTTCAACGTTCAAGGTCGCTGAGGAACGACTCAGTCCGGCCTCGGCCTGCTGTTCCTGATGTCGGAAGTCGTCATTTTCCAGTTTGGCAAGAAGTTGCCCACGCGTTACCCGATCACCCTGATCCGCATACAATTCAACAATCCTACCGGTGATCTTGCTGGAAACTCCGACCACCACTTTGGCCTCTACGGTACCGTTACCATAAATCTGAGCAGTAAGGTCACGTTTCTCAACAGTCACGACCGTTACCTTTGTCGGGGCAAAGAGCGTCATTTTGAGAGCAATGCCGCCGGCGACAAGAACCACGAGCCAGATCAGATAGATTTTTTTACGGGCTACACTTTTCCACAGATTCATGCATCACTCCTTATTCCAATTCTCATTGCTTGCCGACGGCCCTGTCAAGCCGTGCCAACGCCGTATAATAATCGTATCGTGCCTGAATGTTGGATGTTTGGGCATCAAGTGCTTGTGCCTGTGCATCCGTTACCTCGATGATACTGCCAACCCCTTCCTGATAGCGCCCCTCTGCCAAAAATTTGCTTTCATTGGCTGCGGCGACTTCCTTCCCGGTTGAGAGTATGCGGGCGGAGGCTTCATTGCTGCCAAGCCAGGCGGATTCAACCTCCCTGATGATTTGCAATTTGAGGTTGTTTTGTCTCGCCTCAATTGAGTTGAGCGCTGCAGTGGCTTCGCGCACCTGCTCAACCGTCGAGAAGCCGGAAAAGAGCGGTACGGTCAGATTCAGGCCCACGCCCCAGACAGTGCCGGTGGGAGGAAAATCTCGATCGGCATAACCTGCAGTGGCAACTGCAGAGAGAATGGGCAGATAGCCGCTTTTAGCTGATTTGAGTGTGCCGGACGCAGCCGACTTCAGGGCGGTGAATTGCTGCAGTTCAGCGCGGCTATGTACGGCATCCTGCTGCAATGAGTTTCGCTCCGGAAACGGGAGTGACGCAGCTGATGGCTCGACAACAGTACGCTCCTCCAAAGAGGCCATTCCCATGGCGTTGGCGAGTTCCACCCGGGCGAGCTCCCGATTATTTTCCGCCCGAATCAAAGACGTCCTGGCTGCAAACATTGTCGCTTCAGCTTTGGCGACGTCAACCTTCGCCCTGATCCCCTGGCTAAAGAATTCCTCTGCCTGCCTGAAAACGTTCTCTCGAGCACTTACAGTTTCCCTGACGGCAACTACCTGCTTTTCAGTCGCCAGAAGCAGATAGAAAGCACTCTTCACCCGTAACGTCAGATCCTGCCGTGTCACGGCAAGGGCCTTATCAGTCGCGTCACGATTGCCGCGGGCAGCATCAACCGCCCCGGAAGTGCGGCCAAAATCATAAATAGTCTGTTTTAGGTAAAGCCCGGCAGTATTGGTTTCTAATAGCCTGATGTTTTCCAAAGCGGCAACAAAAGTCTCACCTCTGCTCCAGTCGGCTGCAAAACTGATCTGGGGATAATAGTTGGCAAGAGATTGTCCGGCTCTGGCCTCGGCTCCAAGGAGGTTCTCCTTAGCCTCGATTGCCTGGGGATGGTTTTTCAGCGCCGTGGCAACAGCCTCATCAAGAGTCAGGGGTATGGCAGCATAAAGCGGCTGATTGCTGAGAATAAATGCCATCAGAATAAGTAAAAACAGTTTCATATTGAATCACCGATATATCCATTGTTGAATTTTAGGATCATTCCCAGCAGAGTCAGCGCGGTCTCTCGAGGTTAAATTTAAGGGCATGTGGCGTGCCAAGAGCACGACTTACTGAATGTAATTGCTATAAATTGATTGTCACCAAACAATTATCTCCGGTGTCGTGCATATTCTGCACGGACCTGACATGCGTTGCACTTCTTTACTCCTTGGCATTAGAAAGCCACATTCCCCTTGATGATGGAATATAGTCCGAAAACGACCAGAACGCCGCCGGTAATGTAGCGGAGGGCAGCATCATGCCGCAGCACTCCCTTGATCCTGTTCTGTATCAGTTGCGATGAATACCCTACGATCAGCATCGGTATCGCCAACCCGAGGGAATAAAAACCGAGCACAATGATCCCGGTTGCCAGTTGGCCATTGGTGGCAACCATCGTCAGCGTGCTGGAGAGAAAAGGACCGACGCACGGAACCCAGATCACCCCGAGCGACATACCGAGTATCAGACCGCCAATGCGCCCTTCCCCTTTAACCCTGATATTGGAAAGCTGATAAAAGCGTTTGAAGATACTCAGATCAAACATCACTATCAGACCCATGACTACGATGATCGCAGCTCCGACAATTTCGATATAGCGGGTTTTACCGATCAGCAGAGCCCCGAACAGCGACGAGACAGCCCCCATCGCCATGAAGGATATGGCGAGTCCGGTCACGACAATCAGCGGGCGAAAACGGTCTTCCCGCTCTGCACCCGCAATGATTATCGGGATAACCGGCAGTACGCAGGGTGACAACACGCTTGCCAAACCTGCGCCAATCGCCATAAAGAGAGTGACGGCGCTGAAATCCATTATTTCAATCCGTCAAGTTCAGCGGAGATGGTTTCGATGCTCTGGATGCCGGGAGGGAAAACCTTGCTGATACTGCCCACTTTATCAACCAGCACCAGCGAAGGGAGACTTCTGACGCCGTAGTCGTAGAATGCTTTCTGGTCGTTTTGTTCCATGGCATTGACCGGGGCGACTGTGAAGGTTCCTTTCCGTTTTTCCGTCAATTTATCAAGCACCTGCTGCTGGGCCTTACAGGGGCCGCCGTTGGGGTTCTGGAAAAACACCAGAGTGGGTTTGCCTTTACCGATAGACTGACTGAGTACCAGGGTGCTCAAAGGGGCTTTCGGTGCGGCTAAAGCGAGTGACGCTGTTGCGAATATTGTTGCCGACAGTAGTGCAATTATGCGTTGTTTCATGGTTTTTGCTCCTAATGAAATATGGCCATTTATCTTCATAATAATTTTCATGGGACAGTGCCATGACCGATGGTCAGCGCCGAATTGTGTACGAGAGCAAGGGCTATTTTTTTTCTGCCTGAAGTCAAGAGTCTCTGTACTGTTCCCCGTGATATCTCCATGCAAAGGCCGGCTTCCGCCTGAGTTTTCCCACATCCGTCACAGAGAAAAAAAGCCTCAAGTTCATCATTTGCAAGAGCTATCGTATGCAACTCCGCGAGGATGCTGCCAGCAGGTTTAAACGTTGAATTAAATGCAGCCCTCTGAGGACATGCACACTTCCTTGGTTTACACGGACGTCCCATATCAGTGTGAGCACTCATGATCGTGCCCATGACCGCCACAACTATGCCCTGGCATAAATTCCGGCAGATCATCGGCTTTAAAAAGTTCCATATTTTTGCCAATGTTTCCCTGCTGAGCCTGAAACACTCGTAACCCGGAATTATTGAGCTTATGGAGTGCGCCTCTTCCGATCCCCCCGACAACGATCGCATCAACCTGTTGACCACCCAATCCGGCAATAGGATTACATGAACCATGTTCGTGAATATGGTCGCTATTGCTAATTGAAGTGACCTCATCGGTATCAGTGTTGACTACTACAAACATTGGTGCAGACCCAAAATGGCCATACACATCACTCGCCAAGCCTTCGTTTACTTGCACCGGAAAACAAATTTTCATTGTGACCTCCCGTTTATTGTGTGCCTATGCACAAAATACAATTCATTTATATGTATGTCAATATAAATAAATACAAGTGCCATCCGAGACAAATAATACGTTTGACAAACATCTGAACTGGTACTATATGACTATATAGTCATAAATAACCGAGGGTGCCATGAAAGATCTTATTGAGTTCCGTGCTGACGTTTTGAAGGCCGTGGCGCAATCTACCCGGCTGAAGATAATTGATTTTCTCCGTGACGGTGAGCGGTGTGTCTGCGAAATATTCCCTGCCATCGGTGAAGCGCAGTCTAATACGTCTCGACACCTCAAGATGATGCAGTCTGCCGGGGTGCTTTCCCGACGCAAAGATGGGCTCAAAATTTATTACGCCATCAAGCACCCTGAAATACTGGAAGTCATCGATCTTGTCACCGATATTGTGAAGCAGGATATTTATGGACGGCACAGTCTATTGAAGGGAGCGTAACGCAATGGACCGCGACAACAACTGATTTTTTTTGTTCAATTATGTGAGTGATCAATCCGTCACTCATGGAGTATAAGTATAAGGCAGTCTGGATGCAATCGGCGCTATCATTATTTCCTGGTTGACGTTCAAGGAAGGCAGGGAATCTTTTGAGAAAGCAAAAGGAATGAGCTGCTCATGTTGCTGTTCACTAAAATAATAAAATGATAAAGGGGAAACAAACATGAAAATCGAAATTTTGGGAACCGGCTGTGCGAAATGTAAAACCCTCTATGAGAACACCAGAGCGGCAGTCCAGGAAAAAGGGATCGAGGCAGATATTATCAAAATTGAGGATATTCAATCAATAATGAAATACGGCGTCATGAGTACTCCGGCCCTGGTTGTGGACGGCAAGGTCATTTTCTCCGGCAAGACCGCTTCTGTCGGGGAGATCAAGGGAGTGCTATGAAAATAACAAAGACAGAATGCACTTTTCATGATTTGTTACAATCGCGGTGGGCCTGTCAAATGGGATGGCAGTCACCCGAGCATATCAAAATTGTAGCGTAACAACTTCGGAGAGTGCTGTGCTTGCATTTCGGAGTATTCATTTTTATTGCTCAGCTTTTGTGAGTTAAATCACCTTCGTTACTCCCTTTATTTGAGATAAGTAAACCACCTAATAGTAGAACGTTGTATTTAGCCTGAAGGAAGTAAATTGAATTTATAGATTTTGGTCGCCTGCATCAATATTGAAATACTACAAAAACATATGTCAAAAATATATTGACTAATTTTGTCTAGTACAATAGGTTGGAAATACCGTTTATATCAACATTCGGGTACACGATAATACTAAACCATCCGCGAGGATGGGACGGAAAGCCTATAGGGTCTTACTGAGACAGCCGGGTTGCCGAAATATCACCATGATATTCCTGCAACCCGGTTTTTTTGTGCTCTGCCGGTGTTGCTCCGTTGCAAAACGCAGTTTCTCCTCCGTTGTATTGTTCCCCGCACCCTGCCGGCGGGAAACATGGAAAACCGGTAGGCATTTTGAAAGGAGAATGTATGATAAGAAAAAACTTGTTACTCGTCATCACGCTTTGTTTATACCTGATCAGTTCCGGATACCCGTCTACTGCTCAGGCGGCCAGTTCTGCCATTTTGGGTTGGAACAATCTGGGTATGCATTGCATGGACAGCGATTATTCGGTGTTCTCAATTCTGCCCCCATACAACACGATTGAAGCACAGCTCATTGTCGGCGGTAAGCTGATAAAGAGCGGCACGGGCTATACACTGACGTACGAGGCGATTGCCGATCCGGATGGTTCCATCAATTCGACGTCCATCGGCAAGGGTAACTGGAATCAGTTCGAATCCATTATCTTCGGAGTACCAGGTTCATTCACCGCTGATAGTGGTCTCGCCGGCTGGAATATGCCCGGAGCAGCCAACGTTCCCCAGCAGATGAAGTTCGAGAACTTTAATGCGCCGGCACCAGGCGTTTCTACTGCAGCCAACTGGTTCAGGGCCGAAGGAATTCCACTGACTCCCTATGATGACAAAGGCAACAAGAACCCGTATCCATTAATGCGGATTGTTGCGCGGGACGCCGCCAACACAGTTATCGCCAAAAGTGATATCGTCCTGCCTGTTTCTGACGAAATGGACTGCAGCTCCTGCCATGGCTCAGGAACTCAGGCAGCTGCCAAGCCTGCTGCAGGTTGGGTAGCCGGTGAAACCAGAAAGGACAGGGAGTATCGCCTCAACATTCTCCTTCTGCATGACGAACACCAATTCAGCCAGCACTCAGCACTCTATTCGGAGGCACTTGCAGCAAAAGGTTTCGATGGCAGTGGTCTTTACGCGACAGCGCAGAGTGGCAAACCGATGATGTGCGCTGCATGTCACGCTTCTGAAGCTCTCGGTGCACCCAGTTTTTCCGGTGTTAACGGAACCGTCCCGCCACTGACGTCATCGGTACATTCCAAGCACGCCACAGTACTGGATCCTGCACTTAACATGACATTGAACGACGCCGGCAACCGGAACGCCTGCTACCGCTGTCATCCAGGATCTGCTACCAAGTGCCTGCGTGGTGCCATGGGGAGTGCGATTGACGCAGACGGCACGATGGCGATGCAGTGCCAAAGCTGCCACGGCAACATGGCGAAAGTCGGCTCTCCAAATCGTGTCGGCTGGTTTATGGAACCGAACTGTCAGAGCTGCCACACCGGGACCGCTACAAACAATAACGGCCAGATCCGCTACACCAGCGTATTTGATGCAAACGATCAAGAGCGAGCGGCGGTAAACCAGACATTTGCTACAACTCCGAATTCACCTGCTTCCGGATTGTCACTCTATCGCTTCTCCATCGGCCACGGTGGACTCCAATGTTCTGCCTGCCACGGATCGACCCATGCCGAGTTTCCAGCATCACATCGCAATGACAACATACGGAACATCCAACTGCAGGGGCACGGCGGTATGACGGTGGAATGCACCGCTTGTCATGCTACCATGCCTACTAGTCCTAATGGCGGACCACACGGTATGCATCCGGTTGGACAGGGCTGGGTGAGTGGCCATCATGATTCGATCCAGTCTGTAGGAGTTGCGTCATGCAAGGCCTGCCACGGTACCGATTACCGTGGCACTGAGCTTTCCAGGGCTCAGGGAGACCGTAACTTCGGTAGTGGGAGAACGTTTTTCCGCGGTGCAACCATCGGCTGCTACAGCTGTCATAAGGGACCATCAAGTGAAAGCACAAATACAAGTATTGCGCCGGTTGTAAGTAATACCTCCGCACAAACTACTGCCGGACAGTCGGTTGCCATGACGATACCGGTAACTGGAACTAATGCAGTGCTGCGCATCATCAGCCAACCCGCAAACGGTACGGTGGGATTGGCTAACAACATCGCGACCTATTTCCCGGGTGATGGTTTTACTGGTACTGAAGTGTTTACGTTTGCTGCGTATGACGGGGCAAAGAATTCCAATCTCGGCACCGGTACGATCACTGTTTCCCCCGGCGCGCCGGTCATCACGCTTAACCCGGTCAGCCAGACAGTACTTGCAGGCAATCCGATATCATTTACCGTTTCAGCCACGGGCTCCGCACCACTTAGCTGCCAGTGGTACAAAAATGGTGTGGCACTCTCCGGTGTTACTAATACGTCACTCACGATTTCTTCAGCTACCATTGCTGACGCCGGTTCCTACTATGCAGTTGTGAAAAACATTGCGGGAACAGCAGTCAGTGCAACAGCCACGCTGACCGTAACCCATCCGGCACCGGTTATCTCAAGTTTTTCTCCTGGATCGGGTAAAGTGGGAACACCAGTAGTTATAACCGGCACGAACCTCACCGGTGCAACAGCAGTCACATTTAACGGCACCACCGCATCGATCTCAAGCGCGTCCGCTACGCAAATCAGCGCTGCCGTTCCGGCAGTGGCTACCAGTGGCACCATCTCCGTAACCACCCCCGGCGGTACGGCTACCAGCAGCAGTTCATTTACAGTAATTCCTCCTCCGGCGATCTCTGGTTTTATACCTTCTTCAGGAGGAGTAGGGACTGCGGTTACAATTTCAGGCACGAACTTCACAGGGGCAACGCAAGTTACTTTTAATGGGGTGGTTGCGACTAAAACCGTTCTTTCGAATACAGCCATTGTTACCGGAGTGCCTAAAGGAGCAACTTCCGGCAAAATTTCCGTTACTACTGCAGGTGGAACAGCCACAAGCAATTCAAACTTCACGGTTGGCACTAAAGCCGTTTCACCAAGAATCCAGAATTTTTCGCCTGCTTCAGGAACCGTCGGAACGGAAGTCACCGTCACTGGGACTAACCTTGGGGGAGTAACGTCGGTCAGAATTAGCGGGCTAAATGCTCCGGTATTCAGAATTATCTCGGCAAGCAAACTCGCCGTTACCATACCAGCAGGAGCCACAACTGGACGAATCTACGCAACTTCCGGCGGCGGAACTGGTTCTTCGAGCGGTTCGTTTATTGTTTTGCCGTAACAATCACGATGGGAAGGGCTAGTTGAGCAAAATATTATAGCCATCCTTATTAGGGGTGTGCCGGTTGTATCGGCACATCCCTTCGTTTTAGGACGTCGAGCAAGCAGTATGGCGTTTTTTGAGTCAGACCAGAACTGTGGGTGAGGGAAGTGTGAAGTGTCTTATAGGCAAAACGTATACTGCTGAATGCGACTTCGGTAGGGAACAAAATAAATCAAAGGATTGCGATTTTTCAGTAGAATAATTTGAAATTGCCTTTTCAAAGCTCTTTCATCGCCTGTTACAGTTGCGGGTGAGGGTCTTATAGCAAAAAAGGAGACTGCTCGAAGTGACTTCATTAGGGAGTGATCTATATTAAGGAAATAATATGGTCTGATCGGATTAGCAGAAAATCTACGGGGAGATAATGCCAAGCAGTTCTTGGAGGATGTGGAAAAGTCAAAATAATTTTGCTTGTAAATGAGACTAGCGTTTTTAACATATGTGAGTGAGCAGAACTCCTATGCGACCGAGAGCCAAGAAAAGAAAAAATGAACCAATTACCATTATTCAAAAACATTACGATGTCTTGTCAAAACTTCTCAAGGGTATTACTGGTTCTGTTAGCTATTTTTTTCTTCTGTGTATGCGAAGCAAAGCGGGATGTTAAAATAGGTGAAACAGCCCCAGAATTCTCATCTACTGACATCACTGGCAAACCTGTTAGCCTTAGCCAGTTCAAGGGGAAGATTGTCATCATATATTTCTGGCGAAATTCATGTTGCGCGGACAGTTTAAAATCAGTTGAACCTTATTACCGTTCAAATAGGCACAAGGAACTGGCAGTCATTGCAATAAACGTTGGAGACAGCAAAGAGATTGTTACGTCATATGCAAAAAGCAATGATTTGACAATTACCATGCTTACGGACGAACATTCCATTATCTTCAAGCAGTATCAGGCATTCTGCTTCCCAACCATTTTAATCATCAATAAAAAGGGTGTAATACGAAAAAGAATTATGGGAAATATTCGAGTAGATCAGTTAGAAAAGCTGATACAAAATCAATTTGACACCCAAAAACACGTTGAGGCAGCCTACGAAAAAAATAATCCTCGTTAGAAGGAGAGTTACATAATCTGACCAGAAGAATCGTATAATGGCGTTTAAGAACTTTACCGATGATCAATAATTGCCATTGCAACTAATTTCGTAGCTTCAAAAGAACGTTTCCCTGATAGCTTAATACCATTCTCCGTAAACGCATTGAAAAGACTTTGCATTAGTTGACTGTAACGACACATCTCCTCTTCCGTGAGTTCTGCAACCGGGTTCCCCGCAGGTTTCTCCTCAATTTCTCTTGTACTGAGAAAAGATTCTATAGGACGTCCTAGCACTTTTGCGTATCCGAAAAGAATGTCAAGTCCAAGCCCGGACTCCTGTCTTTCACATTTCGAGATTGTATTTACATGAAGACCTATTTTTTCAGACATCTCTTTAAGTGTAATATCGGCGTTTTTTCGTTGCGAGCGCAGCGCCTTTACTACCTCGGTCTCAAAATTTCCATAATCCGTAAAAATATCTTTTAATCCCATATAAATAACCTCGGACAAAACACTTAATGGTCTATTTAACTAACTACAAAAGCCATAATAGTCAATATCTTTCGTACAGTAAAGGTACGATAATGACCTAAAAAGTGTTTGCCTTCACCTTAATACACATTATTTTAGTTATTTTTTAAATACGCACAAAAATATATTGACATTATCCACCCTTTAGTGTATGTTATTTTTTAAATAAACCAAAAAAGGGGCTAAAAATGAAAAAGAACGATCTTCTCTTGAAAGTACTCACTGCACCAATGGACGAAAACCTCCGTAATGACATCGTCGACTTTATGTTCGCGGAGTCTGGAAAAAAACCAAAAGGAATTCCGCGACTCAAAAATTGTCAAGCGGCGCTCAACGTTGCAGAGGTAGTTGCTCGTATGAAAGCCGGTGCTGGCGGCACCTGTAGCAGTGTCGCGACAATCCTCGGCATTTCAGCACAAGCGTTCAACAATCAAGTAAGCAGGAAGGCGATCAGTGGTAACAGCCTCATTGACTACCATTTTAAAACTGGCATTTCCATAGACTGGATGGTTGGGTCCTCGGACGGTTCCAGCTCGGATTATTTCTACAGCTCGAATGAAATCGTGTCGGATGAAAATGAAAATAATGATCAGCACTCACAAAAATACGTATCACTTGTCGAAGTATACGACCAGAACAACGGTGTCAATGAATTAAAATGGTGCTTGACCAAGCATCGCCTGTGCCTCGACAACAGCGGCCAGCAAATAGAAGGCGATTTCGCCGCAATGCTCTCGCTTATTGTCCGTTACAGAGACAGTTCGGGGACGCCAGACAGAGTGAAGAAGAGCAACAAGCCATATTTTCAAATTAGAAAGATACTGGCATATGCGAAAGGCGACAGCAAAATAATGCGTATGATCGATGCAAATGCAAAAAAATATACAGATGAATATAGAGAAAATTATTTCGACCGTCCCGGCAAAACAGAATTCCGTAAATATTCATCAAAAGAAGAGTGCCTGGATGTTTTTGCCATGCTTGCAGAACAGCATAGTGTCACTCTAGTCAAGCCGCAACACGATACCATAGCATGGGACTATTTGATCGGTGCCGGCAGTCAGACACCGCAGGAGTGGGTGGCTGAGAGATTCCACGCCTCTTCAAAATCACGTCGCCCCCAACTGACACAAAACCTGACAGAAGCGCATGCGTAAATATCTGTGCCCATCCGTCGCTACCGAAATAATTTTATCTGTAAAGGAGAGAAAAATGTTCGCAAAAAATGACCTGGATGAAGTCGAGACATTATCAGTTAACGAATTCGTAAAAAACGCCGCAACTAAATGTGAGTCCGCCCCTCCGGGGGCGGCTATTTCTGAATATTGCGCCGCTAATGTTGAATGGTTTGCCGCATTTTATGAGCCATTCGCCTGTTGCATGGGCGATGGCAATCCGGATGCCTAACGCGGTCAACATCATTCCTCGTGCGCATTGTCAACTGTTTAATATTATTTACTATTTTTTTTGCATCACGGAGATATTTCTCTTGACACCACTGGTCGCTACTATATTATTAAAGTACCTACAACTCATTTCGAGATACTCTGCCTTAACCGCAGAAATATTTTCAAGTGAGTTCACTCTTCAAAGAGCAACATCTTTGCCGAGCATCGCTTCCAGAACTTTAATAAGTTCTCGGAAATCTGATTTAAAACTTCATGAAATCCCAACGGGAGAGGTGCGTCCTGCACACTCCCGTCCTTTTTTTGCAGACAGCGAATACTCTCATTTATCCGCGAAAACCTTTTGTAAATATCCTCTACCACATTTCAATCGATGGTATTTAGCCAAAAAGTCACTGACTTTTTGCCAAGACATCCCTTCATCTCTCAGCTTTCTGACTACCGGCTCAAGATCCCCCAGTAGTCTGTCAAGCTTTGGCGAGGGTTTGGCCTTCACTTTTGCTTTCTCGGCAGCAATCCTTTGAGCAGTAACGGACTCCAGATCGTCAGTCGTGCGCAGCTTCAAGTTGCTCTGCAACCTACTACGCTTCTGGATTCCTACCAACAAAGCACGGTAATATACGCTACCGTCATCATCCCCTTTCAGTCCGTTTTTCCGGGCTTCATTCATAGTCACATTGATATGCTTCTTTTGCTCGATGTGACAATTCCATCGTTCAAGCTCGGGCTGGTTTATATACCAGCGTATGAGATTATCCGTCATTTTCTGCGAAAATGGCTTCATATATATTTTTGTCCTCTACGCTGTCTCCTGACAGCGTCCATTGATGATGGCAATATCATCAATGGTATTCGAGGCAACGTCAAGCCAAAAAGCGCTATTCATGGCTTTGCGGTGCCAACCTTCGCCGTTTTTGTCCACGACAAAAACGGCGGAGCCGTCGCGCGTAGCGCGTAAAATTCGGGCGCCAGCCCGACGCCTTTGACAGGGTAAAACTGGTATTTCACTGTAGCAGGTGCACAAGCAAGCACAATAAAAAACGCTTTTGCTTAACTGTCTGTCCCAGCGGGGGGTCTATAAATACCGTCAGAGCAAACTCCGAAAATGGACGCCTACCTGATCTTTAAGGCAGGGGCATGCATTTCAGGAGGGCGCTTATGAGAGGAAGTATTCGTGGTCAGACGCTGCATTTGTTTAATGAGTCTGGAATCAACTGCATCGGCCAAAGCAAATACAGCGCGAAAACCAGTGCCAGGATGGCACTCGCCGACGAGGGACGCGGCGGCACATCAACTGCTATTGCGGAGAAAACCGGAATTCATTCTATCGGAACAAGAGATACTTACCTGGACAAATGGCAAGAAATCGGCCGTTTTTGCAGAGAGGAATTCAAAATACGTGATTTGGAGAAAGTGACAACTGACCATGTTCGCGAATTTCTGGCATACAAAACTGAGATGGGAGTCTCGTATTCCCACTGGAGTGGCTATGCTGCCGCTGTGGGCAAGTTGGAGAATGCCCTGAATAATTATAGTGCGAAGTTTGATCGCGGTAATACCTACAGTTTCAGGGCGGCAGTAAACGAATTGCGGTCTGACGCCAGAGCGGAACTGCCGCGTTTTGAAGGTACGCGTAATTACGATAATCCGAGTACGCTGGTAGATGCCATTGGCAACCCAATCCATCAACTTGTTGGCCGAATTCAACATGAAAGCGGCTTGCGAGTGGCTGGGGCTGCCAATATCTGTACCGGACAGTTAAAAGGATTGTCAAAAGATGCCATAACTGGAAAGGCGGTCGGCTTGATCGAATATAAAGGCAAGGGCGGCAAAATGGGCACTGCTAAAGTATCTCCGGCAACTTATCAACAGATCGAAAAGCATATCTGCGAGCATGACGCTCTGAAGGTTTCTGCCGACTGCTACCGTGGAAGCCTTAAAACCTCTGCTCAAACTACTGGGCAGGATTACAACGGCAGTCATGGGCTCCGATGGAATTTTGCCCAAGAGCGCTTTGCCGAACTGCAAAAAAATGGCGTTAGCTACGAAAAAGCACTTGGTGAGGTATCTCATGAGCTGGGTCATAACCGGATTAACATCACAGAACATTACCTGGGATTTAAGTAATGTTAACATGTGCCTCACGCCATTCAAATTATCTGCAAGCTTCATGTTGCAGCACATAGTATCAAAGTATCGAACCCCCGCAGGGCGGCAACAGCCTTGACGGGGGTTTTTCGTTTTATGCACCATGTTTCAGCATGTCACATCGGATCGTTTTAAAAGTATCGGATCGCTACCGTACCGTATCATATCAGATCACAAGTGATCCGATATGATCTCAAAGCAACCTTTGGTCCATGGCAAGTGCAGTTCTTGTAAGTGTTTCCGGCTTGCGAGAGGAAAAATGGACAGGGGTCTGATCTATATGACAGGAGATACTTCTGTCATGAAAATGGATCAACAACCAATCGATTTGATTGAAACAACCAGAGCCTTCTGGGAGAAACGCCTCGAACGACCAGTTTCCGCAGAGGAAGCGCGAGAGATGATTGCTAATGTCCTTGGCTACTTCTCACTGTTAGCTGATTGGGATGCCGAGGAACATCAGCATAGCCAAACCACTGACCATAGCCAAGGTCACCCTGATACAGAATCAGTGACCTGTTTTGACATCGTATCAGATCAAAACAAATAAGATCATATTAAATGGAGGAAACATCATGGAAAAACTGGCAACACACGGCCTCAACGTTCTTCTTGCTGAGATATTCAGTAAAAATCTCTCTGAAGAAACCATCAAGGGTATGGTTGAGAAAGCTCAGCAGGGTGTATGGCCATCCCAGGCACCCATCGGTTTCGTAAATGTTGAAGGTCCTGCAAAAAAAAGAATTATCATACAGGATCCAGTGCTCGCGCCATTAGTAAAACGTATGTTCGAGCAATTTTCAACCGGATTGTACTCAACCAATGAATTGTCTAAGGAAGCTGCCAATATCGGCCTTGTGCATCGTAAGAGCGGCAGGAAACTGACCAAAGCCGCTATGTGGGATATTCTCAATAATCCCATTTACTATGGAGACTTTTACTGGAAGGGAGTTCTCTACAACGGCACCCATGAGCCGATCATCACTAAAGAGCTCTTTGATATCGTGCAGAACGCTTTGAATAGCCAAGGGAATCACGCTGATACAGACAAAATCATCGACTTGTATTGACATCGTATCAGATCAAAACAAATCAGATCAAATAAAATAAAATGGAGGTGTCATCATGGTACAACTGGCTACTAAAGAAGCTGTTTGGGCAACCTGCAATCAGCTTTTCGCGGAAGGACGTAAAGTTACAGGCAGAGCCGTACAAAAAGAGATCGGCGGGAGCATGACGACAATTTATTGTCACATAGACACTTGGTTGGCCAAGGATGCCAAAGCAACGGTGGTAACATCAGAATTGTCTGAAAGCTTGCAGAAGTCTATTGCCGTGGAACTTGAGCAGAAGGCACAGCAGGCAAAGGCTGTATTACAGATTGAGCTTGCAGATGTTGCTGAACGGGAGAAGGAAGTTATGGAGGCACTCGCCGAAAGCGAGACCAGGATCAACATCCTCGAAAATGAGCTGTCCAGCGCACAAGACAAAATCACAGCCCATCAGCAGGCTCGAGACAAGGAAACAGCCGTCGCAGTTGAGAGGGTTGCTGGGCTTGATGAACAGATAATCAGGCTGGTAAATGAAAGAAATGATAGTGCCTCTTCTGCCAATACTTCAAAAATGGAACTGGTGAAAGCACAAATACACCTCGAACATGCCGTGCAAAGAGCAGTACGTGCGGAAGATAAAATTGTAGTACTGGAGCAGCAAGTGGCCGAACTTATTCAATCCAAGTCTGAGGCGGAAAATAAGTTGGCAGTATCGATCCAACATGCCGAGGAGCTAACTAGGCAAGTCACGGCGTTGACGGAACAGTTACAATCTGCCTGCGATAAGCTCAGTAAAGCCGATTCTGTAATATCCGGCCTGTCTCTTGATCTGAAAGAGGCTGCGTTAAAACAGAGCAAGGCTGATGGTTCTGCCGAACAGATTTTACTTCGTCTTCAAGAAAGCTCTGCAACTGTCGAGCACTTGCGTAATGAACAGTCGGCAGCCAGAAAGGATGCAGCGTATATTACAGAGCTGTTGGGACTGTACGCCGCTGAAAAGGAAAGTGCTGCTGAACTCAAGCCACCAATAGAGTCGATGTCAGTTGGACAAGATTCTGTCGAAGTTCCCTCTGTGCAGATAGAAGTACCGCTTCCGGCAAGCAGCAACATTACTTTGGAAGAGATCAAAAATAAAGCCAAAAAGTATGATATTCCTAAATCATTAGAGCTTCCGCGCGCGTAATAATACGCCAGCAAAATCATAAAACTCTGGTAAGCTGTATGCTCTGAAATTATTAATACGTAGGAGGGATGGTATGCGAGCAAAACGGGCAAGTAGTGATAATAAAATGCCAGAAGCTCTTATGACCACTGCGGCTAAACAATGCAAGCAATTATCCGCGATGATGTACTGATGATACAAGTAGTTTTTAGACTACCGTGGTTAAAGGCGTAGAGAGTTTCAGAAGATAATTCGACAAAATTTTCCGTGAGGTACCAGAGTGAGAAAATCGAGAGCAATCGAAAAACCGGCAGCAGCAGCATCGCAAAAAGACCCGACGGTAGCGTATATCCGGGTATCGTCAAATGAGCAGAAACAGGAGGGGTATTCACTTGAATCCCAGGTAAAGTTTCTGATGGACTATGCTCAGAAAAATAATCTGGATATCATCGATACATACATGGACGTTGAAAGCGCAAAAGCACCGGGGAGAACACATTTCGGTCATCTGGTGGAATTTCTGAATTCACAGTCACTTCTTCCGCCCGGCAGCAACCGCTGCCAAACGGTTCTTGTTGAAAAAACCGACCGTTTCTACAGAAATGTCGAAGACCTCGTCACTATTCGTGATCTTGGCGTGGTTGTGCATCTTGCCAAAGAAGGGGTCGTCATGACTCCTTCATCAAAATCACATGAAACCTTTGTTCACGGCCTTAATGTCCTTCTTGCCGAGAGGTTCTGTAAAAATCTCTCTGAAGAAACCATCAAAGGCATGCTGGAGAAGGCTCAGCAAGGTGTTTGGCCTTCCCAGGCACCGATAGGTTATCTGAACGTTGAGGGGGCAAACAAAAAGAGGATTATCATACAGGACGAAATACTTGCTCCATTGGTCAGGCGGATGTTTGAGTTGTATGCGACCGGATTATATTCAATAAAAGATTTATGCAAGGAAGCATCAAAAATAGGGCTGGCGCATCGCAAGAGTAGTGCCAAACTGGCCAAGAGCGCTATGCACGATCTTCTTAATAATCCAATTTATTATGGGGATTTTATCTGGAAAGGTGTTCTTTACAACGGAACTCATGTACCTCTTATCTCAAAGGAATTATTTGATACTGTTCAAAAGGCTCTGGATAAAAAGTCGAGTTGCCCGACCGGTCGCCAGAAGCATTACTTTTTGTTTCAGGGGATGCTAACTTGTTCGCACTGTGGCTGCGCAGTTGTGGCAGAGATCCACAAAGAAAAATACATCTATTATCGCTGCACCCATAACAAGGGAGTCTGTAACGAAAAGTATGTCCGGGAAGAGAAGATAGAGGAGCAGTTTGCCAATTCTCTGAATCAGATCAAAATCGACGATGATGTCGTTGACTGGATTGTCTCTGTCATGGGCGCGTCCACCGCTGAAAGCATGAAACAGCGTGAAGCCCAGAGTAAGGCCCTTACTCAACAAAAGCAGCGTCTGGAGGGGCGTCTGGAGAAGATGTACCTGGACAAACTTGATGAAGTTATCAGCGAAGAAGAATTTACGCAATTGAGTAAAAAGTTTCGTAGTGAGCTGACAGATTTGAAGTTCAATATTGAGCAGTTGGCTGGGGAAATGGGGGTAAGCATCGACAATGGCAAGCGCTTACTCGAACTCGCGCAAAGAGCCGCCACGCTTTACTCTGCGCAGATTCCGAGTGAAAAACGAAAGTTGCTAAATATGGTGCACTCGAACTCGACTTGGGCAGGTGGAATACTGACTCCAAACTACAGAAAACCCTTTGATATGATTGCAGTTTATAACACCGATTACCTAAAAAAAAAGGCCACTTTTCCGCAGAAAAATGACCTTTTTGAGATTTGGCGTCCCCTACCGGATTTGAACCGGTGTCGCCGCCGTGAAAGGGCGGTGTCCTGGGCCAGGCTAGACGAAGGGGACGTTTGAAACTTACCACGCTGTTCCATTGAAGGAATCAGGCCCATGAAGCGCGGAAAGGATGATTCTTATACCCAACTATTTCATATAAGTCAATTATTTTTTATCAGTCGGTGTTATTTATTTTTAAAAACGGCTTGCGGTTCACCATACCAGCGCCTGACAACGAAAATATCATTGCGTTTTTTACCATCAGGCCACGCATTTACTGGGTTCCGCGTTCGCATAATTTCTGCTACCCGCTTCGACAATGACGTCATCATCACCCCGCCGTTACTCGGTTTGCCGCATTCAAGCCGACTTTCAATTGCGGTCTGCCGATCAAGCACGATGACGACATGACCATTCCAGACGATCAAATCAAGCGGTTGAAGAAGCTGAATAATCTCGCCGGATGATTTCCCGACTATGGCGACCCCTTCTCCATACATAAGCAACTGGGCTGTGTTACGTGGCGTCCACCCCTCTGTCGCGTAATACAGCAACCCTGAGCAATCCAGACCCGCCAGTATCAACCGCCCCCGCTCTTCCGCTCGAATGCTCTTGTAGAACCATTCTGAGAGTTCAGGGACTCCGGCAAGAACATTACCACCCCAGACATAGCTGCTACCGACTGCTGCTGTGAGAACTGACGTGACTGCTGCACGAGACGGCAGCACCGTTTGGCGTTGCGCCGCTGCTGTCCGCCCCGTACGTAAAAAACGACTGTCAACATACAGCCGGGTATTCGCCGGAGCGCTGTATTCATCTGTCTCTACCTGGTAAATAGTACCTGAGACAGACGACAGTTTTTTCAGTATTGTAAAAACAGTACCTGGCAAAGCAATGTATTCAAGTTCCCGCACCTGCCCGCAGCGATCTGTTTTCAAAGCCGCTCCGCCTGCTCCTCCAAAGACCGCCTTAAAATCGGGTGTGCTCAAAACCGGAGTTGCATTCTGCGCCACCCCGTATTCAGCGGCATCAGCTGCTAAAAACCGGGGAAAAAAGATGATGATAATGAAAAATAAGAATCGTTTCATGCGTGATGCCGGGAAACTGCATTTCGAACAAGCTCTTTTTGAGCAAACGTCAGACGGGGCGAAGCGAGCAAATCGAGCCGTGTGGCGGCAGGCAGCTCTGGCAGAAACAGGGTAAACCAGATTAACGGGGTACGAGGGTTTTTGAGAATTGCCAGACGGATATTGGGGCGGTTTTTCCAGCGCATGCTGCGAGCTACCAGTGATACATTTTCCGCAGTTGCATGTGAAGAGGTAAGAAACTGGTGCAGTGACCCTTCTTTCAAATGCGGATTATCAAGGCATATTTCTATGATATTCTGCACCCCTTCCCGCAGCAGCGCATCTACAATTGCAGCAGTCCCCCGCCGAGCCATTGTCAGCTTGTTTCCGAGCGGCTGCGCAGGCAGAAGTTGAACTATTTTCCGTTCAGCGGCCAGATGAATGTCAGCAGAAACAACTGGCATAAGACACAGCTTCAGCAGGTCAAAGATATACAGAAGGGGTAGTACTGTTTGCGCAATATGTGGAGGAGTATCCGGATGAGCAACAAGAGCCAGCTTGACAGAAGATGACTCCAGAAGTTTTTTGTTTGCATAGATAGCGGCGAGAACAGCGCCAAGCCCGCGACGCTTAAAAAACTGGAGCAGGTGCTTCATGTCCAGATTCGGATTACGCAGAGCAGCAAGCAACACCTCTTCACGGCTCGCCTGGATAACTGTAAACAGGCGATCCTTGTCAGCAGTGAGAGCTTCAAGCAGCTCTTCACCCTGAAGAAGAGAACTACCTGCGGCGTTCTCACGGCTGCCTGTCAGTATAGATTTTATGTGCAATTCATCGGGCATGGTTTGCACTGTAGCACTGCATATTAAGTTGCCGCAATATCTTTTCAACAGGCAAAAAAACGGTGAAGAGTAAAATTTACCCTGTTTTCTAGCAGTTGCGCCGCACGCGGCTTCGTGCTACTACAGATACGTGAGAAAGATGATGATGAGGCTGCCATGACACAACTATTGTCGGGAAATTCCTTGGTTGATTCACTGGAAATTAGTGATGATGGGCTTACCGCGATCAGCATGATTCTCGATGAGCGTCGGAATTTCAGCATGTCGATGTACAAGGACAAGTGCATGAAGCGCCGTATTGCCATACGGATGCGCTCATGTCGCTGCCATAACGCTACGGAGTATTGTAATTTACTGCAACAGAGTGAACAGGAGCTTGATCTCCTGAAAAAAGCTCTAACCATTCACGTGAGCCAGTTTTTTCGTAATCCTTCCATGTTTGAAAAGCTGCAAACAGTCATACTCCCCCACCTGTTTCAAAAGGCAGCTGCCGAGCGAAAAAAGCTTCGATGTTATAGTCTCGGCTGTGCCGGAGGAGAAGAGGCCTATAGCCTGGGCATTATTCTACGGGAGTATTATTCACGGCAGCTTCTGTATACGCCAGTGGAGATATGTGCATTCGACATTGACAGCGATATTTTGCACGCAGCGGCACGAGCCGAATATAACGATGATCGCCTGAAGGACCTCTCGGACTCCTTCAGGGATCGCTATTTCGCACCAAATGGTCACCGCATGCAGTTATCAGCTGAAATCCGGGATATGGTTTCGTTTCATCTGCATAATATCATGGACGTAGCAACGTTTGATCCGTGCCAGCTAGTCCTCTGCCGCAACACACTCATCTATTTTACCCGGCAGGATCAGGAAAAAATATTGCGCGGCATTGCGCATATTTTGCCGCCCGGTGGTATACTGGTACTCGGCAAATCTGAAACAGTGGTAGGCGAAGTACGTCAATTGTTCGCCACCATCTGTCCGGTGGAGCGATTGTACCGTCGATTGTAATTTTATGGAGGAGATAATATGCGGATTCCAATAGGTTATAAATTTATCATCGGCTTTGTCGTTGTCGTTGCAGCTGTTGCGTTCAGCCCCCGACTGGTAGAGCTGGTCGGTTATTCATCAGAGATCAGCATAATCCTTGGTTATGTCGTTGCTCTGACGACAGGCCTGATTCTTGGATGGATTTTTTCAAAAGGTTTTACCGCAAATTTTCTGATTTTGACCGATTCGGCTGAGTCCATCAGCCGCGGCGACCTGACCAGAGACGTGGCCATACGCCCGTCACGCATTCCGGATGAAAGCCATGAACTTGCAACCTTGATCAATTTGATGCTTCAGAACCTGCGGGACCTGATTCGCCATATAAAAAGAACTTCCGGAAAGCTGACTGATTCTGCTCGCGAGATAAATTCAACGGCACTTGAAATTAATGCTTCGACGGAAGAGGTTGCTCAGGCAATCGAGCAAATTTCACGCGGCGCGGAAACCCAGGCCGAGTTAGTTGAAAAAGGTTCCAAGACCATCCGTGAAATGGCCATTTCAATTGAAATGGTTGCCACACGAGCCCATGAGACCGCTAAAACCGCTCGGGAAACGAGCATGACTGCCCAGCATGGAGGAGTACTGGCCAATGAGTATCTGGAGAGGATGAAAGATTTTTTTGCAGCGCAGGAGTTGATTGGCAACCGGTTTGATACATTTAACAGCAAACTCCAGAAAGTTGGCAAAGTTGCGGATTGCATCGGCAACATTGCCCGTCAGACGAATCTTCTTGCGTTAAATGCCTCGATTGAGGCCGCCAGAGCGGGAGAATACGGCAAGGGCTTTGCCGTGGTTGCCGAAGAGGTGCGTAAACTGGCAGATGGCTCTGCGCAATCGGCTTCTGACATCAGCGACATGATCGAGAACCTCCGTGAAGAAAGCCAAAAGGTTCATGAAGTGATTGTTGAAAGTTCACGCAGTATAAAAGAGGGTAAAAAAAATGTCGATATAACCGCCACTGCTTTCAAGGAAATACTCAAAACGGTTCTGGATACTGAACGAAAAGCGTCAAGCATTGCCGATCTTTCGATGATGCAGAAAGATGGCTCAGAAAAAATGGTAGCCGCAATAGATGAAATTGCTCGATTGGCCGATGATAATGCCGCTTCTACAGAGCAGGTTTCTGCTGCGACCGAAGAACAGCTTACAGCCATGCAGGATATGGCACTCGCAACCAAAGAGCTCGCTCTGCTCGCAGAAGAGCTAATGGCGATAGTGGAGCGGTTTCAGGTCGATCACGGGTAACATGACCAGCATGAATGACCAGAACAGAAAATTTCTTGTTTTTTCTCTGCAGGAATCCCTTTACGCAATAGACCTTTCACAGGTTGCCGAGGTTGCCGACCCTCCGCAGCTCTGGCCGATACCGCTGGCTCCAGCGTACTATGCAGGAGTTTTCAGCTTTCACGGAGATATTGTCGCGGTAATGGGTCTGTCCCATTTTCTTGGCCTGACCGAAAGCAGCCAGTTCGGTAAAATGGTTGTGCTCAGTCAGGAGGTGGCTTCGCTTGCATTCCTTGTTGATTCGATAATCCGAATCGTTTCCGAAGACGAAGTTTCCTGCAGCGCCCCTCCGGATACCGTTTTTTCAGCGTGTACCCTCACTTTTTTTGAAGGCACAGCCATCCATCTTGATCTTAAAAAGCTCATCTTTACGTTGGAAACCGATATGCAAGGTGCCGATAAAAGCTAAAAAAGAGCAATATACAATAAAACATAATAAACAGTTGACGTTCCTCAGAAAACGCCTGACAATCATGAAGCATTATTAAATATGACTGCAAGGAGTATGATAATCATGAGCGAATTAATTACGGTAGGATTTAAAGGGGAATTTACTGCAGATGAGGTACTTCTTGATTTGGAAAAAATGCAACAGATACACAAGATCAACCTTGATGATGCTGTTGTTGCGATCAGAAAGGCGGATGGAACCATAAAAATAAAGCACAGCAATCTTCTAGTTATGAGTGACGCAGCCATGGGCAGCCTGTTCGGAATGGTAGTTGGCGGACCGGCCGGGCTCCTTGTCGGGGGGGTCATCGGCGCCGCAGTAGGAGAGACGGTTAAGATACTAAAACACATCGGTATTACAGATGAGTTTGTCAAAGGTGTTGCCGACGTGCTGGCGCCGGGTAACTCAGCCATTTTCTTTCGTGTTCACAAATCTATTTCTGATGCTGTTGTGGATGAGTTAAAAAAATTCAACGGCAAATTGCTCCGTTCTTCATTGTCTGTAGAGGATGAAAAGGAGTTGATAACGGCTCTGGAGGAAGTTATCATTCTAAAGAAATAAGCAGAGGAGACGGTGCACGCCTTCAATTTTTCTATTTACCGAAGGCAGTCAGCAGCTGCTGCAGAAGCTGAGGATCATTTGATCTGATGGCACCCCCCATGAAATCCATGATCCCGGGGCGATAGCCGTCATTCCAGATCCTGCTGAACATCTCCCCGCTGGTTTTACAGACGCAATCGGCCTCTTCAACGCTCTTGCCCTCCTCAACGGTGCAGCCATCAGCTTCCAGCGTTACCGTCTTCTTGATGTCGTCGATTGAGAAGTAGAATGTTGTCGGTACGGTGAAGATACCTTTTTGATACTGTTGCTGCAGTGTACTGAATATTTCTTCCTGCATCTGATTCTCCCTCCAGACGTTTTGATTATGAAGAAAGCGGGACCTGGGCCCCGCCTTCCATGCTGTAGCGTGCTGTGAAAATACCTGGTATCCAAGTATTACCTCATCCGGTTACGGCAGTGCGAGTACCGAAGGATCTGCTACAATTCCTTTATTCAAAAAGTAAAGCATTTGATCCTGAGCATATTTCGTTGCCGTGGCAGACCCTGTCGGATCCAGCAGAAACTCATGGCTTAAGCCCGTCTGGTCAAACTGGAAGTAGCCTTCAACAGGCGTGACTGCTGTTGCTGATGACGCTGCAAAGTCAACTTTTGGTGATGGAGCACCTGCTGTCAGGGTATATAAGAACGTGGCTGGAATGCGAGGAGCAGTGCCCCCGTTATACCCAAGCTGCTTGAATCCGGGTGCTACAGCGGCACCGGCCGAACCCAACAGCTCTCGCCCGCCCAAAGCGTTACCGAGGTAGCGGGTATTTTGATTGGGTACAGACTTGTCGCCAACCGCCTCTTGAATAGCTATACGCCCGGAGAGACGGGACCGGAGACCTGGCGCCAACGGGGTCGTCATGGTCGCAGGGTCAACCGGGTCGATAATAGACTGAGTTGCCTGCCAGAAATTGTTAAAGGTCGGTGTTCCTGCGACTATGCCCGCACCAGCCAGCCCTGCGACTGCGGCCGGACCATAGTTGGTGCTGTCCAGCAGCAGGTATGCCAGACGCCCACCAGGGACATTCAGGACCCCTCTCATGTCGTTGTCAAGGGTTGACTGGGTGTACGGATAGCCGGTTGTGGAGAGGGTAGTATTACCGGCCAGGTAGTAAGCACCTACAAATGATCCCAGGCTGAGGGAGACGAACTTCGGTTTAACTGTGGTCCGGTTAGGAGCATCCGCACCCAGCACGGCGAAGCCGCCGCCAAGCAGTGTAAATTCAAGGCGGTTGAGGTTGAACGCGCCCTGCTGCATATTAGAACGGGCTGCCAGCGGTGCACCGAGCGCCATGAAGTCGAGTCCCCAATATGCCTGTGGGTGCACAGCTGACGCACCGTGGAGAGGAAGATCTATCGCAACGACAGCATAGCCGTTTGCTGTCAATGGCCCGGCCAATTCAGTCACCCGTTCTTTCTTGTCATTGATACCGTGCTGGAAGATGACCAGCGGCCAGCCTCCTGCCGGGGCGGTGCCGGTCGGCACTACGTACACGAAAGGAACAGTGCTGGCGGTGTGATAATAACCGGTCAAGGCACCTGTCGCATCCCGGAACGCCTGAGTAACACCAGCAGCAGGATTAAAGGCAGGCAGCCCACCTAACGTGACGCCTGTCAGATCAATGCTGGCTGGATTTGAATTTTTTACTACAGGGTCTATCGAAAGCTGGCCGCTGTTAATCGCCCCCTTTATTACTTTGCTTACGGTAGAAGACACAGCCGTTGGTGAGCCCGCCTCGGTCCAGAAAGCGGCAGGTGTGAGTGTGGTCGTTGTGCCGATGCTATTAGACCAGCTCTTGCCGGTAAAGCCACCAGGCAGTCCACCCGCAGCAAAAGCCCGCAGAGCACTTTCAACCGGCATTAAATTGGAGACAACAAAATCAGTTGAGGCGTTGCCAGTTTTCAGCCTCGGAACAAATCCGGCCAGGGTAGTATTGAAACGCCCCATTAGCGCGATCTCGGCACGACTTGTAATCTTGGTATCGGAAGTTTTTTTGATCAGATCATCCATCACTTTGGCATAACCTGAAAATTTTACGGGGTTTGTTGTATTATCCTGCACTTTGGTTGAGTCTACAAGCGTATCCTTCCTTATAGCTTCCAGTCCCGCAAACGGCCCTACAAGTTCATATTTTGATTTGAGAATATCAAAATAGGGAGAGCTTATGATCGGTTTTTCACTCGAGGCGTCCAGCACCCCGTTGGTTACGACATACAGGTAGCGTGTAGCGTGTTTGAGAGGAAAATTCGGAAAGAGGAACAAATCCGTGCTCCCGGGGGCGTATCTGTATTCAAACATTCGGGAAATGTCTGCAAAACCAAGAGAATTGTTTTCTGTGCCCGCGCTGTCCGGTGACAACTCAAACACTTTAATGTTAGTGACTGTAACCGTGGCAGCGTCAACCGGACTTGAAAATCTTATGTAAATCGGAGCATTAACACCAGAAACGGCGTGTGTACTGCCCACCTCGTGCACATTTACATAATTCAGCGCTTCGGAAGGGTTCATATAACTGTTGGCGGCCCGTGCGACAGGATTGCCCTTCGCATCCTGAGTCAGCGGATCAATATAATATGCGGTAGCAAGAACGTTAGGTAGCGGTACGGCACCTGTTGTGGGATCAAATATCGCAGCGTTGCCGTTACTGACGTCGCTGGGGCTGTTGGTGCCTGACGGATCCGAGCTGGAGCAGCCTGTCACCAGAATGAAGCCGAGATATAACAGAAGTCTCATCATACGTGTATTCATGGTATTACCTCTCTGGTTTTATAAAATAATAACGGGTTGAACTTGCCTGAAATAACAACTCTCTAAAACTTGACGGTGATAGATCCGCCGAAGAGATGAACATCACTCTTGTAGGTGCCGTTTGCTCCAGATAATTCAGCCATGTTCTGGTTATGGACCGTTCTGTCGACGAAGTGGGTCCACATATAGGCAATGTCGAGCGCGAACATGTCGTTGTGGAAACCTTGACCGATACTGAAGCTGTGGCGGTCTGAGTCGGGGAGTACCGGCCCGAGAGTGGAATCAGGAATGGGATTTTTGTCGTACATGTAGCCAGCTCGGAGATCCAGATTTTTAGTCAGTGAATACTGCCCGCCAATCTTGTAACACCAGACATCCTCCCAATTAAGAGGTTTGGGGTTACTGTTTGGTTTGTTATTAAAGTTGGAAAATTGTGGGCTGGCATAATTAAATTCCAGTTTTTTCATCGAACTCCAACCGGTTCGTTCTGCATCCAATTCAACGGTCAGTTTGTCGTTCGGCTGCCAGGCAACGCCGAGAGCCAGACTGTCCGGAAGCGTAATTGTGGAGGAGACCGTCGAGGAGGCACGAGCTCGGGAATAGGGCGAGGTCGCGCCGGTTGTCATACCGATAATGTTAAAACCGGCGGGTGAAGTTGCAAGAAAGTTCGCATCACCTTTTATTTTGAGATCGATCTCACTCCGGTAGGCAACACCAAAAGAAAGGTTCGGCAGCGCTTTCCATTTCAGGCCGGCGTTCCAGCCAACATCAGTGGCGGTTCCGTCAAGCCCCATACTACCCAGCTCATAGGCTGTGTTGGGGACTGATGGATCCGGTTTGTAAATCATTTTTTGCATGGTGACAATCGCATACGTAACGTCGAGTCCGGCGGCCACTGAAAGGTTCCAGTCATCAAAACGGTATGCGACAGTAGGCTGAAAGTTGATCGGCTTTACCGCGATGTTCATAATTTCAGCACGAAAAGCGCTGCTGTCATCCCAGCTTTTTGCCAAAGGATAAATAGCGTTTACCGCTAAACCGATTGAAACCGGTTGCCCTTCAAAAGAGTGCGTCAGGTAGAAAGCGGGGGCGATGAAAATGTCCTCTTTTGACTTTTCGAATATCGATGTCGAGCCGACACCGGTCGGGGCGGTGCCGCTGAGGGGGGCCGTGCCGTGGAACTCGGTAGATGGCACATAAATTGTGGTTGAGCCGAGATTGACCTGGGTTCCCTTCAGGAAGGATATACCGGCCGGGTTATAGAAGAGTGCCGAGGGGTCATCAGCCTGTGCAGTAAAGGCATTCCCCATCGCCATAGCTTTCGCTCCCTGCTCATTTACTTTCAGTCCTGCTGCCACAGCCAGAGAAGCTGTCCCCGCCAGAGTTGCCAGCATACACGTCGCTACCAGTTTGTTTTTCATTTCAACACTCCTTTTCGTATGGATGATCTACCCTTCGCTGCATGTACAATAGCAATGCATCCCTCATGACCTCTGACACGCGTGCGCCTCTCTGATCTGCGCAATCCTGAATCACCCCCATTCAACGTTGCTGACTCTCATTGACAATATGTGGTTTCGAAGACTTCTTGAACGCTGTTTCATAATTAATTGTGCGCAATCCTGCCATATATTTTGATTTTAGAACAGTATTTTTCAGACAAACTATTCCACCTTAACACACGTGTCAACAATAAAAATGCGCCGCACATATTTAAAAAACGGCGGTACATCTGTGCCGTTAAAGCCCACATACCGGCAGATACCGCCCATAGCAACAGATGTTCATCTCACATAATACGGCACGCTATTGAATTTTGAATGAAAGGTGCTATGAATAGTATTACTCATAAAAATCAGCGAGAATATAATAAAATTATACTTGACATGAACGTCAAGTATATATAGCCTGTTATCACAGAAAACATCCGGAGGTGAAACATGGGCAACCCAATGTACCGATCTGTACCTGACATGCTCAGGAGCAACGCCAGGGAATTCAGCTCCAGATTGGCTCTCAAGTACCGGAAGCAAGGGGCGTTTGTTACCCTGACATACGCCGCGTACTACGAACGGGCGTTGATGGTGTCACGGGGACTCGGCAAGATGGGTGTCAAGCAGGGAGACCGGATTGCCGTCCTCTCGGAAAACCGCGCCGGCTGGGTTATCGCTGACATGGGAATTCTCTGTACCGGCAGCGTTACCGTACCGATTTACCCAACCAACACTCCCGAACAGATCGAATATATGATCAACCATTCGGGCGCTAAAATTGTTTTTGTGTCCGGAAAGTTCCAATACGGCAAGCTGCTCAAAGTCAGGGCAGCAATTCCGGGGGTGGAGCTGGTCGTTTCGTTCGAACGGTTTTTAGGAGACCCGGGACTGCCTGTCACCACCTTCTATCAGCTCTCCGAGATAGATTCTCCAATAACGCCGGAAGAGAAGAAGGAAATTGAGGCAAAAATCGACCTGATCAAGCAGGAAGATATGCTGACGCTGATCTACACATCGGGCACTACCGGAGTACCGAAAGGGGTCATGCTTTCCCACAACAACATTCTGACCAACACCAGATACATGACTGAACAGAGCGGCGCGATCAATGAGAACGATGTCGTGCTGAGCTTTCTCCCGTTGAGCCACATTCTTGAACGGACCGCCGGCTACTACATGACGATACGTAACGGCGCTCTTTTGACATTTGCCGACAGCATTGAAAAAGTGCCGGAAAACATGATGGAAATACAGCCGACCGTTATGGTGAGTGTACCGCGGCTGTTTGAAAAAATTTATCACCGGATTTTTGAGAATGCTCACCAGATGCCGTCAGTCAAAAAAGCCCTTTTCCACTGGGCGGTTGAAGTCGGCAAACAGTATGTTGCCGCAACGTATATACATAAACACCCCTCCTCACTGCTTAACATTAAATATGCTCTGGCAGACAAACTTATCTTCAGTAAGGTGCGGGCAAGATTCGGTGGCAGGATGAAATTGTTCTGTTCCGGCGGTGCCCCTCTGGACAAAAATATCAATGAATTTTTCTGGGTCATCGGAATCCCGATTTTCGAGGGATACGGCCTGACCGAAACCAGTCCGGCCATATCGTTCAATAATTTTGCCCATATCCGCTTCGGCTCGGTCGGGTTTCCTTTGCCAGAGACCGAGTTAAAAATTGCCGCTGATGGCGAAATCCTGGTAAAGGGCCCGCAGATCATGCTCGGGTACTATAACAACCCGGAAGCGACAGCTGAAGTTTTCCAGGACGGCTGGCTCAAAACCGGTGATATCGGACATATCGACGAGGGCTTCGTGTTTATCACCGATCGGAAGAAAGAGATCATTATTACCGCAGGGGGCAAAAACATTGCTCCTCAGCCGATAGAGAATGAATTGAAGATGGATAAGTACGTCTCCTCGGCGTTTGTCCATGGCGATCGCAAACCATATATTACCGCCCTGATTGTCCCGAATATCGAACGTCTGCTGGAATTTGCCAAAGAGCATCACATCCATTATTTCGAACTGGATGATCTCGTCATGCATGATCCGGTTCAGAAATTATTCGAGCAGCGGCTTGCCGATATCAACAGCCGCCTGGCGCCGTATGAAACCATCAAGAAGTTTGTGCTGCTGCCACATGATTTTTCCATTGAGGGGGGTGAATTGACCCCGACCCTGAAACTGAGACGTAAGATTATTTATGAAAAATACAAGCATCGCATAGAAGATATGTACATTGACCATAGCAATTAATTCCGACAGGGAGGAAAGAGATGAAACAGATTAACAAGGTAGCAGTGCTGGGCGCGGGGGTGATGGGGGCAACTATCGCCGCACACCTCGCCAATGCCGGAATGCAGGTGCTTCTTCTCGATATCGTGCCTCGCGAGCCGACCGATGCCGAGAGTGCGGCCGGCCTTGCTATAACCGACAGCAGGGTGCGTAATCGTATCGCGACCGCCGGACGAGACGGGCTGATAAAGATGAAACCGGCCCCCTTCTTTCTCCCGGGCTATGCAGATAACATCCAGGTTGGAAACTTTGATGATGATATGGGAAAGCTGAAGGAGTGCGACTGGGTTGTTGAGGTCGTCATCGAAAACATGGCGATCAAGAAGAAACTCTTTACCGAGAAGGTTGTACCGAACCTCAAAGAGGGGGCAATCCTTTCAACTAACACCAGCGGTCTGTCCGTCAACGAGATGGCAGAATGTCTGCCGGAACATCTCCGCAAGAATTTTCTGGTCACGCATTTTTTCAACCCGCCGCGCTATATGCGCCTGTTGGAGATCGTTTCCTGCTCCTGTACCGACCCGGCGGTCACCGCCTTTATGGCCGACTTTATCTCCAAACGGCTTGGCAAAGGCATTGTCTACGCCAAGGACACCCCCAACTTCATCGCCAATCGCATCGGGGTCTACGCGATCTGTAACTGCGTACGCACCATGATGGCAATGGATATGACCGTTGAAGAGGTCGATGCCATCGCCGGCCCGGCCACCGCTCGCCCCAAGAGTGCGGCCTTCCGCACCGCTGACCTGGTCGGTATCGACACCCTCCTGCACGTGGCCAATAACTCCTACGAACTGCTGGTCAATGATGAGCAGCGCGATATTTTCAAATTCCCTGATTTTGTCGGAGAAATGGTGGCACAAGATCTGCTCGGCAATAAGAGCAGGCAGGGCTTTTTCAAGAAAGTCAAAGGAGAGAAGGGGCAGGAGTTTTTCTACTACGACTATAAAACCGGAGCATATGCACCGTCGCAGCGGCCCAAGTTCGCCTCCATAGAAGCGGCAAAATCGATTGAAGATCCGGCAAAGCGTCTGCAGGCGCTCGTCACGGGGCGCGACAAGGCGGCACAGTTTGCCTGGGCCAACCTGCGTGACACGCTGATCTATACCTTCAACCGGATTCCGGAAATAGCCGACGATATCGTCAACATCGACAATGCCATGAAGTGGGGCTTCAACTGGGAACTTGGTCCGTTCGAGATGCTCGATGCGATCGGTGTCGCCTATTTTGTCGAGCGGGCTGAGAAGGACGGGATCACGGTTCCGGTTGGACTGAAAACAGTCGAGCGTTTCTATATATTCAAGGAAGACCGCAATTACTACTACAGCGTTTTTGACGGCGAATACCGCGAAGTACCCCAGAAACCGGGGCACGTCAGCCTTTCTATCTTGAAGAGAAACAACAAGGTAGTGGAAAAGAACAGCGGCGCTTCCGTAATTGATCTTGGTGACGGTGTCTTCTGCCTTGAGTTCCATACCAAAATGAACGCCATCGGCGGCGAAATACTCTCTATGGTGCACAAGGCGGTAAAACGGACCGAAGAAGATGGTGTCGGCCTGGTTATTGCCAACGAAGGAACCATGTTTTCAGCCGGTGCCAACTTGATGCTGCTGGTTATGGCGATAGCTGAAGGGGCATATGACGAAATTGCCCTGACGGTCAAGGGTTTCCAAAAGGCGATGATGGCGATCAAGTACTCCAAGATCCCGGTCGTGGCCGCGCCGCACAACCTGGTTATGGGTGGCGGCTGCGAAACCTGCCTGCATGCCGATGCGATTATTCCGCACGCCGAAACCTACATGGGCCTCGTGGAGTTGGGCGTCGGCCTGCTTCCGGCCGGCGGCGGCACCAAGGAGATGGCGATTCGCGCCATCAAGCTGGCCGAGAAATACGACATGGATGCAACCCCGTTCATCTTCAAAAACTACATGAATATTGCAATGGCAAAAGTCAGCATGTCGGCTGCAGAGCTTGGGCCGATGGGTTTCTTGCGCCAGGGTGACGCCATCACGATGGATATCGATAAACGCATTCACGACGCCAAGCTGAAGGCGATCTCGCTGGCTGCCAACTATCGCCCCGGCCAGCCGTTGACAGGCTTGAAGGCCCCCGGTCGTGGCGTTGCCGCCTCCATTAAATCACAGCTCTGGAATATGCAGCAAGGCGGCTTCATCTCCGAATATGACCAGTTTCTCGCCGGCATGGTTGCCGATGTCATCACCGGCGGGGACGTCCCTGCCGGAACCCTGATCACCGAGGAGTACCTGCTGGATCTGGAGCGGGAGGCTTTTGTGCGCCTCTGCGGCCAGAAGAAGACTCTGGAGCGCATTCAGCACATGCTCAAAAAAGGGAAGCCGCTGCGAAATTAGGGAATATTGTCCCCCTCCACTGCCTAAGGCACCTACTTCTGGTTGCGGGAGGGGGTTAGGGGGTGGGGGAAGCTGGGGCGTACTACTCAAGCATCAGCCTCACCCACCCCTCGGTCCCCTCCCGTCAAGGGAGGGGAAGAATGCACACCACTAATGGAGGAACACATGAGAAACGCATATATCCTGGCCGCCTACCGCACCCCCGGCTGCCGCGCAAAAAAGGGCACATTGAAAGATGTCCGGCCTGACGATCTGGCTGCTGCTGCCATCAAGGGGCTATTAGAGAGAACCGGCATAAATCCGCATGACGTCGAAGACATCATTATTGGCTGTGCCTTCCCCGAAGCGGAGCAGGGGATGAACTTTGCCCGCGTGGCGGCAATGAAGGCCGGCGTGCCGATTGAGGTCCCGGCACAGACGGTTAACCGCTTCTGCTCCTCCGGCCTGCAGACCATAGCGACTGCTGCAGAGCGGATTATGGCCGGATTTGCCGACTGCATCATCGCCGGCGGCGCCGAGAGTATGACCATGATTCCGATGGGTGGTGGCAAATACAGCGCCAACCCCTCTCTGATGGCCAGCTGGCCGGAAGCATTCGCTTCCATGGGTATAACGGCGGAGCTTGTCGCAGAAAAATACGGCATTACCCGGGAGCAGCAGGACGCCTTTGCGGCTGCCAGTCATGCCAAGGCCGCCGCAGCCATTGCGGCCGGTAAATTTAAGGATGAAATTATCCCGGTGGAAATTGAGAACTGTGTATTAGTCAACGGAAAGATGAAGCGCAGTAAAGAGCTGGCCGATATCGATGACGGTGTGCGCAGTGACACAACGACTGCGGCTCTCGCAAAACTGAAACCGGCTTTCAAGGCGACCGGCACGGTTACCGCGGGGAACACCTCCCAGATGACCGATGGCGCCGCGGCGGTGTTGGTCGTTTCCGAGGATTACCTTACAAAGATCGGCAAAAAGGCGTTGGCCCGTTTTGTTGCCTTTGCGGTCAAAGGGGTGCCGCCCGAACTGATGGGA
>CAJAFV010000053.1 GCA_903939115.1 uncultured Geobacteraceae bacterium
ATGTATTCAGGATTATGGGAACACCTGGCGTGCGGTTGGTTGTTACAACTCACGCACACCGTCCAAGGGAGACAAGTACGCCGCCAAGGTTTTTCGTGTCATACAGCGACACGGTGTTGGAGAACAGAAACCGGCCCGGCGGCAAGAGCAATTTGCCAGTAACACGAGCGCTATAACGACTGTTACCCCATGGGATGAGGTCTTCGGTGGAACTACTTTCAGATAAACTGACACACAAATACAGTCTGCCTGAACCGATAGTCCTGGATGCCGTAGAGACCGCTATAACCTGCACCCTGACGAAAGCATACCGGTCGCCAGTAATCTGCCGGATACAAGAAGGCCAGCTGCACGTAACAGCAGTGATGGGTTTATATGATCCGATGACAATTGAAGTGGGAAGTATCTCAAAGAAGTTGAGACGAGCTATCAGTTACAACGTTGAGCTGGAATTGCAGAAGCGCCAGGCAATCAACGAATACCACTCGATGCGTGAGTTACAAGGACAAGTCATCACCGGAACAATCAGCCGGATTGCCAATAACCATGTCCTCTTTGTAATGCTGGAAATAGATGATCTCGTGAATAGGGTGATACTTCTCGGAGAGTGCCCGTTGACATATCAGCCGCCTCACGAGCGCAGCCTCTATCGCATAGGAGATACAAAAAAGTTCCTCGTAACCAGTGTTCGGCCAATTGCAGGCAGGGCATTCGCCAGAGTGAGGATAGTCTTGAACAGAACGTCACGGGATTTGCCGGCACGCTTACTCTATCAACTGACCGGGGTGGCAGGAATAAAATGCCAACGACGGATTGCCGGTGGATTTAGCGAAATAGTAACACCACAACGCATTCCTAAATCTGCAATCAATACCGTTGGAAAGGAACTAAAAGAACATGTTCAAGTTTTTATCAAAAAATAAACCCACCGGATTTATCACCAATATTGGGACGGGTGTGCAGATGGAACATCCAACAAAAATGGTTCCCATTTCAATCCCAGATTCTGACCGGAAACGCCATACCTTTGTTTTCGGCACAACGGGAGTCGGTAAGACCCGTCTGTGTGAGAACCTGATTGAACAGGACATAATGAAAGGCAACAGTGTCGTGTATTTTGACCCAAAAGGGGACCAGCAGATATTCACCAAAATCGTTGAAGTTGCCAGGAAAGCGCAACGCCTTGATGATCTCATGCTCGTCACCCCGATCTTTCCTGAATACTCAGCCGTAGTTGATCCGATGGCGTATTACTTCATGCCTGATGAACTGGTAGGCCATATTGTCTCAGGCATACAGGGTGGTAAGGAACCCTTTTACCGAAACATTGCCAAAGAGATTACTACAGCCGTAATTACCGCAAATATCATCATCGCCAAATGGAAAGGGAAATTGCCCTCTCAAAACATGGACTCGATCCGCCAAAGCATTCGGCGTTCCAAGCTTGAAGAGACCGTGGGGATCTTAAATGAAATCGGTACACACGAGGCGAAACTGACAGCAGGAATGCTTCAGGACATCCTCGAATCTCCCCAGGAATACTACTCGAAGGTTTCATCCACACTCCGTACCTGCCTTATGGAACTTTCCTCCGGTAACATCGGTAAAATCATCGGTCAAGCTGACAGTAACAGGTTCATGAGCCAACTTGAAGAGGGAAAAAAAGTCATCATGATTGTGCATACCGGGACCATGATAACCCGAGAGGCTGCTACAACCCTTGGCAAAGTGCTTCTCTCAATGATTCAGTCATTTATTGGCAGGGTCTATCTTTCAGACCGGCAGAAGGTTTCGCCACCACTTGCAATCTACATTGATGAAGCGCAAAGCCTTTTTTATCAAGGGATAGAAGATCTGTTTGCCAAAGCAGGTTCCGCTGACGTAATGGTTCACGCCTTTGCCCAATCGGTAAACCAGATTTATGCGGCTGTAGGTGAGGAATTTGGCAAATCAATCCTCGATAATACCAATACGAAGATATTCATGCGTTGTTCCGACGCTGAAACCTCTGAATACGTTGTGCGGCACTTTGGTAAGCACAAAAAGCTGACTGGAATTTATGGTTCAAACCAGGTGACAACCCGGGAGGAGGAAAAGGACGTTCTTGATGCACAGGACATCCTGAGCCTGCAGCCTCGTGAATTCTACATGCTGACATATTCAGGGAGATACAAGGGGAAGACTCTGGAGGCAAAGGATCCCACCATGAAGATAATATTCCCCTCGGCCAACCCCGAACGCAAACCAGGAACTGCCAAGTGAATACCTTGCTTTTTGTCTGCGGCCTGCTCGGCACAGTAATGGTTGGCTATGGCATATGGTCGTTCACCAAACTATCAGATACAGAAGCGTCGGAATTAGATGATTTGCTGCCATTTTTCCTGTCATTTCCGCCTGATGATGAAGGCGTTTTGCAGGCGGATCTCGTTGATGTATCAAGCGTCTGGAAAGGTGACGTCATCAACTTCAGGACAATAGCCAAGATCTGGCGGGAACAGGCAGGCGAGGAGATACAAGATATGACCGTTGCCAAGCCCTCATTCACCCATGAAGAAATCACCCGGTTCTACAATGACATCGTAGAGCCGCAACGGCTTATCAACGGAGCAAGAAAGTGCGTCATCACAAAAATTCTGAAAATGCTTGATACCGAGGGAATGTGCTCTTCGGTAGTACGCGGCAGCAATAAAATAAAGGATCCGGATACTGACTACGGCGATAGCACATTCATGCAACTGGCAACGGTTCCCTTGTATATGCACTCACTGGCAGTTGCCTACAAATTTATCAGCATTACCAGTGAAGAAATACTGTTACCAACGGTTTTAATTGCAGCCCTGGGCCATGATCTTGGAAAAATCCCCAGGCATCACAGCCAGTATTACTCGACAGGCGACCACCCGCAGATTTCTCTCATCGTCCTGGCAAGTATCCCGGAATATACCTCGCTGGCAAACCGGAACGAGCTGGATCGAATCATACGCGGTCATCATCAGATGAGTCCAAGCAATCCGCTGGCGGTAGCTTTGAAACAATGTGACCAGGAAGTTCGTAGCGACGAACTTGGTGCGATTATCAGCCGTAGCATGGAGCTGACAGACATTGATGAAATTGAGCTTGATGAGACCGAAGAAGAGAAAGCGGATCATGATGCCCAGGCGGAAGAGACACAAGAGGAAGTGGTATCAAACCCGGCCCCTCCCATACCCTCTGAACCGGCACAAGCCCCGCCTCCTAACGATCAGACGAACCAAAATGAAGCGACGGATCATCCGCTTGGCAGCGAGCCAAAGGTAAAATACAAGCCGAAAACGGTATCACTAGGGCCTTGGTACGACGCTGACAATATACTCGCATTGATCAAACGACAGGTTAATCAGGTAGATCGGACAGCATCGGGTGTCCAGTGGCTGGCGGTTTCTATGCCTAATGGAATGGTTTATGTCAGACCAGAGGGGCTCTGGAATGCAATTCAGGAAACCTGCGCTGGTCGTGATGCGACTATCCTGGCCGCCGCTGGTGATGAAGCGGCAAAACGTGACTTCATTTTCACCGTCGTATGGAATCTCGGCAAAACAAAAGACGCAACAGCAATAGAGATGATGGCGAAGAGTTACTATACCATCAAAACAGCCGTAATCAGCGACAATGACAAAGTCAGCACCTGGTCGCTCATCCCATTCAGAGCGTCTGCTTTTGGAGTGTTACCCTCAGAGTTTGAGAGTACAAAACCGGCAATCCTTAAAAAGCTCGTCAAGGAAATCAAGTTAAAAGAGGCAGGAAAATGATCAGGGGGAATCTTGCCGTTTTCGCGATCATCCTGTTTTTTGCAGGCACGTCTCATGCCGGCTATTACTCTGACTCTGGCAAGGGTTGGTGGTGGTACGAAAAACCGGAGCAGAAAACGGAGACCACTGAGGCAGAGAAGAGCACTGAAAAGCCCAAACAGTCACCGACCTTCAAGGATTTCACCTATGATCAAATGTGGAATATGCATCCTGATCAGTTCAGGGACTTTGCTGATACGGTGAAAAAAAAGGCGGTACAAACACCGACCGAAGGAAACGTGAAAGAGTATTACGAGGTACAGGAAATTGCCAGGAAGAAGGCCCTTGCTTTCACAAACGTTGCGCAATACGTCTGGCAGAAATACCCGGAATTGACCACCAAGAAGGACTACCCGATCACCACACCCGGCAACCTGGCCCGCGTATCACAGATAGCAGACGAGAGGCAACGGAAACTTCAGGAAGCCAGAGATGAATTTGCGATGGTTTACTTCAGTCGCCCTGATTGCAGCTATTGCGATGAACAGTCAAAAATCCTTGACTGGTTCACCAAAACAAGCAACTGGACGGTCAAACAGGTCAATATTAATGAAAATCCGGCCCTGGCCGCGAAATTCAACGTGGAAATCACGCCAACGATCATTCTCATTCAGAAAGGAAATCAGGACTATTTTCCGGTGTCTGCAGGAGTCATATCAGCAGATGAAATCGAGGACAAGACGTATCGGGCTGTCCGGTTGCTGAAGGGCGAGATCACCCCTGAAGAGTATTCCTTGTATGACTTCCAGAGAGGTGGGGGATATGACATCAAAAAGCGAAGATGACGAATTTAGATCTTTACCAAGGGAGAACGGTGTGAAGCACGGAATACTATTCAAAACCACAGCGGTCAGCCTCGCACTGTCAATGGCACTGTCTCCGACAGTTTCATGGTCTGGTGGCTGGGTTGATGACTGGATTCAGCAAAAAAGCTCTACGTCTCCCAGCTATTATGAGGGCTCGAAACGCGGCTACTATACCGGTGGCAGTTTTTCCGCCCGGTGGCCGAACAGCAACGATTTTCTGGTATCAGCCTCACTGCCTAAACTTAAATCCGGTTGCGGTGGCATTGATATGTTTATGGGCGGATTTTCGTTCATGAATACCGATTATCTTGTCCAGAAACTCCAAAACATACTTGCAGCAGCACCGGCAGCAGCTTTTGATATCGCACTGAAAACGCTGGCCCCGCAGGTTGCAGATACCATAAATACGCTTGAAGCAATCGTTGATCGCCTCAATGGCCTGCAACTTAACGACTGTAAGGCCGCCAAAGCATTAGTGGCAACCGCAGCCAGTCCGTTCTCCTCTGTAATGAATGGAGCCATGCAGGCTGAGATCAAGACGGCACAGACAGACTTTATGGTATCGAGCGGTGCAAAAGATTTGTATCAAGATGTCAGCAAATCATTTGAGAGCTTGGGGAAAAGTTTTCTCGGCGCCGCTCCTCCTCCAGGTGTAAACGCCATAAACCAGGCAGCATCAGGGGCGACTGCTGGTTGCCCGGCTGAAATTATCCAGATTTTCGGCAGCGGATCTGTTCTGGAAAACCTGGCGAGCAAGAAAGGGATGAGTAGTGAATATGCAAAGCTGATGAGAGGTTTTATCGGGGATGTCATTATCAGCAACCCGTCTTCTACCGGCACAACCTATTCGGCAAAATATATCCCCCCTTGTGATGCAAATAAAAACTATGACTCGTTTTTGACAGGAGCTGCAGAGGGGAGAGATTCGCTTGGCGGAGCCTGTACAACTATTTCAGACACCAACAAGAACCTGATTACGTTTGTATCAAATAATATGCAATCAATCGCTACAAAGATTAAAAGCAAAACCGCCTTAACCGCCACGGAAGAAGCGTTTCTTCAAGCAACGCCGATGTCTGTATCCCTGATTCTAAAAAATGCCGTTGCAACCAATACAGAAACGGAAGTTATTGGGAAATTGTCAGAAGTGACAGCAAAAGCCTTCAGCTTCTATATGCTTTCAGATCTGTTGGGACGCACCTATCAACTCAATGAGCTGGCACGTCATATCAGGTCTACGCAGAAGGATAATAAATCAGGGTCGTCACCTGAAACGTGTCAAATGGAAATTCTCGAAGGCGGCATGGCTTTGGTGGATATGCTGGAGGAAAACACTCTGAAACTGGTCTCCAGCGCTCGCTCCGAATATGCGAGCGTAGCAGCGGAAATAAATGCGGTAGAAGCTATTGTGCAAAATATGAAGAGATTCGATGACACGGTTTTTAACGAATTATCCAAACGCTTTGGTAGCGGAGTTGCCATGCGTGCGGCAGGGAAATTCTAATCACTACAGGAGGAATTTATGGCGAACAAGAATGGAAGAACCAAACAATCGGCTGGCATCGAGGGTATACAGCCGACGCAACAGGAACAGTCATCGAAAGGCAGGCCAAAGAAAACACCGGAACAATGGCTGCAGGACAAGCTCGAACAAGCAAAAGATCCCAATACCCAATATCTTAAAAGCACCACCGTAGATACGGGCGAGTTCATCACCCTTCTTCGTTCCAGCGACAACCTCATATACCAGATGCGCATGAAAGTGGGAAGAACGATCTCTTTTGAACAGGCACAAGGCTTTTATGAACGACACCGGTCTCTAAAGGAACAACTCAATATTCTGAACGCTGAAATCAGTAAAGTGATGGCATGGGACTATACTCCGCCACGCGGGTATAGTAATCCCTTTTCCAAAAACAGGGATGCCGCAGAGACAAAGAATCAATCAAAGCCGGCGAAGGCAGAGCAATCCTCCGCATTAGTTGCTGAATAACGCAGGGTTTTTTGAATAAACTAAATTGAATACGCACGATTAACAGATATTTTATACTCTTTTTAGAGAATCCGTCGGCTTTGCCACGGTTAGACTTCACAGGTTGTAGTCCTGGAAGAATTTCCTCAGACATGGGATGAACGTTCTGAAAGATCAGGCCATCTTGCCCCTTTCAGATGTATTTACGGTTGAACAGCAGTATGCGTTCTTCCGATAGTCGTTTGGGTAAAATGACTTAAATCACGACACTACCGGTACGTGCAAAATCTGACACATATTACACGAATAATCGACCCCTTCCGGCAAAAGCCTGAACGGGTTTTTTATTATCCAAATCCGTGACAAGCCTTACAAGCGACGGAATCCACCACATCCCAACAGGGAGACACTTTGTTCTCTCCTTTTAAGGGATAGGCAATTGTCTTCACATCTTGGGAAATCCAACAAGGAGGCAGTATTATGGCAAGTTTAAACAGAGTTGAACTCATCGGTAACCTTGGTCGTGACCCTGAAATCAGGTTTACAACAACAGGAACAGCAGTGGCATCTTTATCACTTGCAACCAGTGAGAAAGTAAAAAACAAAAGTGGCGAATGGGAAGAACGGACAGAATGGCACACCATCATCCTTTACGGCAGACTCGCTGAAGTAGCTGGTGAATATCTGACAAAAGGGAAAAGTGTCTATCTCGAAGGGAAACTCAAAACTCGCAAGTGGCAGGACAAAACCGGCAAAGATCGTTACACAACAGAAGTTGTCGGCGAAAAAATGCTCATGCTGGGAGGAAAATATGGAGCTACTAATGAACAGATCGAGTCATCTCCCGTTCATGAGGATCATTCGATGCCATTTGATGACGATGACTGGCCACTATCACCTCCACCAAAGTAACTGACAGCTGCATAATCAATCACCACCTCGACAGGGAGACAACCAAACCCTGCTGGGGAAGGTTTGTCTTCACTGTTTGAGTACAAACTCAAAAAAGGAGAGAGACCATGACTGCAGCAGCTCAAATCATTTCATTCAATCAACCTCACACGCCTCCATCTACGCAGGTAGCAGCACCATCTTCACTGACCAGTTTCGCTGTTAGCATCTCGGAAATGAAATCCCAGGTGAACCTCATTCAACACATTATGAAGGAAGTAATGAAAAATGGGGAACACTTTGGCGTAATTCCCGGATGTGGCAATAAACCGGCTCTTTTGAAGCCAGGTGCTGAAAAACTGATGTTGACATTCAGGCTGGCAAACGACGTTGAAGTCGATACCATCGACCTGCAGCACGGACACAGAGAATACCGTATCAAAGTGACACTCTATTCTCCTACCGGTCAGCGTCTCGGCACAGGTATTGGTTCATGTTCGACAATGGAAAGCAAATACCGCTTCCGTGTTGGGCCTACTGAACTGACAAACACGCCTGTCCCGAAAGATTACTGGGATCTTCGCAAGGAGAACCCGGTTAAGGCACAAGAAATCATTGGCGGCCG
>CAJAFV010000054.1 GCA_903939115.1 uncultured Geobacteraceae bacterium
ATTTGCGCCAGTTTCCGATGACCAATATCGCAGCCATAACCCATAATTCCTGCAAAGAAAGTTTTTGATGCTGGTTTTGCACGTCGATATTTCGGTTGCCAATGCTCGAATTCATCCAGAAATTTAGTGGCTTGATTAACGGTTGCCAGCATTTCAATCATTGAAATATATTTTCGAGCGGGAAAAAACGTTTTCAGAGGAAGACATTCAACGTCTTCTTGTTTAGGCGTTTTAACGTGAACTTTTCCATCCTTATGCACCGTCAGATAAGGATTTTTGCCCAATTTGAAATTCTGATTGGTTTGCTGATATTTTTTATCCAAAGTCGATTTGAAGGAATTTAATGTCGCTTTGCAATCGACAAATTCCGTTAATTTCGCACGTTCTAAATACTCAGTGCGATGCTTTTCCCATTCGGTTTTTGAAATCAAATAATCATCAAGTGGGCGATATTTTTCAGAGTGAATCAGGTTCAAAGCTCCAGATTTAATGGCTTCGGCAACATGAATAAACAGCAACACTTTATAAAGTGAGGGTCGGAATTTTCCTTCTGCTGACATTAAAACCGTGCGTTCTTCGGGTTTCAAAAAAGCAGTCGGGGCAGTTTTATCGATATTGCCTTCATGGGTTTGATAATACTGCAATGCCTTGAATAAGGCGGGCTTACTGCTATTTTTATCGAACTGTATTTGACGAACAATATCTGAAACACGACGTTGTAATTTGAGTGATTGCTCTTCCAATGCGTCGAAATAATCTGGCTCTTCCCGATTTCGCGGGATAGGTACTACATATAGTATAGGTGCTAGCCTGACAATAAGCGTATTATCACGTCTTCACCCATCATAACAAAGCCCAAGAGCCATGCACCTACAAATCCCCTTAGATATAGCCGATGTTAAACTAGAGAAAGTGGAGACATCAACCACAAAAGGATTTGTGCTAACGGTCAGTAGTACGCTAAAAGGCACGACGTGTCAGCAGTGTGGCAAAACGATTGATAACTATATGGTTACGGCAAGGTTGTACACTACGTCATTTGCCGATAGTTGAAAGCTCTGTTTGGATTAAAATAAAGCCTAAACGCTATCAATGCCCTGATTGCGACACGCATCCGACGACCACGCAGACGTGCAGTTGGTATGACAGCAAAAGTCCACAGACCAAAGCCTACGAGCAATGGCTGCTGCGGGATTTGATTAACGGTACTATCACCGATGTCAGTATGAAGCGCGGTATCGGTGAAGGGGCGGTAGAAGGTATTATTAACCGCCATATTAATCGGCAAGTGGATTGGCAGACCATCCAAACCATCCCCTTATTGGGCATTGATGAGATTGCGTTAAAGAAAGGGCATAAGGATTTTGTCGTCATTATTTCAGCGATTAATGAGCAGGGTGATAAGCACCTATTGGCGGTATTACCCGATCGAAAAAAAGACACCGTTAAAGCCTTTTTATCCAGCATTCCCGCCCCACAAAAAGCCACTATTCAGCGGGTTTGCGTGGATAGGTATGAAGGGTATAGCAACGCAGTTTATGAGACATTACCGCATGCTATCGTGATTGTTGACCGATTTCATGTCGCTAAAAATTACCATGCTTGCGCGGATAAAGCCAGAAAAGCAGCCATGCACGCACTGAACAAGACTTTATCTGACCAAGATATTACCGAACTTAACGGTGCGATGTGGGCATTTAGAAAACGCTGGCAAGTTAACCATGGCAGAACAAATCATCCTGTTGACCCTGTTCCGTCACGCGCCCG
>CAJAFV010000055.1 GCA_903939115.1 uncultured Geobacteraceae bacterium
ACCTACGTGCTGCTCAAGGTGTGCACCGGAAGAGTGCGTGAAGTCAAGGCAGGGATGTGGGTGCTGGCACTGCTTTCAGTTTCCCTGTTTGTTTTTATGCCGAAGATGTAGGGTTCGACGTGCCAATTATCAGGTCGGTTTATGTAAGAAATTCTGTTCAATGAATCGCGCCACCATTTCGGCGCTATCCTTCCAATGTCTTGAGGGCAGAGTCTGTTTTGCATGGCAGAAATCGCTGTTCAACAAAATCGGCAACCTCATTCACATCATTCAAGTCCAAAACAGGAACATCCAAATCTAAAGGCTCATCGCTGGCTACGGCTACAAGCGTTGGGTCATCGTTTTCTCCACGGCAGATAAGGGTTGGGCTTCTATCTTTGCGGTGGAGTTCTATTTTGGGCAGAGTGCTCATTTTAAAGCCTTCTGCCAGAACGATATCCATATCCGCGAAATATGTCTCTACCAGATATTCGAGAGAAGGTGAGGCTTCATGCTTTTTAACCAAAGCAAGTTTTTCAGAAGAAGTAATTAGCATGGTGTCCGCACCTGCGGCTGTCAGTCGGTAAGAATCCTTCCCTGGATGATCAATGTCAAATTTATGTGCATCGTTCTTGATAACACCCACCAAGTAACCGCGTTGCTTTAATTCTCTAATTAATTTTTCCAGAAGAGTAGTCTTGCCGGTATTTGATTTTGCAACAAAAGCCACAGTATTTACGCTCATTTTAATAGCTCCATAGGTGTCGGGTACGAATGGCCTTGGGGAGCGCGAACTGCCCCTTGCTGGAGAGTGCTGCTGATTCCATGGCAACTCCTTCGTAGTAAGAAATATGTAGGAAATAGTTATGGTGCGAAGGCAACAGGATGTCAAGGTGAGATTGTTACATTACAGGCTGAATTCTGAGTAAATTTTCACAAGTTCTTGACAAGAAAAAAGGACGAAGTACAATTTCCTCATGATTGCCGGTATCAGTCGCAGTTATATGAACGAACGGCATTCATGGGAGGTACGTATGAAAGAAGCCATGTTTTACACGCAGGAAGGGGGAGGGCAGGTCCGCTGTGGCCTGTGTCGATTCCACTGCCTGATCGGTGACGGTAACCGCGGCGTCTGCGCGGTCCGTGAGAATCGTGGCGGCACGCTTTACAGTCTGGTTTACGGAAGAGTGTGTGCCGAACACGTCGATCCAATAGAGAAAAAACCTCTCTTCCATGTGATGCCGGGCAGCAGCTCTTATTCTATTGCCACGGTGGGATGCAACTTCCATTGTTACCACTGCCAGAACTACTCCATCTCACAGGTTATGCGCAACGCACCTGTCGGGGGTGCCGTGCTGGCGCCGCATGAGATCGTGCAGCGCGCCGTGGTTAACAATTGCAGCTCCATCTCCTACACCTATACGGAACCGACCATTTTTTTCGAGTTCGCTTACGATACTGCCCGTTTGGCCAGTGAAGCGGGACTGAAAAACATCTTCGTCACGAACGGTTATATCAGCAGAGAAGCACTGGCAACAATCGCCCCATTTATGGATGCCGCAAACATCGACCTGAAGGGCTTTTCCGAGGGGTTCTATCGTGATGTTGTCCATGCCCGCCTCTCCGAAGTCCTTGATTCAATCATCGAGTATCGCAATCAGGGGGTCTGGATCGAGCTTACCACCCTGATCATCCCGGGACTGAACGATTCGGATGCTGAACTGCGTGGCATTGCTGAGTTCATCGCTGCCGATCTGGGGGTTGACACACCCTGGCATGTAACCGGCTTCTATCCGACCTACAAATTAACCGACCGCCCCAGAACTCCGGTAGAAACCCTGCGAAAGGCGCGTCAGATCGGCATTGCTGCCGGGTTGCGCTATGTCTACGAGGGTAACAGGCCGGGTGAAGGGGGCGAAAACACCTATTGCCCGTCCTGCTCGGCCCTGCTGATCAAGCGCTATGGTTTTGACATCAGCGCCAACAAAACAGTGAGCGGAGCATGCCCTGACTGCGGTGCCGCCATAGCCGGTATCGGTCTGTGAAGATATGCAGAGCAACAGCGATCGGGAGATGCTCCATGGCCCTTCTTGAGTTGCGCGATATCCAGTATACGGTGTCTGGGAGGAATATTCTGGCCGGGTTGACCCTTGCTGTTGTAGCGGGGGAAGTGCATGCCCTGCTTGGAACCAACGGTACCGGGAAAAGCACTCTGGCAAGCCTGATCATGGGATGTCAGGGCTATAGCCCTGACTCCGGAGAAATCCGCTTTACCGGTACCCTGATTAATGATCTGAAAATTCATGAACGGGCACAGCTCGGCATCAGTATGGCATGGCAGGAACCGGCCAGGTTTGAGGGACTGCGAGTGCGAGATTACCTCACGCTCGGAATGGTGGCGGAACGACCTGAGTCAGCTCTCAGGTTGGTGGGACTGGACCCGTCCCGCTATCTCGACCGAATGGTGGACCGCTCCTTAAGCGGCGGGGAACGCAAGCGGATCGAGCTGGCCTCAATCCTGGCGTTGCGTCCAAAACTTGCGATTCTCGACGAGCCGGACTCCGGCATTGATCTTCTTTCCACCGACGACATTATCAGGGTCCTTGATCATTTAAGGAACGGGGGGAGCGCGGTGCTCCTAATCACACACAGGGATGAGATTGCCGCAGCTGCCGATCGGGCTTCACAGATCTGCGGCGGCAGGATCGTCTGCACCGGAAATGCCGGTCAGGTAACGGCCGACTTTAAAAGTAAAAAATGTATTTCCTGTGACGGGGAGGTATGCAGCGATGAATGAGTTCGACGAGCTTATGTCAGCATTGGGCACCGCCGGAGGTGATGAGGCGATCCTGGCGGATCCTGAAACCGCACATCTGGTGGTGGTCGGGAATCGGATTGTCAGTTCACGGAGTCTGCCGGGACTCGAGGTTGAGGCCGACGAAACAGAGGGGGGCGTCCGGTTGAAGATCAGGCTCCGTGAGGGGGTACATCTGACAACACCGGTCCATACCTGCTTCGGGGTTGTACATCGGGAGGGAGCACAGCAGATCGAAATAGAGGTTGTTCTGGAACGCAATTCTTCCGCCCGTTTCATCGCCCACTGCCTGTTTCCCAAGGCGGAGCGGGTACGGCATATCATGGATGCCCATATTGAGATAGGAGAAGGGGCATCGATGGGGTATCAGGAACGTCATTATCACGGCCCCTTTGGCGGGATCGAAGTGATCCCGAAGGCGGTGGTCAGGATCGGCAGCGGCGGTCGGTACACGTCTGATTTCACCCTCACCGACGGTCGCGTGGGAAGTCTTGCTATCGATTATGACGTGGAAGCGGCCGAGGATGCCGTGGTTGAATTGACGGCGCGGGTCTTTGGGCATGGCAGCGACGAGATCCGCATTCGGGAGCGGGTTGTCCTTGACGGCGAGAACGCCCGCGGGATTATCAAGACGAGGATCGCCGTCGAGGATGACGCAGTGGCAGAGGTAACCGGGATTACCGAGGGTAATGCCTCCGGGGCCCGAGGACACGTAGACTGCATGGAGATCATTCGCGACCGGGCGGTAGCAAAGGCGATCCCGATCGTCAGCGTCACTCACCCGCAGGCCAAGGTCACCCACGAGGCGGCTATCGGCAGTGTTGACAAGCATCAGATGGAGACTCTCATGGCTCATGGCCTCGCTCCGGAGGAGGCTGTGGATGTGATTGTAAAAGGGATGCTCGGGTAGAGGAGAAACATGCCCTTTCTGCCATTACTCAAGCTGTTCGCACTCGCGGGGATCGCCTATGCGGTCTACGGCGTACTCGTTTTTGCCTTGCAGCGCCAGATTATCTACCCGGGTCGCACCATACTTGTGACCGGTCCGCCACCGGCCGGCATTGTGCCCATCTCGATCGTAACCGCCACCGGGCGCGGTACAGCGTGGTTTATGCCGCCCTTAAAGCGAAATCAGGGGGAGCGCGGTCCTGTGGTGATCTGCTTTCACGGCAACGGCGAGGTTATCGATTTTCTGCCGGAGCAGTTTGAGGGCTTCGTTACATTGGGAATGGGGGTGCTGTTGGTTGAGTATCCCGGCTTTGGCCACTCAACGGGAAATCCGACCGAGGAGAGCATTACCGAGACCGCTGTCGCTGCGTATGATGCCGTGCTGCAGCGCGAAGAGGTCGACCCGGCGCGGGTTGTTATCTTCGGGCGTTCGCTGGGAGGCGGCGCGGCCTGCGCGCTTGCTGCCAGGCGACCGAGCAGGGCGCTGATCCTACAGTCAACGTTCACCTCTACCAGGCCGTTTGCGCGCAGCTTCCTTGCCCCCGGGTTTCTCATCCGCGATATATTCGATAACGCCGCAGTCGTAGCAGGATACCGGCAGCCGATTCTTCTTTTCCACGGCAGCAGCGATACCATCGTGCCGGTGGGACATAGCCGCCTGCTGCAGCGACAGGCATTCAACGCCCGCCTGGTCGAATTCCCGTGTGGCCATAACGATTTTCCGCCGGACTGGCGAGAATTCTATCGGATCGTCGCCGCTTTTTTGCGAGAAGCCGGTGTTCTGGCGCAACAGTGAGACGATAATAATGGTGCCCGAGGAGTTTGCCATTAGTATTGCTTCAGTAAGCCCATCGTCTTATGGCATCCGCCGCAATTTGCAGGACGTCCTTCATTGTGCAGGTTGTGGCAATTGATGCAATGCTTATGGGCCCACTCTTTGCCGAACCCCTCAATCTTGCCTATTTGTTCGTCATGGCAAACGGTACAGATGCCGACTTTTTCAGTTTGATGCCCCTTGTGATCAAATTCCACCCCATGTTTGAGCAAAAGGATATCTCCGGCAAAAGAATAAGATGCGAACAGTAGCAGAATAAAAATCAGTTTTTTCATGGCCTTACTCCATTGAATCCATTCATCCGCAGATTCCGGACGATGAAAGCCGGTCTGAAGCGTTGAATACCCAAAGACCCAAAAGCCTCTGAAAGCCAGAGGCTTTTGGGTAATGCAGTCAAACCTTTCTTACATTGGCCGCCTGCAGTCCTTTCGGACCTTTGATGACCTCAAATTCGACAGCATCCCCTTCCTGCAGAGTTTTGAAGCCATCACCCGTGATCGCGGAAAAATGACAAAAAACATCATCACCACTTTCTTGTTCCAGAAAGCCAAAACCTTTTGCGTCGTTGAACCATTTTACGTGTCCTTTAGTCATGTTCCTGTTACTCCTCATCGCTTTAATTGATAGTCAGTTGGTGATGTGGCCTCTTGTCTGAATCAGATTTTGGCATCTTAACTGTAAGGAGGCCGTTCTTGAGGTCAGCTTTGATTTTGCCATCTTTTACGTCGTACGGTAACTGTATGCTGCGGGCAAAACTGCCATAGCTGCATTCCGAAAGATAACTTCCGCCAGAACCTTTCTGCTCGCGCGAGACCTTTTTCTCGCCCCGGATCACAAGCCGGCTACCGACGAGCTCAATCGTCAAATCATCTTTTGTCAGTCCCGGCACTTCGGCAGTAACTATCAGTTCATCCGCGGACTCATGCATGTCGAGCGGCGGACCACCAAACTGCATGAAGGCTGGAAGTTGATCCTCGGTTATTCTTTCAAGCGCAGTGCCCGATTGTAGTGTCTGCTTAAACTTGTCCACAAAGCGTCCCGCTTTATCTTTTATACGCTCCAGCGTTTCTTTCCACTGGGCAGGTAATAGATCAGACATAGTACCTCCGGGATTCACGCAAATTACGCTACCTTTATCTCGATCCTGCGTGGTTTCGCCGCTTCTGCGAGCGGAATTGACAGTGTCAGGATGCCATTGTTTAATTCGGCCTTTGCTTTCTCATGGTCCAGGGTTTCCGGAATCGAAAACTGGCGATAGTAGTGGGCAAACTCAAATTCTGTGTACAATGGCCGCCCCGGCATGCTGAGTGAGACAGCTGCGCTGACACTGAGGATGCCCTTGTCAACGCTGACATCCAAGGCCTCTTTTGCCGCGCCGGGGATGTCGGCGACCAGAGTCAATCCGGCCTCGGTCTCTATGATATCGACTGCCGGTTTGACGTATCGTTCACTGGCCCTTGTCTCCTCACGGGCTTGAACGCTGCTCTCGTCGTCTCTTTTACTTAAGCTGGTGTCTGACATAATAGTTTCTCCTTTCACGGGCATCGATAATGATCTGTTCGATCTTTGTCAGGCTGGCTTGATGGCAATCTTCCGGGGTATGGCGTGCTCGGCCTTGCCAAGGATTACTTTCATGATGCCATCTTTGCATTCGGCACTGATTTTATCGGGGTTGATGTCGACCGGCAACTCCATAGTCCGGGAGAATTTGCCGGAACCGAGTTCGCAGCGATGCACGATTTGCCCCTCCTTTTCATCAAAAGGTTTTCGCTCGCCACTGATAGTGATACTGTTTCTCACCACTGTGAGATCGATGTTTTTGGGATCGACTCCAGGCACTAGCGCGGCGATATAGAGATTGCCATCGTCTTCGCTGAAGTTGACCAGCGGGAAGCGTTGTGTCGTTATCGGCGCAAGAAACGTCGACCCAAAGGGGCGACTTAATCCTGCACCGCGGAAGGCTTCATCAACCTCCCTCCTCAAGTTGTCCAACTCTCTGAACATATCCCAGCTTGCCATGTTGATATCCCCCTTTCTGTTAATCGTCCCGGCACAATAGTTTTATTTCATGCCAGAATTTTCGTTAGTATAGACTAAATATAATGCGGAAATTACGCTTGTCAAGCGGTACACTCATATTTTTTCGCGGGCTGATGGAGCGAACAGAATGGCAGGATAAGGACCAGAAGCGTGGCTGAGATTACGATTTGAGAGGAGCTCTATGCAGAACGTGAGTGGAGGTTTCCCATCCACTCACGTATGCCGCAACCTAGATGTATGAAAATTTTAGTGCCCGAATTCGAGGGCTTTATTGTAGGGAAAGGGTGGCCGCTGCGGAGTTTCAGATGGGCGCACAACAGCCGGGCGCTTTTTCAGGGCCAGAGCGGCTGCATTCTCTTCGCAGAAGGAGCGTGGCTCGTACGTATGACCTGCTGCCAGAAGCACCTCCTCTCTCTTCAGGCGACCGTAGGCATACCGACCGATGAGCGGGGCCACGAGGCGCGCACTCCAGCCGAATTCGGCATAAATATCAGCGAGAAGATTCCCTGCCATTTTGCGGAGCTGCGGATCATGGTGGTAATACTTTTTCATCGCCCAGACGGCACCGGCGTAGGTCGAGCGAAGCGGAGCGGCCTCCCATGCGAGGCGCTCCCGAATGCCCTTCGAATGTGACTTGTGTTTTTGAAAACCGTTCAGGAGAACCCGGAACAGGCGCAGCAGGCTGGGGCCGTTGGCCTCGAAGTCTCGGCGGAAGGCATCAATTAGATAACCTTCCTCATCTCCGTTTTCAAAATGCGGGTGGCGGTAGTTGAAGCGATACTGGCCATGGGCATCAGCGAACGGGAATTCTGATTCCGGTAGCAGATTCCCGTCCCTCTTGTGCTTTTCATAGAGCGGTGTGCCGGGGATAGGCGTGTAAAGCATGAACTGATGAAAGACCGTATCATGACTGACGGCATAGTCGATAATTGCCCCAAGTTCCTCCGGGCGATGCTCTTCAAGGCCAAGAATTGACGAGCCGAGAACACGAATGCCGTTTGCCTGCAGTTGCCGCACAAGATCGAGCGTATCGACCCCTTTGAGCTTGTCGTAGGAGCTCTCCTCTCCCTCAAGTCCCATCCAGACAAAACCGACTCCAAGCCCCAGCAGCTGATCCATCGTGTAGGATCTCAGCACTCGCGCCGAGCTGAATACGGAGATCGACCAGTTTTTGCCGTTGCCCTCCATCAGTTCCAGCAGTCGCAGTGCGCGCTTTCGGTGCAGAAGGAAATTCTCGTCGAGGACAAAGAAGGAGCGCACTTTCAGCGTGCGTTCAATGTCGCACATGACGTCGTAGAGTTCATCGCCGCTCTCAAAGAAATTGATGAATTTCCCTTTCCCGCCAAACTGGGCGGATGTAGAGCAGAAGTTACACCCCATGGGACAACCGACGGAGGGAATCAGGATCGCCGCAGTCCGCTCCGGATTGTCGTCAAGATCAAGCCCCATCACTTTTGAGCCGAAGCCGGAAAAGACAGCCGGGTGCTTGATGGGCTGCTGATCATGCTGGCCGAGGTAGCGTTGAAACCAACGGATCCCTTCGCCGCGCACAATCAGGTCCGCATCGATCATCTGATCGAGCCCTTCCTTGTTGGCAATATGTCCCCCGATTACAATCGTTGCCCCCGGTTGATGCCGGCGGATCAGTTCGCACATTTTGGCCACTTTGCCGACATTGGCAATAATTCCGCTGATGCCGATGACGTCGTAGCTCTGCTGACAGATATGCTCGGTGAAACCCTCCAGGGTAGGAAAGTCGAGGAGTGTGCAGGGGGCCTCGAGATTGGCCTGAATCATCATCAGGCCGAACGAGCGGTGAAACATACGGATTGAGAAGCCACCCTGAGCGCGGGTGACCTGATTCTGATACAGTTCCATCGGGTTGGCTTTACGACTTCCGTACTGATCGTCCTGGCCGTAAGGGCCGAAGACACTAGAGAGAAGTACACGGGCTCTGGTTGCCAGAGGATGGAGGGGAGGTGCTACGGGGGGGTGATGCGGCATGGTTTTCTCCTTATTGTGAGGTGCACAGCATTTCTTCAGTCATTATATAGAAGTGCACCACAAAAAAGAGGCTTAACATGCCGTTTTACAATACTTTTACAAATCACTTCCTCCAATACGGTTTTTCGCATCGGCACCTCGCTTTTACAGAGTTTACAGATGGTGGCGTGCCACTTGATCAGTTCCCCCTATTTTTATAGCAGCACTTGACGGTGTGAATTGTCGTGGTATATCAGGATAATAATCGCCGTTTGGAACGATGATTCGGCAGAGGAAGCAAAATGATGAAAACATTTGACCAGCAGCGCGACATCATGATCAGGGAACATCTGCAGGGCCGCGGCATCAGTGATCAGTCTGTGCTGAAAGCCATGCGTGAGGTTCCGCGCGAAGAATTTGTAAGCGCACTTTATGTGGAGAGTTCCTATGGAGACCACCCGCTTCCAATCGCCGAAGGACAAACCATCTCGCAACCTTACATTGTCGCATACATGACTGAAGCGCTGGAGCTGAGTCCTACTGCCCGGGTGCTGGAGATAGGCACCGGATCAGGATACGCCACCGCCGTGTTGAGCAGGATTGTTAAGACCGTCTATAGTGTCGAGCGACTGAGCGGATTGGCACAGAGTGCACGGCAGCGCCTTGATACGTTCGGCTATGCGAATATTGTAATTCATGAAGGTGACGGAACTCTCGGTTGGCCCGAGCATGCACCGTACGATGCGATCGTCGTCACCGCCGGGGCACCTGATGTGCCTCATCCCCTTCTTGAGCAGCTTGCGATCGGCGGGCGACTTATCGTGCCGGTCGGCAAATCCTGCGAGGTACAGGAACTGGTTCGGGTGCGAAGGGTTTCTGAGCATGACTACCGCACGGAATATCTTTGCGGTGTCCGCTTTGTGCCGCTGATAGGAGCGGCAGGGTGGTCCGGCAAAGGGCCGCACTGAAAAAGGACTATTCCCGGGGCACCCATGGACGAAACAAGGGAGATAACAGCGGTGAGCCGGATCTGTCAGGCGGATAGGCGGCAACGGGGCCGTTCCTCCGTTCCCCCATGGCCGGTCGGACCATTTGTAGCGGTATCAGAAACAGACTGTGGGTTTGTTTTTCAGAAAGGCGGCTAGCGCACTACGGTCTGACGTCGCCTCAGGAAGGTTGCCGGCGTGTTGTTTGAGGGTTTGGAGCAACTCTGTGCAGATGGTGCAACTCTCGCGACTCAGCGAGTAGTGCATCCATACACCTTCGCGGCGGATATCCACCCAGCAGCTCCGTTTCAGGTAGGCCAGGTGCCGCGAAACCGTGGATTGCGGAAGCTTGAGCACCGCCATTAAATCGCAGACGCAGAGCTCGCCCTCTGATTGCAGCAGCAGGACGATGCGTAAACGGATCGGGTCAGAGAGGGCTTTGAGGGTTTGGGCGAGATGTTTCATCGAGTTTCTTTCATAATTTACAGGATTAAAATATAGCCGCCTGATTGTACCAGATTGAAAACTCTTTTGTTATAATTATCAGCGATCTTTTTATTACCCTTCTGTACAATTTCTCCGCAAGCGCTGGCAGCGCACTCATACTTTCTTCCCACGTTTTTTCATAAGCCGGTCTGATAATCTGTTGATAGAACGTTACAATCTGCTATATTCATTCCGGGAAGGCCCAAACGGTTAAGCGAAGTGCCGTGGGATATTCCAAAAGGAGAGAACATGTTCAGCACCATGAAAATCGGAAAGAAGATGGCAATTGGTTTTGGACTGCTTCTCACTCTTGTCACTGTTGTCTCATTTACATCCTGGCGAGGCATAATATCTACCGGCGCATCGTTTGACAGCTATCTCGCACATGAAGGAGCATTGGCTGAAGCCCTGGCTGAAATATTAACCCAGGGTCTGCAAACAGAACAGGCCGTCAGGAATGTGCTGCTGAATCCTGCGGATGCCACTGCGGCAAAAAATTATAACAGTGCCGGTGAATCGGTTACTGCTGCAATTGCGAAAGCCCAGTCACTCTCAAAAAACAACAACAAGCTTTCCGAGCTTTTGGTCGGTATAGAAAAAAACTGGCAAGCGGCTGATGTCATTAAACGTCAGGTTCAGACATTGGCAAAAGAGGGAAAAAAAGAAGAAGCCACTGTACTTTTGGTTGATAAGGAAACGCCGCTTTGGCGGAAAATTAAAAGTGACATAAAGGATGCGGACAAAATTGTCGGTTCACTGGTTGCACAGCGTAAGAATGAAATCAAAACCATTCGTAATAACATTGAACGTATTATTATTGCGGAACTATTAGTTTTTGCTCTCAGTGTGATTGTGCTGTTTATCGCGATCAGGAAGATGATAGCCTTACTCCGTGGCGTGGAAAACGCATCTGAAAAAGCTGCTGCCGGTGATTTGAGCGCCAACGCGGTTGTTGCCTCCGGAGATGAGATAGGCACTATGGCGGCAAGCTTCAACCGTATGATCGATAAGATGAAATCTGTTATTCAAGAGGTTCAGGCGATCACAGATAACGTTGCCTCCGGGAGTCAGCAGCTCTCCGCAACCGCCCAGCAGATTTCACAGGGAGCCACCGAACAGGCCGCCTCCGCCGAAGAAATTTCCGCCAGCATGGAAGAGATGACTGCCAGTATCCGCCAGAACAGTTATAATGCCATGCAGACTGAAAAAATATCGATCAAGAGTTCTGCCGACGCTAAAGATGGCGGCACATCAGTCATCGAAACAGTTGCTGCCATGAAGGAGATCGCCTCAAAGATCAGTATCATCGAAGAGATCGCCCGTCAGACCAATCTGCTGGCACTGAACGCTGCCATTGAAGCTGCCCGCGCCGGCGCACATGGTAAAGGTTTTGCGGTTGTCGCTTCCGAAGTTCGCAAACTTGCTGAAAGAAGCCAGGCAGCAGCTGGAGAAATATCAAGCCTTTCTGCCCGCAGCGTTGCGATTGCTGAACAGGCTGGCGAAATGCTTGCCAAGATGGTGCCTGACATCCAGAAAACCTCCGAACTGGTTCAGGAAATCGCTGCTGCAAGCAAAGAGCAGGATACCGGTTCAGGGCAGATCAATAAGGCCATCCAGCAGTTCGATCAGGTTATCCAGCAGAACGCTTCCGCTTCAGAAGAGATGGCCTCCACCTCGGAAGAGCTCTCTAATCAAGCGGAACGACTGCAGCATTCTATCAGCTTCTTCAATATCGGCAATCAGGTGCGGCAATCTGCTTCTGAAAACAGCCGTGATCCTGCCGGAAAGAAGCAGGTTGAAGATGCGGCACACCCTGGCAAACGCAGTTCTGGAGGCGTACATCTTCACTTAGCCGCCGGTTCGGATCATATGGATGATGAGTTTGAGAGGTTCTAAAGGATGCTGGGTCCGAAAATGGCGGAGTTCAATGAGGGATTTGGCGAATACACTGACGTTGTCCGCAGGAGCGAATAGTTATGGATGAATTATGGGGAACGGTGTAATGATAGAAAAAGCAATAGCCGGTCCAAACTCTACGTATTAATTTTGAGGTAATTCCAAGTGAAAAAGCGATATTCAATTATTTTTACAATCACTGCCGCTGCTGTACTCGTAAGCAGTATAGCCTATGCCTCAAAGAAGAAACTGCAGGCTAAATCAGGACCCCGGCCTTCCGATATGTCTGAAGTTGATCTATCGGCAAATCTGTTGGATCCGAGCGGGGGCTATAAAGCTAAAGTGCCAAAAGTTGTTGGTACTAAGAAGCATGCTGATGAAGCGCTTAATGATCTTACAATGGCCTTTAAGCCTGATCCGTCTGGCAAAACTGCTGGCAGATGACTCTCATGGAAACTGAGAGGCAGCGATGTTATGGCAACATGGAAATCTGAATTTCCACTAACGTGATTATGCCAAAGATGGACGTTGTACCCCCCTGCATCGATATTGAGTTACTCTATTAACGAGTACACAGTCGCCCCGCAATGAGCCGCCTTCTAATCCCGCCGTTATTCTCTTCGACTTTTCTGTTTAAAACAACTATTTTTTTAATTGAATACAGAATTATTTTCAGCTCTTAATTTGCAGATGATCATCATAAATATCCTGCAAATGAAGGATTTTGAAAGAAGATCGAAATGTCGATGTGCTGTTATAGAAATAAAAACGGTGGGTCGCTACCTTGCGCAATTGATTTTAAGTTCTATAGTAAATCATTAAAGTCAGATCTGATGTTTATTCAAGGAGTCTGAGGATGACTATAAAAAAGGAATTGCTCGATGAACTGCGCCAACGCCGTACGGTAGCTCTTGCCGGTGGCGGCAAGGAAAAGATGAAGAAACGCCACGCGGAAGGACGTCTGGGCGCACGTGAACGCGTGGAGCTGCTGTTTGACCAGGAATCTTTCAGTGAGTACGGCATGCATGTCAATCACGCCTGCCATATGCCGGGGTTTGCCGGGAAGTTCATGCCGGGCGATGGCGTCGTAACCGGAACCGGCAACGTGGATGGCCGGCCGGTTGCTATCTACAGTCAGGATTTTACCGTCGGTGGGGGCGCACTTGGGCATATGCAAGCCAAGAAGATCTGCGATATCATGACCATCGCCAGCGAAACCGGCATCCCGGTGGTGGCTATCAACGATTCAGGCGGTGCCCGCATTCAAGAGGGGATCCACAGTCTTTCCGGTTACGGCCAGGTCTTTTATAAGAATGTGGCTGCATCCGGAGTCGTTCCCCAGATTGCAATAATCGCCGGACCGTGCGCCGGTGGCGCTGCCTACAGTCCGGCCCTGATGGACTTCATCATTCAGACCCGTACTCATTCCAGCATGTTCATCTGTGGTCCGGAAGTGATCAAGGCCGCCACCGGGCAGGTTGCGCCGATCGAACAGTTTGGCACTGCCGAAGCGCACGCAGCTGTCAGCGGCAATATCCATTTTATTGCCGAGGATGATCAGCATGCCATCAGCCTCACCCGGCAACTACTCAGCTTTCTGCCGCTCAATAATCTTCAGGATCCTCCACACTATATTCCCAATGAAATCCTCCTCGAACGGGATGAGAGCATGAACGAACTGGTGCCCGATGACCCGAAATTCAGCTTCGATGTCTATCAGGTGATCGACCGCCTGTTGGACCCAGGACAGTGGCTTGAGGTACAGCGCGAGTTTGCCCGGAACATTGTGGTCGGGTTCGGTCGGATAAACGGCATGGTTGTGGGGCTTGTTGCCAACCAACCTACCTATAAGGCCGGTTGTCTAGATATTGACAGTTCAGACAAGGCGGCCCGTTTTATCCGTTTCTGCAACGCTTTCAACGTGCCGCTGGTTAATCTGGTGGATGTGCCCGGTTTCATGCCGGGTCTTGCCCAGGAACGGGGCGGGATAATCCGCCATGGGGCAAAGATGCTATTTGCCTATGCTGCCGCCACTGTTCCCAAGATCACCCTGATCATGCGCAAGGCCTATGGGGGTGCGTATCTGGCCATGTGCTCCAAAGATATGGGTGCCGATTTTATCTATGCCTGGCCCTGCGCCGAAATTGCGGTAATGGGTGCCGAAAGCGCCGCCCGGATAATCTACAAGAAGGAGATCGAGGAGGCGGAAAACCATATATCCAAAGAGGCTGAACTGGTAAAATCGTACCGTGACCAGTTTGCGACACCGTATCAGGCGGCTTCCCGCGATATGATTACCGATGTGATCGAGCCGGCCGAGACACGGGTACGGATTGCGCAGGCCTTGAGGATCTCGCTGACCAAGCGGGTATCGCGGCCGGCCAAAAAACATGGCCTGATACCTCTGTAGTACCACGTTTCAAGCAAATACACACGCTTCGGGAAATGTCTCCCGGAGTCGATCGATCAATCAACGGTCAGGATAGAACCATGCCTATTCAAGATAACTTAAACGGAGCGCTTCTCATCAGCGCAATCGATTTCATTTTGAGCTTTGTCATTATCGGTGGGATCGGGGTGATTCTGTCGCTGTTTCCCCTGCTCAACAGATTCCGCGGGCAGGATGACGAAGCACCTCCGGCCATGCCGCGTGAGCAGCTGTCGCTGAAGGAATCCGGTTCGGCTGCCGCTGTGTCGGCAACCTCACTGGCAACTCAATCTGCAGCTGGTGGTCTCCATCCCGGCCTCAGTGACCAGCAGCTGGTGGTGCTGCTCACCGCCGCAGCGTATGAGGCGCTGGGGCGACCGATTCGCATCGAACGGTTCCGCCCCTTGAACGCTAAAGGCTGGAGCTGGTCAGTTCAGGGGCGTCACGAGCTCCCGTCACGTCGCCTTAAATAACGTGCTGCTGCACCTTCTTGTCGAGGCATACATAAGTAACCCAAAAGACTTTTCTGAAAGGAATCATACCCATGAAAATGTTGAGAATAACCCTGGAAGGTAAAACATACGATGTTGGTGTTGAGGTGTTGGATGATTCGGGCCCGGCGTTGTCCCAGGCAAGCCATTCTCCGGCTGCCCCGGTGCGGCCTGTTCCGTCTCCCGTAGTCACTTCGTCATCTTCTGCAGCAGCTGTTCCGGTTGCTCCGCCTGTTACTGCCGATGAAGGCTGCCGGATCGTCGTAAGTCCTATGGCGGGTCACGTTTTTAAATGCCTGGTAAAACCGGGGGACGTGGTTGCTTACAATCAGGTGCTGATCGTGCTGGATGCCATGAAGATGGAAACCCCGGTTGTTGCGCCGCTGGCTGGTACCGTGAGATCCGTTATGGTCAAGGAGGGAGATGCCGTGGATGATGGTCACGGACTGCTTCTGATTGAGGGATTACCGCAATAAACGGAGTGAAAACATGTTTGCACAATTAATCGATTTATTGAACTTGTTGAAAGAGCAGACCGGCCTGGCCCAATTAGGCTGGGGTAATGTGTTCATGATGCTGGTCGGACTCACCATGATATATCTGGCCCTGGTCAAGAAATACGAGCCCTTTCTGCTGGTCGGAATCGGATTTGCCTGCATCGTGGCCAATGTGCCCGGTTCAGGCCTGACCCAGCCGGGAGGATTGTTTCATTACGCCTACCAGGGAGTGGCTCTGCTTATTGTGCCGCCGCTGATCTTTCTGGGGGTCGGGGCCATGACCGATTTTGGTCCCATGATCGCCAGTCCGTGGCTGGTGATATTGGGAGCTGCCGCACACCTGGGGATTTTTGTGGCCCTGATCGGAGCCAAGCTGCTCGGATTCACGCTGGCTGAAGCCGGTGCCATCGGCATTATCGGTGGCGCAGATGGTCCCATGGCGATCTTCGTGACCATGAAGCTGGCCCCGCATCTTCTGCCACAGATTTCAGTGGCGGCCTATTCATACATGGCCTTGATGCCGCTGATCCAGCCGCCCATCATGAAACTACTGACCACAAAAAAAGAACGCGATATTATCATGGAAAAACCCCGGCAGGTCACTCGACTCGAGAAAATAGCGTTTCCCATAATTATTGCTGTTATCGTAAATCTGTTTTTTCCACCTATCGCGCCACTGATAACAATGCTGATGCTGGGTAATCTCCTGAAGGAGTGCCTGTTGGTGGACCGACTGGCCAAGACAGCAGCCAATGAAATTATGAACATTATAACTATCGTGTTGACAGTTGCCATCGGTTCAACCATGAACGCGGAGCAATTCTTGACTCTTAAGACCCTTGAGATTATAGCCCTGGGGTTAGTGGCGTTCATGTTCGGGACCGGATCAGGGGTAGTGGCCGCCAAGATTATGAATGTCATCAGTCGCGGCAAAATAAACCCGCTCATCGGGTCAGCCGGGATCGCTTCAGTACCTATCGCCGCACGGGTTTCGCATATGGTGGGTAATCGGGAAAACCCTCAGGTCTATCTGATTATGCACGCTATGGGCCCTAACCTGGCCGGTGTTTTTGGCACAGCGATATCGGGGGGAATTCTACTCGCCTTGCTTGGGGTAAAGTAAAAACCATCACCTGATCTCAAGGCAATAATCGTTACAGGTGATTGACTACACAGAAAGGCCACCCTGATCAGAGTGGCCTTTCACATAGCTTCTACCCCCAAGTACTTGCCGTTACTAGCTTTTGGCTGCCACTTCTACTGTCTCGTCTTTCACTACTGATACAATTCCTTTAACCATGCCAGTCATCATCAATACTGCCGGAATTACCTGTGCTACAACTATCAGGGCACAAAAACCAAGGAACACCCAAACAAAAATTCCACTGTTGTCTTCACGCATACCAGTTGCTGCCATTGCTGATGCTGGGGCTATGATTCCTGCGATAGCGATAATAAGTGCTCTCATGACATCCTCCCTTTTTCGATTGTTTTTGAATTAAATTGCATTTGTAGTTTTCTATTACACAGATAGTGCCAAGTTTGTGTTTAAGAGCACAATAATTTGTAAACGTATGTTTTTATTATATTATTTATTTGCAAGGGTGTCGCCTGCAACAATGGTCATCGCACTACGTACCCGCAACTGTATGAGAAAATAATACTAATCACTGCTAATAAAATAAATAACACTTATAATTCGGTGTGTTGTCTGTTTGTATATAAAAGATGAGTGTGTATGCGTCTTTTATACCTATGCCCATACAACTCATTGATTTTATAGAATGCAAAAAATGTGATATGGGTGATATATTGCCAAAAACCCCTGCTGATTAATCTGGGAATTCAAGTTCTGTGTAATCATACATGCAGTGAGGAGCGCATGCTCATCCGTTTTTCAACCATAGTATCTTTGGTCGTCCTGTCATTGCTGCTCATTGGCTCTGGGGAGGCCCAAGACCGTGAAGACCTTGGAAGGGACATGAAGATGATGCCGCCTAACGGGCCGTTCTGGGAATACGGAAATGTGGTTATGCGCCGCAAAAGCAAAAAGGCGGGAATGGCCCCGGTCGTTTTTCCCCATTGGAGCCATAGAGCAAAATATACTTGTCGGGTTTGTCATCTTGAGCTGGAGTTCAGCATGAATATAGGTGAAACCGGGATTACAAGAGAGCAGTATTTGGCGGGTAAGTTTTGTGGTGCTTGTCACGATGGCAAGACGGCATTTACTGTCCAGAGTGGCACTGCACCTAACTGCGACAAGTGTCATATGAAGGATACTCAACCCCTCGAGAAGCGGTTTAATGAATTTGCAAAGGGACTTCCCAAGTCATCTTATGGAAACGGTATAAATTGGAGCGAGGCTCTCGTAAATGAAATGATTACCCCGATTAACTCAATTATCTCTAAACGTACTGACATGGAGTTGCCGAATAAGCTTAAGGCACCGATAAAAATGAAATCTTATTCTCAGCGTGGTGACGTCATTTTTTCCCATGAAGCTCATTTTGCTGAACTCGACTGTGCTAGCTGCCACCCCGATATATTCAATATCAAGAAAAGGGGAACCAAGAATTTTGACATGGGGAGTAATATATCCCGAAAGTATTGTGGGGCTTGCCATATGATGGTGGCGTTTCCGATGAATGACTGTAGTCGGTGCCATATGGTGGCTGCCAGGTGATATGCCGTAAATAGACGGGGTGCGGTCTCAATTAAAGAGGGTGAGGGAATGAGATGATAGAAAAAAGGGAATCTCACAGAGTAAAGCTTTCTACAAGAACCATTTTAAGCCAAAACGACATCCTTCATCATGGAAAACTGGAAAACATATCCAAGAGCGGAGCTTTGGTCCGCCTGCTGCCTGGTACTCATGTGCCGAAGGGCGCTGACTATGATTTGACGATTTATCTTGATGGTGAAGAATTTCCGCTTCAATTCAGTGCCGAACTCATGAATATTGCTTTTGGCATGGCTGGGATAAAGTTCGTTGCATATAATAGCGAAACTGAGACCCGCCTTGATGCCCTGATGGAAATGCTATCTTCGGAAGTCGATATAGCAATGGTTGAGCACGAGAAATACCTGAGACGATTAGCTGAAGATCCTCGAGAAGGCTGATTTTGGTTGTGCTCGCATGTTGATGCCCCCTTATTTGTTCTGAAAAACAGGTATTGTACGTTTTTATATCTACTCCCACGCTATGAGGATTGTTGTCGCACTTGTTTCAGCTCCTCGCGGGTAGCCGTGAGTTCTGCAGCAAGTTTTTCTTCGTGCAGCACCATATCCCTGATGCGGGAGAGCGTCATAGATGTAGTAAGGAACGACACCAGGCGCATGAAAGTTTCCCAGTAGATGAAGTAGGGGCGAGAGTACGGATGATGCGAGAGTCGATCAGAGAGGTACCAGCAGATGCCGCACATCACCGCCATGGCGATCCCTTCTTTCCTTCCCCCATACCAGGCAGCAAAGGCGACCGGTATGAAATAAAAGATGAAAAAGCCAAACTCATAACCTGTGACGTAATCAAGCCCGCATAGCAGGAAAAGGCATGCCCCGCTGATGAGCATAGCCGCTGTCTTGTGCTTCTCAAGTGCAAGAGGATGTTTGTAGCTCCATCGTTGAGTAATTAAAACGTCCGGGGGATTGATGTCCTCTCCTTTCCAGAAAAAGGTGCAGCCTGTTTTTGGGATTTGTAACTTTTCTAGAATATTTTCCGAATAGCCTCTTTCAGAACCGAGAGTCTATACGGTTTCTGGATAAAACCGGCCAACTCCTTGCCTGCAAACTTCTGGGCTACCTCATGTTCGCTGAAGCCGCTGGACATGATCACCTTTACATCCGGTTTCAACTGTTGCAGTTCGCGGAAACACTGTTCACCGTCCATGTGTGGCATGGTCAGATCAAGGATTACAAAGGAGATATTCGGATTTTGTGTATAGGCGGATACGCCCTCTCTGCCATCAGCGGCGGTAACCACCTGGAAGCCGAGTTCGCGCAGCATCTCGCTCCCTATCGCCCGCACCGTCTCCTCGTCATCCACCAGTAACACGGTTCCGCTCCCTTTCCAGTCATCCTTATGACTTTCGCCGTTAAATAATTCGATCGGCCGGTTACTGGCGGGAAACAGTACTTTAAAGGAGGTGCCCTTACCCTGCTCGCTGTGAACCTTGATGGCCCCTTTGTGGCCACGAACGATGCCGAGTACCGCCGCCATGCCTAGCCCACGTCCGGTGAATTTGGTGGTGAAGAAGGGATCAAACAGCTTGGAGAGGGTTTCATTGTCCATGCCGCAGCCGGTGTCGACGATTTCCAGATAAACATAGAGGCCGCCGGTCAGATTTTCGTCAACCCAGACATCCTTCAGAGAATTTTGGTCACAATCCATGCAGCCCGATGTAATGGCAATAACGCCGCTTTTGTCACCGATGGCTTCAGATGCGTTAATGACCAGATTCATGATTATCTGGCGCAGTTGGGTGGCGTCGGCTTCGACAGTGGGGAGCGGCCTGGTTAGATTTAAGCGGAGTATGGCCTTCTTGGAAATGGAGACTTCCAGTATATGGAGCATCTCTTCCACCAGTCGGCTCAAGTCGAGATGTTCGACGACAAATTTCCCTTTACCCGAATAGGCCAACATCTGCTTGGCCAGATCGGCAGCCCGTGCTGAAGCCTCCTCAATGCGTTTGAGATTGTCGACAACGGGCGATTCTGGATTAAGCCGCATCAAAGCCAGATCGGCGTTACCCATAATAGCCATAAGCAGGTTGTTGAAGTCGTGGGCGATACCGCCGGCAAGGACGCCAAGGCTCTCCAGTTTCTGGGTGTGGAGAAGCTGTTTCTCAAGGTTGATGCGCTGCTCTTCAGCACTCTTGCGCTCTGTCAAATCAATGTCCAGACAGAAAAGTTCCGGTTGCCTGCCAGTTTGATTAAGCAGCGCATGGCTGGAGAAGACCGGTACACGGGAACCATCTTTGCGCTTCAGAAGAAGCTCGCCTGCCGGAATAGGCTTGCCGCTCTCAATCATTTGCTGCATTGCTGCAGTGACACCTTCTCTCATTTCTTCCGGAATAATGAGATTCAGCAGATTTGATCCCAACGCTTCTTCCGAGCTGTAGCCATAGAGCAATTCCGATGCCCTGTTCCAGAAAAGCACCGTACCGTCGAGTGCATATCCTTGAGTAGCCACACTCGGAATATCTTCCAGCAAAGAGCGGAAACGCAGCTCACTTTCCATTAATGCAGCTTCCACCCGTTTGCGCTCGGTTATGTCGATGGTGTAACCTGCCAAAAAATTCTTCTTACCCTGAACCACGGGGAACTTTATGGTGAAATAATTGCGGCCATTAAAATCTTCCTCAAACTCCTGAACTGCACCACTTGATACGACACTCCAGTCATCAGCAATAATCTTTGCGGCCATTTCAGCAGGGAAGAGTTCCGGCATAGTTTTACCGATCATTTCTGGTCCATGGATACCAATCATCTGCTGAAAATTGTCGCTTGCCTGAAGTACCCGGTTCTCGGTAGCAGTCACCTGCTTGATGAATGTGTAAAACGGTGAGTGTTTCATAAACAGGGAGAAAATTTCCTCACGATTCCGCAGCGTTTCCTCGGCCCTTTTTCGAGATTTATTCTCTCTCCACAGCCAGATGATAATCCCGGCGAGGGCGATGATTGCGAGAGTAACAAGAATCAGATATTTTCTGTACAGTTCAAGAACAGTTTCATGTTTATTGATACTGATGCTTTCTACCGGTAGCAGCTTTGCCGCAATTGAACTGATGCTTTTCCCTTGGAGGTCGTCTACAGCACTCCCAGCGGCAGTTACCCCATGGTGATATACGCTGACGACGTGCCCGCCCGGCTCACAGTGCCCCGTGCTGGCACCAGCCAGCAGAAAGACGCAGACTGTTAGAAAAACGATCGGGTGGCTCTTCGGGTTCATATACTCATACCCTCCATATACAGCGGACTTATCGTGAGGCTTGTATTGTCTTTACAAAAAGGAGATCTTCCTGAAGCAGGATTAATTGTGCCACTATAACGTTATTCTCGTAAATTTCAATCATAACTGCAGAATGACAGAGAGTTGAGGTGCGAAAGGCTTATGTCACGATGCTGTCAAAATCACTTTTGGGGAATACAAGTAGCCCTACGTATGTCGAAGCAACAAAAAAAGCACCTACGAATTAACGTAAGTGCCCGTCCTTTTAAGTGGTGCCAGGGCGGAATGGAATAGATATTCTATACTTTGCACCATTTCGGCGTGCAGAGAGTCTCCTTCTGCTGACTATCGAATCGCAAATCCGTACTTGGTAAGTACCGACTTGGCATCTTCACTGTGCAGATAAGCAAAAAACGCGGCAGCTTCTTTGTTTTTCGAACCCGCAACTGTAAGCGCCATCGGGTACGTTACTCGTGGATACAGTTCTTGAGGAACAGTAAAGAGAATCTTTGCCTGTTTCGCCTGCAGGGCATCGGTCCGGTATACAAAAGCACCGTCTACTTCGCCGCGTTCGGCGTACATCAGGCATTCACGTACATCCTTTGCCATGACCAGTTTCTTCTCCAATTGTTTGTCTATACCGGCTTTTTTGAATGCTTCAGTGGCGTATTCACCGGCTGGAACGCTCTTGGGACTGCCGATGGCTATGCGTTCCAGCTTGATAAGATCCAGCATGGATGATGCCTTACCAGATGCTCCGGCAAACACCAGGGTGTTATAGGTAAAGGTTCCAATACTAGAAACATCTGCCAAGTTTTTATTCTTCAGATAGTCCATCCACTCCAGATTAGCGGAGATGAAGACGTCGGACGGTGCACCGTTTTCGATCTGTTTGACGAGCGCCCCGGAGGCGCCATAGTTCTTGATAAATTTCACACTGGTATTCTTTTTGGCAAAGCTGCCGGTCAATTCGTTGATAACTTCTTTCAGGCTGGCGGCGATAAAGAGATTGACATCGCCGGCACATACCGGGGTAGTCAGGAGAAGCAGAAAGAACAGGACTGTAACCATTTTATACGCATTTTTCATGTGATAACCCTCCAGAGTAGAATTTGTTTGCATCAGTTAACGCCGATTATGACGCTGGAAGCTTTGAACAGGGCACAAGCATGACCACCGACTTTCAGCTCAAGTCGTGCCGAGCTGCCGTGGGTGATGACGGCACTGACGGTATTGCCGCCGCCGATTTCAACATCAACTTCAGTATTAACAGGCCCTTCGATGATCTTGGCAATAGTGCCGCAGTATACATTGCGAGCACTTACTTTTGCATCGTGCAGGTCGGTACCGATGATGACCGAACTGGCCTTGATAATGGCGTAGGCTTCGGCACCGACTTTCAAATCCAAGTTGTCAATAGCACCATTAGTGACAACCGCTGTAAGAGGGATACCACCTTTAAGTGACAGAGTAACTTCTGCATTTACGGCTCCCTGGATAATGGCCGTTACGGTTCCGGCGAATGTGTTTCTTGCACTGACTTTCATGGAAATTCTCCTTAAAAATTGGTACAGGCTTTCGGTATCTCCGAGCCTGTCTTCCAGGTTGTTCAGGAATTTGCGATGCTCTTCCTGAATTGTTTTATACTGCCTGATTACCTTTTTGCCTTCGGCGGTCAGGTTAGTACCCCCACCACCTTTACCACCAGCCGAGCGATCGACCAGAGGCTTCTCTGCAAGGTTGTTGATCATGTTGATCGTATCCCAAGCAGTTTTGTAGCTAATGCCGACATCTTTGGCGGCCTTAGTAATCGATCCGAGGTCGTCGATCTTTTCCAGGAGGTTGATACGGTCACCTCCTAAATATTTACGGTCGGACTTGTGAAACCAGAGACTACCGTCAAGCTCAATTGCGTTTTTTTGGCCTTTCATTTCACGACATCCCTCGCAAAGTTGATCCTCAGTCTAGTTGAGTCGGCAGTTTTTTAAAATAAGATTTCTATTAGTTCCCCATTGCGCAAGGCGTTATCGCTGCTTCAGGTGAAACAAGCCCGACCCAGGCATGCACTTTTACCGGATCAAAGCCGCACATTCTTTGGTCGTCTGCTTCCATCAATGGTCGGCGAATCAGCAGATGATCTTCCAGCATTAGATTCAGTGCGCTCACTGAATCGTAAGCAGACGGCTCGATTTCACCAGACTTGACACGTGGCGAGTTCGGGTTGAACCACAAATTTACAGGCATAGTGCCGAAAAAACCTGTCAATTCTTCAGGCGCCCAAGAACGTGCCAGCAGGTCGCACACTTCAACTTCATGTCCGGATTGACGTAAGAGATTAATCTGCTTTTCTGATGTCATGCAGCCAGGCTTGGTGTAGAACTTGATTTGTGCCATGCTCACTCCTTAAACCATGCGATGTATCGATGAATACATAACGCATGCCAACTCAGCCATTTAAATAACAGTGCGAAACAAGGATGTTCAAGCTGCGAATAAAAAGCTACAAGGTTTGACATGCTATAATTTTTGGCAGTTGCGAGATTTTTGCCGTAGAACTAGTCATTGTATATTCAATATGGTTTCACATATCGAAGGGGTTACCGCAATAACCTGAATCGGCTGAAATGACATGATCTGGAAGATAGATGTCTACCAAAAACAGCTATTTTCAGAGTAGCGACTGAGCAAATTAATTAATCAAGACCATATTGAACCTAAAAAAGGCCAGCCACTTGAAAATGGTTAGCCTTTTTTAGCTTAGTGGTCAGGTGCGAGTTTTGGTTGTTTTCGTCACAGCATGATATTTAATGAATAATGTTTTAGTTAAGAAATCACTTAACCTCAGCTTTCTCTTTAGGGGGAGTCGGTGTGTCAGCAGGTGTACTCTTCGTTTCCATTTGAGCCGGAGCGGATGCTTGACTTGCAGGTGAAGCTGTTGTCTCTGCCGGCGGGGCTATGTCTTTTGATGCGACTTCCGTTGCAGTTCCAACTGCTGAAGCTGCATCGCCATCAGATTTAGTCGGCTCTGCTTTTGTGCCGTAGCCATCACCGAACCATCCAGCTCCTTTGAGGCTGAATGAGACAGCAGATACTAACTTACGGACGGTCCCACCACATTTAGGGCATTATTCTGCAGGTGGGTCTGAGAACTTCTGGCCGAGTTCAAATTGAATGTTACAGGCATCGCAGCGATATTCGTAAACTGGCATTTTCTCGTCCCTTAAATAGTAGTTGTTTAATCAGCCTAAAAGTCCTTGAGAACCGTACAGGCAGTAAACATCATGTGTATCACCTTGATGTAGATATTAATATAGTGCAGGGAAACTGTAGATCAGTAGGGCAACTGTATCCTAACTGTATCACTGACAAAAAAACTTACTATTACTCGTAAGTCCTTGATTTTTCGTGGTGCCAGGGACGATATCGAACTGATTGCATAATTATCTGAAATTTATACATAAAATTTACCTGTAATTTCAAGATACCTCTAAAAATACCTCAAAAAGATAGTTTGCCTACCAATTGAGGCCAAATTTTCGTACCTGCCGTTACTGCAATTTTGAGAAGTTCAGCGAATCCTACAGCAGATAGTGGTATTCATCAACCCAGATAATTTAACCCGTCCTGACCCAGGTTATATAACATTCAAGGTGTCTCTTCTTTTAGAAGCACGTTGCCGAGGTTTCTTTAGTTTTAGCATCTGCATCGGGCTGATGCAAACTGACGCTGATCGACGTTTCGGCGCAGATGCAGATCACGCAACTGCTGCCCGAAGGCAGCTTCCATCTTTTCTGGTGTCTTTGGATTTTGCATAAAAACCTTTAAAAGGACTCTTGATGCAATAAATTAAAATAGTCCATTATTTGTGTGGTGTGCAACATCAATCATAGAAAAGTATTTTGTTAAAAAAACAGGCTCACATTATTAACAAAACATTTAACGGATCTCCCGCCGGGAGGCATTGGCATCTTCGTCTCATTCTTTCAGTACAGGCTTGCAGTCAGCGGAAAGGTGGAGGTGCAGGTCTATGACTGTGTGGACAGCTCTGTGCCGATGCTGGCGAAGATGCATGAAAAACGTATGAAGGGATTTAAAACGATGGGGTATGAACAGCACTGATGCCGAGCTACCCCTGACCCTTTTAAACTATTGCCACTATCCACCATGCTTGAGAAGGTACTTGTTGGATATCGTCTTGAACGATATCTTGCCCTGATTAGAGCGTGTCTCATCAATGGAGCGGAAGACGACCCCCTCGCGTTCTACCTGCGGATTCAGAAGGGACTTACCTTCGGCATATTCGAGAAAACGGGCATGGTCAAATCCGACATCCTGAAAATTCTCCGCTACAACCGGAACGCCTTTGAGGGCGAAATCATCCAGTAATGTGCGGTAGGCCGCAACCGGAAGATAACGTTGCCTTGTAATGTCGAAGATATTGAAGATAAAGATATCCTGCCCTTTTAATCCATACATATTCGACTGAATGCCGTAGCCGACGACCTCACCTTGCAAGGCAAGATAACTTCCCGTCCGGGCATGGTAGTCGCGCAGTTTCTCTTCAATATCATAGTGCCGAGCAAGCTTCCAGAAGGTCTGATCAGGAGCTTCAGAAAACTCCCAGTTCCTACCACAGACATGGAGACCAAACTCGTCGAAAATAAACGAACACGATGTGCCGTCGAGTTTCTCCGTTACAAAGAAAGACATACCGGAAAAAGTTTCAATATCGAGGTTTTGTACCCGTTCCTCGTCGGTTTTAGGCACACTGCCAGGGTAAGCACCGGCTACATCGCCCGATATTGATGCCGGGATAGGCGGCTCATAAAGGGTTATGCCCAGAATCCCCGTTACATCTTCTCCCTCGGCATAATTCCCGACTGTCAGCACCTCATCTATTTTGAAAACGATACCCTGCGACAAGGCGCCACGGAACTTTTTGGTACGAAGGCGAAACTTGTCCTGCCGCAAAAACTCGTACTGCTGTTGCTCCGGAAAAACCGAATCTATCTCGCAAAACACAACCAGCATTCCAGGTTTTATCTCCTGCGCCTTTTTCACCACAACCTGCCAACCGCCAAAGACAGCCAGCTCTATCGCATCGGCGCCCTGAATCGGCCGTATCTCATCAACCTTCCGGATTGTTGCCAGCTTTCTCATAAATTCACCCATTCCAACCGTAATTACATCGTATTTTATTTCTCACTGCCATACTGAAAATTTCGACCAGCAATATTCCCAGTTTAACCAGTATAGCTCGAACACGAGTCCTTTGAACCTTTTGTGAGCTTTTATTCGAACAACAACGAACTTGCAACCGCCTGCCTGACAAACTCATACTTCTCGATCATCCTTATTAAATCGAGAGCCGTCATTCCTATATCCTTGTAATACCAGTTATGTGTCCGGTGGACAGATATGTCGAGGTCACTTGCAGCTTGCTTGATATTTATCTGATGCTCTTGCAGCAACTTCACAATATATCTCGTCAGGTCATTATTGTTGAGATCTTTTTTGTGGCAGATCTGCCACAGATTCTTTGTAGACATACGCCCCTTGTTGGTTGAAAGTATTACAGGAATATTTTTAGTTGTAACAAGGAGATACGCAGAAAATGCTGCAAACGGGAACGGCATATACTCCAAGCCAAATAATGAGCCTTCGCCTGAAGGGGGCCATGTATATCCGTATGTCCACTGAATTGCAGGTGGAGTCGCCGGAGAATCAGGAACGCGCAATACGCACCTATGCCGCTCAATACGGCATTGAAATTATCAAAACTTATGCTGACCTGGGCGTTAGTGGAATAAACACGGAAAAGCGGGAACAGTTTCAGAGCTTGATTGATGATGTGGAACAAGGACGAAGTGCATTCAATATTGTGCTGTATTTGGATGAAAGCCGCTGGGGACGGTTTGTAGACAGCCGTGAGGCTGAATATCACCGCATGAGACTGGAACGCAAAAACGTTTTATGCCAGTCCTGCGAGAAGCCTCTCACATTAACCAGTAATATTGCCGACCGGATAATGACTCTGCTTCGTGACGAAAGCGCCAGCGACTATTGCCGCCAGCTTTCTCAGAAAGTTTGGGCAGGACAATGCAACCTGGTAGCGAAAGGATTCCGGCAGGGAGGAGTTGCAGGGTTTGGGCTGAGACGTATGTTATTGGATGAGGCCGGCAGACCCAAGCAGGAACTGGCAATGGGACAGCGTAAAAGCCTGCTCACCGAGCGGGTGATCCTGATGCCGGGGCCGGATGACGAACTTCGGATTGTGAGCTGGATTTATGACCAGTTCATCGTCGGGATAAGTGAAACTGAAATTGCGCTGCAGTTGAATGTACAAGGGGTGAAAACCCATTTTGGGCGTCCATGGTCGCGAGGAACTGTGTGCGAAGTGCTCACCAATGAAAAATATGTCGGCAACAACTTATTCAACCGCACATCTGGCAAGATGAAGAGCAAAGCCAAACCCAATCCGGAAAACGAATGGGTGCGTAAGGAACGCGCCTTTGAGCCCATAGTGGACATGGAACGCTTCTGGACCGTCCAGGGGATCTACCGGGAACGGAACAAAAAGACTACCGACGAAGAACT
>CAJAFV010000056.1 GCA_903939115.1 uncultured Geobacteraceae bacterium
CAGACAGACAGACAGACAGACAGACAGACAGACAGACAGACAGACAGACAGAAAACCTCCTCCTGACAAGATTGTCTGTCAACAGTTATTTTGATTAATACCCATATAAACCGGCGTTGCGGCTTTTTTTCCGTGCGCCGGTTTTTTTTGTTTGCTGAACGAGGATCACAGCCATGACATCCACATCAACAGAATCCACCCAGGAGCTCCGCAGGCGTGCCGAAGAAAAGTTCCTCTCAAGCGGAGGCCCAACTTCGGAAATATTCTCCCCTGAGGATAAAGAACGTCTCTTCCACGAACTGCAGGTGCATCAAATAGAACTGGAGATGCAGAACGAAGAACTGCGCCACTCGCAGAGTGAACTGGAGTCCTTACAATCAAGTTACTTCGACCTGTACGACCTTGCGCCGGTGGGTTATCTGACAGTGAGCGACGAGGGGTATATTCTGAAAACCAACCTTACTGCTGCCACCATGCTGGGGATGGAGCGAAATTACTCGTTCCATAAGCCTATGACGCAATTCATCTTTCCCGAGGATCAGGATCTCTATTATCTGTACCGCAAACAGCTTATTGACAGTGGCGAGTTACAGAACTTGGAGATGCGCCTTAAGCGGGTCGATGTCTCCCATTTTTGGGCAGAGCTGCAGTCGACCCTAGCGCATAACGGCGAGAATTGGATTACAATTAGCGATGTAACCAAGCGCAAACGGGCTAACATAGAACTCGCCTTTCAAAATGAAGAGAAAGGAAAACGGGCAGACGAACTGGCTATTGCCAACACTGAACTCGCCTTTCAAAACGAGGAGAAAGGAAAACGGGTTGCTGAACTGGTGATAGCTAACACAGAACTCGCCTTTCAAAACGAAGAGAAAGGAAAACGGGCTGCCGAACTGGTGATAGCCAACACAGAACTCGCCTTTCAAAACGAAGAGAAAGACAAAAGAGCCGATGAACTGGTGATAAGCGAAGCCCGCTTCAGCGGAGCGTTCGTTTACTCGCCCATTGGTATGGCGCTGGTGTCTACGGAAGGGAAATGGCTGAAGGCAAACGTCAGTCTCTGTAAAATGCTCGGCTATTCCGAAGAACAACTATTGGCAAAGACATTCCAGGACATCACCCACCCTGATGATCTTGAAACTGACTTGAACTATGTGAGCCAGTTGCTGGCCGGGGAGATCGAGACCTACAGAATGGAAAAGCGATACTTCCATAAACAGGGACAGATCATCTGGATTCTCTTGTCAGCATCGTTGGTCAGAGACAGTGATGACTTGCCGCTCTACTTCATTGCGCAGATCGAGAACATCACCGAGCGCAAGCAGGCGGAGGAGGCGCTCAAAGAGAGCCAGAAACGACTGGCAGGAATAATAGAGGGGACAAGAGCCGGTACGTGGGAATGGAATGTACAAACAGGCGAAACGGTATTTAACGAACAGTGGGCGGAAATTATCGGCTATACCCTCGATGAAATAGCCCCCGTTTCCATAGAAACCTGGATGAAGTACGCCCACCCTGACGACTTGCTGAAATGCGGCGAATTGCTGGAGAAACACTTCCGTGGCGAATCCGGTTATTATGAATTCGAATCCAGGATGAAGCATAAAGACGGTCAATGGATCTGGGTTCTGGACAGGGGTAAAGTGGCTACGTGGAGTGACGACGGGAAACCGTTATGGATGTGTGGCACTCATCAGGATATCACCACGCGTAAACAGGTGGAAGAAGTTCTCTGGAACGAAAGGGTTTTTCTGCGCAATCTCATAGATTCTGCCGAAGACCTTATCTACTTTAAAGATCAGAACGGTTTATATCTTTGTTGTAACAAGGCATCCGAGCGATTTATCGGGCTTTCTGAAAGCGATCAGATTGGCAAATCCGACTTTGATTTGTTTGGACTTGAATTAGCCGAAAAAATTGTACGGCACGACAAAGAGGTTATGGAAGGCGGCAGACCGAATCGTTCCGAGGACAGGGTGACACTTCAGGATGGTGTCCCGTTTCTCATGGATACGGTGAAAACTCCTATTTATGGTTCGGATAATCAGCTTATAGGCTTAGTGGGGATTTCGAGAGACATCACTCAGCGAAAAAAAACGGAATGTGAACTGCGCAACAGCGAAGAGCGCTATCGGGAGATTGTCGAGAGCCAGAGCGAATTTGTTGACCGGTTCCTCCCCGGCGGCATCCTGACGTTTGTAAACAGTGCTGTTACCAGGTGGGTTGGCATTTCAGCTGGGGAACTGATCGGCACATCGTTTTATCCCTATATACATAAAGACGACATCGGTGAGGTTGCCGGGAAAATTGAGGCCCTGACACCTGAAGTGTCGCAATGCACCTTTGAATACCGCAATGCTGCTCCGGATGGTTCACTGCATTGGCACCAGTGTACTGTTCATGCCCTTACTGATGAAAGGGGTCAGATCATCGAATATCAGGGGGTCGGTCTTGATATAACCGAAAAAAAAGAAGCGGAGCTGTTTCTGGCACATGCGAAGGAGACTTTGGAGCTTGAAGTGCTTGCCAGGACTGCCGCCCTTGAACATGCATATAAGGAGTTGCAGAAAATTTCATTCGAGCTGGTCTGGGCGGAAGAGAAGGAGCGGGAGCGCATTGCCGGAGAACTTCACGATCAGGTGGGCCAGTCTCTGCTGTTGGCAAAAATAAAACTTGATGAGTTGGCGCATGAACTCTCCTCTGATGAACTCCGCACCTCAGCGGAAAAAACCGCAGAACTCATTGGCACGTCAATTCAGGATATCCGGACGCTCACCTTCAAAATGCGGCCACCGCTGCTTGATTCTCCCGACATAGAAAAAAATCTGCAGTATCTTTGCGCCTCAATCAATGAAGATTACAACGTAGCGATCAATTTTACCGGCACCGATACAAGTGTGACGCTAGCGTGTGAACTGCGTGCTACTCTGTATCGTGTCGCAAGGGAGCTGTTGTTGAACGTGATCAAACATGCCAAAACGACACGCGCAGTGCTGTCGCTACAAACAGATGGCCGTAATCTGACCCTGTGCGTTATCGATCAAGGGGTCGGTTTTTCTTATTTCGGTGCCGTTAATAAGCATCATGCTACCGTGCGCGGGTATGGCCTGCTCAGTGTCGGCCAGAGGATTGAGCGGATTGGTGGCACCCTTGCCGTTGAATCGGCGCTGGACAGGGGAACAGTGGTAACGGTAGTGGTGCCGCTCCAGCAGAGCTACGATGACCGGGAGGATGCATGAGTACGACGATTCTGCTTGTTGATGACCATCAGATTTTCCGTGAGGGGATGCGATCGCTGATCGAAAAAAATGCTCTGGGCCCGGTGCTGGGCGAAGCCGGCAATGGCGCCGAGGCGGTCCGCCTTGCCGATGAATTGAAACCGGATCTCATCCTCATGGATATGGCCATGCCGGTCATGAATGGTGTCGATGCCACCCGGGAAATTACCCGAAAACATCCCGGCATCCGCATTCTGGGACTATCGATGGAAAGTAGCCGCCTTTTTGTGGTGGAAGCTCTCAAAGCGGGAGCAACCGGCTACCTGCTGAAGGATTGCGCCTTTGCAGAGCTTGCCGATGCCATCGCTACCGTTGCCAGGGGTGAGACCTACCTCCCCCAGAAAATAGCGGCACTGCTGGTTAAAGAATTTCTGCAATGCATTCCTCAGGAAGTGAATGTTGTCTATGAAACACTGACCGCCCGTGAGCGGGAGATTCTGCAATTGATTGCCGATGGCAAATGTATCAAGGATATCGGTTTTAATCTCGGCATCAGCATTAAAACGGTTGAAAACCAGCGGCAGACCATCATGCAGAAGCTGCAGCTTTTCAGTGTAGCCGAACTGACCAAATACGCAGTGCGCAACGGTTTGTCGCCCCTCAGTTAGAACTACCCTCCCTCTTTCAACTCCCCCGCATCCTCTTCAATCGGTACGGGAGTTTTCGTAACTGTCATTACGAAATGTCCTATGGATTTGTTGGTTCATTGCTAATAGATTCGATGTCCGACTGAAGATCTGCTGCCGTTTTTAGGTTTTATTGAAATATCATTAAAAACACTAAGAATACCGATATACTCATATCAGGAAATTTGTTACGAGAGGTGTTAAATGGCAATGATATTGCGGACAGACAGATTTTCCCTAACAAACTTGTTTCTCATAAATAAATGTGATTGATCGTCACAAGCCGGTGTTATGGATATTGCTTGCACCGGCTTTTTTTGTGTTTTGTTTCCCGAGGAGACAACCATGACAACCAGAAAAAAGAAACCTGTCGTAAAGCCGGAAACAGCCACAGCAGAAACTGAAGTGGCAACGATTGTCGCTGAAGCACCACCCAAACCACACTTTCCCATCGTCGGCATCGGTGCATCCGCCGGTGGTCTTGCTGCTTTTGAAGCATTCTTTTCCGGTATGCCGGTTGACAAAGACCCCGGCATGGCTTTTGTGCTGGTGCAGCATCTAGCGCCCGATCACAAGAGCATTCTGACAGACCTGATCCGGCGCTATACCCGTATGCAGGTTTTTGAAGTAGAGGATGGCGTCGAGGTGCAGCCTAACTGCGCCTATATCATTCCGCCCAACTGCGATATGGCGTTTTTAAACGGCACGCTGCAACTGCTGGAACCCTCGTCGCCGCGTGGTCAGCGGTTGCCGATCGACTTCTTCTTCCGCTCATTGGCGCAGGATCAACACGAATTAGCCATCTGCATCGTGCTGTCCGGCACCGGCAGCGACGGCACCATGGGTCTCCGCTCGATCAAGGGCGAAGGGGGCATGGCGATGGTACAGGTCCCTGAATCCACCGAGTACGATGGTATGCCGCGCAGCGCCATAAACACCGGGTTGGTGGATTATGTTCTGCCAGCGGCAGATATGCCGGCTCAGCTTATGGCGTATGCCGTTCATGCCTTCGGCAGAGCGCCACGACCTGCCAGCGTCCAGGAACCAAAAACAGAGAGCGAACTGAAGAAAGTGTTCGTCCTCCTGCGTGCCAAGACCGGTCATGACTTTTCCCTCTACAAGCCAAGCACCATTAACCGCCGTGTCGAGCGGCGCATGGCCGTCCACCAGATCAGACGGCTGGACGGCTATGTCAAATTTCTGCAGCAGACCCCGCAGGAGGTGGATGCGCTCTTTCGCGATCTGTTGATCGGTGTCACCAACTTTTTCCGCGACCCGCTCGCCTTTGCTGAGCTTGAAACAACGATCATTCCGCGCATTTTTGCCGACAAACCGTCCGGCAGCATCATCAGGGTCTGGATCTGCGGCTGTTCCACCGGCGAGGAAGCCTACTCCATCGCTATTTTGTTACAGGAATATATGGAAACGTTGAAACATAACTACACAATACAACTCTTTGCCACCGACATCGACAACCAGGCCATTGAGCAGGCCCGTAAAGGGTACTTCGCCGCCAGTATTGCCAACGATATTACACCGGAACGGCTGGCGCGCTTTTTTACTCTGGAAACTGATGGTAAAACCTATCGCATCCAGAAAGGGATTCGCGACATGCTGATCTTTTCCGAACAGGACGTGATCAAAGATCCACCCTTTTCAAAACTTGACCTGATCAGTTGCCGTAATCTCCTCATCTACATGGGTGGTGAGTTGCAGAAGAAGGTGATCCCTCTCTTTCATTATGCCCTTAATCCGGGCGGCTTTCTCCTCTTGGGCACCTCCGAGACCGTGGGTGAATTCAGCACACTCTTCACCACGGTGGAGCGCAAGCAGAAACTGTATCAACGCAAAGAACATAGCTACTCTGAGAAGCGTATACCGGTAGCGACGTTTTTGCCCCCCATGATAAATCCGGATGCGGTACTCCAGCAGCCAGCAGTCAGAAAAGCTTTTCCCGCAAAAGTACCGTTGCAGGCACTTGCAGAACAGGCGCTGCTGCAACGGGTAATACAAGCCGGTGTCCTGGTCAACAGAAGTGGCGATATTCTCTATCTGCATGGTCGCACCGGCATGTATCTGGAACTGGCAACGGGCGGGGTAGAGGGTTTCAACATATTGAAAACAGCCCGTGAAGGCTTGCGGCACGATTTAACAATTGCCCTGCATAAAGCCGCCACACGCAATGAGATCGTCTGCCGTCCGGGTCTGCGCGTTAAAACCAACGGTCACTTCACCACGGTCAATCTGAGCATCAGTCCGGTTTCAGCAGCTCTTCAGTCTGTTGAACGACCTGGTAGTCCGGCCGTGCCCGAAACAACGCTGTTTATGGTGGTATTGGAAGAAGCGCCCATCCAGCTTGCCGAACTGGTCGGTGCTGATGCTGACCTGGCGCAGAACCCCGCCGGGGCAGACAGCACAGGAGAATCAACATCAGCTACGGATGGATACGGCAGTCCCACCACAGATGCACGGCTGGCGGCTCTGCAATTGGAATTGCAAGCCAAGGAAGAATACATCCAGAGTGCCAATGAGGAGCTGGAGGCATCCAACGAGGAACTTAAATCCGCCAACGAGGAGTTACAGTCGATCAACGAAGAGATGCAGTCTACCAATGAAGAGCTGGAAACCTCCAAGGAAGAGCTGCAATCAGTCAACGAAGAACTGGCGACGATCAACGCTGAACTGCAGACCAAGGTGCTGGATCTGTCGCGGGTCAATAATGACATGAACAACCTGCTGGCTGGAACCGGTATCGGCACGGTATTTGTCGATTTCCAACTGCGTATCCTCCGTTTTACTCCCGGCGCAACCCAGATCATCAACCTGATATTGAGTGATGTCGGGCGTTCGATTGGACACTTCGCTTCCAATCTGATCGGCTACGACAGCTTTACGGCAGATATTCAGACGGTGCTGAGTACATTGATTCCCAAAGAGGTGGAGGTGCGGACGGCGAATGGCACCTGTTACATGATGCGCATCCTCCCCTACCGCACCGTTGACAACGTGATCGAAGGAGCGGTAATCACGTTTGTGAATATCACCGAGATGAAGCAGACGCAGGAAGCTCTCAAGAAAGCTAACGACCAGTTGCGCATGGCGGTAGTGGTGCGCGATTCCCACGATGCCGTGGTGATGCAGGATATGGCGGGGTGCATTATGTCCTGGAATCCGGCGGCGGCCAGGATGTACGGCTGGAGCGAGGCAGAGGCGTTGAAGCGAAATATCAGGGAGTTGATACCTGAAGGACTGCGTGAAGCGGATATAGCGCGGGTACAGCAGTTCAGCCGGAAAGAGATGCTGGAACCGTATCGCACTCAACGGATCGCCAAAAATGGTGCTGTTGTGGAGGTGTGGCTGACTGCCACCGCTTTGTTGAATGAGGCTGGGGAAGTGTATGCGATTGCGACGACGGAGCGAGCGAGCGGGATCGGGGAGTAAACGGGGAGACACCACAATGAAAACTAAACCACCACTATCACCACAGGAACTCCGCCACCGTGCTGAAGAACTGTACCGGGCAAGCGAGAACCTGATCCAGGAACCGACCACACATGAGGGGATCAAGCAACTCCTCCACGAACTGCGGGCACATCAGATACAACTGGAGATGCAGAACGAGGAGCTGCGCTGTATTCAGGAGGAGCTGGATGCTTCCCAGTCCCGTTACTTTGACCTGTATGATCTGGCTCCTGTAGGTTATATGACCTTCGGTGAACCGGGTCTGATTCTGGAAGCGAATCTTGCCGCCGCCAATATGTTTGGTGTCGCCAGAAGCGCGCTGATAAAACAGCCGATCAAGCGGTTTCTCTGTAAGGAAGATCAGGATTTATTCTATCTGCATCGTCAACAAGCCTTCAAATCGAATGCACCTCAGGTATCGGAAATGCTTCTCAAACGTCCCGACGGTTCTTGTTTCTGGGCGCAGGTTCAGGCGACCCCGGCAGCGGGTGGTGAGTTCTGGATTACCTTGAGCGATATATCCAAACGGAAAATGGCAGAGGAGGAACGAGACAAAACCAAGGATATGCTCTCTCTGTTTATGAAACATTCGCCGATCTACACCTACATCAAAGAGGTAACTTCTCTTGAGAGTCGCGTATTGATCGCCAGTGATAACTTTGAGCAGATGATCGGCATTCCTGGTTCTGAAATGGTTGGTAAGGCGATGACCGACTTGTTCCCGGCCAAGTTGGCTGCGAAAATTGCCGCAGATGATTGGAGTGTTATTGCAAATGGAAATAAACTCCAGCTTGAGGAGGCTTTCAATGGTCGCAGCTATGACAGTATTAAGTTTCCTGTTGTTCTGGCAGAGAAATCCCTGCTGGCTGGCTTCTCTATTGACATCACGGAACGCAAACAGGCTGAAAATGCACTGCGAATGAGCCGGGAAAAGTTCAAGGCCACTATAGATAACTCGTTCGATGTCATTTTTTCGCTTAACGCAGAAGGCACCTTCCAGTTTGTCTCCCGTGCCTGGGAACGGCATTTCGGCTATCCCATTAAAGAAGTTCTCGGGAAGAATTTTGCCTCTTTCGTCCATCCGGACGATATTACCCCCTACACCAAATATCTCAGCAAAGTAATCAGTGCGGGAAAAAGCGAGACAAGCCCGCAGTTTCGCGTCAAACACAGCGAGGGTAGCTGGCACAGCTTTATAGCCAACGGTTCCCGCTATGCAAATACTGATAACGAGTGGCTGTTTATTGGTGTCGCCCATGACATTACCGATCAGCTTGCGGCAGAGCAAAACCTGCTCCAGGCCAAAGCCGCTGCTGAAACAGCCAACATCGCCAAGAGTCAGTTTTTATCCACCATGAGTCACGAAATCCGTTCCCCGATGAATGGCATTCTCGGCATGTTTCAACTGTTACAGCACACCGAACTAACGCCGGAGCAGCTTGAATACACTAAAATTGCCTTACAGTCAGGCAAAAAACTGGTTGATCTGCTTAACGATATTCTCGACCTTGCTAAAATAGAAGCAGGCAAGATAGAACTGGAGATAGCCGACTTTGATCTTCCGTCGATGATTTCCGATACCTTCGCTATTCTGGCACTTCAAGCCCGTGAAAAAGGGTTGCTCCTGACCTCGTCGCATGACAGAGACGTACCATCAGCATTGAAAGGCGATGCCGGACGACTGCGTCAGATCCTCATCAACCTTGTTGGCAACGCAATTAAATTCACTCCCAAGGGTTCAGTTACTCTGCATATTCAAAAAAGTAGCGAAGATGCTCACTCCACCACCCTCTGCTTTTTCATCCGTGACAGCGGTATTGGCATTGCACCTGACAAGCTGGAGCATATTTTTGACCCGTTCACCCAAGCCGATGGCTCCACTACACGAACCTATGGCGGCACCGGATTGGGGCTGACGATTTGCAAGCGGTTGGTAGAGCTGATGGGCGGTACTATCAGTGTCGAGAGTAGTGACGGGGGAGGTTCAACGTTCCGGTTTACAGTAGTGCTGGAGAAACAGGAATCCCCCCTCCCAGCCTCCCCCCTCCGGGTGGAGGAGCTTAAAACTCCCTCACCTAGCGGGGGAGGGTTGGGGAGGGGGAGTGCTATCCGCATCCTGTTGACAGATGATGACCCGGTTGCCCAGTTATTAGTTTCCCGTCTGCTGAAAAGTTTTGGTTATCTGGTAGATGTGGCGAGTGACGGCAAAGAAGCACTACAGGCACTTGAGAAAAATGATTATGCGCTGGTACTGATGGACTGCATGATGCCGGATATGAATGGCTACAAGGTCACTTCGGTCATTCGCAATCCGGCTTCAGCCGTGCGCCGCCATGACATACCGGTGATAGCGCTCACCGGCAACGCCATGAAACAGGATCGTGACCACTGTCTGGCCTTCGGGATGGATGACCATCTCCCCAAGCCGCTCATGCTCCCTGACCTGCTTGCCATGCTGGAGAAGTGGTTGAAGGGGGGCACGAAATGACTGTGACAACCACATCACCAGTAACAGCCCAGGATCTCCGCCAGCGTGCCGAGGAATTGTTCCGTACAAGCGAGAGCCACATCCCGGAATCGACCTCACCTGATGAGACCAAACAACTCCTCCACGAACTGAGGGTGCATCAAATACAGCTGGAGATGCAGAACGAAGAGCTACGCCGCGCGCAAGCTGATCTGGATGCCTCACAGGCTCGCTACTTTGACCTGTATGATTTGGCACCGATTGGTTATCTGACCATCACCGATAACAATATGATTCAAGAGGTTAATCTCGCTGCCGCCACCATGTTTGGTGTTGACAGGAGCGCGCTTGTCAATGAGGGAATCAGGAAGATACTGCCTAAAGAGAGTCAGCTCATTTTCTATCAGTATCTCAAACAGTACATTGAAGCAAACTCAGCGCAGGAGTGGGAGATGCGCCTGCTGCGTGCCGATGGTGAACAGTTCTGGGCGCATTTGCAGGTTACTCCGGGGCAGAACGGAGAATGCTGGCTTATTATCAACGATATTTCAGCACGCAAATATGCTGAAGAGGCTAAGCTCGCACTCGAACAGCAACTTCAACAAGCTCAAAAACTGGAGAGCCTGGGAGTGCTTGCTGGCGGCATTGCCCATGATTTCAACAACATTCTGTGTGTAATCATGAGCAATTGTTCTCTGGCACAACTGCGACCGCACATGGCAGGCGAATTTCTCCCCGAGATAGATAAAGCTGCACAACGGGCAGCGGATCTCTGTCGCCAGATGCTTGCCTATGCAGGGAAATCATTGATGACCATGAAGCAGGTCAAAATAACGGCTCTTGTAGATGATATGATCAAAATGTTGAAAGCAACCATCAATCAGAATGTGACCATCACAGCAAATTTTTCAGCAGATATACCGTCCATCCGGGGCGATGCCAGTCAGTTACGACAGATTGTCATGAATCTGATCATCAACGCATCGGAGGCTATTGGCGAGGAACACGGGGATATACGTGTCTCGCTTGCAGAAACAACGGTTGTTGAAGGGAAATCTGATAAAGACCACATCGGCAAGAGTATTCCGGCTGGTCACTATGTCTGCCTGGAAGTGACTGATAACGGCTGTGGCATGGACGATGATACCAGGCGGCGTGTATTTGAGCCTTTTTATACCACAAAATTTACGGGTCGCGGTCTTGGCATGTCGGCGGTACTCGGTATTATCACTGCCCACAAGGGAGCATTACAACTCACCAGTCAAAAAGGTACAGGGACACAATTCAAGGTGTATCTGCCTGTTCAGAACGGTGAGTCAGCAGGTGATTCACTACCGCTCGTTTCTTTGGTGCCGTGGCAGGGTAGCGGTACAATACTGCTGGTCGAGGATGAACCACAGCTACTTATGGTTGCGAAAGCACTTATGCAGGCACTTGGATTCGCCGTTATGGAAGCAGTAAACGGTAAGGAAGCATTGGAGTTGTATCATAAAAATGCTGAATACATTACTCTGGTTGTGACTGACATCGGTATGCCGATCATGGACGGGTATGAATTATTCAGAAAATTAAAAGACATTGCTCCTGAACTTCCGATAATTATCTCCAGTGGCTTTGGCGACACACTCGTTTCTTCACGGATTACAGCGGGAGAGGCTGCAGGATTTCTGAGCAAGCCGTATGGTTTTGATAATTTGCGGGAGGTACTGAAAACGGTTGTGGAGGGTAGCCTGAAGCAGGCATGAGATTAAATCCGGCTTGGCAAAAGTCAGGAGACTGTTATGGATAATTGTGTAATCCGAAATACTATGAATGCTGAAACACGTGGTCTTTACGGAGTAGCGGAAGGCGTTGTGTATAAAGCGGAAGATGGTGAACATGAAAAGGATGGTACAACAATTGTGCATCTGACCGCACCGGATGGGACTAAAATTGAAATTCCGGTGAATCTGGTTCTGTTTCTCCCGGCGTTTTCTAAAAGCTCAAAGTAATTTTCATGATATAAACGTTCGATTTTCAAGATAACGCATTGATTGTATGCAACCGGAATTCGATTTACACAATTAGATTGGCAGGCCCCGTGCGAATCTTGCTGCTAAAAACGCACTCGGAATATCCTCTCTACTTCCAACAAAATGTTTCAAATCTTTACATGGGATGGAACAACCGCCATCAGGCTGCGTAAGCTGCAGGAGTCTCAGTACTGGTGTTAGTTGTACTGTAGAGATATTCGAACCACATATTGGTAAATATCTCGAAATACGAGCAATGCCGAGAATGGCAAATGACGGGCGTGTAACCTCATTGATCCATGTAATCAGGGATATCACCGAGCGCAAGCAGGCTGAAGAAGAACGCCAACTGCTTGAACATCAGTTCCAGCAGTCCCAGAAACTGGAAAGCCTCGGCGTGTTGGCCGGTGGTATCGCCCATGATTTCAACAACATCCTGACGGTCATCACGGGCCACTGCTTCATGGTCAGAGAAAACATGCTCCCGGAACAGGAATATAAAGCGGTCTTTCAGAAGATTGAAACTGCCGGGAACCGGGCCGCCGATCTCTGTCGGCAGATGTTGACCTACGCCGGTAAAAGTCCGATGGAAAAGACGCAGGTCAATCTCTGGCTGCTCGTTGATGAAGTCGTCAAGATGCTGCAGGCGGCAATCAAGAAGAATGTCACCATCGAGCTCGACTTGAAGCGTGTTGTACCTGAAATAAAGGGCGACACCGGCCAAATTCAACAGATCATAATGAATCTTATCATCAACGCCGCCGAGGCGATCGGTGAAAATAGTGGCACCATAAATGTTGCTCTCACAAGAATGCTGGTTAATACTGAGCAAACAGAAACAGATATCTTTGGTACGGTCATTCAGCCGGGCGGATACATCTGTCTGGAGGTTGCCGACAACGGTTGCGGGATGGATGAGGAAACGCAGAAGCGGATCTTTGAACCGTTCTTTACCACCAAATTCACCGGTCGCGGCCTTGGTATGTCGGCCATACACGGCATTATCAAATCACATGACGGCGCTCTGCAACTGACCAGCAAGCCGGGAGTCGGCACGACATTCAAAGTCTTTTTTCCAACACCGAAAACAACCGACAATGCGGAAGCCACTGTAACACCAGTAACTCTAATTGAAAATACAGACGGCACGATTCTCCTGGTTGAGGATGAGGAGACACTGCGCGTCATGGCAGAAACTCTGTTGGATGCAATGGGTTTTTCAGTCACGACCGCATCAAATGGCAGCGAAGCGCTTGAAATTTATCGTGAGCGTGGCAGCGAGATTGACGTGATCATGCTGGATCTGATCATGCCGGCGATGGGTGGTATCGAGGCCTATCACGAACTGCGTAAAATCAACCCGACCGTCCCGATTATTATCTGCAGCGGCTTCGGAGTGGGACCGGTAGAGGACGTCATCGGAAATGACCCACATGCCGGGTTTGTGCATAAACCGTACAAACCGGAGAAGTTGCGGGATGTTGTGGTGAGGATGATGGGGTAACCGACAGATGTCTCCTCATTGCGGGAATGTTGGGGGCACCCCCAAAACCGTGATAAAGTTCACCCGGAAAGGCGGGCTCGTGGAACCGGGAATATATATCAATCCGTCAGGCAATTATGTACTTGATGCTGTCACGCTGTCGGGCAACATGCTCAAGTCAATCTGTGACGCATCTGGCAATCTTTACCTATGGGACGGTGACACTTTTGAACATCGGCAGATAATGGACAGGTACAACATACCGGACGAATTGTATTGTACAGCTAACTGCTTCTATAAAGACCAAGGCGGGGAACAACAGCTTGCGGAATACGTTGAACAATGGCGGGAGCATATCAAGGGCAAAACCTACGTTGACGCGGAGTGGTTACGCCTGTCATCGTAACATCCGTAACAAGGGTACGATGACAAATCCGACCCTGGCATCTTCCATTTCAAATGGTTAAGTTTGGTCATTACTAATTATGGCAATACGGCCCGCCGTATAGCAGAGGAGTAAGGGCGTGTGTCTGATAGTGTCTTTGCGGCGTTGTGCCTGTGTCTGCATTGTCTCCGTTACTCATCTACAATCTTCTTCCGCTGCCCGATAGTGACAACATATTCATCCTGCTCATACTTATCGCGGTCACGTTCTGCCCCCCGTTTAGTATCATATATTCGAGAAACCATTAGCGGGGTTGTACCAACAGTCTTTACTCCATTCAATATCCACTTGTATGCCATAATGCCCCCATAGTAATTTGCTGCCTTATATCATTGACCAGCTCCCCTGTCACCTCGCCACACTCGGATGAGGACACGATTTCTTACGGGGGCATAGTGTGGTTATTCAGCACTGGCGTTCTCTCCTATCGAGTGGTCTGGCCTTTATCTCATATGCTACACAGAGGAGGATCAATTCATAGTACAGGCGTAGCTGCTCCATACTCGCCCCCGTTTTTCTAAACAGTGCCGCATTTTTCGGGTTGAGGTGAGGTTTCTCTACTAACAAGGATGACAACCACCCTTCCAATTCGATGTGGCGATTAGTTCTTTTCGGCAGCCTCATCGTGCAACCTTTCAACTGACAATGTCATGCAGTGCCTCTGCCATCTCTACAATAACTTCATCACTGAACCCTGCGACTCGTAGCGCATCAGAAAGGACGAATGCAACCTGTGTGGGTGGTGTTAATCGCCGATCTCAGCAGCGTACTCGGCTTAAACGACAAAATCCGCCGTGCCTCGATGGTAATAGTCTCGCCGGTCTGCGGATTCCGACCACGTCGATCTTTCTTCTGCTTGACCTCAAATTTGCCGAATCCGGCGATCTTCACATTCTCACCGCTCTCGAGAGTTGTCTTCAAAAGTTCAAACACCGATTCAACCAGATCTTGCGAATCTTTCCTCTTCCCTCCAATGCGATTCATAACTTTTTCGATGATATCTGCTTTTGTCATACGAGTGGAGTCCTCCAGAAAATGTTTCCATAGATGTGATTTTATATTGAGCGCAGTAAGTGGCAGATATTTTGAGTGATTACAACAGAAGACGGATGTGGGCTAAACGGAATTGACAATCAGCGCACATAGCGGTCAAAATGCGATTCACCAGACGATCCCTGGAAGTCTTTTGTCGATGTCGATGTTACTATGTGCGGATATGCCGACGAGCGCTGAGTGAACCCTGGATGTCGTCAAGACGGTCTCGGGTTTTCCAAATCACTGTTTGCCACCGCTTGGGCAAAAAAGGTTCTTCATGGCGCTGATCGCAAGGGGTACCGCCTGTTCTACAATAGTGCCTCTTTGGTCATGTTTGGGTGGGTCATGTCTGTCTATCGGAATTCAGAAGTGCTTTATTTTGTACCCGGCGTGTGGAGCCTCGTCATGTATCTGTTGCAAGTTGCCGTCGCGATGATACTGGTGAGTTGCCTTAGACAAACAGGAGTTGGGGATTTTATCGGCTTTACCAAAAACACAACCAGCTCATTTACAAATACAGGATGGTACTCGATTGTACGCCACCCGCTCTATTTCTTTTCAATCCTTTTCATGGTGCTGAATCCCGTTATGACCTATCAATGGTTAATGCTAACCATCATGAGTATTGTCTATTTCATTATTGGCAGCTTGATAGAGGAAAGACGGCTTGCGGAAGAGTTTGGTGAAGCATACCGGCAGTACCGGCGGCAAGTCCCTTTCATCATACCCAATAGTACATCGCTATTATCAAGACGCTGAGAGAATAAAAATGACAATGGGTAAAAACACGAATCTTTACAACCAAGCAAAATTTGCAGCAGAATCTCTTATGCGACACTACCGAAAAGGCGCATATCGAGTGATCAGATTCATTATATTATTGCTTTTCATCAACCTGATAGCAGCATGCGGCAGCCATGAGAAGCACGCGTATCGACCAGACTCACCGGGCCCAAGCAAAGTACAGAAACCATATACCATAAACGGCGAGCGATACGAGCCGCTTTCCAGTCATGAGGGATTCGTTCAGGCAGGGATTGCCAGTTGGTACGGCAGTGATTTCCACGGCAAGAAGACAAGCAACGGCGAAACGTACGATATGTATGCAATGACTGCGGCACACAAGACGCTGCCTTTAGGCGTATACGTGAAAGTCAGCAATAGGAACAACGGTCGTGACACTGTAGTGCGGATAAACGACCGTGGCCCTTTTGTGTCAGGCCGAATCATTGATCTTTCCTATTCCGCTGCCAAAGATCTCAGAGTTGTTGAGGGCGGAACTGCGCCGGTAAAGATAGAAGCACTCGGATACCTGGATGACACGGTCAAAGGCAAAACGACGTACCACCCCCCGGCTAGCTATGACAAGGGCTCGTTCGGTATTCAGGTAGGTGCCTTCGGCACTATGGAAAACGCTCAAAGGATGGCTGACAGCGTTAAGAAGCGCTACGGGGCAGCAGTCATACAAGAGGCTGTTGTTAATGGCACCCGATATTACAGGGTCAGGGCCGGAAACTATGCATCGCTGAAAGAAGCTGAACAGGTACGGGAGCGATCGTCGGACAAAGTGATCGTGGGAGGATTCGTGGTCGCCCTGGATTGAGTGTGAGAGCATTAACGGTTGATGAATTGAATAGTGGACTTTAACTGTTTTACCGTATATATACCTGAAAAATATCGTTAAAGGAGGTTTTATGAACAAATCGGAACTGGTAGCAAAAATTGCAGAAGGTGCTGAGTTGACCAAGGTGCAGGCGGAGAAGGCGCTTAATAGCTTCATTGCCGCAACTACCGCTGCACTCAAGGCCGGGGACAAAATTGCGCTTGTCGGATTTGGCACTTTTAGTGCGGTTACCCGTGCAGCCCGAACCGGCAGAAACCCACAGACCGGCAAGCCACTGAAGATCGCTGAAAAGACTAATGGTAAGTTTTCTCCAGGCAAGGCTCTCAAAGATCTGAATGCCAAACCGGTAAAAGCAGCCAAAGCAGCAAAAGCTCCAGCCAAGAAAAAATAGTTTTCAGGGGGGCTCAACCGGAGTCCCCCATCATTTTGTGACGATACATCAAGACTTGGACTAGCCTGAGTAGGAGAACACAGTGCCAATTCTGAGGCAGATCGCCCAACTGGGACAACCGGTGTTACGGGGGACTATGGAGCATGTAGCCGATCCCAGCACTCCGTCAGTGCAGTCACTCATTGACGACATGCTGGCCACCGTTATGGACGCCAACGGCGTGGGCTTGGCCGCTCCCCAGGTATACGAGCCAATCTCTCTCTTTATTCTGGCGTCGCGCCCAAACCAGCGCTATCCCGATGCGCCAATGATGGAGCCGTTGGCAATAATCAACCCGGAACTACTCTGGAAGTCCGATGAGAAGGAGCAGGGGTGGGAAGGCTGCCTCAGCATCCCCGGACTGCGTGGTTTTGTTCCTAGGCACCAGCGGATTGGCGTTCGCTACCAGACCAGGGATAGTAAAATGTGGGAGGTTGAGTATACTGACTTTCTGGCGCGGGTGTTCCAGCACGAATATGACCATGTTCAGGGAATAGTATTCATCGACCGAGTTGCGAGTACGCTCGATCTGATGACGGAGCAGGAATATCTGAGAATGCAACAAAGCTACACTTGATCAACTGCGGGGATGCTCTATGTCTGTAACCGTTGGATTTGACGTATATGGAACTCTGATTGACACTCACGGTGTTGTTGTCATGCTTCACGATATGGTGGGGGAAAAGGCGGTAGATTTTTCACGTGTGTGGCGCGAAAAACAGTTGGAGTACTCGTACCGCAGAGGTTTGATGCAGTTGTATGACACCTTTGCAATTTGTACGAGTCACGCCCTTGATTACACCTGTGTTTACTTCAAAGTGCCATTGAGCAGAGAGCAAAAGGAAGAACTGCTCAACGCATACCGCATACTACCGGCGTTTGGGGATGTGCAGGTGGGACTCGCATGTGCGAAGGCGGCAGGGTTTCGCTTGTATGCCTTTTCAAACGGCAGTGCCGGTGCCATCGAGATGTTACTCTCTACTGCAGGGATAAGAGAATCATTCCTTGATGTCGTTAGCGTAGACGAGGTCAAATCATTCAAGCCGAATCCGGGGGTCTATTGCCATTTCCTGCGACGGGCCGGAGCTTGTGGTAGCCAAGCCTGGCTGGTTTCAAGTAACCCCTTTGATGTTATCGGCGCAATCTCGGCAGGCATGAAAGCCGCGTGGGTCCAACGCTCTCCCGACGCTATCTTCGATCCGTGGGGGATTGATCCGACCATCACGGTAAGTAATCTCTCGGACCTTGCAAGCCAGATCGCTGCGTATTCATCCCAATCATGACAGATTCGTTTCTTGACCATCCTATTCTCTCCTCCCGTTACTTCTACCCCTGCCCAATCCATTTCGAGGAACCATTCTTCGTAATTGGTGACGGTTTCCGCTTGGGGTGCCGTTACCTTCATGTTTCCAAAGATTTTCCGACTATTATTCATTTCCACGGCAATGGTGAAACGGTAGAGGATTACATCGGAGATTTTGAAGATCGCATAGCCCGTATTGGAGCCAATCTGCTCCTGGCGGAGTTCCGGGGCTACGGCATGTCTGATGCCGGGACTTGTTACAATGTTGGAGGATGTGCGACTGATTGTCGAGGCGAGCGGAGTACCGCCTGAACGGATAATCTTCTTTGGCCGTTCACTTGGATCGCTGTATGCCATGCACGGCACATCACTCTACCCACAGGCTGCCGGTCTCATCATAGAAAGCGGCCTGGCAGACCCCTTGGAACGTATACTGGTGAGAATCGAGCCGCGTGATGTCGGCGCATTCATGGAGGCGCTTCAGGCAGCAGTTAAAAAACACCTGAATCAGAAACAGAAAATTGAAACATTCAAAGGGCAGGTGTTAATACTTCATTCAAGGAATGACGATCTGGTAAATGTATCTCATGCGGAGCGACTCTATGAATGGGCGAATGAACCAAAACAACTTCTGATTTTTGAGCGGGGTGATCACAATACCATTCTGGCGGTCAATGTGGAAGAATACTTCAACGCTGTGGCGCGTTTCGTCGCTTCATGCAGTAATAAATGTCTGTAGGTGGAGGTGGAGTGTAATCGGGTTGTGATAAAATACCTTCTTGGAAAGGGTGGAGATATTAAAAAGAATGGGGTCGGTAACTAAAAGGAGGTTTTGGTGTAAAGTAAAGTGTAAAGTCAAAAAAAGAGAGGGCGGCTTGGTAGCCGCCCTCTCTTTTTAATTGCCTGTTTTATCAGGCTTTTTTGGTGGGCGAAACAGGGATCGAACCTGTGACATCCAGCTTGTAAGGCTGGCGCTCTCCCAGCTGAGCTATTCGCCCTAATTTTATGGCGGGGTTGACGGGGCTCGAACCCGCGACTTCCAGCGTGACAGGCTGGCACTCTAACCAACTGAGCTACAACCCCTCAGTAAATAATTGATTACTTCTTTTTCTTTGCAGGAGCAACGTTAACCGCTTCTTTCAACGTCTTGCCTGGTTTGAATTTTGGAACAGTTGCAGCAGGGATGTCTATTTTTTTGCCAGTCTGAGGATTCTGGCCTTTGCGGGCAGCACGTTTAGCAGTGGAGAATGTACCAAAGCCGACAAGGCTGAGTTTGTCGCCACTTTTCAGAGCAGTAGTTACGCTGGCAATAAACGCTGCAACGGCTTTTTCTGCTTCTACTTTTTTCAGGCCGGCTTGTTCTGCTACTGAGCTGATAAGTTCTGCTTTTGTCATGTTACACCCCCAAAGATTTATTGTGATTACAAAGCGAGACACTGTTTATCAGATATTCTTAAATTGTGTCAAGTGTTTTTTCGTGTGAACACGCATAATATGGGCTGTTGAGCTAACTTTTGTTGTTAATGAAGTGATTGTAAGCCCAAGGGGCAGACAAATCATGCCTGACGAACAGAAAAAAAAGATGGAATCAGGCAACCTCTTTTAATTCCTGCTCATAGAGAATGATCGGTTTTTCTTTGTGATAGATAACATCCTCACTGATTACAACTTCCTGCACATTTGATTGAGACGGTACTTCGTACATAATATCCAGCATCGAATTTTCCAGAATAGCCCGTAGTCCGCGTGCCCCCGTGTTGCGTTTCAGGGCTTCTTTGGCAATCGCGACTAATGATCCATCAGTAAAACGCAAGCGAACTTTCTCGAGTTCAAATAGTTTTTGATACTGTTTCACCAATGAATTTTTAGGCTCTTTTAAAATCTGGACCAGTGCCTCTTCATCCAACTCAGTCAGGGTGGCCAGCATAGGCAGGCGGCCGACAAATTCAGGAATATAGCCGTATTTGAGAAGGTCTTCAGGGGTAAGGCTCTTCAGAAGTTCGCCGAGCTTTTTCTCGTCTCGCTTCTTTATGTCCGCCCCGAATCCAAGCGATTTTTTCCCTATTCTCTGCTGAATAATCGTTTCCAGACCCGCAAAAGCGCCACCGCAAATAAAAAGAATATTTGTGGTGTCAACTTTCATAAATTCAGATTGTGGATGCTTTCTGCCGCCTTTCGGTGGAATACTGGCAATTGTCCCTTCAATTATCTTGAGAAGTGCCTGTTGAACACCTTCACCTGAAACATCCCGGGTGATTGAAGGCGAATCAGATTTGCGGGCTATTTTATCAATTTCGTCTATGTAGATGATACCTTTCTGGGCACGTTCAACATCATAGTCAGCTGCCTGAAGAAGGGAGAGTATAATGTTTTCAACATCTTCGCCGACATACCCGGCTTCAGTCAGGTTGGTCGCGTCCGCCATTGCAAACGGAACTTTAAGAATTCGGGCCAAAGTCTGCGCAAGAAGCGTTTTGCCGGAACCGGTAGGGCCAAGCAGCAGAATATTGCTTTTCTGCATTTCTACATCACCCTGCTTGCCACCTGATTCAATGCGTTTGTAGTGGTTATAAACGGCAACAGAGAGGACTTTCTTGGCCATCTCCTGGCCAATGACATATTCATCAAGGATGTCTTTTATTTCTCTCGGTTTGGGGAGCTTTTTTAGATCCGGCCCCGTAGCCTCTTCCAACTTCATTTCCTCGGAAATGATATCATTGCAAAGCTCAATGCATTCATCGCAAATAAAAACGGCAGGACCGGCAATAAGTTTTTTTACGAGATCCTGATTTTTGCCACAAAATGAGCAGGTCAAATGTTCCTGAGTTGTATCGCGGCGACTCATGGTGTGTCTCCAGTTACTGGTTTACGCGTGAAGATAGCATCAATCAAGCCATACTCTTTGGCATTTTCGGCAGACATAAAGAAATCCCGTTCAGTATCGGCTTCAACTTTTTCTTTCTGTTGGCCGGAAAGTTCGGCTAGAATTTCATTTAATTCGTCTTTCATGCGCAGGATTTCCTTGGCGTGAATACTGATGTCAGTTGCCTGTCCTTGAAAGCCGCCAAGTGGTTGGTGAATCATGATTCGTGAGTGGCTGAGACTGTAGCGCTTACCTTTTTCACCGGCCGTTAACAAAATTGCCCCCATCGAAGCTGCCTGTCCGACGCAAATGGTCGATACGGGAGCCTTGATGTAGCGCATGGTGTCAAATATTGCCATACCGGCAGTGACGACGCCTCCCGGTGAATTTATGTAGAGATGGATATCTTTATCCGGATCTTCAGCCTCCAGGAATAGAAGTTGCGCGATGATAAGATTAGCTACGGTATCGTCAATTGCTCCGCCGAGGAAAATAATCCGCTCTTTAAGCAGCCGAGAGTAAATATCATACGCTCTCTCGCCTCGCCCGCTCTGTTCTACAACCATTGGGATATACATGTGTTCTCCTTAGTAAGTAAGAAGATATTTCCTGCGGTTTTCTGGCAGAAAATATCTTCGTCAACTTACGTATCCTGGCAACCAGGGCTAGGCTGCTTTCAGCTGCTCTGCGTCAACTTCTGTGATAACAGCATTGTCGATGAGTAATGAAATCGCTTTATCTTCTTTGATTTCTGAAATTATTGAGCCCTTGGCATTCTTGTTTGAAGCGTAATATTCTTTGATGCGATCAAGCATTTCAGGATTTCCGGCAGCAATCTTTTCATAATGCGCAGCCAGCTCTTCATCAGAAACTGAAATATTTTCTTTTTCCACTAAAGCCATCAACAGCAGTCCGCCCCGAACTTTATCCATAGCGTCGTCACGGAAGCGGGCACGGAAGCTTTCTGCATCAAGTCCCATCATTTCGAGCGACATCTGCTGGCTTTTGAGGCGGTTCTTAAGGTTCTCGAACATATGATCAAGCTGCCGTTTTACCATTGATTCTGGAACGTCCAGCGGGTTCCTTTCGATCAGAGCCTGGATTATTCTCTCTTTAAATTCATTATCGATGCGATCCGTTTCATGTTTCTCGTGGTACTCTACCATTTTTTCGCGCAACGCTTCCATGGTCTCATATTCCCCAAACTGCTGGGCGAACTCGTCGTCAAGTTCCGGAAGTTCCTTGCGTTTGATTTCTTTTACCGTAACTGAAAAAATACCTTTTTTTGCCGAGGTTTCTGCTTCGTCGCCACCGGTCGGAAGGTCAAGGGTGAATTCCTTTGATGCGCCGGATTTTAAGCCGATCAATTGCTCTTCAAAGCCGGGAATCAGTTTGTTGGATCCGACTTCAAGCTCAGTGCTCTGTTCGCCGCTGTTCTCCTCCGGTGAGCCTTCTACCGAAACTGAGTAGTCTACAGAAACGGTATGTCCATTTTCAACAGCGGCATCTTCGTCAAGCGGAATAAGCTGCGCCATGTTTTCCTGCATACGTTTCAATTCGTTATCAACACTTTCAGCTTTTGCAACATATTTTTCTTTACTGGCAATCAGGCCGTTATATTCGTTTAACAAAATCTGCGGCATAACCTCAATAATAGCACTGTATTTAAATGGAACGCCCTGCTCAAGAATATCGCTTTCGATAGTTGGGGGGTCAAGCGGCTCAACTTTGTGATCATCGAGTGCTTTGTAGAGAGTCTCCTGATATAAACGACGCATGACATCGTCACGCATGGCATCGCTGTAAGTACGTTTGATTAACTGCATTGGCGCCTTGCCGGGACGGAACCCCTGGAGCTTGGCTTTTTTCTGGATCGCTGCATACGCCTTATCGATCTCTTCGTTAACCCGTTCAACCGGGATTTCAATGGTAATCTTTTTTTGAACCGAGCTGATGTCTTCGACGTGAACCTGCATGATAGCTATCCTCTTCTATAGTTGAAATGTAATGTTTGCGTGCGATGAACAGTGAAACAAACATTGGGGGCTCTTGGATGGTGCGAGAGAGGAGACTTGAACTTTTATAGGGTGAAAAAGGTCTCCGTCTATACTACCTACATTCTCTATTCTTGAGTCAAGAAATTGTCCGTTTTAGTCTTCTTAATAATCTCTGAATCCTTTATAATATATGGTTTTGGAATACTATGAACAACTGGATATAGACATTGATATTATAGATAAGTTAACAAAAAAAAGCATTGTGCATCTGAATGACATATGGTGCGGATGGGGAGACTCGAACTCCCATACCTCTCGGTGCCAGCTCCTAAGGCTGGTGCGTCTACCAATTCCGCCACATCCGCGTGACACTTCAATAAACTACTTCTTTATGTGTTGATTACAAGATTCAGTTCAATGAATCTAAATATCATATGCAGAAAGCTACGTCAAGCGTAGTTTCGACAGCGGGTGTGAGTCATATTTATGGCAACCAATTTAGGCCGCTGCCCGGTATTCCCAGAAGTCCTCCCATCGATTACTCAACTGGCTGCATCGAAGGGCGATAATATTGTTGGCCCCTCTGATCGTCCAGTGCATCGCTGACTGTTTCAATCTTTGACCAACTACTGTTTGGCATCTGCTTCCATCACACCTGATCCAACAAACATCCCTCGCTTTTTGAAATCAGCATACCGCATACGCTCCTTGTTTTTTTTCAAAGTAGCCAACATAGCCCCTCCGTGGATCCTACTTGCTATTAAGTATCTTGACGGCCATCTCAATGCAACATTTAAAGTGCACTGACCGTTCTGTCTAGACCGTAAATACTTCACCACTTTCTGGATTACCGTCTATGGATTCAACAAAGCCGACTTCACCATCGCAAACCTCTATGAAGGGGTATTTCTTTGCGGTATGAGATAAATGGAATCAAGAAGTGTAATCCGGGTCCTTGTGTTCTGAATGAATGCAGACATTTCCTTCTCCTTTGATCTGGTATTTTGCATTTGTCCAACTACAGACCCTTCTGCGAAAAAACAGATACCACCTCCCTTGGCGCAAACCTGCATAAGCAACGTTTCAGCAACATTTCTTTCCGCTCTTCCAGAAAAACGCTCTATTAATATCTACGTCAAGATGATACACATGACACTTACTGCCTGTATAAATTCTTAAGAACTTGAGCCTAACCAAATAACTAATATTTAGTAACACGTTGCAACCAAACGATTACGTTGTTGGCTTTGTCGATAGCTCCTCAGCGTACTGAACGTACGCATCGATTGCTATTTTCCTCGCAGCCTCGTACTCATTTTGATTGCACCTTGGTATAAGGATGAGTAAATGCCAGTTTACGAATATCGCTGTGATGCCTGTAATATCCAATTCGATCTTCGTCAGAAGTTCTCAGACCCACCTGCAGACCGATGCCCTAAATGTGGTGGGACCGTCCGTAAGTTAGTCTCTGCAGTCTCATTCAGCCTCAAAGGAGCTGGATGGTTCGGTGATGGCTATGGCACAAAAGCAGAATCTACTAACTCAGAAGGCGATTCAGTTTCAGGAGCTGGAACTGCAACGGAAATTGTATCAACAGACGCACCTTCGGCAGAGACAACGGCATCAACTGCAAGCCAAGTATCCGCTCCAACTCAGGTGGAAACGAAGAGTAAGGTTGCTGAAACACCGACTACTACTAAAGATAAAGCTGAGGTTAAGTCTCAAGGCGACTGACACCCTAAGTAATATGCAGTGGCAGATAATAGTGGACGCTAAAGACAGGTGGGAATAGAAACAGTTTTTAACTTTTTAGAGAAAATATTCTGAATGAAATTGAGGACAGCCAGGAAAAGCCGGGGAGAGAAATAAAATTTCGGGCGCTATCTTATGTGGAGGTTCTGTCGTTTTAACGATAGAACCTCCGTCTTGCTGACAAACATCCTTGTTACAGTGCTTTATGTGATGAACTGTAAGCCCCAAACTGTAATGTCATAACAGCAACGACAACAACTCCGAAAACCATTATTCCTATGAACATGTGATTCACCTTCTTTCAAGTTTTCAATCGACTAAAGATAAATTGGACTGTTTTTATCTTATTGCTGTCGGGCGGAATAGTCAACAGATTTGATTGTACATCGCCGTCTGCTACTTACTCTTTCAAAAAGTTAAGGAGCGCCTCATGGAATGTCTCCTTCATTTCCATGTGGGGTATATGCCCGACCTTAGGGATTTCCACCAGTTTTGCACCCGGAATCAGTTTGGCTGTTTTGCGGCCTAAATCAGGGTACTGGCCTACGTGCGGAAGCAGCTCTTTTTTTACTCGTGCTTTGCCTACCACTGTCCGGTCTGCTTGACCAATTACCAATAGTGTCTTTGCCTTTATTTGCGAAAATTCATGACACACCGGCTGTTCGTAGATCATTTCGTAGGTCAGAGTCGACGACATGGCCAAACGTGGGTACTCACCGCTCAATTGTTGTCGAACCGCTAGTTCGGCATATTCGCCATATTCGGGTAGCCAGTTGACAAAGTAGGTCTTGTGGTAGGTGCGGATACTTTCAGCGGTCGCCTTCAGCTCGTTTTTGTACTGTTCATCCACAGAGACATATGGAACAAATGGGCGGTAGTCTTCAAGACCGATAGGGTTTTCAAGGACGAGTTTGGTTGCTGTCTCGGGATACTGTAAAGCAAAGCGCGTTGCCAGCATCCCTCCCATTGAGTGCCCGACAACCGTCACTTCTTTGATGTTCAAAGTATCCAGCAGTTTTTTGGTATTTGCTGCAAGTCCATGAAAACTGTAGTGAATATTTGGCTTTGATGATTTCCCAAAGCCTATCTGATCTGGCACGATAACCCGATAACCGTTATCGGTGAGAGCTGCGATAGTATCTTTCCAGTATGCCCCGAAAAAGTTCTTGCCGTGCAGCAGGATCACCGATTTTCCGTTCCCGCCGACATTCGGAGGTACATCCATGTATGCCATCCTCAAATCCTGCCCTTCTATTGTCAGAGGCAGGTAGTTGACAGGATAGGGATAGGAATATTCCTCAAGAGTGATTGAAAGCGGGGAAGGCCCGTCTGCTGCCAGTACGGAGTCTGGAATAATAACGTTCGTTGCTGCAACGACAAATAAGGACATTAAGAGCAGACTTTGCACCGGATTCCAAAATTTCATGTGGTTGATCTCCTGTACTGTAGAGTTGCGGTTCATAATTACCTGGGAGTCTGTTTCATGCTTCTGATTATTTCCATCTGTTCTTCTGCACAGAGCGGACAGGCACCATGATTGAAATGAGCTTCAGAATGTTCAGAGATATATTTTTCTAACTGGTGCCAGCTATTCTGGTCATCCCTGATTTTTTTGCAGTACATACAGATCGGGATTACGCCTTCCAACTGTTTAACCCGGTTCAGGACCTGCGTCAACTCTTGAATATGTTCTGAAAGCGCCGTTTGTAAACAGTTCATACGGTATCCAACTGCAACCCGCGCTCGCAGTTCATCGTTGTCAAAAGGCTTTCCGACAAAATCGTCAGCTCCGGAGTCAAGAGCGTGTGCGGCAGAGCCTCTGTTATTGCGAGAGGTAATAATAATGGCGTAATACGGTTTTTGTGATGTTCTCTCCTGTAACCGCCTTACGATCTCCGGTCCTTCAATCCCGGGCATCATCCAATCAAGAATGACCAGGTGCGGATGTTCCGGCTCACATAGAATATTCCACGCTTCATCACCGTCACGGGCAGAGGTGACAGTATAGCCCCATGTGTCCAGCAAAGCCTCCAACAACAGGCGCGTCGGGGCGTAATCTTCTGCAATAAGAACGTTCATTGATGTGTCCTCCACTGTTTCTACCTGTCTGTCCACTTTAAGATCTTGTTGGTTGCTGTTACCAATTGATTAGCAAAGGGTCTGCCAATATAAGTGATGACAGCTATAAACAGGAAATAATGCTTCTTATCGGTAGGTTACGATGCGCGTGGAAGCGGCTTTGGTGGGAGGAGTAGCTGTGTTGCCCACACTATTTGGCGGTTCTTCACTATTTTGAGGGTGCTTCCGAAGGGGGAGTGCTCAGGCGGATATTTTTATTTCTTTTTATCTTTTATTCCGAAAAGCCCTTTGATTCCTTTTTCTCCAATCCCGTAAATCCCTTTTCCTACCCCAGTGACGGTAGGAATACCTATTTTAGCAGAGAGGGCCGTAGCGACTTGGTCAAGGAGTGTCTGCTGAACAGAAAAGCGGGGGTTGTCGAGATCGCCTCCAACGGTAAATGGAACGGATAATTCGTCTTTATTGTCCGACATTAGAGATGCGAGGCCCCGGGCAGGAACTCCGAGCAAAACACCCTTGGTGCTGCTATGATCGAAGGACAAGCCTTTAAGATGAAGTGTACCGGGGGCATTCAGGATGCGTTTTTTTATCGAGAGTGAGCAGCTGCCGGACAAAATACCGGTGGAAACATTCAAATCACCCTTTTTGACAAAATATGGGCGGTAGGGGATGATATTTAATCCGTTCAGATCAATCTTGAGGGTACTGTCAAGTCCCTTGGGTGCAATATCACCGGTGATCAGCAGGCGTCCTCCCCCCTTACTGGTAAGCTCAAGTCGGAGCGGCATGGCCTGTTCAGATATGGGAAGAGTAACAGCCCCTGCTGAGAAGGAAAAGTTCTGTAACGTCACCAAATGGTAACGTTGGGCAGAATTACTCACCCCGATGCGTTCCTTGCGGGCGACCTGCCAGTCAAGCAGGTCTATTGTGCCGTCGCTGATGCGAATAGCGGCAATGCGAACCGGCATTACCGTTGGAGATGCATCGGGCGGCGCGGCGGGGCGTGGCGGCATGATTGTGGCAAAGGAACCATCCGGTTTGATTTCAAGCAGTAAATAAGGCTTTTCGAGAAGAATCTCTTTAATGTCCAACCGACCACTGAAGAGCGAAAAGAGACTAGGGCTGATAACGACTCGATCAAAGGAGAAGCGGTTGGCAAACGGGCCGTCGCCATGGCGGGGAATTCGTACCTGATCAAGTTCGATCCGGTTCCAGCGCACAGTGACATTTCCCACGCTGACATCGCTGCCGACGGCAGTCTTGAGGCGAGCCTGAACCAGAGTGGTCAGATGAGCGTAGCCCCACCATACACCGGTGCCGGTAGTCAACAACAGGACAAGCAGGAGTATGCCGATGTTCTTTTTTAATCCTGAAATACTCACGAAAACAATTGTCTCCGTATGATGAATTCTAGGTGCTATTGCTCCTCACCATACATTCCCGGCACTGTCTGGTCAATCTATAGTAATCTGCATCGCCTATGAGTAATCTCTGTTAGGCTTGATGCCACGCTTCTCCTGGCAGATCTGTCGTTACATATTACCGACCCCGGCCTCGATCATCTTCTTTATCCCTGCCTTGCCCGCGGTCGTGACCGGAGTCCTGCACTGCACCTCTCTCCTGCTGTCCCTGCGCCCGGGGTGCCTGCTGTTCGCGTTGCTGGGGTGTCGGCTGCTGTCTCTGCTCATGCACGGCAGGATTTTGCTGTTGCGGGACCGGTTGACCGGTACCCGGTCGGTGCTGAGCAGGTTGCTGCTGCTCAACCGGCTGTGGGTTTCTGTTCTGTGGTTCCTGTCTTACCCGTTGGGCAGGCTGTTGATTTATCTGACCTGACTGCTGCTGTATATGCTGGCGAACGGCCTTATCCCGGGGCTGGTAACGATAACTCTGGTTGCGTAACTCACGCTGCTGCTCTACATGAGGATAACGATCGCCGGTATACTGACGCTGATAAGTCGGTTCAGGTGCCCGCGTTGGAACCGCCTTATGATTCCACCTGTCCCAACCGCTTCGACGGTGTTCCCAGTCATTGCCCCACTGCTGCCCCCAGCGCGGTGGGGCATTCGACTGCCATCCTCGGAAATATGCAGGGGGCTGCTGATAATAGCGTACGGGAATACGCAGGACAAACAGCGGTACTGACATCGGATCTACAAACGCCCATGGCCCGTTATACCAGGAGCTCGCGTACCAGTTATCGCCCTGGTAGACCCAATACATACTGTCGTAAAAGAAATAATTGCCATCCACCTGTGGCGCGTAATACACCGGATAACCGGGTACCGGCGCAAGAGTCGGGTACATCGGCAGATTTATCCCGATACTCAAATTGGGTAATCCGATGCCGATACTCACCTGGGCTTTGACATACGGTGCTGGACATAACAGCAGCAACATCACAAACAATCCGAATAGTTTTGTTTTCATTTTTATGCTCCCTGTAATAAAGATTTACCACGCTCATAACGCCGGACCCTAACGGCCATGCTTGTCATGCCCTTCTCCTCTCCCACGGTCCTCATGGTGCTTGTCATATTTATAATGTTTACCCGGCTTTCTTCTCTCCATATACACCCGGCGGTCTCTTTCCACATAATACGGGCGGCCGCTATTTTGGTGGACGTACACGTTGGGAGGCGCCGGCTGGAAGTCACTGAGGCTGAAACTCAGGTTGGGAGTCGCTACCTGCAGGGAAACTGCCGCTTTGGCCCCATTAACGCTGAAGGATGAGATAACAGCTGAGAGAACCAGAATTGATAGTAACGATTTAGTTCGCATAACGTCTCCTTGATACTGTGGTATGTAAATGTATGTCAGGCGCGATGGCTTGTTGCCTACAGGGAAGTAGTACAACTAGCGTGCCAAGTGATGGCGGTGAACGCATGTCTGGCAACTTGCTGATTTACAAGAACAAATATAACAGAAAATAATATTCTGGATTATTCCGTAGGAGGGAAAACTGTTGCATTTGGCACAGCCGTCATATGTGACGGTTTTTTTTGAAAATACGACAACAGTGAAACCACAATAAATTAGTGGATTCGGTTGAATGCTGTTATATCTAACAGTATGAAAAAACAGATGAAATTGTCGTGCTGCGGAATGAATGAGAGCAGAGTAACTATATGTCCCATCTTGCCACCCAGATACGGGCAGGTTTGGTGTTTTTTTGGGTCGCACATACCTGAGTACATATACCATGAAGTATAAATATAAATTGTCTGTCTTACTGGCCGGTTTGGCTTTGCTGGTCATGCTTGTGCTGATGCTAACCTTCCATTCCTTAAGTCACATCGAAACAGCTGCCGAAGCACGCAAACAATCCTACATAGTCTTAAATCTTGCGGATGATTTGCTGTCTGCCTTAAAAGACGCCGAGACCGGTCAGCGCGGCTATTTGCTGACCGGAGACGAAGCCTTTCTGCAGCCGTATCTGGCGGTGCGTGACAGCGTCAGTGGCCAACTGAAGGATTTGCGGGAACGTACCGGCATTGCCTCGTCCAGGAATCATCTGGACAGCATGCTGCCGATGATGGATCGCAAATTGACAGAAATGGCACATATCATTTCGCTGCGTAAGGGCGGTAACGGGACCGCCGCAGCGGCACTGGTTGCGAGTGGACAGGGCAAGCAGTTGATGGATTCTATACGTGCCGAGATGAACAGTTTTATGCTGGTAGAAAAAAGAGTGCTGGCTCAGCACGATGCCGAGTTTCAGACAAACATGCACAATCTGTTTACAGTCATTGCCTTCGCCAGTCTGGTAATGCTGCTGTTGGCATTTTCGTTCGCCTATCTGATTTTTAAAGAATCACAGCAGCGACTCAAGAATGTAGTTCATCTTGAGACGAAACATCTGCTCAAAATCCAGGAGGAGACAAATAGCGAGTTACAGCAATCCCAAATTGCTCTGGAGAAGCAAAATGATGAACTCCGTCTGGCTCAAGAGGAGGCAAAACAGTTAGAAACCATATTACGGGACAGTGAAGAGCATCTCGCCGTTACGCTTAACTCCATCGGTGATGCTGTAATAGCGACCGATGCCGGAGCGCGCGTGACTCGGCTTAATCATATTGCTGAACAACTGACCGGTTGGACGCTGGCTGAAGCTGGTGGCCGCCCGGTAGAAGAAATATTTCGTATACTCAACAAAGACACCCGCCAGCCAGCCCCTATTCCGATACAGGAAGTCATAGCGCTCGGTGCGATCCAGGGTTTATCGAACCACACAGTACTGATCGCCCGAGATGGCAGAGAATATGATATTGCCGACAGTTGCGCACCAATTCGCAACCGCGACGACCGGGTGATCGGCGCCGTGCTGGTGTTCCGCAATGTCACCGAGGAATATGCGGTGCAGCAGTCGTTGCGTGACAGTGCCGCGCTGATGCGGGCGATTCTCAATACCGTGGTTGATGGCATCATCACCATCCATGCCGATGGCGGTATCATCAAGACGGTTAATCCTGCGGCTGAACAGATGTTTGGCTATACTCCCGAAGAGCTTGACGGACTGAAATTCAGTCAGTTGATACCCGAACTGGATCAGGTTCAGCGCAATGGCTCCCTCGAATATTACAGCGCGAGCGAAGAAGCTCTTGCCAGCGGCCATGGACGGGAAGTTAACGGTAAACGTAAAGATGGCAGTTTTTTCCCGTTGGAGTTGGCAGCCAGTGAAATGTGGTTGGGCGGCCAGCGATACTTTACCGGTATTTTGCGTGATACCACCGTGCGCAAGCTGGCAGAAGAGGCGCTGGTCAAAGCGGGAGCGCTGCAGAGTGCGATTTTTAACAGTGCCAACTTTTCGAGTATTGCCACTGACGCCAAGGGAGTCATCCAGATCTTCAACGTTGGCGCTGAACGTATGCTTGGCTACACGGCTCCGGATGTGATGAACAAGATCACCCCGGCCGACATTTCCGATCCTCAGGAAGTTATCGCACGTGCCGAAGCGTTGAGCATCGAGCTCGACACCCCGATTACTCCCGGCTTCGAGGCGCTGGTGTTCAAGGCCTCCCGCAGTATCGAGGATATCTATGAACTGACCTATATCCGTAAAGACGGTAGCCGCTTTCCTGCGGTCGTATCGGTTACAGCACTGCGCGACGCTCAAAATACTATTATCGGCTACTTGCTGATCGGTACCGACAATACCGCCCGAAAACAGGTCGAGGCTGAGCGAATACGGCTTGAACAGATACTGCAGGATAAAAATGTCGAGCTGGAGCGTACCACTCGTGTGGCGGAAAAAGCCAATCTCGCAAAATCTGATTTCCTTTCCAGCATGAGTCATGAACTGCGTACACCGCTCAGCGCAATCCTTGGCTTTGCCCAACTCATGGATTCTGGTTCTCCGCAGCCAACACCTTCCCAGAAGCGAAGTCTCGATCAGATTCTTAAGGCAGGCTGGTATCTGCTGGAGTTAATAAACGAGATTCTTGATCTCGCCGTGATCGAGTCAGGTAAACTCTCGATGTCGCTCGAACCTGTTTCACTGGCTGAAATCATTCACGAGTGTGAGAACATGATCGAGCCGCAAGCCAAAAAGCACGGCATCAGCGTGACCTTTGTCCATTTCGAAACCCCCTGCTTTGTTAAAGCCGACCGGACCCGGGTAAAACAGGTACTTATCAATCTTCTTTCCAACGCGATCAAATATAACAAGGTGAGTGGAACGGTGCTGGTGGAGAGTGCTCTGAACGGCAGTGACTCGGTTCGAATCAGCGTCCGTGATACCGGTGAGGGGCTGCCCCCGGAAAAGCTTGCGCAACTTTTTCAGCCGTTCAATCGTCTCGGACAAGAGGCGAATGCCGAGCAGGGAACCGGCATCGGCCTGGTTGTGTGCAAGCGTCTGGTTGAATGGATGGGTGGTGTCATCGGTGTGGAAAGTACGGTCGGGGAGGGGAGTGTCTTCTGGATTGAACTGAACCTGACGGCCGAACCGTACAGAGTCATTAACAGCGCAGAACCTGGCGCTATCGGCCACGTGCACCATCAAGAGAATGAACCGTTGTATACCCTGCTCTACGTCGAGGATAATCCGGCTAACCTGATGCTTGTCGAGGATATTATTGCACGCCGACCAGATATCCGTCTTCTGGCGGCACTGGATGGCAAAAGCGGCATTGAGATGGCGCGCGACTCCCTGCCGGATGTTATCCTGATGGATATTCACCTGCCGGGCATAAGCGGTGTCGATGCGATGAGGATTCTGGTTGCTGACCAGACGACGGCCCATATTCCGGTGGTAGCCCTCAGCGCGAATGCCATTCCGCGTGATATCGAGAAGGGCCTCGAAGCGGGGTTCTTTCGCTATCTCACAAAGCCGATCAACGTCACTGAGTTCATGGATACTCTGGAAGTAGCGCTGAAATATGCAAAAACAAAGGAACATCCATGATACTTGTCGAATCGGAAATTTATAGCGCCAGTATCCTGATCGTTGATGATCAGGAGTCAAATGTCAGCTTGCTTGAGCAGCTGCTGACGGAAGCTGGCTACAGTTGCGTCACATCAACAATGAACCCTCAGGAAGTCAGCGCGTTGCACAAAAAAAACCGCTACGACCTGATCCTGCTCGACCTGCAGATGCCGGTTATGGACGGCTTTCAGGTTATGGCAGAGCTGAAGACAGCCGAATGCGACAGCTTCTTTCCAGTCTTGGTAATTACTGCCCAACCGGGCCATAAACTGCGGGCGCTCGAAGCCGGTGCAAAAGATTTCGTCAGCAAGCCTTTTGATCTGGTGGAAGTAAAGACCCGTATTCGCAACATGCTTGAAGTGCGACTGTTGCATAAGAAACTGGTCAATTATAATAAGCTGCTTGAACAGACGGTACAGGAGCGGACGGTTGATCTTCTCAAGGCGAACGTGCAGCTCACACAGGAAATCGAGGAACGCAAGAAAGCAGAAGGAGCGCTTCAGGGTACGTACGCAGAAATAAAATGTTTAAAAGACCGGCTCCAGGAAGAGAATATCTACCTGCATCAGGAAGTTGCCCGTGAATACAACTTCGGCGAGATCATCGGTCAGAGTTCTGTCCTGTCGCAGGTATTTTTGCAGGTTGAACAAGTGGCACCCATTAACGCAACTGTTCTTCTTCTTGGCGAAACCGGTACAGGCAAGGGCGTGGTTGCACGCGCTATCCACAACAGCAGTGCCCGCAAGGGGCGGCCATTGATTACGGTCAACTGCACGACGCTACCTTCTACCCTGGCGGAAAGTGAACTTTTTGGCCGGGAACGGGGGGCGTTCACCGGTTCTGATACCCGACAGATCGGGCGTTTCGAACTTGCGGACGGCGGCACCATATTTCTTGACGAAATCGGCGAGATGCCCCTTGAACTTCAATGCAAGCTGCTCCGGGTTATTCAGGACGGCGAGTTTGAGCGGTTGGGCAACCCACGCACTATAACGGTTGATGTGCGGATCATCGCAGCAACCAACCGGAATCTGGCTGAAGAGGTTAATAAAGGCACCTTCCGGGAGGACCTGTACTATCGGCTCAATGTGTTTCCTATCACTTTGCCGCCACTCCGGCAGCGTACGGAAGATATTCCGCTGCTTGTAAGTCACTTTGTTGCCAAGTTTAACAAGAAGATTGGCAAGAAGATTGAAACTGTATCAAAAGATACCCTGAATTTACTTCGAGACCACGGATGGCCCGGTAACGTACGTGAGCTGGAAAGCGTTATCGAACGGGCAGTTATAATCACTCAGGGGACATCGCTCCAGGTATTGGACCGTTTTGATACATTTCCGAAAGCAGAAGATTCGACAGGGGAGGAGATCAAAGCCCTTGTGGAACTGGAGCATGACCACGTCCTGCAGGTGCTCAAGAAAACCGGATGGCGCATAGAAGGCAAAAACGGCGCTGCGGTCCTTCTAGGGCTCAACGCCAGCACCCTGAGAGCCCGGATGCGAAAATACGGGATAGAGAGGGTGTAAATGCTTTAGATAAGCAGGGGACGTTTCCCTGTGGTTGCCCTGGTTTAAGCCATCAGAACTTCGGAATCCGAATTCGGCTGATCATCAGTGATCCTGAAAGCGCATACAGCAGTACGAGCGGGTGCAGCGTGAAACCGGCGAACAGCAGATGTCCAAACCAGAGCGCGTCGCGCAGCGACCCCTGACTGGCAGCGATACAGAGAACAAATACCAGCAGCACCGATGTCGGGATCGGCGTTCCTTCAAAATACTTCACCTTACTTCCACCTTCGGACAGTTCATCGGCTGTCACATTATACCGCGCCAGTCGAGACACGCCGCATGCGACAAAATAGGTCAGAATTATACGATCATAGAGCCCCTGCATTCCACATCCGTATGCAATCACAGCAGGCGCGACGCCAAACGAGATGACATCAGCTAGAGAGTCGAGTTCACGCCCCATTATTGAATTTTTTTGCCGCCACCGGGCAATTCGCCCATCCAGAATATCGAAGACTAACGCGGCAAGTACCATGCCACCGGCAAAATAGACATGCCGTACTTCAGAAGTCTGCAGGTACGTCAGCATGGAAAACAGTGCCCCCGTTCCGCAGACAGCGTTTGCAAGTGTGAACCAGTCGGCAAGTTGAAATTCTCGAACCATGGCAAACGGCTTATGCTGTTTTTGTTTCTTCATATCTGGCTGAGTCTCCCCTGTAAAATATTTTGGTTCTACGACACTGCTCACTTTCAGATGCAGCGGCTTTGGATGGTAGACTCTTTTCCTCATTATGTCGATCAGTTGATATATCAGGCGGCGTCTGAAGCACTCTGTCTGGCGGGGATATTAATACCACGTCGCAATCAAACGATTACATTGTTGGTTGCGTCGATAAAGATACTGTCAATATTGTGATACTAATCACGTTATGCATTTATGAATTTGATACTGTGCATCACGATGATGAAATGTGGTTTGGAACACAGATCGTCATCTCACTCTAACAAAACTGAATAATCACCGAAAAGGCACGATCCGGGGAACCGGATTTCGCAAAGCCACCTACCCAGAACGGGAAGAGGAGCTGTCGAAGTGGCAGCAGCCATTACATATGCGACGGCAACCTTTAACCCGCCCTTTCAACAAAGAGGCGGTTTTTTATTTGGCTCATAAAAAGCAGATAGAGCATATTTCTAACCTTTCGAAAATAACTGGATACAGGCCAACATCAGATACGGAGGATTAATAAATGAGAAAGCAAATTGCGGCATCGTTGGTAGGGGCGATTTTGATGGTGGGTGTGGTTGGACGAGCACAAGCCATATCTTATGGATTTACAGAGATTACTTCAAATTCGCCGGTTAACGTAGCTTCACAATTATCTGTTGACGTGACAGGAAACGAAGGAAATACCCGGTTCAAATTCGCCAATGCCGGGTCTCTCCAATCTTCAATCACTGAAATTTACTTTGATTTTGGTAAGCGATTTCCAATGACATATAAAGGTATGACTGACAGTGGTGCGAGTGTCAATTTTGGCGTAGGCGCTAACCCCAATGACTTGCCCAGTGGGAACACAATTTCATTCGAGTCTGGTTGGAGTGCTGATTCTAGTACTCCCAATAAGCCGTTACAAGGTATAAACAACACTGCTAACTCTTCAGAATGGCTGTCTATTGGATTTAGTGGCCTAACTTTCAGCCAAATAATTAGTGGACTCAATGATCATGCCTTTCGCATCGGCCTGCATGTAACGAGTCTTTCAGACGGAGCAAGTGAAAGCTATGTAACGGGTACACCTGTCCCAGAGCCCGGCACGATGGTGCTGCTTGGAATTGGTCTGCTTGGTCTGGCTATATACGGCAAGCGTCGCATGAACAAACAAGCCTAGTGTGAAATAGGGTTGAAGATAGAGATTGACTAGAAAGGCGCTGCTTCGGTATCGCTTTTTTTGTTACCGAGGGTCATCAAACAACGGCTGGCAGGATGGAGTAATAACAATCTTTGCGTCGCACAAAGAATGCTGATCCAGATGTATAGAACGGTTTAGTAATGAGCCGGTGCCCCCTGAGTAGCCAGTTCCGCCATGGAGAAGAGAATTCAGATGCTCTTATCAACGCCAGTTTCTACGGATCGTCGGTACAGTGATCATTCGGAGCGGAAAATTATGGTTAGGGGTTTGGCAGGGGATATGTTTTTGCAAGTTTGATGGACCGCGAGAAAGGAAAGTATTCTTGGTGTTAATAGGCAAAATAGTTAGTTATATCTTTTGCTTACCTTGCTTAATAGTGTCGATCCTACAGGTGTCACCGTCAAGAGGGGTCAGTCGCCACACATGACCGCATTCACATTCATTTATCGGACTTTGCTTCGAAGTAAATCCTCTTGCTTCGTAAACTTCGACTTTTCTGCTTTGGCAATTAGGACATTTCATGTTTACACCTTAATTGTATATTTACGCCACAATGTCAGTCAGAGCCTCAGAAACTTCTGTTATCAGATCGTCGTCAAAGCCTGCCTCGCTCAATATTTCGTACAGGTGGAAAGCTACCTGCACAGGTCTGGCATGGTTAAGCAATGATTCTTGGAGTTGTTGGAGCAAGGTTTCCATAATCGACTCCTTTGAAATCTCTTCAATCGTTTTTGTGATGTATAAGAGTGCCATAAGTTGCAACCCATACGCAACCCATAACAAAAAAAGCACCTACAACTAAAATTGTAAGTGCCTGTTTTTATGGAGCCGTTGGTCGGAATCGAACCGACGACCTGCTCATTACGAGTGAGCTGCTCTACCCCTGAGCCACAACGGCATTGTTCCTATTGAGGGCACAATCAACCTGCGAACGCAGTGAAACTACCGCAAAAGCATGCCCACTGTCAATGGCTTAAGCCGTATAAAGGGTAAATTTCTGCTTTACCGCTGCTCTAATTACGGCTACTATCTCGATTCGATGAATTTCCACTCTTTTTGTAAAAAACGGCGCTCAATGCTTTTTCGTATATACCTTATAGCCTTGCTACTCTTGACTTCTGCTCTGACAGCGTATGCTGCAAAATCTACCGGTATCAGCCGTCTTGGCCATGCCATTCAGATGGGTGCGTTTGCCGATGTAAAAAACGCGGAGCGTTTTACCGCCAAACTCCAGGAAAAAGGGATAGAAGCCTTCTATTTCCGGAAGGATAATGGCGTCTACGCCGTTCGTTTTGGTGATTTCCCCAGTAAGGAAAAAGCCCGGGCTGTGGCTAAACGACTCGTTGCGGAGCGGATGATTGACAGTTATTACATCGCACCCCCTAACGAAGTCGTCTTTAGTCAAACTAAGGGACCGGGATGGCAAAAGTCTCCTCCGGATGAGATTCGCAAACAGACCGGCCCTATTCAGCCGGTTGTGCCGGTAGAGTCCCCCGAAAAACCGGCACCAAAACCTGCAAAAGAAACAAATAACATGGGTGCAATTGCTGCCCGTACCGCCGAGCGTTTCGTCGGTATCCCTTACAAGTGGGGCGGCGACAATGTGGTTGAGGGCATGGATTGCAGTGGCTTTGTGCGGGCTGTGTATAACCTGTGCGGTCTCAGTATTCCCCGGACATCCCGCGACCAGTTTACCGCCGGTGATTTGGTGTCAAAAGGTGACCTTAAAGACGGTGATCTGGTCTTTTTCGGAGCAGCAGCCGATAAAATCAGCCATGTCGGCATATACGTCGGAAATGGCAAGTTCGTTCACGCCCCGCGCCGGGGAGAAGAAATCAGAGTCACTGCAGTAAATGAAAGTTATTTTGAAAAGCGTTTTGTGGGTGCGCGCAGGTATTTTTAGTATTTTAGTTCGTTACGGAGAATAGCTACATGGCAATTATTAAACCATTCCGGGCTCTACGCCCACCAAAAGAGCTGGCTGAAAAAGTTTCTGCGCTCCCCTATGACGTAATGAATGTTGTAGAGGCATGCGCAATGGCAGCCGGAAATCCTGACAGTTTTTTACATATTTCCCGCCCCGAAATAGATCTTTCGTCAGAAATTGATCCTCATGATGAGTCCGTTTATATGTGTGGAAAGGTCAATCTGGATAATTTCATCCAACGCGGGGTATTGACTCAGGACGGACACGACTGTTTCTACGTATATCGCCAGCAGATGGGGACCATCAGTCAGACCGGTCTTGTCGTCTGCGCCAGCGTTGACGACTATCAAACCGGAGTTATCAAGAAACATGAGCATACACGCGCTGACAAAGAAGAAGACCGTGTCAGGCATATCGATTATCTGGATGCAAATGATGAACCGGTATTCTACCTCTCCCGTTTCTGCGCAGAAGTTGAAGGTATTATCGAAGGAGTTACCGCCGGCCCGCCGGAATATGACTTTGTCTCAGATGATGGTGTTTGTCATACCGCCTGGATTATTACCGATCAACTTCTGATTAGCCGGCTGGTCGTACTGTTTGCCGCAATTCCGAATCTCTACGTTGCCGACGGTCACCATCGCAGTGCCGCCGCGAGCCGTGTCCGCGAACTTCGGCGCGAAAAGAATTCCGGCCATACCGGTAGTGAGGAATATAATTCGTTCCTGACGGTCATATTTCCTGAAAATCAGCTCAATATCATGCCATATAACCGGGCGGTCAAAGATCTGAATGGTCACAGTGCCGCCGAGTTTATTACTCTGGTCAGAAACTGTTTTGAAATCACCCGGTCGCCGATTCCGGTCATTCCAGCCGACCGCCACGAGTTCGGTATGTACCTGAATGACTGCTGGTATCTCCTCGAAACCATGTCGTCCTTCATACACGAGCAGGATACCGTCGGGCGCCTTGATGTATCGATTCTGCAAAACAACCTGCTGGCTCCACTGCTGGGTATTGACGACCCGCGCACCAATCAGAGAATACATTTTGTCGGCGGTATCCGCGGCAATGATGAACTGGTAAAGCTGGTTGATTCCGGCGAATACGCTGTGGCATTTGCTCTGCACCCCACATCAATAGCTGAGCTGATCGAGCTGGCCGATCAGGACCAGATCATGCCGCCAAAATCGACCTGGTTTGAACCCAAGCTGCGCAGCGGTCTGTTTGTGCATCTGTTGAGCTGATTGCAGATACAACAAGACCTCCGAGGTTTCTGAAACCTCGGAGGTCTTGTTGCGGTAACATCAAATCACATCATAACTATCTCTTCATCGCGTCATCCATCAGCTTATACGCACAAAACTCCCCGCACATCGTGCAGGCGCCGTGATCCGACACCGGTGAGTTAGCCCGGTACTCACGAGCTTTGTCAGGGTCCATCGCCAGGGCAAACTGCCCTTCCCAGTCAAGCTTTTTCCGGCATTTTGCCATTGCGATATCCTTGTCCATTGCCCCTTTGATACCTTTGGCAATATCACCAGCGTGGGCGGCGATGCGGGTTGCGATAACGCCATCACGAACATCCTGAACGTTCGGCAGACAGAGGTGCTCGGACGGGGTTACGTAGCAGAGAAAATCGGCTCCGGCCGCCGCCGCCATCGCGCCGCCAATGGCACAGGTAATGTGATCATAACCAGGAGCAATGTCGGTCACAAGAGGGCCAAGGACGTAGAACGGGGCGCCATGGCAGAGTCTCTTCTGCAGTTGGATATTGGTCTGAATCTGGTTGAGCGGCACGTGACCGGGACCCTCAATCATGACCTGAACTCCGGCTGCCTGAGCACGCTGGGTCAATTCACCCAGCAGTATCAGCTCATGGATCTGGGCCCGGTCGGTTGCATCAGCAAGGCAGCCGGGACGGAAACCGTCGCCTAACGACAGTGTCATGTCATATTCTTTAGTGATCTCAAGCAGTTTGTCAAAATGTTCAAAAAGTGGATTCTCCTTGTTATTGTAGCTCATCCATTCAATCGTGAAAGCTCCGCCGCGCGAGACGACATCCATGATACGCCCCTCGTTCTTCATCCGTTCAACGGTGCCGCGTGTCACGCCACAATGGACGGTAATAAAATCAACTCCATCCTCCGCGTGCTTGATAATTCCAGCGAAAATATCATCAACCGTCATATCAACGATGGCCTTATTTTTTATCCGAACTGCATCCAGAGCGGCTTGATAGAGCGGAACGGTGCCGATACAGGCATTGGTTTCAGCAATAATCGCTTTTCTAATCTCGTCCACCGGGCCGCCGGTAGAGAGGTCCATAATGGCATCTGCACCGTATTTGACCGCAACGCGAGCTTTTTCGAGCTCGTTTTCAACATTCATATCGTCGGACGATGAGCCGATGTTGGCGTTTACTTTGGTGCGCAATCCGACCCCGACCGCAAGCGGGGTGCCGTTGGCATGTTTGATGTTGTGGCAGAGGATAATGGTGCCTGCGGCAATGCCGTCACGGATGAATTCCGGAGGGACACCCTCTGATAGAGCGGAAATCCGCATTTTTTCGGTGATGACGCCTCGACGTGCGTATTCAAGCTGAGTCATGTGAACAATCCTTTTTCATAAGTTCTTGTGCCGCCAGAAAGTGGTTAACCGGGCTATGCCCCTTCCCCAACGACCGGGCGGTACGAATTGCTGAGGTGATAAATATTTTTGCACGTTCAACCGCTGTCACCAACGGTTCTCCCTGGGCGAGCAGGGCGGCGATGGCAGATGCATAACTGCAGCCGGTACCATGCGTATTACTGGTGAACATGCGCTCGGAGCTGAAATGGTGACAGCGGTTGCCGTCAAAGAGGACATCAGTCGCAGTGCGACCTGACAAATGCCCCCCCTTAATCAGGACATTGGCCGCCCCCTTTTCACACAGGTCACGGGCCGCCTGTTCCATCTCCGACTCATTTTTTATCGTTCGCCCCAGAAGGCGCTCCGCCTCGGGAATATTGGGGGTCAGCAGGTAGGCCAGCGGCAACAGGAGGTCGCTAAAGACCTGAACCGCTTCACGTTCCAGCAGCGGTGCGCCCCCTTTGGCAACCATGACCGGATCGATCACCATCGGAATGAGTACCTTACGTTCGCCGAGACGTTCGGTCAACGCCGCAATCATGGCCGGAGTATGCAGCATACCGGTTTTAATGACATCAATCGGAATATCGTTCAATACGGCATCCAGCTGATCAAGCATAAAACTTGGCGGCAGTCCGTGAATAGAGGCGACACCGCGGGTATTTTGGGCAGTCAGAGCGGTCAGTACTGTGGCAGCATAACTCCCCAACAGGGTAATCGTTTTGAGATCAGCCTGTATGCCGGCCCCGCCTCCCGAATCACTTCCTGCAACAGTTAACACCGCTCCACGCGGGAAGGGGTGAACGCGATTGAACAGCAGCAGCAGTTCCGCAGCCGCTATGTCGGGTCGAGGATTCGAAAGGACTGACGAAATAACCGCCAATGCATCCGCACCGGCATCAATAACCCGACAGGCGTTGCTTGGTGTTATCCCGCCGATGGCCACAATCGGAATCTTGACCGAGCCACGAATCGACGCTAACCCCTCAACGCCGGGAAGATGCGAGATAACTTTGCTCCCGGTCGGGTACAGGGCTCCAAAGCCGATATAATCAGCTCCTTCCTGCTCTGCCCGCACCGCTTCTTCCTGATTATGAGTCGATTTACCGATTACTTTATTCAGGCCGAGCAGTTCACGGGCTTCAGTAATATCACCGTCATCCTGCCCCAGATGGACACCATCGGCATCAAGCTCTTTTGCGAGTCGAAGGTCGTCGTTGACGATAAAAGTGGTTCCAAAACTGGCACAGAGCCGTTTTAACTCTCCCGCTTCAATTAACCGCTCACCATAGTCCATGCCTTTAGCACGGTACTGCAGCACAGAAATTCCGCCTCGAAGTGCCTGACAAACGCGGTCCATAAGGTTGCTGCCCTGATCCGTGATCAGGTAGACACCCGAAATATCAGGCGGCTGTGCCGCCTTGTTTACGACAAGTCGAAAAGGTCTGGTATCACTCATGCCGCTGTTCCTCGCCCCGATAAACGGGATAAGTGCGTTTTACGTACAATAAAAAAGCCGCTCTGATTATATAACATCAGGCGGCTGGATAATGGTTACATCCTGCAAGCCGCTTTCCTACGCCGGAATTACCCGGATCAGGTGCAAAGGGTTCCCGCTGTGCAAAAGCTGCAGCAGACGGATCTCAGTTCAAAGGAACTCCCCCAGGGCCTTGTTAGGTTGGTACAGTACTGCAATGAAGATGGAATGTCAATCTTAGGCTAACTTTTCCCCCAGAGCGGATCGTTCATGAATTGCCGCCGGATGCGCTCTTCAGGATTTTGTTCAAAAAATTCATCTTCAGTAAAGGAAATTCGATATTCCTCAATATAATCGAGCAGCACCCGATAGGCGGCATTAATTTCCCGAATGGTCTCCTGTTCATCCATTTTCCCGGTATCGGGATGATAGCGCTTCACCAGTTCCCGATGCCGGGATTTGATCTCTTTTATGGTGGAGCGTTCACGGATACCAAGAGTCCGCTGTGCTTCCTGCAATTCGGCATAGGTCATATTCGCTCGCGCCCATTTATTGTTCTGATTCCCCCATATTCAGGATTGTATCACCCTGGCCAATCGAGCCACCCTGCAGCACTTTTACAAAAATCCCTTCTTTAGGCATGACGCAGTCTCCGGCCTGGTAGAAAATGGCACAGCGGGTATGGCACTCTTTGCCGATCTGTGTCACTTCCAACAGAGCTTTACCTATCTGCAGGCGAGTCCCTATCGGCAGGCTCACCAGATCTATGCCGCTGGTGGTGATATTTTCAGCAAAGTCACCCGCGCTGACATCCAGCCCCAGAGCCCGCATCTTGTCGATACTTTCCTGTGCCAGCAGACTCACCTGACGGTGCCAGTCACCGGCATGGGCATCACCGACAATGCCGTGGTTCTCGCGCAGTTCAACCGATTCTACCGGTTTTTTGCGTTCCCCCTTATTCTCGCTGATACAGACCGCCAGCACGTGAGCCATCTCTCTTAACCTCCTACCTGCGACATTGTAAAATTTGTGTGGGTATAACCATCTTGCGAGATATCATGCCGTTCCGGTTTTGTTGAAACAATGGCCCTTAGCACTTTAGCCAGTCCCTCTCGGTCCGGCGGCCGCAGCCAGGGGATCAGATCTGTTTTCGCGTCGGCAAAGAGGCACCCTTTGGCCTGACCGGTGGAGGTGACTCTGATACGGTTGCATTCGCTGCAAAAATGCCCTGAAACGGCGGTGATAATGCCGATGCTGCCGCGCGCACCGGGAATGCGAAAATCTCGTGACGGCCCTGAAAACGCTCCCTTGTCAATTTGTTCCAGGGTATAACGGGCGGCAATCTTCTCCAGGATTTCCTCACCAGAGATGCAGTAGCGCTGCCAGTCGTCTTCCTTAACTGCGGGCATATACTCTATGAAACGGATTGAATTGCCACGGAGACGGGACAACTCCGCAAAGCTGAGGATTTCTTCCTCATTGACTCCTCGCATAATGACGCAATTGATCTTGGGAGGCGGAAAGCCGACCTGTTCTGCGGCTTCAAGTCCGGCCAGCACTTTATTCAGGTCACCACCACGGGTGATATCGCTGAAAGTCTGTGCATTGAGCGAGTCAAGACTGACGTTCAACCGCTGCACTCCTGACTTGTACAGGTCTGCCGCCATCTCTGACAGTAGTAGGCCGTTGGTGGTCAGGGCCAGATGTCTCAGGCCGGGGATGACAGACAATCTACCCAGAAAAGCGATAATATCAGACCGGACAAGCGGTTCCCCGCCGGTGATGCGGATTTTTTCAATCCCCAGGCCCACTGCGGTTTCAGCAATCAACAGCAGTTCTTCGTACGTCAGTACCGCTTCATGGCCCTTGTTTACGATGCCCTCCTTGGGCATACAGTAGAAACAGCGCATGTTGCAGCGGTCCGTTACCGACAGTCGCAGATAGTTTATGTTTCTCCCGAGGGAGTCAGTAAGTTTCATCGGGCAGATAGTGTCAGAAGTTGTAAATAACTACAACAAGCTTTTGATGCCGTGCTTTTAATGATTTCAGGGAGATGATTGATATCCTCTTGTAGGTCTTGTCACCTGTCTGACTTTTCAAATATAACCCCTAATCCAGCTGACTCAAGCCTAATTACTGTGCCAAGACATTCAACGGGGTTCGAATCAGGATTAATGCACAGTTTAAGAACAACAATATCGCCAATGATTAATAATCTGTCGGCAAGTTTATCGGCTACTTTCACGAACGCACCACTTGAAGAAAGGTTCTCTAACAGGCCTAGATAACTTATTCCGTCATGAGTCAGAATACATGGATTCTCAAAATTAACCCTTAAATGCTCTCTCTTGCTACCCATAGAATTCACCGCCTTTCCTGGTAGCTTATAAATACAATACTATTTTAGTCAATAATAGCATATCGCAAAAAAAATAATCACTAATAATTAAATGTCGTGCCGAGCAGTTTAGTGAGGGTAATTTGCTGTCAGGTGGATACAGAGGTATTACCCTGAATAATCTGGAGGGAGTTCCTATGCCAATTTGCTTGCAACATGGCCTTGTTGGTTCATAAAAGCTGATAGGTTGACTTGTGATTGAAGCCGGTGAGAGTCTGCAGGCGTCAAACAAATTTTATCGTAATCTTATGTATTTCAAAATCTTACCGGCGATAATGTTAATGCTGCTGTCTCTTGGCAGTGACGAAAATGGAGGTGATCTTCGGATACCAAGGCTCTTAAGTTCATCAATTATTTTATCGTCCCTTCTGATTTTAAGACCGGCTCTAAAGGTCTTGATTGCCAACTCCCTTTTTTCAGCTATAAGGTAAATTCTGCCAAGGTATAGATAGTTAATCGAATTAGCAGGATCCATCTGAATCGCTTTAGTACAAAGCTCAACTCCCTTTTTTACCTGACCACGATCTTTAGCTAAAGAATAACCCATAAGACCGATCATTTCAGTTCTATCAGACATAATGTCGCTCCAATTAAATGCGTTTCCCTTTTGGGACAACGTGCTTCAGTTTTTCTGAGCCTCCATATAATGTTTGTTTAATGACACTCCGCTTCTCTTTAAGATCTTTCCTGGAATCTTCTTCGTGTATCAGAAGTTCGACTTCTCTTGCCAGTGCCTCGATTTTTTCCGCCTCTTTTTCATCAGTCACAGCAATCATTTGAACACCTCCTTGTTTAGCTTGGCAAATGTTCCACACAATAAAGGTATCACTCATCGTTACAGTGTCAAGATACACAAATTATTAATTTCGGTATCCCATTTGCATTGTTGTTCGCCTATGTTAATCTTAATCAGCTGGTCACAACAAAAAACGGGAGGTATACCATGCTCGAGTTATTTGAAAAGGCTGTTATGACGACAATCGGAGTTGCGGCTATTACTCAGAAAAAGGCTGAGGAGCTGGTTGCGGAAATGAAGGATCGCTGCAAAATCAGTGAAGATGAAGGAAAGCAGTTTGTTGACAAAATTCAGAGCCTTGCAAAAGAGAGCAGGGAAAAGATTCAGGCTATCGCCGAAGATGAAGTTCAGAAGGTCGTTGACCGCCTGGGACTGGTTTCACGGGAAGAATTTGACAGGTTGGCCAAGCGGGTTCAGGAACTGGAATCCCGGAGCAGCAACTAATCCATGCTCCCGTTTCTGAATATCAACCGGAACATTCGCAGTATCAGGCGCTATCTGAATATCGTTCGTGTCCTCAGCACCTATGGTTTTGACCAGGCGCTGGAGATGCTCGGACTTGCTGATGTCGTGGCGAGAAGCCGAAAACTGCTCAATCGAAAAAAACCTGATATTGCCAGACTTACCGCTGCAGAGCGGATGCGTCTTGCACTGGAGGAACTCGGGCCGACTTTTATAAAACTGGGGCAGCTTCTCTCAACCAGGCCGGATGTTATTCCGCATGCTTTCGTGCTTGAGTTTGAAAAGCTTCAGGACAATGTGCCGAGCTTCTCGTTTGAGGAGGCGCTGACCCAGATAGCAGTTGAATTGGGAGCTCCTGTCGGGCAATTCTTTGCGGAGATTGATCCTGTACCGCTAGCCGCCGCCTCTATTGCCCAGGTTCATAGAGCCAGGTTGAATACGGGCGAGGATGTGGTCATCAAGTTACGTCGCCCCGGCATCGTTGCTGTGGTGGAAGCGGACATAAGCGCCCTGATGGCACTGGCTGGACTTGCTGAACGTCACATTCCCGGTAGTGAGCTTTATGATCCGATTGCTGTCGTGCGTGAATTCGCACGGACTATCCGAAGGGAGATGGATTTTTCCCGCGAAGCGCACACTCTCGAAAAATTCAAAGATAATTTCACAAAAACGCCCTGGATGTACTTTCCCCACATATATTGGGAGCAAAGTTCCCGAGCGGTCCTGACTATGGAATACATTGCGGGGGTGAAGGTCTCCGACAGGAATAAGCTTTTTGAGCAGGGTCTTGACGGGAAACTGATCGCCCGGCGCGGTGCAGACTCTTTCCTAGAGATGGTCCTGACACACGGTTTTTTCCACGGTGATCTTCATCCGGGAAATGTGCTGGTCCTGCCTGGTAACGTAATATGCCTGCTTGATTACGGCATTGTCGGGCGACTGGATGAAGGGCTTAAAACGTTCCTGATCGATATACTCTCTGCTATCGTCAAGCGGGACATGGACGAAGTTATCTCCCTGCTCCTCTTTGCCGGGGATATATCTGAGACGCGAGACAGTCGGTCGCTTAAACGGGATTTGTCAAATTTTATGGATGGCTACTACGAAATGCCGCTCAAAGAGCTTGAAGTGGGGCGCATGTTGATGGAGTTCATCGAAATTATTACCACGTATAGTATCAGAATACAGCCGGATCTGATGCTGCTGGCCAAGTCACTGGTTCTGATTGAAGGTACGGGGCGGGCACTTGACCCCAATTTTGATATGGCTGACCATCTGCGACCGTTCATTGTAAAGGCGATTCGGCAAAAATTCTCTCCGCGGCGGGTTTCACGAGAGGTCAACCAGATCCTTGTCTCTTATCTCAACCTGGCACGCAATATCCCGCGTGACCTGAAAGAGATCATAAATCGAGTCAACCGCAATAAGTTCAAGATTGACCTTGAACATCGCGGCCTCGATAAATTTACCGCCGACTTTGACCGCTCTATCAACCGTCTTTCAACGAGTATGATACTGGCTGCGATGATCATCGGCTCGTCTATCATCATGCAGACCGATAAAGGTCCAAAATTTATGGACTTTCCGGTGCTTGCGTTTATGGGATACACAATAGCCGGGGTTGTAGGTCTCTGGCTGGTTTATGCAATCATTCGCTCCGGCAGAATGTAGATTCCAACTGGAATTACTCCTGCCGGATCAGTTCAATAATCTTCGCATACAAATCATCTCCATCTTTCCCGGTGACCTTTTTCTTGTCTACAACAGCCATCGGCTGTTCCCGGCAACAGCCGCACTGCTTGACGCAGCTCTTGATTTTTATGTTCAGATCGGGAAACTCTTCCTCAAGTCGCCGGACCACTTTTCCTTTGCCCTTGTTATGTTCGCAGAAACGAATCTTTGTTGTCATAGTCTATACCGCCAGAGTTGAGCCGACCGGGGCAACAAAAAGCCTCTGTGCCATCTCTCCGTCGATCATCAGAATGCCGTGCCCGTTATCGCCGACCAGCTTGAGTTTGGCTATAAGATCCCTGTCGTTATTTTCTTCTTCAATCTGTTCTGTCACAAACCACTGCAGGAAGATCTGCGTGGCGTGATCTTTCTCCTGAACAGCCTGCTCGCTCAGGTTGTTGATACATGAGGTGATCATCTGCTCGTGGGAAAGAGTCTTCTGTACCATTTCGAGAAGTGACTTGTATTTGTTGGGGACAGCCTTGCTGGCAGGCATTGAAATGACAACTCCCTGGTCAGTCAGGTACGAGTAAAATTTCATGACGTGAATCATCTCTTCACGGTACTGCACAAAAAACCAGTTAGCGGCGCCTTTCAGGCCCAGTTCGTTGGCACAGGATGACATGACTAAGTAGATGTGAGCGGAAAACAGTTCAAGATTCATGTGATTGTTAAGCGAGTCAGACATTTTTTTGCTGATCATGTTCGTAAACCTCCATGGTTATTTTTATTGAGTATAACCCAAAAAAAGACTTTTTCAATCCTGAATAGAGGGGTGATCCCTTAATTGTTGACGTTATCGTGTCGAGAGGCGCTGTGAAAGCTTGAAGACCAGGAGACTCCCGATCAGAAACATCGGCAGACTCAGTAACTGCCCCATCGAAAAGAGACCAAAAAACAGGCCGATTTGGGAATCGGGTTGACGAAAAAATTCTACGCAAAATCGGAACAGGCCATAGCCTGCGATGGCAGCACAGGTAATTACACCGTTAACTGATGCTCTTTTAGAAACAACGCGCACGATGAAAAAAAGAACAACTCCTTCCAGAAAAGCCTCATAAAGTTGAGAGGGATGTCGCGGTACTCCGTCACTGCCGGGAAATATAACTCCCCAGGGGACATCAGTCGCTCTGCCGTATAATTCTCCGTTGATGAAATTGCCGATGCGACCCAGTCCGAGTCCAACGGGTGCGCAGAGCGCTGCCATGTCAGCCAGTGCCAAAAACGGGATCTTCTTCCGGAATGCGTAGAGCCAGAAGGCCAGTGCAACCCCCAAAAAACCGCCGTGAAAAGACATGCCACCTTCCCAGACGGCAAAGAGTTTGAGCGGATTGTCGAGATAAAAGCCGAGGTTGTAGAAGAGTATGTAGCCACACCGCCCACCAAGAACCACGCCCATGGCCCCATAAAAAACCAGGTCGGCGACATCGTCGCGTGTCAGTGAAAGTTTCCTGCGCACAACTTCAGATCGGATAATGAAATAGGTGGCGATGAAGGAGAGGACATACATCAGCCCGTACCAGCGAAACTGGAGCGGGCCGATGCTCAGAAAAACAGGATCAATATGTGGGAATTGCATGGTTTACAGAACCTTTTGTGTTATACGCCGCAGCCGCAGTTACGGGAACAGGCCCCGCTTCTCATTTTGAGCGCCTTTATAAAAGTCGCTTCCGTGGCGCTCTGCAATTCATCTACGACTGGTGCCGGTACCGGAGAGTCAAGTGACAGAATAACCATTGCCTCACCTTTTTTAACGCTGCGGCCGAGGTTCATGGAGGCGATGTTGATATCATGCTCCCCCATGATGGTGCCGATTTTGCCGATCATACCGGGCCGGTCTTCGTAGTTCAGCATCAGCATGTGCTCATCAGGCGTGAAGTCCATCGTATAGTCCCGCAGACGGACAATACGTGGCTGACCATCAAAGAGAGTGCCGGCAACCAGTCTCCGCTTGCCCTTGCCTTCGATGATAAGCGTGAGAACATTCGAAAAGCCGTCAGAAAGCGTTGATTTGGTCTCTTCAACAACGATACCCATCTGTTCTGCAATCAGACTCGCGTTGACCATATTGACATCCTGATCAAGTTTATGGTTCAGGATGGCCGAGAGTCCGCACACTGCAAGCGGTGAACAGTCGTAGTGCGCGATAGCACCGCTGAAGCCGAAGGTGATTTTTTCAAGATTGGTGTCTACCAGCTGCACGCCGAAATCGCAAATCACGCTCATAAGATTGAGGAACGGCCTCATCTGATCCATAAGAGCCATGTCAAAGCGGGGAATATTTACCGCATTCTCAAGCGGTTTGTCGTCCAGGTAGTTGACGATTTCCTGCGATACGTCAATCGCCACATTAACTTGGGCTTCAAAGGTATTGGCACCAAGATGCGGAGTAACTACCATGTTTTTGTGTGCAATCAGCTGCTTCAGTGTATCGGTTGCAGGAGGCTCTTCGGTCCAGACATCAAACGCCCCCCCCAGAACCTTTCCGGAGTTCAGGTTGTCGAGCATGGCCTGCTCTTCAATAATGCCACCACGGGCAACGTTAAGAATAATTACGCCGCTTTTCATCAGTCCAAACTCTCTTGCTCCTATCATACCTTTGGTTTCATCATTAAGCGGCGTGTGGACAGTTATAATATCGCAATTTTTGTAGATCTCGTCATGTGACACGAGTTTTACGCCCAGATCTTGAGCCCGTTTGACGGAAATATACGGATCACAGGCAAGTACCTCGCACTCAAACGCTTTCAGGCGCGTTGCAACACGTCCGCCGACCTTGCCGATACCGATGACTCCGGCAATTTTATTTTTCAGTTCGTATCCGGTAAAGGGGGCCCGTTTCCATTCGCCCGCTTTGAGGCTGTTATTGGCGATTGGTACGTTACGGCAGAATGAAAGCAGCAGCGCCAGGGTATGTTCTGCGGCGCTGTTGGTGTTGCCGAAGGGGGCGTTGACGACAATCACCCCTTTTGAACTCGCATAGTCAACATCGACATTGTCGATGCCGACTCCCGCCCGGGCGACCATCTTCAAACGGGTGGCAGCGTCCAGAAGCGCCCTGTCGACAGTTGTGCCGCTACGGGTGATGATGATGTCATAGTTACCGATAACAGCTAGCAATTCCTCTTTTTTCAAGCCAAGCTTTACGTCCAGCTGGATGCGTGGCTCCTGGGTTAAGAGTGCAAGCCCTTCTGCTGAAACTTCATCCGTTACAATTATTTTCATGACCGATTCTCCAGGTTATTTGGAATTTGGAGTTGACACAATAGCCCTGCAGAGAAAAAAATGCAAGCGTGGCAGCCGCATTTAATGGTATACATTCGCTCTATGAAACCATTTAATATTGTTTTGATCGAACCGGAAATACCTCCCAATACCGGCAATATTGCCCGTTTGTGCGCTGCCACCGGTACAGTTTTACACCTGGTCGGAAAACTTGGCTTTTCCCTGGATGACCGTTATCTGAAACGTGCCGGTCTTGATTACTGGGAATTTGTTTCCCTGCAGCTGTGGCCCGATCTGGAAACGCTGCAGACTGAAACTACGGAAGGGAGATTCTTCTATCTGAGTACCAAGGTTGCCAAAAGTTATCTGGATGCCGGATTTCAGCCGGGTGATTATATCGTCTTTGGCAAGGAAACCAAAGGATTGCCGGAGGAGCTCCTACAGGCCAATCCGGAGACTTCGTTCACCATTCCTATGCCGTCGGAAAAAGTACGTAGCCTTAATCTTTCTACCTCGGCCGGAATTGTGCTGTATGAAGCGTTGCGGCAGAGCGGGGGATTGGGATGATTGCCAGGCAGATACACCCATACCTGACTGCTGAGATGCCCGGTTGCGGAGGGACAATAAAAGAATTTCCGGACGATTTTCTGGTTACGGAAATCCCCTCCTATACCCCGTGCGGTTCCGGTGAACATTGCTACCTGATTATCGAGAAACGCGGAATATCGACGCTGGAGGCCATCAGCCGGATCGCTAAACTAGTAAAGGTTCCGGAACTCGATATTGGTTATGCCGGCATGAAAGATGCTGTTGGCGTTACCAGGCAGACGATTTCCATTCAGTGGCTCTCCCCCGAGAAGGGGCTCGCTATGGAGCTGGATGGTGTAAAAGTTGTTGCAGCAGAGCGCCACTCAAACAAACTTAAGGTGGGCCATCTCAAGGGGAATCACTTTCGTATCGTCATTCGGGGTGTTTCCAGTGATGCTGCACGGACGGTGCCGGCGATTTTGGAGTATATCCGCACGCACGGTGTTCCGAACTATTTTGGTTATCAGCGGTATGGTGCGCAGGGGAATTCACATCTGGTCGGTGCGGCCATGCTTCGGAAAGAGTGGCGGGAGTGCGTGGATCGGTTGATAGGCGAACCGGATTCGGTTCGTTACCAGGAATGGTCAGCTGCAATGAGCGCCTATCATCGGGGGGATCTGCAGAAAGCGGTGCAGATGTTCCCGCGTCATTGCCGCAGCGAACGCGATGTGTTGCAACGACTGGTCAGCCGTCCGGGTGAATATGAAAAAGCTTTTTCGGCGGTCCATCCCCGCTTGAAAAAGCTGTATCTTTCGGCTGCCCAATCATTTTTGTTCGACCAGGCTGTCGCGCGTAGAATCGGTTCTCTTGGCAACGTAATGAGTGGCGATCTTGCCTGTAAACATGTTAACGGCGCCTGCTTTCTGGTTGAAGATGCTCTGGCGGAGCAGGGGAGGGCAGAGACGTTTGAAATATCGCCAACAGGGCCGATGTTCGGCAGCAAGATGAAACGTCCTGAAGGCGCGGTGTGGGAAATTGAACATGAAATATTGGAGCGGTCGGGATTGGATCTGCACCTTTTTGATCTGCCTGGCGGTTTGCGTCTGGAAGGAGAGCGCCGGCCACTGCGGGTTCCTGTCGGGGATCTTTCCTGGAGCAGTTTTGAAGATATTGTGACGGTAGAGTTCTCTTTGCCGAAAGGTTCGTATGCGACATCGCTGGTTCGGGAGATTACCAGGACGTTTTGAATGAATGAATAGCCCCCCGAGGTTTTTAAAACTGCGGGGGGCTTGTCCGCAAAAAAACCGGCAGAAGCTGATTTTTTTGTGTATCAACCACACATTGAGTAGTCGGGCTATTTCCTGACGAAATCCGCTTTTGCGAACGAATATTCGAAATTCATATGATCTGTGTAGGTGCCGTTCAAAATGCCGACAACATCTTCAGTGAATACCAGTTCCTCGTCGGTCGGGATAACGTACACTTTGACCGGGGAATCATCGGTCGTAATTAATGTTTCCCTCTTGCGGGTCATGGCACTCTTGTTGCGTTCGCGGTCAAGAATAATGCCGATATGATCAAGCCCTTCGAGCGCTTTTTCGCGGATGACGGCGCCCATTTCTCCAACACCCGCGGTGAATACAACCGCATCAAGCTTGCCAACGGCAGCCATATAGGAACCGATATATTTTTTTAACCGATACGCTTCAATATCCAGCGACAGTTTACAGCGTTTGTCTCCGGCATTGGCGTGCTCAATGACGTCACGACGGTCAGTAAAGCGGCCGGTAATGCCTATGACGCCACTTTTTTTATTAAGAATACTGTCAATTTCTTTGGCCGAGAGGTTGTTCTTCTGCATCATGAAGGCAGGAATGGCCGGATCGATATCGCCGCAGCGGGTACCCATAACCGCCCCTTCGAGCGGGGTGAGCCCCATCGACGTGTCGACTGAAATGCCATTTTTGATGGCACAGTGGGAAACACCGTTGCCGATGTGCATCGTGACGATATTGGTGTCCTTTGGGTCTTTGCCGAGGAGAGCCGCTGCACGTTTTGACACATACAGGTGCGATGTGCCGTGAAATCCGTAGCGTCGTACCTGATGCTGCTCATACCATTCATAGGGAAGCGGATAAATGTAGGCATGCTCAGGCATCGTTTGATGAAAAGCGGTATCGAAAATGGCAATATGCGGGATGCTCGGCATCAGAGCCTGAGCTGCTTCAATTCCTTCGATGTTGGGGGGATTGTGAAGTGGCGCCAGGTGTTGAACTTCTTTTACGGCATCGAGAACGCTTTCGTCTATCATGACGGAACAGGTGAACTTTTCGCCGCCATGCACGACTCGATGGCCAACGGCATTTATTTGATCAACATTTTTCAGAACGCCATGGGCCCGATCCGTAACAGTCTTTATGACCAGGTCGATTGCTTCCTGATGATTGGCGCAGTCCTGCTCATGGTGATAATTCTCCAGGCCGGGCACTTCATGCACGATATACGATCCTCCGATAATAACACGTTCTACCATGCCTTTAGCGACAACCTCCATTTTTGCCCAGTCGAACAGTTGGTATTTGACCGATGAGCTGCCGCAGTTTAACGCCATGATAATCATGTGTGACCCCTTTAAATGAACGAGTGAATTGGTTATAATATCAATAAAAAAATATCAACGAAACTAAAATAACTAGCTGTAATAAAACTGTTTTTGTTATATACACGGAACGCTAAATGAATTCAACTAAATATGTGCTGATGGATTTGATGATGAGGAAATTTCTTTGCTGGACATTTAAAAACCGGTATGGTACATCACACTCCGCTTTCCGTCTGGCAAGCTAATCTAACAAGGAGGTGAAATTGTGGCCCATACTATTACTGATGATTGCACAAATTGTGCGGCATGTGAGGATTCCTGTCCTGTAAACTCTATCAGCGAGCAGGGTGGTAAGCGTGTTATCGACGCCGATACTTGTATCGACTGCGGAGCATGTGTAGACACGTGCCCGGTAAATGCTATCAATGCTTAATTGACATTGTTCGCACTGTAACAAAAAAAAGCCCGTGGCAGCACGGGCTTTTTTTGTTACAGAGGACGACACAGGCAGGTCGCTTGTGATGCTGGTGTGATGCTTCAGAGGGTGTACGATGGTTCGTCGTTACCGTCTACCCACACGGCAGCAAGATATGCAATGCCGTCTCGATCAACAAAATAGCGAATATGAAGTTTCCGGTAAGCGATAGCGACAACAGCTAAATGAAAGACAAGATCATATCCTTCAATTTTTTTTCGTCTGATAGGCCAGCAGTGGGGATGGGCATCTATTGCATCAAGGATTATCCGCATACTTCCCGGAAGTTCCATATATGCAGCAGGACTTGAACGTCGTAAGTATGAACGAATTTCAGTATACGCGGCGACGAAGGCAGGAGTCTGACGGATACGGGAATATTTCAGCTTTTTCACGCCGCTTTCCGGATCGATCCCATACTTTCAAGCATTTCATCTCCGATACGTGTATCCTCCTCCATCGCTTTCAAAAGGTCGTGAATCGGTTCCGCTTTTCCTTCACTGATTTCTTTCCAGGATTGAATAGTCATCAGGTCGGCGCGGCGCTCTTGCACATCTTCTTCAATAACGCGTAAAGCACCTGTTTTAAAGAGCCACTGGGGAGTTCTGTCATGAACACGACAGTATTCTTCAATGTTCGAAGCCTCTTCATCAGAAATGTTGACATTCCACTGATTTCTTTTTTTCACACGGCACCTCCGCTATAATTGCTAGGAATGATAGTGGAGATAGGTGGTGACTGCAACAAAAAAATTATCTTGTCGCTTGCCCCTGTTGCCAGTACCGTTCCTTCTCACTGTAAATACAGCCGCAATACTGCTGGCGGTAGAGTCCCTGTTCCTTCGAAAGCCGAATCCCCTCCTGCCACCCTGAACGAAAATCCTGATAGAAAAACGGTACCCCGAATTCACTGCCGAGTTGATCACCCAGAGCCCTTATTTCATCATGCTTCTGATACCTGCTGTAGAGAAGTGCTGCGGTAAAAGCATCAAAACCCCCTTCGGCGGCGGCCTGCGCTGTTGCCCGCAGCCGCGATGAATAACAGTAACTGCAGCGACTGTCCGGATCTGCGGCAACGTGCTTCAGAAAACCTTCCAGATCATAGTCGTCCCGCATAATCAGCGGCATCTCTGTCTGCTCTGCCATCTGAACAGCAGTATCCCGCCGCCGGACATATTCCTGATAGGGATGAATGTTGTGGTTATAAAAGAAGCCGGTCACTAGGTGCCCGGCTGTTCGCAGCTGCTGGAGCGGGAAGAGGGCGCAGGGGCCGCAGCAGGTATGCAGCAGAATGTTCATTACAGGTTCCCCAGCAGGTGGCCCATCTTTTCACGTTTTGTCTCAAGGTAGTCGCGGTTGGTATCGGTCGGTTCCGTTTCAATTGAAACCCGCTCAACAATATCAATGCCATAACCTTGGAGGCCGATGAGCTTTTTGGGATTATTGGTCAGCAGGCGAATTTTTGTGATACCAAGAGCCAGCAGGATCTGTGCGCCGAGGCCGTATTCACGTAGATCGGCCTTGAACCCGAGTTCCAGATTGGCTTCCACGGTGTCACGTCCGTTATCCTGCAATTCATACGCTTTCAGTTTGTTGATCAGGCCGATGCCGCGTCCTTCCTGGCGCATGTAGAGTATTACCCCGCATCCTTCCGCAGCGATCTGTCTCATCGCGTGATGCAGCTGTTCACCACAGTCGCAGCGCTGGCTTCCGAGCACATCCCCGGTCAGGCATTCCGAGTGAACACGAACCAGGATCGGCTGATCTTTCTTCAGTTCTCCTTTGACCAGAGCGATGTGTTCAAGTTTGTCGATATCGTTTTCAAAACCGATAGCTCGCCATTCCCCGCCAAAAGAGGAGGGGAGACGCGCTTCTGCTACGGTGCGCACCAATCGCTCGTTTTTAAGGCGATAGGCCACCAGATCGGCGATGGTGCAGATTTTTATATCATGCTCCCTCGCGAACACTTTCAGTTCCGGCATTCGGGCCATGGTGCCGTCGTCGTTCATGATCTCACAGATGACCCCGGCCGGTTTCAGGCCGGCAAGACGGGCCAGGTCAACAGAGCCTTCAGTCTGGCCAAGGCGTACCAGCACTCCGCCTTTGCGGGCTCTAAGCGGGAAAATATGACCGGGGCTGACCAGATCTTTGGCGCTGGCATTATCGGCAACGGCGGTCACAATCGTGAGGGCCCGATCAGCTGCCGAGATGCCGGTGGTAACGCCATGTTTAGCCTCGATCGATACGGTGAATGCAGTCTCAAAGGGAGACGTATTGTCACGCACCATCGGCCGCAGTCCCAGCTCATCGCATTTTTCCGGTGTCAGAGTAAGACAGATCAGGCCGCGACCGTACCTTGCCATGAAATTGATGTTCTCCGGCGTGGCCGCTTCGGCCGCCAGAGTAAGATCCCCCTCGTTTTCTCGATCTTCATCATCAACAAGGATGACCATTTTTCCAAGCTTGATATCTTCAATTGCTTCTTCAATAGTTGCCACGGACATGTTTGTTCCTTTCCTGTTTAAATAAAACCATTCTCTGCAAGCGTTTTCATACTCAAGCTGCCAACGGATTTCCAGGGAGCCGCCAGTCTCTCCACATATTTTCCGATTATATCAGTCTCTATGTTGACTTCGTCTCCGACCTTCATCCTGTCCAAGGTCGTTGATGCCTGCGTGAGAGGGATTAAGTTGACGGTGAAACCGTCTGTGGTGACTCTGTTGACCGTGAGGCTGACGCCGTCAATAGCAACGGAACCTTTCGTTATCAGGTAGCGGGCATAGACAGGCGACAGATTGAATTCAAGGACGCGATTGCCGGACGCTTCACTCATCCTGGCGAGTCTCCCGATACCGTCTATGTGCCCGGTTACAATGTGCCCCCCCATCCTGTCGCCAAGTCGCAAAGCGCGCTCGAGGTTGACGCTGTGGCCGCTTCGCAGGCTGCCGATAGTGGTGCTGGTCAGTGACTCCGGCGAGACATCGAACGTCAAAGCTGATTCACGTTTTGCGGTCACCGTCAGGCAGGCGCCGTTGACCGCCACAGAGTCACCGATGGCAATCTCTGATAACGGCAGGGTGGTGGCAACCGACAAAACCGCCGCCGCGCCTCGTCTTTCATAGGCCGTTACCCGGCCGATAGTTTCGATCAAGCCGGTGAACATAAACGCTCCGGTCGGGCGGTTACAACAATATCTGAACCGCTGCGCCCTATATCGATGAAGTCCAATTTTATTGCATCCGCCATGCTGGTGATTCCCTCCAGGGTAAAAGGAGCGAAGCCGTTGCTGCCGATGATTTTTGGTGCCATAAAAAATACCAGTTCGTCGATCAAGCCGTGCTGCAGCATGTTTCCTGCCAAGCGGCTCCCCCCCTCAAGAAGAAGGGATTGCACACCCATTAATCCCAGTTTCTGCAACAGGTCTGGCATGGAAACACGACCGTCATATTCATCGCAGACAACTACGGTTGCGCCCTGCTCGAGATACGGTCGATGTATATCTGTATCAATTTCCGCTGTAGCGATGATGGTTCTGCGCGAAAGCGCCCCATTCAAAAGAGTAACGCTTTTGGGCGTTCGCAGCCGCGTGTCGACAATTATCCGCAACGGGTCTTTCCCCCGTACGTGTCGAACCGTCAGTTGAGGGTTATCGGCAATTATCGTGTCGACCCCTACCATAACGGCATCCATACGTGAACGCATCAGGTGTACCTGTTTCCGTGAATCCTCGCAGCTTATCCAGCGCGATTCCCCGGTGAGTGTGGCGATGTTTCCGTCCAGCGTCATGGCGCACTTGTAGGTTACATAGGGCATGCCGACTGTTACGTACTTGATGAACGACAGGTTGATGGCCCGGCACTCCTCCTCCAATATCCCGCACGACGTTTCAATGCCGGCTGATTCAAGCGCTGCAAACCCGCCGCCATTCACTTGAGGATTCGGGTCGCGCATTCCGGCAAAAACCCGTCTGACACCAGCCCTGATAAGCGCTTCACTGCATGGCGGTGTTTTGCCGGAGTGGCAGCACGGTTCCATAGTCACATACACATCAGCATCCCGTGCGGCATCTCCGGCCATTTCCAGAGCGTGAACTTCCGCATGAGACCCGCCGGCTTTCTTATGCCAACCTTCACCAACAACCGTTCCATCTTTAACAATAATACAGCCTACTGCCGGATTGGGCGAAGTCTTGCCGATGCCTTTGCGGGCGAGCGTCAGGGCGCGTTTCATATGTTTCGTATCGATGGCGGTCATTTCTTTAATAGCTCCTGCAACTCCTTCATGAATTCACTAATATCCCTGAACGATCGGTAGACCGAGGCGAAGCGGACATATGCGACCTCATCCATACCGTGGAGCTCCTTCATAACCCACTCGCCGATGGTAGTTGTGGAAATTTCCCGTTCGGTTGATTCCTGCAGGCGTGTTTCCAGGCGGTCAACCAGCAGTTCGATGTCGGTTTTGGAGATTGGTCTTTTTTCGCAGGCCTTGACAATGCCGTTGATTATTTTGAAGCGATCGAACGGTTCACGGCGGCCATCCTTTTTGCACACCTGCGGCAGCATCTCCTCGATCCGTTCGTAGGTGGTAAACCGTTTGCCGCACTGCTCGCATTCGCGGCGGCGGCGAATGGCCGAGCCACCCTTGTCGGGACGAGAATCAACGACCTTGCTGTCAAGATTGTTACAGAAAGGACATTTCATGGCAGCAGCTCCGCCTTTTCCGGGGTAAAGCGGCAGGTGGTGATGCCGCTTTCGGTGATCATCTCACGGGCCAGTTCATCAGCATATCCTTCACCGTAGATTACTCTGGTGATTCCGGCGTTGATAATCATTTTTGTACAGATTATGCAGGGCATGGTAGTGCAGTACAGGGTTGCACCATCGATATTGGTACCATGCTTGGCGGCCTGTATGATAGCATTCTGTTCGGCGTGGAGACCGCGGCAGAGCTCATGTCTCTCGCCGGAAGGTACTTTAAGCCGCTCGCGGAGGCAGCCGACCGCTTCACAATGGGTAATCCCGGACGGGACGCCATTATATCCGGTAGCAAGAATGTTACGATCCTTGACAAGAAGCGCTCCTACCTGTCGGCGTAAGCAGGAGGATCTCGTCGCCACGAGGTGTGTGATGTCCATAAAATACTGATCCCAGGATGGACGCGGCATATGGTGGGGACTCCCCTTCTTTAGATAAACTGAGCGGTAAAGTATCTTACTCTGTCTGTTAGGTCAATATTGATACCATTCATTTCGATATAATTTCTTTGTGCAGGGCGCAATATGTATGGAATTACTGCATAGAAAGCCCGATAAGGGTTACAATGGATTCCAGAGTAGTTCCTCGCTTGTAAGTAAAGGGGGTCTCACATGTCTGATCAGCAAGTTGCTGCCGTACCGGCCATCGGCGGCAGTGAAGTGAAAAAAATAGGCTACAGCCTGTACTTTAAAATTCCGGATAATTGCCTGGAGTGCCGTTGTAGTTACGTCCCGCGCGAACAGGGCTCAATGGTTACCCCCGGTGATATGACCGTTTTTCTGCAACAGCACAACGTTTGTGAAGGATTGGATCAGGAGGCCTTCGATGATTTTGTTACCAAGGCAGCTGCCGGTCTACAGCAGGTAGATGTTTTGCTGGCATCCGGAACGGCACCGGTGGCAGGTGCCGATGAATACATATCTCTTTCAGTTGGCTCTTCAACAACAGTCCATGATAGCGAAAAAATCAAAACTGACATTGATATGCGTATTGTCCAGACGTTTATCAATGTTACCGCCGGTGATGAAATTGGTCGCATTATTCCGGCCGGTCCGGGTATACCGGGCAGAAATGTCATGGGGGTATCAATTGCACCGGAGCCGGGCAAGCCTCTGAAAGTGCTCATCGGAAAGAATATTCGCATTGAAGAGAACGGCACGCTCCTGATCGCCTCCGCGACCGGTCGTTTCTGCCAGTCGGCGGGAGAAATTTCTGTTGAGGAAGAGTACCTTGTCAAAGGGGATGTGAATTTCAGGGTAGGTAAAATCAATTTCAAAGGTGTTGTAGAGGTGCGTGGTGATGTCCTGGATAATTTCGATGTTACGGCATCAAAAGGGTTGACAGTATCCGGTAATATCGGTGTCTGCGCTATTGCCAGTGATGGCGACATCACCTTTTGCGGCATGGACGGCCAGGATAAGGGGACCGTTACCTGCGGAGGGACACTGCGGGCCAATTTTATCCACGATGCGACCGTTGAATGCGCCGGTGATGTGGTCGTAGGAGTCGAGATACATAACTGCACCATCAGAGCCCTCGGCCGGATTGTTGTTGACAAGGGGGCCATCTCCGGCGGTTCTTGCACTGCGTTAGGCGGCATAGAGGCTAAAAAGCTCGGCTCTGTATCATCACAACTCACGAAACTGCACGCCGGGGTCGATTACCACGATGTCGATTTTCTGGAAAAAAAGTTTGATGCTCTTGCCGAAGCACAAACCAAAGTAAAACATTCTGATTCGTTGTCGGAAATCACCGAATTACGTCAGACCATAGCCACATTGAGTGACAGTATCATGTCGATCAGGAGTAAGTCATATGCCGCTGCCAATGCTAAAATAAATGCAAAAGCGGTCCTGTTTGAAAATGTCCAGTTAACGGTCGGCACCGTCACGGAAAAGGTAAATGAGCAGTTAGATGGACCTCACTCAGTTATTGAAAACAGTATTGACGGCGGGTTGCGCTTTCTTCCCATGACCAGTTTGGATGTCAAAGCGGTAGATATTGAGCGTGCGTGTGTCCGGGAACAGAAAAAGTCGTTGAAGGCGGGGTGAACGAATGAAGTGAACAAATGAGGTGGGTTATGAGGCGAATAGCCATTGCCGGTTGCCCTTGACCCTTGATCCTTAATGGTGTAAACAAATCAAAACAATTTTCTTTAACGCCAGAAATGGAGGAGATAAGGCATGTCAGAGAACACAGAAATAACCCAGTGCCTGACGTTCAACCTGTCCGATGAGGTGTTCGCAGTTGATGTCGGGAGAGTGCGTGAAATTTTGGAGATTACCAGCATCACCAAAGTTCCGCAGACTCCTGATTTCATGCGGGGAGTCATTAACTTGCGCGGCAGCGTCGTGCCGGTGATCGATCTGCGGCTCAAATTCGGTATGACCGAAACCGAGCGCACCGTCAATACCTGCATTATTGTGGTGGAAGTGACTATGGATGGTGAAACAAATGTCCTTGGTTTCCTTGCTGATTCAGTGCAGGAAGTAATAGAGATGGAGCAGGGTCATATCGAGGCCGTACCGCATATCGGTACTAAAATGAATACCGATTTCCTCAAGGGCATGGGTAAGCATGACGGAGGTTTTGTCATGATTCTGGATATTGACAAAGTGTTTTCATCGGATGAACTTGCTGCGGTGCAGGAAAATAATTGCGCCATTGATTGAAAATTTGCATATTTAATTCAAGACAATTCATAAATCGAGAGGATTGTATGTTCGCAAATATGAAAATCGGCGTTAGGCTTGGCCTTGGATACGGTCTTCTCGTGGTGTTGATGGCGGTGCTCATTTGGGAGGGCGTCCATGGTATGAGCGGCATTAACGCTTCACTTGAGCGAATTGTAAAGGTTAATACGGTACGAATCCTGCTTGCCAATGACAGTGAAAACCAGATCGCTACAGTTACCTTGAACTTAAGAAACCTTATTATTGAGACTGACACCAATAAACATCCGCCGATGAATAAAATTATCGTGGATGCTCGTGCCAAGTATGATGAAGATATGAAAAAACTGATGGAAATGACCGCGAGGGATGACTCCAAATCCCATGAGTTGTTTGCCAGGATAAAAGATGCCCAGGAGAATGCACGGCTGCTCAATAATAAAGTCGTTGAGCTTGTTGCCGCGAATAATAAAGCTGAAGCGATAGCCCTTCTGAACAGAGAGGCGGGGCCAGCTGTTGATAAATGGCGGGAACTGGTTGCGAATCTGGTCGACCATAACGTGGAGCGCAGCAAAATGCGCTACGCAGAGTGTACTGAAGAATATGTAACCTCCAGAAATATCATGTTTGGGGTGGGTGGGGCAGCAATCCTGATAGCCCTTATTACCTCACTCTTTCTGACCCGTAGCATCACGATTCCTCTAAAAGAGGCGGTTGGTGTTGCTAACAGGCTTGCTGCCGGCGATTTGACCGTAGAGGTCGAAGTAACGGGTGAGGATGAAACCGGTCAGCTTCTGACGGCGATGAAAGAAATGGTTGGAAAGTTGAGACAGGTTGTCGGTGAAGTATTTTCAGCTTCTGATAATGTAGCCTTCGGCAGTCAGGAACTTTCCGCTACCGCTCAGCAAATGTCGCAGGGAGCCACCGAGCAGGCAGCCTCCGCAGAAGAAATCTCTTCCAGCATGGAGGAGATGGCTTCTAACATCCGTCAGAACACCGACTACGCCATACAGACGGAAAAGATTTCCATCAAGAGTTCGATAGCTGCCAAAGATGGTGGTAAAGCGGTTGTTGAAACCGTTGCCGCTATGAAGGAGATCGCCACCAGGATCAGCATCATCGAAGAGATCGCCCGCCAGACGAACCTGCTGGCTCTCAACGCCGCTATTGAAGCCGCCCGCGCCGGCGTGCACGGCAAAGGTTTTGCCGTAGTCGCTTCCGAAGTACGCAAGCTTGCTGAAAGGAGTCAGGCGGCAGCAGGTGAAATCTCCACTCTGTCCACCCACAGCGTTGCCATTGCCGAACGGGCCGGCGACATGCTGACTAAAATGGTACCGGACATCGAGAAAACATCGGAACTGGTCCAGGAAATTACCGCTTCCAGCAGGGAGCAGGATTCCGGTGCCGAACAGGTCAACAAGGCTATTCAGCAGCTTGATCAGGTCATTCAGCAGAATGCGAGCGCCTCTGAAGAGATGGCCTCCACCTCGGAAGAGCTCTCCAGCCAGGCAAAACAGTTGCAAAGTGCAATCAGCTTCTTTGACATCGGAAATTCGGGATTGCGGACAGCAGCATCTGCAGGGCGCAAGTCGGCTCACAAGGTTCAGATTGCCCACAGCAAAAGCTCCTCTGTGGCATTTGCACCGGCGAAACGCACCGGTGGCGGCATAAATCTGCAGCTTGGCCAGGCAGGACCCGATCATTTGGATGACGAGTTTGAGAAATTCTGACGGTAGCACAACCTGGCTGCAATAGGACTATTTATGGCTTCGCAAAATCAGAACAATTCTCCGCTGGCCGGTTGGAATTCTATTATTGTTCCGGCAATCGGCACGCTGCGGCAGATTGCCGGAACGACGGAAGACGAGTTTTTGCAGATCGGGGCTCAGCTGCAGTCGTTTTATCAGCGCTCGGCGGATATTTCCGGAATGGCCAATCAGCTGGTTTCGGTTGTGTCCGGTGAAAACGTGGTGTCGCTGACTTCGCGCCTGCAGAATATCATGTCAGCTATTGACGATTATTTGGCCAATGCCCGCTCTCGCAGCAATGATAGCCGTCGTACACTTGAGCGGGTGCTGGTGCTGCTGGATAAACTTTCCGATCAGTTGGAAGGTTTCCAGAAGATGAACAAATCGCTTCGCATGTTCAATATTTCAACCAAAATCGAGAGCGCCCGTCTGGGAGAGCTTGGCAGCGGTTTCGTTGACCTGGCCTTGGATGTTGAAAAACTTTCTTATCAGGTACATGAAAAATCCGCTGCAATCCTTGCTCATCGCCAGCGGTTGGTGACGATGATTGCCGGCAATCTGACCAATGTTCATTCAACCGAGACAGAACATGACGCTAAAGTGACGTCAATTCTCCGGGATACCGCAGATAACCTGCGGGCACTTGTCGCGGTGAATGAACGTTGTACCCGGTTCGGCTATACTGTCTCAATGATATCTGGTGAGGTAACGGGCAGCATCAGTGAAGTCGTCTCTTCGATGCAGATGCATGACATGACCCGTCAGCAACTGGAACACATTATCGAAGCGCTGAAACGACTTTCCGGCGACCTTGCAGATTCATCAGCTCCTGAAAAAGAGAACGACAGCATGCGTAGAGTAATCGTGGAAGCGGGTGATGTCTGCGAACTGCAGGAAGCTTCGCTTCGATATGCTACAAGCGAACTTTACTCGGCTGTTTGCACGATCATTGACAACCTCCGTGAGGTCGCCCGAAAGCAGGCCATGATTGCACAGGAGAGTATTTCTATCAGCGGTTCCAGCGATACAACCGGCACTTCGTTTCTGGATGTTATGAGTCGCGGCATGCTTACTGTGACATCCGAATTGACCTCATGTGCGTGGGCCGATCAGAATTTGACCGATACTATGAAGCGGGTTGCTCAGACAATCGATGAGATCGCAGCGTTTGTTACCGACATAGAAGCAATCGGTTCCGAAATTGAACTGATTGCGCTCAACTCGCAGATCAAGGCGGCACTTACCGGCAGTGAGGGGGCTGCCCTCGGTGTTCTGGCTGAAGCGATCAAACGTCTCTCGGATGAGGCTGTTCACCAAATTGATGATGTTGCAGAAACACTGTCAGGAATTCATACAGTGACGGAGCATCTGCTGGCTGACGCTGAAAATGAAGACAATCAGCTTGGTGCACGCGTTGCCACAATTCAGGAAGAGCTGGAGGGGATTCTGCGCAGCATGGGAGTCATGAACACAGAGATGCGTGCCGTCCTCTCCGGTTTGAACGACCGGGTACTCAGTTTGACAGAGGATGTGGAGCGGGTTACTGCAAACGTTGATGTGCATGAACGAATAAAAACGATGTCGGGGTCTGTTCTTTCCGGCCTTGATCAGATAGTTTTCCAGGCACGTCAGATTGAGCCGGCCAACAACGAGTTTAAGGAGCACCTCAGGCATTTGGAAGAACGTTACACCATGGAAAGTGAACGTCATATTCACGGGGCGCTCGCTCGCAGGCGCAGCGGCCAGAAAGCTGATTCAGTTCAAACAACAACGAGGACCAGTACCCAGGATGATGCTAAATTCGGCGACAACTTTGATTTGTTTTAACAGGAGACCCGTATGCCTTTAAGCAGTTCTGTTCGGGAAAACGGCGCAATTATTATTACCAGCGGCGCCCGCCTGACGATTGAAAATGCTGCAGAGTTTTCACGGATTGCCCGTGAAGCCCTGGAAGCTTCTGATAACGTTGCGATAGAATTTGATCCGGAGGTTGAGATCGACATCACCGGTGTTCAGATTCTCTGCTCAGCCTGTAGAAGCGCTGCTGCAAGCGGCGCCATTTTTACATACCACGGAGCTCAACCGCAGGCGCTGGCGGACATCATCACCAGCAGCGGCGCCGGGCGTTACTCCGTATGCAAGCACAACAACGATTCCACCTGTATCTGGTTTGGAGGTGCCAACTAATGGCAAAATTAATCATGTCGGCAGACGATTCTGCCAGTGTTCGGCAGATGGTGGCATTTACCCTTAGACAGAACGGCTATGACGTTGTTGAAGCTGTTGACGGCGCAGACGCCCTCAATAAACTTAACTCCATGAAAGTCGACATGCTGCTGACCGACCTCAACATGCCCAACTTGGACGGCATCGGCCTTATCAAAGGTGTCCGCGCCGGCACCCTCAATAGATTTATCCCGATTGTCATGCTGACTACCGAATCAAACGACGCCAAAAAGGCCGAAGGCAAAGCTGCCGGGGCCACCGGCTGGATTGTCAAACCCTTCAAGCCGGAACAGTTGATCGCTGTTATTAAAAAGGTATTGGGATGAGATTATGATGGAAGAAGCCATTGCAACGTATCGAGAGGAAGCCGGTGAACTTCTTGCAGAGCTGGAAACCTCTCTGCTGGAACTCGAAGAAACCCCCGATGACAACGAACTTATCAACCGGGTATTCAGAGCCATGCACACCATCAAAGGCTCTGGAGCGATGTTCGGCTTCGACGAAATCGCCTCCTTTACTCATGAAGTCGAAACCGTCTTCGATATGGTTCGTAACGGTAAGATGGCAGTCACCAAACGCCTGCTGGACCTGGCGCTTAAATCCCGGGACCACATAATCTACCTGCTCAGCTGTCCGCTTGGAGAAGAAGTTGACCGCAGAGATGGTAACGAGATTATTGCCGGTCTGCGCCATCTGGTGCCGCAGGCAGAAATGCCGGAACAAGGTCCCAGCGAAGTACCGGTAAATTGCCTGCTGACGGCCTTAGTAGACGAACCGGCCGACGAATACACCTGGCGTATCCGCTTTCGTCCCGCCGCCAATATCCTTATGTGCGGAACCAATCCGCTTATCCTGTTCAATGAGCTTCGTGGCCTGGGAAACGTACACATTGTTGCCCAGCTCGATGAAATTCCTCCGCTCGACAGCCTGGTCGGCGAGAACTGTTATATCTACTGGGACATTATACTGACGACGACTCGTGGTGAGGACGCCATTAAGGACGTCTTCATCTTTGTTGAAGATGACTGCTATGTCAAAATAGAACTGATAGACAAAAGTGGCTTGATAGACAAAGAGCAGGGCTACAAAAAACTGGGCGACATTCTGGTTGAGCGAGGTGACCTTTCTCCGGTAGAGATGCAGAAAATAATTATGCTGCAGAAGCGTTTTGGAGAACTGCTGGTTGAACAGGGTATCGTCTCCTCCGAAAAAGTCCATTCGGCTCTTGTTGAACAGGAACATGTCAAAAGCGTCCGCAAAGATCGGAGTGAAACTCCGTCGGTTGAAGTTGCCGCCAGTGTTCGCGTCCCGGTCGAACGCCTCTATCAACTCACCAACCTCGTCGGCGAAATAGTTACCGTTCAATCACACCTCTCTCAGGTCTCTTTGGCCGGAGGCGATGCGACATTTATCGCCATATCAGAAGAGGTCGAGCGTCTCACCAATGAACTCAGGGATACTGCACTCAACATCTGCATGCTTCCGATCGGCAGTACCTTCAGTAAATTCAGGCGCTTCGTTCGTGATCTCTCCAGCGAACTCGGTAAAGAGGTCGAAATGGAAACCTTCGGTGCTGACACCGAACTGGACAAGACCGTTATCGAAAAGCTTAACGATCCGCTGTTGCACATCATACGGAACAGCATCGATCACGGCATCGAAATGCCTGAAGTTCGAATGGCGGCCGGTAAATCTTCACGAGGCACGGTCTTCTTGAGAGCGGAACACTCCGGCGACTCGGTACTGGTGTCCATTCGTGATGACGGAGCCGGTCTCAATCGGGATCTCATTCTCGCGAAAGCTGTTGAGAGGGGTCTTCTATCGGCCACGGCGGATGTCTCGGACAAGGAAATCTATGCACAGATTTTTACCCCCGGTTTTTCGACTGCCGAAAAGATAACCAGTATCTCCGGTCGCGGGGTAGGGATGGATGTCGTCAAACGGAGTATCGATAGTTTGCGGGGAACAATCAGTGTGAACAGTGTGCGGTGTGTCGGCACGACCATCACCCTTAAAATTCCGTTGACTCTGGCTATCATCGACAGCCTGCTGGTCAAAATCGGCAATGACCATTTTGTTCTGCCGCTGGCGGAGGTTGAGGAGTGCATTGAACTGACCAGGGAGGATATAAAAAAATCGCACGGCCGCAATCTGGCAAATGTGCGCGGCGCAATCATCCCCTATATCCCGTTGCGACAGCTCTTTAACATCACTGGCCAATGCCCTGACGTTGAACAGATTGTTATTGCCAATATCCACGGCACCAAGGTCGGCTTTGTGGTGGATCAAGTAGTGGGAGAGCATCAGGCCGTCATAAAGTCGCTTGGTAAAATGTACCGTGACGTAAAGGGTGTTTCCGGTGCGACCATGCTGGGTGATGGAACTGTCGCATTGATTCTTGATATGAGTTTTCTGCTGCTAGCGGTGGAGGGGTCTTAGTGGTACACCAGAGTGACTATATGATTACTCGTCTGCCGGCTACACTGTCCGATAAGGAATTTGTTCGATTCAGTACATTTATTAGCGACCATGCGGGCATTAAAATGCCTTACACCAAGAAGACTATGCTTGAAGCACGTCTGCAGAAGCGGTTGAAGGCCAACAATATTCATTCATTTGAGGAATACGGCGATTTTGTTTTCAGTAGAGAGGGGTGTCCCAGCGAGCTCATCCATCTGATTGATGTTGTGACTACGAATAAAACAGATTTCTTCCGTGAATCCGGTCACTTTGATTTTTTGGTAAAAACAGCATTACCGAATATTCTTGAGTCACGCGTGGATGTAGTACGAGATCCGATCCGGATCTGGAGCGCCGGCTGTTCGACCGGTGAAGAACCGTATACCATAGCCATGGTGCTCTCCGAGTTCGCTATCGGGCGTCCCAACTTTCGGGCCGCAATAACTGCTTCAGATATCTCTACGCAGGTTTTGCAGACGGCAAAAACAGGCATCTATCCTGAAGAACGAACCGATCCCATTCCTCTGAACCTGAAGAAAAAGTATCTGATGCGCAGTCGCGAAAAATCAAAGTCTCTTGTACGGATTTCCTCTGCGGTACGTTCACTGGTTACTTTCAAACGTATTAATTTCATGGATGACGACTTTGGCATAGCTGAAAAAATGGATGTTATTTTCTGCCGCAATGTTGTGATTTACTTCGATAAACCGACCCAACAGACCCTGATGAGGAATTTTTACAAACAGCTGAGGCCGGGAGGCTACCTTTTTATCGGACATTCAGAAACGCTGAGCGGGCTGAATGTTGATTTTAAGGCGGTAGCTTCAACGGTGTACAGGAAGTAGATGAGACCCATTACCCCCTCACATAAACACAAAATTACGGTCTTGGTAATAGACGATTCAGCTCTGGTTCGTCAGACTCTGTGCGATATCCTGAACTCAGACCCGGAAATCGAGGTTATCGGCTCTGCCGGTGATCCGATTCTGGCTGCAGAGTTTATGAGAACAGTAGTCCCCGATGTGATTACGCTGGATGTTGAAATGCCACGCATGGATGGTTTGGCTTTTCTTCAAAAACTGATGAGTCAACATCCGATCCCGGTGGTTATGTGTTCCAGTCTCACCGAACGAGGCAATGAAACGTCGCTCAAGGCGCTTGAATACGGAGCTGTAGATATTATAACCAAGCCTAAAATGGGGACGAAACGGTTTATTGAGGAATCCCGGGTACGTATCTGCGATGCAGTGAAAGGTGCTGCAGTAGCCCGCCTGGGCAAAATGCGGGCGATGCGTACCATGCGGGAAGTCCAGCCGAAATACACCGCTGATGTCATCATGGAAAAACCGAATTCAAACGCGATGATTCAGACGACCGAAAAGGTTGTCGTGGTGGGGGCTTCAACTGGTGGTACTGTAGCACTCAGGGTTTTTCTTGAAATGCTGCCGGAGGATACCCCTGGTATTGTCATAGTGCAACATATGCCGGAAAACTTCACAACTGCCTTTGCCAAGAGCCTTGACTCAAACTGCCGTGTGACCGTAAAAGAAGCCCAGGATAATGACACTGTGATGCGCGGCAGAGTTCTGATCGCACCCGGCAACCATCACGTGCTGCTCAAAAGGAGCGGTTCCCGTTATTACGTCGAGATAAAAGACGGCCCTCTTGTTTCACGTCACCGGCCGTCAGTCGATGTGCTGTTCCGGTCGGCAGCCCGCTATGCCGGTAAAAACGCAGTTGGTGTAATCATGACCGGTATGGGGGATGACGGCGCTCGCGGCATGAAGGAGATGTTCGATGCCGGGGCAGTCACCATTGCTCAGGATGAAGCGACCTGTGTGGTTTACGGCATGCCGTGCGAGGCGGTAAAATCCGGCGGCGTCGACAGGATCATGCCGCTGCAGAATATAGCTCATGAAGTACTGAGGCTATGCAGCTGAATTTACAAGGAGTCATGCATGAACGCAACCGATGATGCTCTGATTGAAGAACTGTCAAAACGATTCGCCCAAAGCCGCAAGGCTTTTTCTGATTTGAGCGTGGTCAATCGTAAACTGTTAGAGATGAACGAACGGCTGGAGCGTTCTGAATCCCTTAAAAGCAGCTTCCTCTCTAATATTCGCAACGAAATTATCAATCCCCTCAACGCGATTATGGGCATGGCCGGACAGTTGGCTCAGATTGGTGCGGGTAATGAAGAAATCACGTCGCTCTCTTCACTGATTGGAGCGGAAGCCTATCACCTTGATTTTCAGTTGCGGAATATCTTCATGGCGGCGGAACTGGAAGCGGGGGAAGTCAGCCCTCACTGCATTAAAGTTCATATAGCCGGGGTGTTGCGCGATCTGGTGGATTCGTTCCTGCACAGTGCGACAAAAAAGAACGTGACACTTACCCTGCATCAGTCAAAGGTCGATGACAGTAGTCTTGTGGTCGTTGATTTGGATAAAATTCAGATTATCATCTCCAATCTGCTGTCTAACGCCATTGAATTCAGCTGTATCGGTGGTGCTGTTGATGTTTCGTACGCAATTTCAGGAGATGGTTCCTTGCAGGTATTTGTTCAGGATCAAGGTATCGGGATCGCTGTGAAAGATCAGCAACGCATATTCGACCGCTTCGTGCAACTGGATGCAGGGACCACTCGCTCGCATCTGGGGCATGGCCTTGGGCTCAGTATTTCCAAGGCGCTTGTTGATCTTCTGCAAGGCGATATCAGCCTGATCAGTACTCCCGGTGATGGTACGCTGTTTACGGTGACGATTCCACCCCACTCACTATTGGACGATGATGATTCGTTTTCGGAAGCCGGTAACCTGTTTGTTTTCAGTGACTTGAGAGAGGCATAGTCAACGTGAGCAGTGAAGGCAGGCCCAACAAACATTTTCTCTTTCCCGGTACTATCTTTGCCGAACCGCTTGAATATGAGATCAGTACGGTACTCGGTTCATGTGTGGCGGTCTGCCTGTGGGATCAGGTAATCCGCAGAGGCGGAATGAACCACATGATGCTACCGCTCTGGAATGGCGAGGGGTTGGCAACGCCCAAATACGGCAACATTGCTATGGAGAAACTGTTTGCCAAAGTGTTGTCAATCGGCTGCCATCGCGAACACCTGGTCGCCAAGGTTTTCGGCGGAGCCAATGTTACCGGAACCGGTCTCGAAGTATTCATGATTGGTGATCGCAATATTACGCTGGCATTTCAACTCCTCGATGAATTCCGGATTCCTGTTGTTGCCAAAGATATTGGTGGCCAGGTCGGCAGGAAAATTATTATGAATACCGAAACTGGTGTTGTACTGGTTGGTAAAGGGAAAAAGACAGGATCCGATTCTTGTTCGTACCTTGACACCCCAGGCCTTTTAAGGTAACTTGGCACGTCCTACCACTGGACACCTGACGTTTTCGTCATAATCCCCGTACGTATAAAAGGTTGTCCGGCATGAAAATTACAGCGGTTATCCCCGCCCGTTATGCATCGACACGTTTTCCAGGTAAAGCATTGGCGGAAATTGACGGTCGCCCGATGATCCAGCATGTCTATGAGCGTGCTGTTCAGTCAAAACTGGTGAGCCGGGTTATTGTCGCCACTGATGATCCGCGTATTGCCGAGGCGGTCCGCTCAATAGGCGGCGAAGCAGTAATGACTTCAGTCGGTCATGAAACTGGAACCGATCGCCTCGCTGAAGTTGCCGCCGGATTGGATTCTGACATAATCGTCAATGTTCAGGGTGATGAACCGCTGATCGACCCGGCCATGATTGACCAGGCACTACAGCCGTTTTTGGAAGAGCCCGGTCTCCTGATGGGAACAGTCAAGACGCGCATTAAATGCCTCCATGATTTTCTCTCGCCCAATGTGGTCAAGGTGGTAACGAATAACCTCGGCGATGCCCTCTACTTTTCCCGTTCACCACTCCCCTTTTTTCGCGATAAATGGAAAGATCTTAAAGATGACTCCTTCTGTTGTGGCAAGCTCATCTGCTATAAACACGTCGGCATGTACGTCTATCGCCGTGATTTTTTATTAAAATTTGCCGCTATGCCGGCGACGTTTCTGGAAATATCAGAAAAACTGGAACAGCTGCGTGCCCTTGAAAATGGTATTAAAATCAGGGTTGTTGAGACCGGATTTGAGTCGATAGGCGTCGACACGCCCGACGATCTAATCAAAGCTCAGGAACAGTATCGTAAATTTCATAAATAGCCCCCAACCCGACCTAACCTAACCTAAGTAGGGGCTTAAATATTCAGGAGCAGATAATCATGAAAACCAAGTTTATATTTATTACCGGCGGCGTCGTTTCATCAATCGGAAAAGGGCTGGCGGCCGCTTCGCTGGGTGCGTTGCTTGAAGCGCGCGGTCTGCGAGTAACCATGCAAAAGCTTGACCCTTATATCAACGTTGATCCGGGTACTATGTCCCCTTTTCAGCATGGAGAGGTTTTTGTTACCGATGACGGCGCCGAAACCGATCTTGATCTGGGACATTACGAGCGTTTTACGAGTGCGGTTCTGTCAAAAAAAAGCAATTTCACGACCGGCCAGGTTTATTTTTCCGTTATTACCAAGGAGCGCCGGGGCGATTATCTGGGGGGGACGGTTCAGGTCATTCCTCATATTACCGATGAAATCAAGCTCAAGATCATTGAAAATGCCAAGGGTGCCGATGTGGCAATCGTCGAGGTTGGCGGGACTGTCGGCGACATCGAATCACTGCCGTTTCTGGAGGCGATTCGTCAGTTTCGCTTTGACCGTGGTCCGGGGAATGCACTGTACGTACATGTTACCCTTGTCCCCTACATCCGCACTGCCGGAGAGCTGAAAACCAAGCCGACCCAGCATTCCGTTATGGAACTGCGGAAAATAGGTATTCAGCCGGATATCCTCCTCTGCCGCTGCGAACGCGATCTTCCGGAGGATATGAAGAGAAAAATTGCGCTCTTCTGTAACGTCGGCGAAAAAGACGTCATCCCGGTTGTCGATTCCGAACATATTTACGCCGTACCTCAGGCGCTTAATAAAGAACATCTCGATGATCAGGTCGTTGAAAAGCTGAATATCTGGACCAAGGCGCCTGATTTGACCAAATGGCAGGATGTCGTGGAAAAACTGCGACATCCCAGTAATGGTGAAGTTCATATCGCAATCGTCGGCAAATATGTCGATCTGACGGAGTCATACAAATCACTCGCCGAGGCGCTGACTCATGGCGGAATTGCCAACGACACCCGGGTCTCCTTCAAATACCTCGATGCAGAAAAGATTGAACGGGACGGCGCCGCCGGTCATTTTGATGATATTGACGGAATCCTCGTTCCGGGTGGCTTTGGTGAGCGCGGCACCGAGGGAAAAGTCATGGCGATCAAGTATGCCCGCACCCATAAAATTCCCTTTTTCGGGATCTGTCTCGGCATGCAGATGGCGGTGATAGAGTTTGCGCGTAATGTCTGTGGCATAAAAGAAGCCTGTTCGAGCGAATTCCGCCAGGAAGGGGGCGAGCCGCTCATCCATCTGATGGAAGAGCAGAAACAGGTCAGCAAAAAGGGTGGTACCATGCGTCTTGGCGCGTTTCCCTGTTCCATAACCAAAGGAACGCTTGCCCATACGGCGTATAACGAAACCGAAGTTTCTGAACGTCACCGTCATCGCTATGAGTTCAATAATGCCTATCGCGAACAGTTAACAGATAAAGGGCTCATACTCTCAGGTGTGTATAAAGATAAAGATCTTGTAGAAGTAGTTGAAATCGCTAATCATCCCTGGTTCCTGGCATGCCAGTTCCATCCCGAATTCAAATCGAAACCGCTGGTGCCGCATCCGCTGTTCAGGGCTTTTATCGCCGCTTCATTAGCGCAGAGAGACAAGGGGTAGAGTATGACTCGTGAAATTATTTCCGGAAATGTTAAAATTGGCAACAATCGTCCGCTCGTATTGATTGCCGGTCCCTGTGTGATCGAGGATGAATCCGCGACCATGCGCCATGCCGAGCGGCTGATGACTATTTGTAATGGCCTTTCCGTGCCATTGATCTTTAAGGCCTCCTACGACAAGGCCAACCGCACTTCCATCAACGCCTATCGCGGTCCCGGTATGAAGGCGGGGCTTGCGATTCTCCGCAAGGTTAAGGAGTCACTCGGTGTCCCGGTGATCTCGGATATTCATTCAATCGAGCAGATAGCTCCTGCGGCAGAGGTGCTTGACATTCTGCAGATTCCCGCTTTTCTCTGCCGTCAGACGGACCTTTTGATTGCTGCAGCAGAGAGCGGCCGGATTATCAACGTCAAAAAAGGTCAGTTTCTGGCCCCGTGGGATATGAAAAATGTCGCCGGTAAAATTGCGGCCAGCGGCAATGAGAACATTATTCTCACTGAGCGTGGCGCTTCTTTCGGCTATAACAATCTGGTGGTGGATATGCGCAGTTTTCCGGTCATGCGCGCTACCGGGTATCCGGTCGTTTTCGATGCAACTCACAGTGTGCAGCTGCCGGGTGGCCAGGGTGACAGTTCGGGCGGTCAGCGTGAATTTGTCGAGTATTTATCGCGGGCAGCCGTTGCTACCGACATTGACGGCATCTTCATGGAGGTACATGAAGACCCTGACAAGGCGCTCTGTGACGGACCGAATTCAATTCCACTGAGTGATCTGCCGCTGCTGCTGAAGACCCTTAAGGCGCTTGATTTTGTAGTCAAACAGAGGCCGGCACAATGACCGCTATTGATGAGGCGCGCCGGGTAATCCGGGTTGAGGCGGACGCACTTTTAGCGATGGCTGATCGCATTGATACTTCGTTCGAGCACGCAATTGACGTGATTGTGGGGAGTCCCGGCAGAGTGATCGTTAGTGGTATGGGTAAATCCGGACTGGTTGGGCAGAAGATCGCCTCCACGATGGCTTCAACCGGCACGCCCGCCTTCTTTCTTCACCCGGCAGAAGGGATTCATGGCGACCTCGGCATGATCATGAAGGGTGATGTCGTAATTGCCATTTCCAACAGTGGTGAAACAGAAGAAATCCTTCGGATTCTCCCTTCAATCAAGAGACTGGGAGCGCATCTTATTGCAATGAGCGGCAATCCGACGTCGAATCTGGCCCGTTCAAGCGACGTCTTTCTTGACGTCTCTGTTGCAGAGGAGGCGTGCCCTCTCGGCCTTGCCCCCACCGCATCGACAACGGCCACTCTGGCAATGGGTGACGCTCTGGCCGTTGCGCTGCTGGTAAAGCGCGGTTTTAAGGCGGAAGATTTTGCCATATTCCACCCCGGCGGGTCACTGGGGAAAAAACTGATTCTGAGAGTTGAAGACCTGATGCATTCCGGCGACGCTATACCGTTGGTCCAGGAAGATGCTGTCATGAAGGATGCCCTGTTCGTGATCACTGCAAAGGGTCTTGGCGTTACCGGTGTCTGTGATGCGGGCGGTGCGCTGAAAGGTGTTATCACCGACGGTGACCTGCGCCGTGCGCTCGAAAAAGGGTTCGATATTCTCAATCAGCATGCCTCGGAAATTATGAAGTGCGGACCGTTGCGCATAAAACGGTCGGAACTCGCCGCCGCCGCCTTGCAGATTATGGAGCAGCGAGCCATCACGTCGTTGTTCGTGTTTGAAAACGATCAGATATCGTCACCATGCGGCATTATCCATCTCCATGACATTCTCAAGTCCGGTATCGCTTAGATGATAGATAAATTAAAAGATATACGCCTCTTACTGCTTGATGTTGATGGCGTCATGACCGATGGCGGTATTATCTATGACGGCAATGGTCTGGAAACCAAAACATTTAATGTCAAAGATGGCCACGGCATTAAAATGCTGCAGCGTTACGGCATTGAAGTCGGTATCATAACCGGTCGAACCTCGTTGGTTGTTGACATCAGGGCGAGAGAACTCGGGATTGATCTGGTTTATCAAGGGGCGTTGAAAAAACTCGAGAGCTACGATGATATAAAAGAGAAAACGGGATTTACCGACAGCCAGATAGGCTACATTGGTGATGACGTTATTGATGTTCCGGTAATGCGCCGGGTAATATTTGCTGCTGCTCCTGCCGATGGTTTGCTCGAAGCCAGGAATGTTGCCCACTATGTTACAACCTGTGCCGGCGGACGTGGTGCCGTACGCGAAGTATGCGATCTGATTCTTAAAGGGCGCGGTTTGTGGGATGAAATTGCGGCCCGCTATGAGCTGTGATACAAACTCTATGCCAAAAGCTTCAACGCGTTCACGTTATGCTGGACAGTCCCGCTCCTCAATGGTATAGTTCCGCCCTATTATGGTGTCGTCCGTTTATATCAGGCCTTTACTGGCACTACTTGTGATGGCGGCGATTATCGGTATCGCGGTCGTCGTTTTCCGCAATGGTTCTCAGGAACCAAAACCGGTGCCGTTGGCTAATCAGCAGCTTCCCCAAAACATAGATATTGCCCTGAAGAAAGCCCGCTTTTCTGAGATTAAAGACGGTCTTCTTGAATGGGAACTCATTGCAGAGCGTGCTGAATACGATAAGACCGGAGAGACGGCCTATCTGAAAGTTGTCCGCATGGAATTCCAGAAAACGCCGACCCAGGGCGCGATAACGGTTACAGCGGATAATGGTGAGTACTTCAGTGCGCGAAAAGATATTTTTCTTAAAGGCAATGTTCATGTCGTAACGGAAGAGGGCGCACGTTTTGATACGGAGTCGATAACCTATGTAGGTGCAATCGCTCAGTTTACAACGAAAGTTCCCGTTGTGTTTCGGCAGGAGCGCATGCAGTTAACTGCGATCGGCATGGATCTGGGCGTAAAAAGTCAGAAGGCGCATTTTAAATCCGCAGTTGCTGCTTCAGTTGTCATGAATTAGGTGTCGTAATGAAATTGGCTTTTATCTATAGTATGTTGTTTGTTTTATGGCTGCCAATTACGGTATCGGCAATGCCTCATGCTGCAGCGCCAAAAGATAGATCCACTCTGCCGATTACCGTTAAATCAAATGAGATGAATGCTGACAATGTCGGAAGAACTGCTGTTTTCACCGGTAAAGTTGTTTCAAAACAGGGAGATGTTACCATTTTTTCCGATAAGCTCGTCGTCAGGTATGCTGACAAAGGCGACGGTGTGGAGAAGATTGAAGCGTCTGGTAATGTCAGGATCGTCCAGCTTAACAGGACCGGTTTTTCCGACCAAGCGGTGTATGAAAGCAGTACAGGGCGTATCGTTATGACCGGATCTCCCCGTGTTTTACAGGGAGATGACCGCATTAGCGGAAAAGTTATTACCTATTACGTTGATGATGAAAAAAGTTATGTAACAAGCGATGGTGATCCAAAAGCACGAGTCGAGGCGGTCATAAATCCGGTTGCAAGGAAGAAAGATGCCGGGAAACCGTAACTCTTCAAAGCTTTGGACGAAAGCTCTCAAGAAATGCTACGGCAGTCGCAATGTGGTTGGAGGTGTAGATATTTCAATTACATCCGGTTCTGTCGTCGGCCTGCTGGGGCCGAACGGGGCTGGCAAAACGACTACATTTTATATGGTTGTCGGGTTGGCGCAACCAGACAGTGGCCAGGTTTTTCTGGGTGACGAAGAGATAACTGCGCTCCCGATGTACCAGAGGGCAAGGCGTGGCATCAGTTATCTCCCGCAGGAAGCATCCGTTTTTCGTAAACTGACAGTTGCTGATAATTTAATGGCCATTATTGAAACCATCGAACCTGATAAGAACGTCGGTCGCCAGAGAATGGCACAGCTTCTTGAGGAATTTTCGATAACGCACATCGCCTCATCCATGGGATATGCGCTTTCCGGTGGCGAACGACGTCGGGTGGAAATTGCCCGGGCGCTGATCACCAACCCGTCATTTATTCTGCTGGATGAGCCGTTTGCCGGGATTGACCCGATAGCGGTCGCCGATATTCAAGGATTAATTGTTTCTCTGAAAAACAAAAATATCGGTGTTTTGATTTCGGATCATAACGTGCGGGAAACCCTGGGCGTTTGTGATTCAGCATATATTTTGAACAGTGGTGTGGTGCTTGAGTACGGAACGCCCGACGAGATTGCAACGAGTAAGAAAGCCCAGGAAATTTATCTGGGGAAAGATTTCCGCCTCTGAATTTTTCACTGTTGTTGCTGATTTATAATTTAAATACTGGTTTTGAGGTCACTGTTTCATGGCAATGGAGATGCGCCAACAACTGAAAATGTCGCAGCAACTGGTGATGACCCCCCAGTTGCAGCAGGCAATCAAGCTGCTTCAGTTGACTCGTCTTGAACTTCAGGATTTGGTCGTTCAGGAGCTTGAGGAAAATCCGCTGCTTGAAGAAACCACTGATATGGAAGAAATCCGTGAGCCGGATGCGCTTGAAGCAGCGGAGCAGGAGCTTGAGCCGTTGCAGGACAGTGCCGATTTCCGTGAAGTGGAAGCAGGTGAGGAGACCCTTCGTGATTGGGACAGCTATCTTGACGGCTATAACTACAGCTCCGGAGAACAGCAGTATGGCGGCGAAGATGAACGCCCATCATTTGAAAACCTTCTGACAAAAAAAGGGACCCTGATCGACCATCTGTTGTGGCAGCTTCACATGGGACAGTATTCAGAAATGGATGTTCGCGTCGGTGAGGTAATCATTGGCAACGTAGATGATTATGGGTATCTGCGGGCGTCACTTTCGGAAATTGCTGCAGCAAGTTCTGCGACTGAAGAGGATGTCCAGGATGTACTTGATTGTATCCAGGAGTTCGACCCGCCTGGCGTCGCCGCCCGTGATTTAAAAGAATGTCTTCTTATTCAGGCGCGGAATCTTGGCATGAAGGGGAGTGTGGTTGAAAATATCCTGCTGCATCATCTTGGCGATTTAGAAAAACGAAACTACAAGCAGATTGTCCGCTCGTTAAAGATCGATATAAATCAGGTGCTGATGGCTTCAAAGATTATTTCCGGGTTTGATCCGCGCCCCGGATCGTCTTTCAGCACCGATGATGTTCATTATATTTCTCCGGATATTTTTGTGCATAAAGTTGGCGACGATTACGTCGTCATGCTGAATGAAGAAGGATTGCCCAACCTGAAAGTCAGTACCCAGTATTCTGATGCTCGCGGGAATGGAACGATCGACTCACAGGCGGAGCATTATATTAACGACAAGGCGCGTGCAGCAGCCTGGCTTATCAAAAGTATTCAGCAGCGCCAGAGAACTATTTATAAGGTCGCAAAGAGCATCATCCGTTTTCAGCGCGAATATTTTGATCGTGGAATTGAGTATCTCAGGCCGCTGGTGCTGCGCGATATCGCCGACGATATCGGTATGCACGAATCAACAATAAGCCGGGTTACCACCAACAAATATATGCAGACGCCACAGGGTTTACTGGAACTGAAATACTTCTTTAACAGCGGTCTCTCGACGAGCGAGGGTGACTTTGTTGCTTCCGAGAGTGTTAAAAACAGAATCAAAGAAATCATCGAAAAGGAAAACCCCAAAAAACCATATTCCGATCAAAAAATTGCTGAGTTGCTGGGAGGGCAGACGGTCAATATTGCCAGGCGGACAGTAACAAAATATCGTGAGATGCTAAACATGGGATCATCTTCTGAACGTAAAAAACATTTTTGACGTACGGTCGTTTCGGCCGTCGTCCATTTCGCAGCACCAAACACACAGGAGGATTTTATGCAGGTCACTATGACATTCAGGCACATGGAACAAAGCGATGCCCTCAAAGCATATGCTGAGGAAAAACTTGAGCGGGTTACAAAGTATATTGATAGCCCGATTAATGTGCAGGTTTATTTTTCCGTTGAGAAAAAGATTCGCCACATCGTCGAAATAGTTATTAATTCAAAGGGAATCAGCACAAAAGCGTCTGAAGCGACACATGACATGTATGCCGCCATCGATGCGGTAATTGATAAAATTGAGCGTCAGCTGGTACGCTACAAGGAAAAAATTAAAGCCCATAAGCCAAATGGTGACGAACATGGGCGTCAGCTCTCAAAAAGGATTTTTGAAGCCGATAGTATCGAAGCGAGTACCGGTTCAGTTGTGATTAAAACGACGACAGAAACCGCAAAACCAATGTCCGTGGAAGAGGCCGTCATGCAGATGGATCTGCTTCACAAAGATTTTATCGTGTTTACTGACGCCGACAGTAGTGAGATCAACGTGCTGTATCGTCGTAAAGACGGAAATTATGGCCTGATTGAGCCGCAGCGCGCCTGATAGACAGAAAACGTATGGACGGTATTTCACTCTCGATACAAGACCTGCTGACAGACAATGAGTATGGTCTTGGTTTGTCTCTTCTGGCTGGCAAGAAGGGGCTCACACATCGCGTCTCCAGTTCCCGGATTCAAAAGCCGGGGCTGGCCCTGGCCGGTTACACCGAGCACCTGCATCCGGAACGGTTACAGGTGCTCGGCAACACGGAAATATCGTATCTCCAGCAGAGTGATAAACAGGTCGTCGTTGAAAAACTTACTGCACTCTGTAATTTTCCAATCTCCTGTTTTATTGTAACCAAGGGTCTGCGGCCGCCGCAGATCCTGCTCGAACTGACTGAGGCCCGCTCGATTCCTGTGCTTGCCACCCCTCATCAATCGTCAACGTTTATATCACTGATAACTAAATTTCTTGAAGAGCGGTTGCTCCCGACGACCCATCTTCATGGTGTTTTGATAGATGTCCTGGGTGTCGGCGTCCTGCTGTCTGGAAAAAGCGGTATCGGCAAAAGTGAATGTGCTCTTGATCTCGTTATCCGTGGTCACCGCCTGGTTGCCGATGATATGGTCTTTATAAAGAAAAAGATGCCTGCGGTGCTGATCGGCCAAGCAGAGGAGGCGTTACAGTATCTGATGGAAATCCGTGGTCTTGGTATAATCAACATCAAGGACCTCTACGGGGTTTCAGCGATTAGAGATAAAAAAATAATCGATATGCAGTTGGAACTGATGGAATGGGATGAATCACATGAATATGATAGATTGGGCATTGATGATCAGACGGTGACTATTCTTGGTATTGAGATACCCCACATCGTCATTCCGGTCCGTCCCGGCAGAAATCTGGGCTCAATAATCGAAGTAGCCGCACGAAATCATCTCCTTAAGGGGATGGGCTATCATTCGGCTCGCGATTTCCAGGAACGGTTACTGGCGCGTATTGAAGCCAGGCCGCTTGGGGATGAGGTAGAGTAGGGTATGCGTATTATCGTTATTACCGGCATGTCTGGTTCCGGAAAATCTACTGCGGTCAGAGCCTTGGAAGATGAAGGGTATTACTGCATTGACAATCTCCCTGTACGGCTGTTCAAACGTTTTGTAGATTTGATCGGCAAATCGGGAGAGAGCTTCAAAGGTATCGTACTGGTTGCAGACATTCGTGGGCGGGAATTTTTTAAGGGATATGAAGCGGCCTTTCTCAAGATTACCGAAGTTGGGCACACGGTAGAAATACTCTTCTTTGATTGTTTGGACGATGTTCTGGTGCGGCGCTTTTCTGAAACACGTCGCCGCCACCCCGTTGATGAGCAGTGCACGGTTGCCGAAGGTATTCGCATCGAAAGAGAACGGCTGAGCGGTCTGCGGCAGATTGCGACCAGAATAATTGATACCTCTGAGTTTACGGTGCACCAGCTTAAGGAATTCATCCTGAGGATAGTAAGGGGTGAAGAAAAAGAAAATCAGCTGGTAGTCGAAGTTCAGTCTTTTGGCTTTAAATATGGAGTGCCACTGGAGTCAAGTATCGTCATGGATGTCCGCTTTCTCCCGAACCCGTTTTTTGTTCCGGAATTGAAAGACGGTTCCGGCCTTGATGACAAGGTTCGTGATTATGTTATGGATAATGTTGTTACGGCACAGTTTGTTGATCACTTTTTTCCGCTGCTCGATATGCTGCTGCCGGCACACCGTCAGGAAGGGAAATCTTATTTAACTATTTCTATCGGTTGTACCGGAGGTCGCCATCGCTCTGTAGCTATAGCCGAGGCCACCGGAATGCATCTGCAGGAAATATGGCCCTCAGTGCGAATCATTCACAGGGATATTGAAAAGGGGCATAAATGATTGGATTAGTACTTGTTACCCATGCCGGTCTTGCGACCGCTCTTAAAATGTCGGCAGAGATGATTGTCGGCCCCATTGAGCGCTGTACGGCAGTAGAAGTAGTACCTGATGATCGGGCGGATGACATCATGGCACGTGTTGTTGCTGCCGTTGAAACGGTGCAATCAGAGGGTGCTATTATCATGACTGATCTTTTTGGAGGCACGCCGTCTAATATGGCACTATCTTTTTTGAAAGAAGGGTGTGTTGAAGTTGTCACCGGGGCAAATTTGCCGATGTTGATTGAATTTTGTTCGCGCCGTGATAAGATGCCGGTTGCTGAACTTGCGGCAGGTTTGCAGCGCAGCGGCCGAGAAGGAATCATCGTCGCTGGAGAATTTCTGAAGTAAAAAGTGAATGCCGGGGAACCAGGGATTATGCTCCAAAAAGATTTTATGATCATAAACAAGCTCGGATTGCATGCTCGCGCGTCAGCTCTTTTTGTAAAAACAGCCAGCCGTTTTAGTTCTAATGTCATGCTTTCCCGCGAGGATGTTGAAGTTAACGGAAAAAGCATAATGGGTATCATGATGCTCGCTGCCTCAAAAGGCTCTTTAGTATGCCTGACCGTTGCCGGCGCAGATGAAGATGATGCATTTCAGACCATCGGCGACCTTATAGCCAACGGGTTTGGAGAGGAATAATATGCAGATTTTCTCTGGAATCGCGGCTTCGCCCGGGATTGCAATGGGAAGATTGTGTATTATTGATCGTCATCACACCGTTGTATCAGAATATCCGATTCCTTCAGATGCAGTTAGCCACGAAATTGCCCGCCTGGCCAGGGCGATAGAAGATACCCGCCTTGAACTTGAAAGCCTGAAATCCCACCTTGCAGAAACAAACGGTGAAGATCACCTCTTTTTTATTGAAACCCACCTGATGATTCTGGCTGATGAACGTCTGGTCTCTGAAGCCTCCGAGATCATCAGGACCGGTTTGATCAATGCGGAAGGTGCTTTGCGGCGTACTCTTCATCGCTACCGTGAAACGTTTGCACGTATTGATGATCCGTATTTGCGTGAACGTATCAGCGATGTTGAGACCGTTATCGAGCGGGTATTACGCAGCATGAACGGTGACGTTGCAGAGCCGCTTCCGCAAAATGATGATCTGATGATTATTGCCGCCCACGATTTCACCCCCGCCGATATGCTTCAGATCAATCGTAATCATGTACTTGCTATCATAACAGAGATTGGCGGCCGGACTTCCCATACGGCAATATTGGCGCGTGCTCTTGACCTGCCGGCGGTCATGGGGGTTGAGGGGATAACAGATCTGCTCCCGGATGGTATCGTCGTTATTGTTGACGGGTTATCCGGAACGGTGACAGTTGATCCCGATCAGGAAACGTTCCAATCTGCGCTGCGTCGCAAGCAGCATTATGAATATGTTGAATCTGAACTTCTGAAATTCGCCCCCCTTCCTGCGGTTACCCGTGATGGCCACCAGATGCATCTGCGTGGAAATGTCGAGATACCGGAGGAAGGTGCTTCTCTGCTGGAGCACGGCGGGAGTGGCGTCGGTCTGTACCGGACCGAAATGCTTTTTATGAACCGCCCTTTCATGCCGGATGAAGAGGAACAGGTGCAGATTTACCGTTCGATGCAGTTGGCTATTGCGCCTCATCCGCTCACCATTAGAACTCTTGATGCAGGAGGCGATAAACTTCTGGAAGGCATGGACCATTCCGCAGAAGCAAATCCGGCTCTTGGGGCTCGTGCTATCCGTCTTTCACTGAGTATGCCGGAAGAATTTAAAAAACAGCTGCGGGCTATATTGCGGGTCAGCGTTGATGGCCCCGTCAGAATCATGTTCCCGATGATTTCGGGAATGGAAGAGGTCCGCACGGCAAAAGCTCTGCTCGAAGAAGCTAAGCGTGAGTTGACCGCATCCGGTATTTCTTTTGATAGTACGGTTCAAGTCGGAATTATGATTGAAATACCGGCTGCAGTTACCCTTGCCGACCTGCTTGCGCGTGAAGTTGATTTTTTCAGTGTCGGTACGAACGACCTGATTCAATATACTCTGGCGATTGATCGAAGCAACGAACAGCTCTCACATATGTATCAGCCGCTCCATCCAGCTGTACTGAGATCGCTGCGCCGGATTGTTCAGGCCGCACATGGCGCCGGAATCCCGGCGGGTCTCTGCGGTGAAATGGCCGGAGAACCTCTCTATCTGCCGGTTCTGTTAGGCCTTGGTTTTGATGAACTCTCAATGGGTGCCGGTTCAATCCTCCGGGTGAAGCAGATTCTCCGCCGCTGCACTCTCGAGCGCGCCGCCAGAATAGCCGAAGGCTGTTTTGCCTTTTCCACCGCTGCCGAAGTCGAAATGTATCTGAAATCTCAAATTACTCTGGATGTTGCCGAAAGTATCGACTGATGACCCCACCTCTTCTCTTTCCAGCGTTTGCATTTATTTTCGGTATGGTTGTCGGCTCGTTTCTAAACGTCTGCATCTGCCGTATACCGAAAGACGAGTCAATCGTTTCCCCCCCTTCGCACTGTCCCGTCTGTTCCTATCAGATTCGTTGGTATGACAATATCCCGGTCGTTAGCTACATTCTTTTGCGGGGAAAATGCCGAGGGTGTGGTGCTCACATTTCACTTCAGTACCCGTTAGTCGAACTGCTCAACGGTACACTGACACTTTTACTTTTCCTCCGCTTTGGCCCGACGCTCGCTTTTGCAGCGCTCTTTCTGCTCTGCTCATCTCTTGTTGTTGTCACATTTATCGATATTGAGCACCAGATAATACCTGATGAAATATCGCTGTCCGGCATTGTGATAGGGTTTGTTCTCTCTTTCTTTCTGAAAGGCCACTCCTGGCTGAATTCTCTGCTCGGTATTCTGCTTGGTGGCGGCACTCTGCTGCTGGTTGCCTACGCGTATCAGCGCTTGACCGGCAAAGATGGTATGGGGGGGGGAGATATCAAGCTGCTGGCTATGATGGGCGCTTATCTGGGATGGAAATCAGTGCCGTTTATCATATTTGCCAGCTCATTGGTCGGCTCGCTGGTAGGTATTTCGATTATGCTGTTTCAGAAAAAAGATTCCAAGCTGGCAATCCCGTTTGGACCGTATCTTGCTTTTGGTGCTCTGTTGTACATATTCTACGGTAAGCCGCTCATCCGGTGGTATCTGGGTTTGAGCGGTTTTGGCCAGGGGTAGGCCATGACCGGCTATCGTCCCAGTTTAACCGTTTCAATTCTGGCTTTTCTGGGATCACTGCTTGTATTAACCTGGCTCCTCTTCAGTCTGTTGGCATTTAACACTGCGGCCAGCGATCTGTATTTTCAAAAAGGAGAACATGCCCGCACGTTACTCAACTCTTTTGTGAGCCTTCTCCCAGACTCAATTCCGACCTATCCGGAAGGATTTATCCCCTCCGATTCACAGGCCTCACGATATATTCAAAAGCTTTCTGAAGAGTCCGCCTTCAGCCGTTTGACGCTGCTTGATAGAAACGGCACGGTGCTTTTAAGCGCCGGTCGAGATGGTAGTGATCTGTATGCTCCGTTTCAGGAGCATACAAAAACTGCGGATGGGAGTTTTATTCTTCCGGACGGCAGCGGGCTGGTTCATCTTATATCCATAACGCGTGATGGCCAAATTGTCGGCAAGGCCGGACTGCTGCTCTCACTTGCTCCCGAAAAAGCGCGCCTGAATCGCTCGCGGGAAATTCTGATGGTCTATTTTGTACTCGACTTTATTTTGTTGCTCGGGCTAGGCTCCTTTGTTCTGTCCCGCATTGTGGTCAATCCGATAAACAGACTCCTGTCAGCTACCGAAAAAATAACCGGTGGTCAGTATCGACAGAGGTTGAAGGTATCCGGAAGCGTGGAGCTCGCCCGACTTGCGCACGCATTTAATGAAATGGCCTCAGCGCTTGATAATAAGGATAGGCTGGTTACCGAACAGATGGCGGCTCTTGAAAGAGCAAACAGTGATCTTCGCCAGGCCCGGGAGGAGTCGCTTCGCATCGAAAAAATGGCTTCCATCGGGCTGCTGGCGGCCGGTATGGCTCACGAAATAGGAACACCTCTCGCATCGATCATGGGGTATGCCGAGCTCGCTGCCGGTGAGCAGTCGGACAATCCTGCTATTCAGGATTATGCCCGGCGTATCACTGACGATTGTTCCCGCATTGACCGGATCGTGCGGGGCCTTCTGGATTTTTCCCGACCGCGAACGGCGAGTGGAGCGCATGCCGATATTCGTGATGTAATAATGTCAACCGTTGATTTGATGAGCCAGCAGGGTGTTTTTAAACAGTTGAATCTCAGCGTGGCAATCGATGATGGACTCCTCCCTGCCAGATGTGATCAGCACCAGCTGCAGCAGGTAATTATCAACCTGCTCCTCAACAGCCGTGAGGCAACCCCGGCAGGAGGGACCATAAACATCAGGGCCTGCCAAAAAACATCTCACATCCGTTTGGATGTCATTGACAGTGGCGCCGGTATTCCCGACGAGTCCATGAAACATATTTTTGACCCGTTTTATACGACCAGACAGCCCGGCAAGGGGACAGGTCTCGGGTTGGCGATATCTGCGCGGATTGTTGAGGGGTTCGGCGGACGCATATCGGCATCAAGTGTTGTTGGTGAAGGGAGCTGTTTCACCGTTCTGCTGCCGCTGGCAGCTGCGGAAGAGGGGGGAGATGCGTGAGCGGCTGTCAGTATATTCTCATTATTGATGATGAAGAAAATATGCGCCATATGTTATCGGTCATGCTGACCCGCCAGGGGTATCGCGTTGATCAGGCGGCAAACGGCGCAGAAGGTTTAGCCCGTCTTGGAACAAACGCCTATGATTTTATTCTCTGTGACATCCGCATGCCTGAAATGGATGGAAAAACCTTTTTGGCAGGAGCCCTTGAACAGCACGTTTCCGCTCCGATTATTATGATGTCCGCCTATGGTTCCGTGGAAACGGCAATTGAGTGTTTGAAGCTTGGCGCCTACGATTTTATCTCAAAGCCGTTTAAAAAAGATGAGATCGTTATGGTGTTAAAAAAAGCCGAGGAGCGTGAACATCTGAAAGCAGAAAACATCCACCTGCGCGAAGTAGCCGCCGGCCAGTTTTCATTTAGTGGTATTCTCAGCCGCAATGCCGCAATGCAGGAGCTCTTCAGCCAGATTAAAAGGGTTGCAGATTTAAAAACGACGATTCTGGTACTGGGTGAGTCCGGAACCGGAAAAGAGCTTGTTGCCCGTGCCCTTCACCAGACCGGCAGGCGCTCTGACAAACCATTTGTGGCTGTTAATTGTGGAGCGATTCCGGAAAATCTTCTTGAAAGTGAGTTGTTCGGGCATGTCAGGGGAGCGTTTACTGACGCATCCAGCGATAAAGCCGGACTTTTTGAGCAGGCAGACGGGGGTACACTGTTTCTCGACGAGATTGGGGAGATGCCGCTTCCGTTACAGGTCAAATTGTTGCGGGTACTTCAGGAGGGTGAAATAAAACGGGTAGGAGGAACAGCCTCGAAGAAAGTCGACGTCAGAGTGATTTCTGCCACCTCGCGTGATTTATCTGCTGATGTTGTTAGCGGCCGTTTCCGTGAAGATCTCTATTTCCGGTTGAATGTATTTTGCCTGCAGCTGCCGTCGCTGCGCGAACGGGTGGAGGATATCCCTCTGCTCGCAGAGCATTTTCTGAAACGCTATGGGAGCGACACTGATAGTCAGCCATTGCGCATTGAGCCGGAAACAATGCGCAGCCTGATGGCACATCGCTGGCCAGGCAATGTTCGGGAACTTGAAAATGCCATCGAGCGCGCCTGCATCCTCTGTGACGGTGGTCGTATTACTCCCTCCTGTCTCCCGTCATCTATCCGCCTGCATGATGGGCCGCATTCGGTCGAGTCAACCGGTGAAGAAAGTCTTTCCATCAAAAAGGCCGAGGACGCCATTGAACGTGAATTGATCCGGAAAGCGCTTGCCAAGACAAGCGGCAATCGGACCCAGGCGGCAAAAATTCTAGAAATAAGTCATCGCTCACTGCTTTACAAACTTAAGGAATATGGCATAGAGTGACAAATAAAAAAACCCAGAAAGGAATTATCATGTTTAAAGAACTCTGTATCGCAACTGCTGTCACCGGTATTCTCGCCGCATCCTCTTACGCCATGGCCAAAGAAGGGTGCGGCGGTGTTTGTGCAGCCTGTCACACCCTCACTGAAAAAGAGGCTACTGATGTTCTCAAGAAAATTGGCGGGACCGTTACATCAGTCAAGCAATCGCCTGCTAAAGGGCTTTTTGAACTTCTTGTGGAAAAGGATGGGCAAAAAGGCATTCTCTTGATGGATTATGGCAAGAAACACCTGATTCAAGGAATGGTAGTTGATATTGAGACGCTACAGCCAGCCTCGGCACACCAGCAAAATATCACTACGCCCAAACAGCAGACCTCAGTTGATGTAACGACCATTCCGGTGAGTAATGCAGTTATTATAGGTAATCCGAAGGGTTCCAAAAAGATATATGTCTTTACCGATCCGGACTGCCCGTACTGTCGGAAAGGTCATGAAGAACTGAATAAACTTGCGAAGATCGCCCCGGATGTAGCAATCCACATTATGCTGTTTCCGCTGCCTATGCATCCGGCAGCCTATGATAAATCGAGAGCGATCATTGAAACTCAGGATCATGACCTGCTTGACAAGGCTTTTTCAGGCAAGGAAATAGCGAAGCCGACCAAGGAAAGCAGTAAGAAAGCGGTTGATGAGATTGTAAAATTTGCCAATGCTCATGGTATTTCCGGTACACCGACGATGGTGATGCCCGACGGCACGATACAGGTCGGGATGCGTGATGCCGAAACGATGAAGAAGATGATAGAAGGGAAGTAGAAGGGGGCTGGAGCTGTTCCGTGTTCAGGGCGTAGGAGCTTCTGGTTCAACGGTTGCAAGGTGAATTCTTTTGGAAAACAGTGAACGTTATTTACTCCGTGCTATGCATTTTTTTCATAGCACGGGGTTTTTTTTGTCTAAAATTATGACCTTTTTGCGCAGGAATAATTAGCAATCATAAAAAGCATAGTAAATCAAGGTGAATAGGTGATTTTTAGCGGTGGCACTGAATATGCTTTGACGCGTTATAGATGTTATTGGAGTCGTTTGTATGGGAGGTAGAAGTCATGAAAAGGATTCATTTTCTATCTGTTTCAGTGGTTCTGTGCTTTGTAATGACAAGTATTGTGTTGTTGTCTGCCTCTGCGTCCCATGCGGGTGTCACTCACATTAATGCGGCATTCGGCACCAATAATGATGGCCTCATTACTGATACAACTGCTTACTGGCCGGCAAATGGCATCGGAGGTACTGTGGAGTTCCATTCCAGAACCTGCACGGCTACATCGCACGGTAATTGCACCAACTATAGCTATAGCTGGACGGAGATGAATTCAGGGAATAACACCGCTCAATCGCCCTACAGCAGTACGCCCGAGTTCAGGGTTACGCCAAATAATGGATTCCGGATTAAGTTCATCAGGTATGCACAGTATTCAGAAAGTCACTGGAGCTGGGGTGACAGTATATCTTCCTGGACTCAAATTGCCATTTCCGATCAAACCGTAGCGAATACTATTAACCTGTCAAATATTGATACATCGGATACATATTATGCTCTATGGGTCTGTTTTGAGGCGGTTTCTACCAACTACACAGTCACTGCTACTGTTTATCAGGATGCAACACCCACTACTTGTCAGGCCAATAGCTTTGTAACCCAGATCGGTTCGGTGACCGGCAACAGTGTCTACACATTGAACACATCGGTTGCATCGGGTAACACGGTAACCGTCAAATACGTTGCCGGTTCCGGGTGCGAAGTTCAGGATGTGCTGTTCAACGGCAACTCTGTCGGTGCGCAGTCGAGTCCGTACACGACCACGTCGACGATCATCGGAACTTCCACAATTGTGATCAAATTCAGACCGGTTTCTTATATCATAACATCTTCCATAAATGCTGCCAGTCCTGGATATGCGTCAGGAACCGGACTCGCGACCTCCGGAACCATTAGCCCCATGGGAGCAACTTCGGTTGGCAAGACTGCCAGTCAGATGTTTACCATTACTCCGGCAACCGGTTACCGGATTCTTAATGTGAGGGTAACAGATACCAATGTTGCCGGGTATACCAACAAGGATTTGGGATCAATTTCAAATCAGTACGGAACGTCGTATACCTTCAATAATGTAACGGCCGACGGGACACTTATTGTTACTTTTGCCGTTGATTCGACAACGTTAGACAACTACTGCCAGACGCCGCAGTTTCTTTCAAGTCAGACCAACCTGAAACCAAATGTACTGATCATTTTTGATACATCGGGCAGTATGGGTGACTCCGCATATTCTATAAACAATGCTTCATATTCATCGAGTAAAACCTATTACGGCTATTATGATACCACCAAGATGTACAAAATCACCTCCAGCACAGTTCATACTATCAATAGTGCCGGCTTGAACAAGGCAGCGGCATGCTCTTCTCAATCTACAAACAATATCTGCTCGGGCAATGAGTTGAATTTCAGAAATATGAAGAAGGTTGACGTTATCCGTAAAATACTGATGGGGGGGAAAGTCAAGGATCGCACCGCCACTACCAAATATCTGGTCACCAATAACAGCAAAGAAGTTGAATACGGCGCCGATCTGCCGACCGGAATAGTCCAGAAATTAAAGGACAAGGTACGTTTTGGTCTGATGGTGTTTAATGATAACAATAATAGCGTGGCAAGTATGGGTGGGGGGGATGGCGGCAGGATAGTGACACAATTGGGTCCGACAATTACCGCAGGCACTAGTCTGACTGATGCCGCCACTGCAGTTGACGCGCATGTCAGTACACTGGTGGCGGTGATGGAAGGTTCAGACACAAATCCGGGTGGTAACACACCGCTGGGTGAAAGCCTGTATGAAGCGATCAGGTATTTTGAAGCCAAACCGAGCGCTTATAATACCGGTGTAGATTACGGCACTATGGATCCGATCGAGTATCCCTGTCAAAAACATTTCATCCTGTTGATAACTGATGGCCAGCCTACCAGCGATGGCAATGTGCCGGGTCAGTCAGGTTCCAACGTAACCGATTCTGCTTTTACAACGTGGTGGAACACAGCCAAAACAAAGGCGGTCAAACCAACGGTGACTACGGACAGCTTTTTATCAGTGGCAGCCTTTTATGCCCATGTCAACGATCTGCGCAGTGCAACTGTTGGAAAAACATCCATTCTGGGCAAGCAGAGTCTGACCATCTTTACGATCTATACTTTTGGCGACGGTTCGGGAACGTCTATTTTGCAAGAGGCCGCCAAGTTTGGTGGTTTCAATGACCTGGATGAATCCGGCACGGCTGGCTATATGGTGCCTGATCAGTTGAAAGAATATCACGCCGCAGGCACGACTGATGCGCCAAATACAGACCCTGATAATTACTATGAGGCAAGCGAAGGGGATGTGCTTGAGACAAACATAACCCAGGCTATGTCGGACATCCTGGCGAAGGTTGCTTCGGGCACGGCTGCTTCAATTCTCAGCAACAGCGAGGGGAGCGGGGCAAATCTTCTTCAGGCGGTATTCTATCCCAACAAGATTTTTAAAAATGCTACCGAAGTGAACTGGATTGGAGAGATGCAGAACCTCTGGTATTACGTTGATCCCTTCCTTTCCAACAGCTCAATTCGCGAAGATACAGATTACACCTCTGGGAGTCACGTACTCAACCTGAAGAGCGATTATGTTACCCGGTTTTACTTCAACGATTCAGAAACGCTTGCAGAATTGAAACAGGATACCAATGGGGACGGTGCAGGTGAAACGATAAGGGCGACAGACGTTAATCCCGATGATGTCAAGAGCATCTGGAGGGCTGGCAAACTTCTCTGGGCTCGCACAGCGGAGCGCACCATTCACACCAGTTTGGATGGGCTGTCACTATACACTCCCGTTGCTGATAGCATCCCCCCCAAAGGCGGCTTTTATTCCGGAGGCACGGGGGCAACAGGCCTGATACCGTATCTTCAGGCTGCGGATCTTGCTGAAGCACAAAAACTGATTGACTATATCCGGGGAACTGACCAGACCGGTTATCGCAGTCGCACCGTATCGCTGGTGGCAAACACCGCAACAGTCACTAACCCGGCAAATGTCTGGAAACTGGGTGACATCATCTCCTCAACTCCTCGTATCCAGTCAACCATAAAGCTGCACACCTATAATCTCGACACACCTGCGGGCTATGGCGACAAGAGTTATTCTGCATTTATTAACACAGCTGAATACAAGAAAAGAGGAATGGTGTATGTCGGTGCCAACGATGGAATGCTACATGCTTTCAAGCTAGGTACGCTCTCAGTCTCCGGTTCATCAATTACCGGTGATACTAAAGCAATCCTCTCTGGAACCGGTCTTGGAGAGGAACAGTGGGCGTATATTCCTCGCAATGCGCTGCCATATCTAAAATATTACGCCGATCCTAACAGCTACAAGCATATCTACTATGTTGATGGCCCTACTGTTCTGCTGGATGCGGCCATTGCCAAGCCGTCCGCTTGCACGTCAAGTGATTATACAGATTGTTTGAAGGATGAAACTGGCGGTACCAACTGGAAATCGGTTCTAATCGGCAGCATGGGTCTGGGTGGAGCTTCAAGAATAAAGGGGAACGGCTGCACGAACGGTTCTGGTGGAACGTGCGTGAAAACACCGATTTATGAGCCTGTACCCATTTCCAGTACAACCGGTTATACAGGCAATAACAGTGCGAAGGGTGTGGGATACTCGTCCTATTTCGCACTTGATATAACCGGTCAATACTTTAACAGTAGTACCGGTGTTCTTGAGAACCAGCCGACACTGAAATGGGAGTTCAGCCACCCCGAACTTGGTTATGCAACATCGGGGGCGGCAATTGTGCGTATCAGTGCCAAGAAAACAGTGCCGGATCCGGCAAACCCGTCCCAAACGATTTCCGTGGCTGACACGACCAAAAACGGGAAATATTTTGCCGTGTTCGCATCCGGCTCAACCGGGCCGATTGACGAGGTTGCTCACCAGTTTTTAGGCAGATCCGATCAGAATCTGAAGCTCTTTGTCGTCGATATCGGCGCAACGGGAGCGCTCACGGAAGGAACGAATTTTTGGGTTATTGATACCGGCATCACCCAGGCGTTCGGTGGAAGTATGGTGAATGCTTCGATCGATACGGACAGATGGAAAAAAACCACAGACGGCAATTATCAGGATGATGCCCTTTATGTCGGGTATGCCCAGTATAACTCCTCTGAGAATAACTCCGAAGGGCACAATTGGACCAAAGGAGGCGTGATCCGCCTGATCACCAAGGAAGATATCAACCCGGCAAACTGGAGAACCAGTACCGTTATTTCCGGTGTTGGGCCGGTAACAAGTGGCGTTTCACGCTTACAGGACCGGAAGAATCATAAACTCTGGCTCTATTTTGGTAGTGGTCGCTTCTACTTTGGCGGTGACGACCCCAGTAACAGGCGTTACATCATGGGCGTCACCGATTCCTGCTATATGGCCAACGACAGCATGAACAAGGAGTGTGCTGCCACGCCGCCTGCGGTACTAACCATGTCTGACTTGAAACAACAAGATACGATCGGTTCCTTAAGCAGCGAAAAAGGGTGGTACATCACCCTTGATGCAGAAAGTACGGCAACTTCAATGGGAGCCGAGAGGGACATCACGGATCCTGTCGCTCTTACCAACGGTCTTGTGCAATTCACAACGTTTAAGCCGACATCCGATGTCTGTAAATTTGGTGGAGACTCCTACGTCTGGGGAGTCAAGTACGATACCGGTGGCGCTGCCCCGGTTGCCACGCTTGATTCCAAAGTACTGGTACAGGTGTCAACCGGTGCATTTGAAGAGGTAACATTGAGGACCGCTTTGACTGCTAAGGATGGCAGGAAAATGGGAACTCCGATGGTTGGTAAACCGCCGTCAGATCCACCGCCGATTATTAGCAATGCGGGCAACAAACCACCCAAGAAGATTCTGCATCTTCAGGAAAAGTAATATGGACAGCCACGTATTATATAGAAGCGGACTACCAGGTGCGGGTTCTCCGGGAATAAACGCGATTTCGGGTTTTTCGTTGATCGAATTGATAATTGTGATTGCCATCATGGGTATCGTGATGGCAATTGCAACACTGAATTTCCAATCATGGCAGGTTAAGAACAGAGTGGAGGGACAGACCCGCGAGATATTTGCAGATCTGAACGAGGCTCGTACCAATTCCTTTACCCAGAAAAAACAGTACGGCATCGTTTTTCAACCAAACGGCTATGTCATTACGTCCTACAGCAGTGCATCAGCAGCGGCTGCTCCATTAACCGCCGGTAACACGTTGACTGCCAAGAATGTGAAGTACGGGCTAACTAAGGCAGGCGCAAGTATTGTTGATACTCCTGTTGTTTTTGAAACCACCGGTATTACCTTCAACTGGTTTACAATTTTTGTCAACCAGAGTAGCGCCGACCAGTCTGCGGCAGTTAACTGCATTGTTATTTCAACTGCACGGGTAAATATGGGGAAAATAAATGGAACAGCATGTGAGTTCAGATAATCACGCAGGTTTTACCCTGATTGAATTTTGTGTAGCGGTTTTAATTATGATGGTTGGCTTGTTGGGACTCCTGCAAGCGGTCAACATGGCGACAGTACACAATCTGGGAAATCTATTACGGAACGAAGCAATTACCCTTGCCGACGACAGGATGCTGCGTGCAAAAGCCTCAGTATATGATGCTCCCACATTTGCCGCTCTTGCCAGTGATACGACCAGTGCGGCAAATCTGGTTTCAAGGGGTGTCCGCTCCGGTTTTGCCAATTATTCTGTTGTCCTGACTGTGGTGGCGGTCGGGGTTAACACCAAAGAGCTGACTTCCAGGGTGGTATGGAGATACAAGGGCATTAAGCAGACCCATACAATATCTTCAATTGTCGCAAACCCCAATCTATAACAGGTGATTTATTCATGAAAAATATCAGTGGTTTTACATTGTTAGAGATTATTATTACCATGGCTCTGGTCATAGTTGTCGTCGGCATAACCGGTTCGGCATTCAACTCAATTCAGAAAACCTCCGGACGTCTCGTAGCCAGTGAAGAAAGCAATATTGAGGGGGTAGTGGGGCTTGAGATGTTCCGGCATGATATCCAGCAAGCCGGTTTCGGCTTGGCCCACGCTTTTTCCGATCCAGCACCAAGCTATGCGGAAGCGACTGTCTTACCAGCCAGCAAGTTGAATGACGGCAAGGGAACTTCTGCTGCGCCCACAGCCGGAAATGTGCCGCGTGCCATTGTCTCGTGGAATGATCTGACGACAAATTTGTCGGATGCAACTTCAGAGACAGGAGTAACATACAATGTAATAAGCGGAACTGATTATCTTGCTATCAAGGCAACTACAGTGGGTACAAGTACAGCTGCCCGTAAATGGACCTATTTGACGTACTCTTCCGGCGGCAAAGCGGCAAAATCATGGCCAGATGCCGAAGATAATCTGACCGCATCCACTGATCGGGTAATTATGATGAACCGGACGTTTAAAATGACCGGAGGGGTAACGAACACCCTGGTCTATGACACGAGTACTCCTGGTACCTATTGGGTTAATTTCACCAACAGCCTGTTTAACTCCGCATTTTCTCCGTTAAGTCCCCAGCAGGTTTATTATATTTACGGAATAGTTAAAAGCAAGGCTCTGGCAATGCCCTTCAACCGGGCAGATTTTTTTGTGGCCCGGCCAACGAATACAGCAAAAATTCCTTCATCCTGTGCACCGGGTACCGGTATTCTGTACAAAACGAACGTGAATCACAGTGATTCAAATACTACAAGAGGTCGAATGACCTATATGCCGCTTCTGGACTGTGTGGCTGATATGCAGGTTGTTTTCGGGTGGGATCTCAACGGTAACGGCATTATCGAAGAGTCTTCTGCCTATGAGAGTGATTCTACTAAAATTTCTGTATCGGGCCCCACCATTACGGCAGCAGGAATCAAGACGATTCTGGAGAGTCCAGATGAAATCAGAAACAAATTAAAATACGTCAAAGTGTATATCATGGCCCAGGAAGGTCGCAAGGACAGCGGATTTACCAATGTTTCGCCGATTAATGTTGGCGATGTGGCAAGTCTAACTAAACAGTATTCGGTTGCAAACCTTTCCGAAAACGGCAGAGATTGGCTTCACTATCGCTGGAAGATATTCAGAATTGTTGTCCACCCCAACAATCTTTCAATCAATTGACCACTAGGCAGGAAACCATGAAACTTTTGACTGATAATAAGGGTATTGCCTTAGTTACTTCGCTTCTGTTGACCCTGATATCGCTGACGATCGTTATGTATCTGCTACTCACAGTAATGACTGGTGCAAAGATATCAGGCGCTAACAAACGTTATCGCACCGTGCTTGAGGCATCATACGGCGGAACGGAGCTAATTCTAAAAGAAGTGATTCCAACAATATTTACTACAACACTTTCAAGCAGTCTTGCTAACCCCACAGCTGCACTTGCCGGTTTATATCCAACATCATTCAATTTTACTACCGGAACAGATGCTTGCATAATGGACAAACTGACGAAACCCTCCTCACAATGGGGCACAGGGTGTAGTACTTCATCCGATCCAAAAATTCTTCCTGATTTTTCTTTGCGTCTCAATTCTGCAGCTACGGATACCTATGCAGTCTACGCAAAGATTGTGGATTCAGTTTGCGCAGACAAACGCCCCTATCCCTCCGGAAAGTGTACCGGAAGCGACCTCTCCGGCTATGAGCTTCTTGATGGTGGACAGGGGACAGCTGCAGGTTCATCGGGAGTTACCCCTCAGTCAATGCCTGCAACCTACCGCATTGAAATAGCAGGGGAAAAAACAAGTAATCCAAAAGAAAAATCCCAATTGTCAGTATTATACGCTTATTAAAATGGGAACATTGACTCTCTGATACACCAATTTTCAGCCGGTTATGCATAATTATGCAAAATTAGCTGTAAAATTAGCTTGACATGATCCTATATTATTGTAAATGTCGCATGACTTTAATTTTGTTTGCGGAACAAGTGTCTATGAAGAGTAATATGGCCTTGGGTTACAGCTTAGAGGATAAAACCAAAGTATTTCAGGATCAAGATTAACGGGACTGGATATGTTTCTTTTTAAGAAGAAAAAAGAGGTTGTAGGAATAGACATTGGCTCAAGTTCCGTCAAGATTGTCCAGCTAAAGGACAATAATGGCTCTTTCCAGTTGTTGAATGCCGGGATATTGCCATTGCCACCAGAGGCGATTGTTGACAATACACTTATGGACAGTGCTGCTGTTGTCGGAGTAATAAAAAATCTTGTTTCAAGTCTTGGAATTAAGATTAAGGATGTTGTTTGTTCGATCTCCGGGAATTCTGTTATTATCAGGAAAATAGTGTTGCCAACAATGCCTCAGGAAGAGTTGGAAGACCAGATCTCCTGGGAAGCTGAACAATACATCCCTTTTGATATCAATGATGTAAACATGGATTTTCAAATTTTATCGCCTGACAGTAATGATCCATCAAAAATGAATGTCCTGCTTGTGGCAAGCAAGAAGGATATTATTAACGATTATGTATCCGTGTTTAGTGAGGCCGGAATGCATCTTTCAGTTGTTGATGTAGATTCTTTCGCCGTGCAAAATGCATTTGAAGCAAATCACGATTTTAGCTCAGAAGATATACTCGCGCTTGTAAATATTGGTGCCAGTATTATGAATATCAATGTTGTCAAGGATGGCATTACGCTTTTCACCCGCGATGTACAGATGGGCGGTAATCTTTACACTGAGGAAATTCAGAAGCAGATCGGTCTTAGTCGAGAAGAGGCCGAAACGGGTAAACTCCTTGCGCACGAGAGTGCTAATAACCAACTGATAAATGTAATTTTAAAGGTTAATGAAACGATTACTCAAGAAATCAGGCGTTCGCTTGATTTTTATAATTCGACTGCAACCGACACTCGCATATCGGGTGTGTATATTTGCGGTGGATGCTCCAAGGTTTACAAACTTATTGACACTATTTCTGAAAAAATCGGATTGCCGATTGAGAAGCTTAATCCTTTTGCAAAAATTGCATATAATACAAAAGACTTTGACCCTGAATACCTTCAGGAAATCGCTCAAATTATGGCTGTGCCGATTGGACTTGCTATCAGGAGGGTAGGGGATAAATGATAAAAATTAATCTTTTACCCGTACGGTCATCCAAGAAAAAAGAAACTGCTATCCAGGAATTAGCTATTGCCGGGGTTGTAATTGTTGCTATTGCACTTATAGTAACGTCTCTGTATGTTTTTAAACGGGTTCAGGTTGCCACTGCTAATGAGAACATAGCGTCCGCGAATAATAAAATCAGTGAGCTGAAAGCAAAAATAGGCAAGCTTGAAGAACTTAAGACCCTTAAAGAACAGGTCAGAAAAAAACTTGATGTACTTATTCAGTTACGAAAAAATAAAACGGGTCCGGCGCAGCGTTTAGCAACTTTAAGTGACCTTGCTCCCGAACAGCTATGGCTCACAAACTACAGTGAAACAGGCCAGGATGTTAAGATATCCGGAATCGCATCCAATGAAGATCTTATCGCACAGTTCATGAAGTCTCTTGAAGCTTCCAGTGACTTTATGGCAGTAGAGTTAGTCGTCTCTGAACAGACGGTTGTTGGCGAGACAAAATTGAAAAAGTTTGATATCACGATGAAGTTAGAATCAGCAACACCACCAGTTGCAGCAGATAAAAAATAATGAGCATTTTTCAGGTGGTCTGAATATGGATCCAAATATAGAGAAAATACTTAAGCTCCCCCAAAAACAGAAAATTCTGATTCTTGTGTTAGTTTCTATTCTTGAAGCAGCAGCTCTACTGTGGTTTTTATATATTCCTAAGCACAATGAACTCGAAGGACTGAAAACCAAACTTACCCAGTTAGAGGGTGAGATTACTGAAAAAACAAGAATCGCAAATAATCTTCCTAAATTACAGATTGAATATGAAAAACTAAATCAGGAGTTAGCGCAGGCGCTGACCGAGTTGCCGAATTCTAAAGAGATCCCGACTTTGTTGACCAGTATTACAACAACGGGAAAATCTTCAGGTCTCGACTTTTTAACATTCCGGCCTAAGCCGGAGGTCCCAAAAGATTTTTATGCCGATGTCCCGGTTGATATAATAGTTTCAGGATCATACTTCAGTGTTGCAAATTTTTTTGCTGCTGTAGCTAACCTGCCACGTATCGTTAATATAACAAATGTCGCGTTTTCAGATATTAAGAGTGTAAATAATCGTATGATGACCAAGGTTACGTGTCTCGCAACCACATTCCGGTTCCTTGATAAGAAAGAGATTAAGGATGATAAAAAAGCTGCTCAAAAGAAATAGTTCGTTTTCGACGTCCGCTGGAGTTTTGATCTGCGCCCTTGTCTTAACAGGGTGCGGCAAGGATCAACCGGCTGTCTCGCCTGCTCAGACTCCAATAGCAGCCGTCGCTGTGCCTAAACCTGTTCAAAAGGCTGTTAGTTCCGTGTCACGTCTAACCACCCCGCCGGCAAACCAATTCGACTTCAGTAATAAAAAAGATCCTTTCAAACCTTTTGTTGTAGTTAAAGTTGAATCTAAAAGACCATCTGACTCGATAAAAAATGAGCAGCATGATTCATTACCCATTCACAGCTTTGACGTAAGTCAATTCAAGCTCATTGGAATAGTCACCGGCGTTCGTGAAAACAAGGCAATGGTTACTGATCCGGGTGGAAAAGGGTATGTGTTGAAAGCCGGCATGACTATAGGAAAAAATAATGGCAAGATTATTTTGATTAATTCGAGTGGTGTTGATGTTGTTGAGCAGTTTAAAGATGAAAGCGGTAAAACCCGTAAAGAAACTATAAAACTTACCCTTCCAAGGAAGCAATAAGGAGTTCCGCATGAAATGGAAGATACATACACTGAAAAATTTGCTTATGACAGTTTCAATAGGGATAAGCTGTTTAGTTTCAGTGCCTTACAATGCCGTTAGTGCTGAACTGACCAAGGCAGCAAAAACTGCCGGAATAGAATCTGTTGTTTCGTCAGGTGAAGGTATCGCAACCGAACTGATAATCAAGCTCACTTCTCCGGCTACGTACACCAGTTACAAAACCATATCGCCACTGCGACTGGTTATTGATTTTTCCCAAGTTTCTCAGGGGAATATCTCTTCGCCAATCAATGTAAATAAAGGTAATTTCAAAACGGTAACTGCAAGTCGCTTTGATACGGATGCAGGGGTTTTAACTCGCGTAGAAATAGGTCTTGTAAGTGACGGTGAAGCGGTAATTTCAACTCATCCATCAAATCCAGGTGAGTTGAAAATAGCTTTTCCTCAACTGAAAGTCAGCGAACTATCCGCAGTTTCAAGCAGTGCTGTAAACAAGGTTGTTGATTCTGCCGCAGCAGCGGCTGTATCCATGGAGCCAACGCCTTCAGCCGGTATTAATGCTGCAACCAGAACGTTAACTTCGATTGCGGTCAAAGACAACACGATACTCTTTGCTCTTGATGGTGTTGCCGGAGATTTTAAAACTTTCAGACTCAATAATCCTGAGCGTTTTGTTGTTGATTTAATGAATGTAAAGAGCGGGTTGCCGGTCAGACTGTTGCCATTAAATGCTTCAGGCGTAGCTTCTGCGCGTATTGGACTTTACCCGGACAAGGTACGTATTGTTCTTGATTCCGTTGACGGCACTTTTCCGGAAGCGACTGCTGTCAAGGCTGATTCCGGAGTTGTTGTTACTCTTGGTTCAAAACTACTGTTGACTCAAGAAGTTAAGCCTGAAGTTAAGCCAGAAGTTAAGCCAGAAGTTAAGCCAGAAGTTAAGCCAGCTCCAGCAAAGCAAGTGGTGCTTGAAAAGCAGACTCCTGTGGCTGACAGTAAAACGGTTAAGTCCTTTGGTAACTCAACAATTGAGATGATTGATTTCCAGGTTATAGAGGGAATTTCAAGAGTTTCAATCAAGATAAATGGAAATATAAATGCTGAGGCACCGGCTAAAACACCCGGTTATGTTACCCTGACAATAAAAAATTCAATACTTCCTAAAAATCTTCAGCGATCACTTGAAACACGCAATTTTGTTTCTCCCGTTTTGCGTATTACCCCGTTGTCAATTAAAACAAAAAAGAGTACTGACACTAAAATACGTATTGCTACGCGCATAGAAGCTCCTTTCGATTATCGTCAGGAAGGCGACATGGTGTATCTCGACTTTAAACACCCGGAAGGGATAAGCAGTGATAAGCTCTTTATAGAAGCTACTGATCAGAAAAAAACACCGGTTCGTCAAAAAGCAGACATAGCGTCTGGTGGAGATATCTCCTCCGATTTATCATCAGCTTCTGATTCAACCGTCAAATCAGCAGGCACATCAGGAAATTATAAGGGACGTAAAGTAACTCTTGAATTTGCTGATGCCGAAGTCAGGAAAATATTTCAGCTGCTTGCAGAAGTAAGTAACAAAAATTTTGTACTTGGTGATGATGTTACCGGAACAATAAGTATTAAACTTGTAAATGTTCCGTGGGATCAGGCTCTTGACATCATCCTTGATACAAAAAATCTCGATAAACGTGAAGATGGCAATATTCTGCTAATAAAAGGTAAGGGTAAGTTCAAGTCACAGGCTGAGGAAGAGCTGGAAATTAAAAAAACAGCGGCTAAGTCTATTGAGCTCAAAACAGAAACGTTCTCGGTTAATTATGCAGATCTTGCATCGATAGCGTCTCAATTTGAAAAATTAAAAACTCCTGACAGAGGACAGATCGCATCTGATCCTCGGACAAGTAAGGTGATTGTTAAAGATACGCCGCAGGCACTGAGTGATATGAGAGCGTTACTCAGCCAGCTTGATCTTCCTGAACGCCAGGTAATGATCGAGGCTCGAATTATTGAAGCAACATCTTCCTTCAGCCGCAATTTGGGAGTCAGTTGGGGGGTGCATTATCGTGATGGTTCAGCATCAGCCATGAACATCAATTCACTGGATACTTCTTTTGGCGGGTTGACCTCAGCACCTCCGGTGGTTGGAATTGCCGCTGCATCGGGTGCCAGTGCGGGGATTTCTTTCGGTAAGCTAGCAAGTAACCTCAAGGTTGATATGCGTCTTAATGCTGCGGCAAGCGCAGGTATGATAAAAATTATTTCATCACCAAAGGTTGCGACACTTAATCATAAACCGGCGAAAATATCACAGGGACAACAGATACCGTATCAGAACACAACGTCGACAGCCGGTGCTGTCACTGCCTTTGTTGCAGCAACTCTATCACTTGAAGTAACTCCGCATATCAACGCTAACGGCACCATAATGATGAAAATCGATGCTAAAAATGATGCCCCAGGTCAAGGTAGTCCTCCGCCGATAAACACAAAACAGGCCACAACAGAGATGCTTTTGCGCGATGGTGAAACAACGGTTATTGGCGGAATTTTTGTTGACAGTGATATAGAAGGTGATGAAGGCGTGCCGTTTCTGATGGATATTCCTTACCTTGGAAAATTGTTTAAGTCGAGTACGAAGACAAAGATCAAAACAGAACTGCTTATTTTTATTACGCCGCGAATTCTGGATGCTGTTTAGCTGAGAGTCGCTTTATGAATGCTCTTATCCAACATACTTTTTCGCCTCAAGATTATCTCGAATGGGAAGACCTCCAGGATCACAAAAGTGAATACTTTGCTGGTGAGGTCTTTGCTCAGGCTGGTGCTTCGTCAAAGCATACAGAAATAGCCGGTAATTTGTTTGCGTTCGCTCATGCGCATCTGAAAGGCAAACCCTGTCGAGCATATATTGCCGATATGAAGCTGCGTGTCTCTGAAGTTGATGCTTTTTTTTACCCGGACGTTATGGTTACCTGCGACCTGCGTGATCGTGATACTGACATGTATAAGCAGTACCCGGTGCTGATTGCTGAGATTCTTTCTGAAAGTACCGCCGAGTATGATCGCACCTTCAAATTTACCTGTTACCAGAAGATAACAACTTTACGGGATTATCTGCTGATAAGTCAGGATGTTTATTCAATTGAACATTTTCACCTGAATGACAGCGGTGAGTGGGTACGCATAGTCTACACCTTTAATGATCTGTTTCATCTTGGTTGCATACATCTTGATGTTGCAGTCTCTGATGTGTATGCGGATGTGGTTGGTGTTATGACACTGGAAGAAAAGTTCCGGAGATAGGCGTTTATGCCTCTTGCACTTAAAAATAATTGCGAAAAATGGACATACGCGGATTACCTTACCTGGCCTGATGATGAGCGTTGGGAGATTATTGAAGGTGTGGCGTATCCAATGTCACCTTCTCCAACAACAACTCATCAAAGGATTTTGAGTAAGCTTGCTTTGCCCTTACTCGCTCATCTTGAGGGGAAACGCTGCGAACTGTTTTTGGCTCCTTTTGATGTGCGCTTTTCAGAGCAACAAAATGCAAGTGATAATTATATCGACACTGTTGTTCAGCCTGATATTTTAGTCGTGTGTGATAAAAGCAAGGTGGACGAACGTGGGTGCAACGGTCCCCCTGATTTTATTATCGAAATAACCTCACCATCAACCGGCAAGAATGATCTGATACGAAAATTCGATCTGTATCAACATCATGGTGTTAAGGAATATTGGATTGTACATCCTGAACAGCAGACTGTGATGGTGTTTAAAATTGGTGAAGATGGTCTATATGGAAAACCGGAGCGTTATGCTGGTGATGATACAATTTCTGTATTGTTTTTTGGGGATCTGGTTGTTGACCTGAATGGCGTTTTTGCTGAGTAAAAGCTTCTCGTTTTGTATATTTTATATGTTGTAAGCATAAGGAGATTGTATGTTAAAGCAGATTACTCGGTTCCTCTTAATTTTCTTGGTATTTTCTGTCGCAGTTGTTGGATGTGGAAGTGTTGATGAAAATTCAGGTTCAATATCTTTAGCTTCTCCAACGTATTCAAACAATGTAGTTACCGCATCCGCAACATATAAACCCACTATAGGTGTTGCGTTACCAAACCAAAAAATTACTTTTTATTGGCATACTATTGGCCAAACATCAGGTACCGTAGTTTATCCGTCAAGTGATGGATACACGGATTCTACAGGTACGGCGTTAAGTAATTTACCTCTTCCAACTTCGCGCACTGAAGCATTGACTGTCTACGTCAAAGCAGTGACGGGAGACCTTACAACCGGTTTACAGTCTGTAAATGCGCCGTAGAGGTATTTCTGTTTGTCCGTTTATTCTTCTCATGGTACCCGGAGGCTTGTATGAAATTATTTAAATCTCTATCATTGCTTGTTTTTGTGCTCATGCTTGCAAGCCTCTGGGGGTGCTCAGGTAGCCCCGAAAGCGGAAAAAAAACTTCAAAAGCTAGTAATAAGACAACCTCAAAACTTGTTGGTACAGAGATCACGGTGACTGCTAACGCTGATGATCAGCAGAACCCACAGGTGATTTATCTTGCCGATAATAATATTTATTTTTCGGTTTGGGAGGATTGGCGCGACCGTATTAAAACAGGAGCTGATATATACGGACAATTTCTTAATCCAGATGGTACTTCATGCGGCACTGCATTTATCATTACAAACGCTACAGGTAATCAAACAGTGCCTAACGCTGCCTATCGTCCAGGAGGCAATATTGCAGTAGTTTGGCAGAATTCCAGTGGGTCAACCGCTAGTGGTTATGTGCAGTATGTCGGGATAACGGGCATTCCGACAGGTAACTCATGTACGGCGGTTAATCCGGTAGTCGGAACTGTTTCGGATGCCGGCTTCGTCCAATCCAAGAAATATGGGCAATCAGGGAGTCAAAGCAAGACAGGGGCTGTTTTTTCTAATACATCAGGCGCCACAGGGCCGTTTACTGGTTTCTTGACACCGGCATTGATACAGGCAACATCGGTCAAGGTGAAACGGAATGCAAATATCGTTCTGCAGGACGATGGGGTCGGTGGTCTCATTGGGTCTGAAGGAAGCGGAACCGTCAATTACCGTACCGGTGCGATCTCCATCACCAGAACCGATCCGATTACAAAGGCTGGTATTAGTTATGATGTCGAGTGGAACAGTTTTTTTACAACTGCGGTCGCTGCGGGAGATAAGCTGTTATCAAGGAAAAGTCCTAAAATCAGTTATGATTTGCCGAGAGATCAGTTTTGGGTAACCTGGAATGAGTCGCGAGACACTATTAATTTTGCCTCGGTACTCTGTTTCGGAGCTGCTCCTATTACCTGGACGTATGGGGACACAACTTTTGCCGGGTTGATGAAGCTGAGTCCCGATTTGAAAGAACGGGTTGTCTATTCTCCAGAACATCTGGACGGACTACCAGAAGTGATCCGTAACCAAGAGACATCCTTGAGCCGCTTGATTGAACGATCTTCATCCGCAACTACGGAAACGTATACGTATGAGTATTTTACCTCGCTGAACAACCCTACGGTTGGCTCCGATACCTCTTCACCTGAATCGTTCTTTGCCTGGGAGGGAATACGAAACAAGGGAGTGATCACATGTACCCTTGACCCAGCAAAAGGTGTTATAACTTCTGCATTTGCCAATTCCAATTATGATGATGGGAAACTGCATATATATGGACTGTTTGACAAGCAGATCAGCCAGGGATCTCTCAATTCACTGTTGTTGAGTGATCTGGGTGCTACCGGATCAAATCCCGCTGTAGCTGTTGATGATGTCAGTGTCCCCAGAAAATTTCTGGTCGCATGGGAAGACAACCGTGATGGTTCCAATACGAAAATTTACGGACAATTGGTTAACTCAGGTGGGGGGCTGTATAATACAAACAAGATAATTTCATATTCAGACACCAACGGCGACAATAAACAGGATGACTATGTTGTAAATTCCCGACAGACAAAGCCTGTAATATCCTACGATTCGGTAAATCAGCGCTATTTTGTTGCGTGGCAGGATGGGAGAAACGGCTCTGTTTCACTAGAGAACCTCGACATATTCGGCCAGTACGTCGATTTAGAGGGAACTCTGCGTGGGGGGAATTATGCAATCGCCACGGCCCCAGGCAGTCAGATTGCTCCCAACCTTGCCTATGACTCAAAATTAAATCAGTTCCTTGCACTTTGGAAAGATGCAGGTGGTATCAATGCCACCCCACCCACGGCATCCGATGTAAAAGGACAGCTGTTTTCTCTTGGCCAGCCGAATTTAACGCTGCTAAAAATAGACAATAGTTCACTTGGGGGGCTTATCGATTTTGGTAGTATTACCGCCAACCAGATACAGCGGGTTACCTTCAAGGTGCGCAACAGTGGTGATGCTGCGCTGAAGATTGATTGTATTTCACCGCTTCCGGCTTCGCCATTCAGTTTCGAAAATCTTCCCACAGCTCTCAACAGCTGCGATGAAGGTCAGACCTTTGATCTCCCACCTTCCGGCGAGACGACATTAACGGTCAAATTTTCGCCAACATCAGGGGGATCCTATAACAGTAACTTCACCATCAAGAGCGACGGAGGCGAAAGTCTGGTTTCCTTGCTCGGACAGGGAATCCCTCCCACCATGACCTTGACCGATGGTGACGGAACGAATGATGGTACTCTTAATTTTGCCAATGTTCAGACAAGCCAGACCAAGGACATAACGCTTACGATAACCAATAACAGCTCCGTCACGTATAACATTACATCAATAAGCGGTGTCAATGCACCATTCAGTCTTGTTAACTCACCCACTTTCCCAGTGGCCATGTCACCTTCAGCAACTTTGCTTCTCAATATACGGTACTCCCCTACTGTTGTGGCAAATGATACTGCCCAGTTGACAATATTGACGGACAAGTCTCTGTCACAGACCGTTAATCTTGTTGGCACTGGCACTTCAATAGGTACCTCAACGCCTCCATCAAATGGCGGTGGCGGTACAAATGTGCCACCAGTCTCGTCTAGTGGCGGTGGCGGCGGTTGTTTCATCGCCACTGCAGCCTACGGCAGCTATCTTGATCCACATGTTATGGTGCTGCGTCACTTCCGTGACAGCGTGTTGCTTCAATCTGAGCTCGGCACAGCGTTTGTGACGTTCTACTACAAACACAGTCCACCGATAGCTGACTTTATTGCACAGCACGACACTTTGAGAATGTTGTTCCGCTTTGCCCTGACACCACTGATATTCGGTGCAGAATATCCGCTTGCCTTAGGTCTGTTTTTTGCTTCAGCTACAGTCTGGTACATCAGGAGACGTCTGGGCGCAAAGGCTCAAGCAGAAATGGTGCAGTTAGCGGGGTAGGGTAAGGTAAGAAAGCGTAAGGTTCCAAACCAAACCTCCGAGATATTCAATACCTCGGAGGTTTTTTTATGACTCATATTACCCGATGACTGTACAGATCGATCACATTCATCGAGTAAAATCGACCGTCTCCCTTTATGTAGCGGGGACCAACGAGATCCATTTTACAGCACAGGGCTTCGGTAAAAGAGGGATACTCAACGCCTTTGGGCGAATAAAGTGTTTTTTTTAACGATGCCTTCCCATTTCAAAGTTCGGTTGATGGTGCTGCCAGAACATAACGGAAGCCCCAACTTGTGTAGCTCCCACTTGAAAGCGGACACCCCAATTTGTGCAAATTGCGCGGCATCCAAGCGTTGTCTGGTGGCGGTAATGAGCTCCTTATCTGTCAGTACTGAGTTCAGATGGCCTTGTAGCGGTGCTCTTGAACGTCCCTTATATCAGTCGTCTGTGGCAGATGTCTTGATATTTGTCACCTATTATTTGTTATCCGCCGGCAAGTTTTACCTTGAAACCGCGAGCCTGCAGCTCTGCCAGTAACGAATCACGATGATCACCCTGTATTTCTACAACACCCTCTTTAACGGTTCCGCCGCAGCCGCATTTTTTCTTAAGCACCCCTGCCAGTTCCTTGATCTCCGGAGCGGAAAGCGGGATACCGCTGATGACTATAACCGTGCCGCCACCCCGGCCCTTAACTTCTCGCCGCAAGCGCACGATGCCGTCGCTCTTTTGAGGTGTTGGCTTTTGTGTTGGGGCGTTCTGCTTAATGCGCCCCGATTCTGTCGAATAGACAGGGATACTGTCAGACCAGTTTGTCATTTGCCCCAGTCCCGTGCATATCTGAAATCCCGGTCAATCGTGCGGTTGGAAACTTTGGCAATGACCGGAAGACGGCGTTTAAAATGAGAATTCTGAATCTTTGCGTAAATTGAATCTACAAATTCACTCTCAAATCCGTCCGTAACCAGTTCCTGTTTTGTCAGGCGCTGATCTACCATGCGATAGAGAAGTTCATCAACCTGACGATACGAGAAACCCAGTTCCTCCTCATCGGTCTGTCCGGCCCAAAGATCTGCCGATGGCTGCTTTTCGATAACCACAGCCGGTATACCCATTGCAGCGGAGAGCTGCCAGACCTGGCTTTTGTAAATGTCGCCGATTGGGTTGAGCGCCGAAGCCATATCGCCGTAGAGGGTGCCGTAGCCGAGCAGCAGTTCGGTTTTATTACTGGTGCCAAGTACCAGAGCCCTCAGCAGTGCTGAATGGTCAAACAGAATAGTCATCCGCTCGCGGGCCATTTTATTGCCGCGCCGCATGTTATCTGCATCAGGAAATGTGTCGAAATAGGCGTCCACCATAGCTGTTATCGGCACCACCGAAAAATTGACGCCACATGCCGTTGCCACCAAACGGGCATGTGTCTCACTTTCCGGATTGCTTGTCTTGTAGGGCATACAGATAGCATGAACGTTCTCAGGTCCCAACGCTTCAGCAGCGATGAACACCACCAGTGCCGAATCAATGCCGCCTGAAAGGCCAAGCACCACTTTACTGATACCTACTTTACGCACCTCATCCCGGACGAAACCGACGAGGAGTTTTCTCAGCAACTCCATGTTTGCGTGTAATGCTGACATCAACCCCTCCTCTTCTCTGCGATACGCAGCAATTCCTGCATCGTGACAAAAAGATTCTCATCACGCATCAGCGGTGAAATGATGCGTTCTCTGCGCAGTGCCCCTTCGGCAACCCGTACGGTGAGAAAATCTTCTTCAAGAAGAGCAGCGCGGACAATTGACTCTCCTGATGGTGCAACATATTCCGATCCACCCCAAAAGTTGACGCCATCCTCAAAGCCGACCCGGTTACTGTAGAGTACCCGGCAGTTAAGGAACAGTGCAGTGGTTGAGACGAGCTTTTGCCAGGCTGAAGCTGATCCGGGAGAATCGCCCTCAATGCCGCGGGCAGGACTGCTTGAAAGGCATATCAGTGTTGTCGCCCCGTCCATAGCGAGAATGTACGAAGCAGACAGGTGCCACATGTCTTCACAGATCACGATGCCAAAGCGTCCGAACCTGGTATCAAAGGCACGAAATGACTCGCCGCGGGCAAGGTAGCGCTGTTCATCAAACAGGCCGTACGTCGGGAGATACACTTTGCGGTGCAGATGGCATATAGCTCCGTCTTCAAGGTACAGAGCCGAGTTATAAAAATTGTAGTCATCGGTCTCTTCGACAAAGCCGATGGCAATCGATATGCCACGGGAAAGCTCAATAAGACGAAGAATTTCGGGAGAGTCCGTCCGCAGCGCCACTTCCGGTACGAGGTCTTTCAGGAAATAGCCCGACAGTGCCAGTTCGGGGAAGACGATCAGGTCGGCACCGGCATCCCGCGCTTTTGTTATCTGCTCTTCTATGAGCGTCAGGTTATCGGCAACGCAGCCGAGCTTCGGTTTTATTTGAGCCAGAACAGCGGTAAAATCCATGGCGACTCCTTTTTAATAAGCCTGATCGAAGGCGTTCTTTATGTGATCGATGGCATGCTGGCCGTCAGTATGCAGCAGAATGGCTATTACGTCAAACCGTGCGTTGGTATCATGAAGCCGGTTTTTACTGAGCCAGGTCAATGCCGCTTTAGAAATCTGGCGCTGCTTAAAGGGAGTCACCGCAAGTTGCGGCACTCCGTAGGAAAGCCCCCGGCGGGCTTTGACCTCGATAAAAACGAGACTTTTGTCTTCCGGATCACGGGCGATAATATCAACTTCGCCCCCCTTGCAGCGAAAGTTGCGTTCCAGAATCCGGTAGCCGTGCGCGATCAGGAAATGTGCGGCAATCTCCTCGCCAAGTTCGCCAGTCCCCTTGTTGCCGCTGGCTTGGGGAGCAGGTGGCGTTTTAAAGAAGAGGCTTTTTAAGATGTTCATGGTTTTTGCCTTGATGGGGAAGAGTAATCCCCAGTATCACACAAGATGGTTTTCGTAGGAGCGGCATGTTGCCGCGATTTTCGCAGGTTGATATTTCAAATCAGCCAGTTTGAACCTTTCTATTCAAGTGTGTTTTGCCAACCAGTCCGGGGAAATTTGGAATATCCTCACGGATCGAAAGGAAATACGGAGGATGTCCCGCTTTATTCACATTTTTTCTTCAAGCGGTTCGCAACTTTTTTGTGGATACTGCTGAACGAGCTGCCAGACGTGTTTCTTTTTGCGGAGTAAAAGCTGGACTCATTTCTGCAAGCAGGTCCGGATGTTTCTCAACCAGCTTCAAAAGTTTAACCAACGGTGTTGGCGGCCTGGTTTCACCCCGCTCGTAACGGGAAAATGCAACTTTACCAATACCGACTACTTCTGACAGTTCGGTTTGTGTAAGTTTAAGGTTCTTGCGGATACGCCGGATATCAGCGCTCACATCGCCTTTCACAGCTCGAATAATCGCCGTTTGCGCTTCGGTGTAACGACGATAACTTTCTTCATCCCAAACTCCTTCGCCGCATGCCGGGCAGAAATCCCCCTTCATCGAATGCAGTGTCAAGGATTGTCCGGCGTAGGAAAGAGTTTCCTCCTGCACTCTGGTAAACGTTTCTAAATTTCCACAAGCTGGACACTTCATTGCTCTACCTCACTTTGCCTTGAACTGGATAACCGGAGGTCGGCCATCACTGTAGGCGGTAATCTTGATATATACTCCGGTTCCATCTTCTGTCACGCCGTGGTAAACATCCTGCCACTCCCTGTGATCAGCGTGGGTGGTCATCGACTTGTAAAAATTGCTGCGGGAAAGAGCACGAACCACAAGCCGCATTTCCGGTTCCGATAAGCCAAGCTCAAGGCCGCCACGCAAGGCAGTTGCCGTGAAAGGGCGACTTGTTGGAGCGGCAACAACAGTCTGTATATCGGCCAGACTATAGTGGGGAGTTCGCTTTTCCATTTAGCAAATAATATCCAATTTGATTTAATTAGTCAATTTGATAAATTATGTGATGTCTTTTTGATTTGCAACCGTCCCCAGAAGAAAAACCAGGGAGTCCCGATTTATTCCCGTAAGCCGCTCCTACGAAAGCAAACCTTCGAGTTTGGAAAACGCTCCTACTGAATCAACAATGCTCCCCGTAGGAGCGGCATGCTGCCGCGAATGGAGGATCTCATGCGTCTCGTTTCGATCTGGTAGTTTTCCGCTGGTTTCTAACATAGTGATCAACGCCACTTTGAAGCTCTGGGCGGTCTTCGTCTTTCCACGCCCCGAAAAAGGTCTTCAAGGCGTTTTTCATCCTCTCATGCTGCAATTTATTGCGCAGTGATTCGGCCACAATATGCCCAAGCAGATTCATGGCTGTTTTTCCAGAAAAGCAGCATCATCAAAGCAGCCATTCACATTCAAACCGCGGATGCGATAATATTTATCCAGCTCCTCTTCAAACCGAATCCTGTCAATCGGGAGAATAGCAATGTCATCACCGCTGCTGCCTGGTTCGGTGAAAAAGCGCTCCGGCAGCACGTCATCGCTGCGCGTAAAGCCGTTACTGCAGTTGTAATAGCGTTCAGTCAGGACAATCCTCCTGCCGATTTCCTTCAGGCGCTGTGGCGAATATACTACGCCAGTGACAGCGGTCAAAAGTTCTGCATACTCTTCCAGGCTGGCGCCAAAGAAGGCAAACTTGCAGGCGACCAGTGAATCAACGGCGGCGTTGGTGTCCTCGGCGATGCTGATAATGCGGGCTTTACCGGAAAAAGAAAACCGGTCGGTCGGCACCGGCTTGCGTAAAATTTCGTGAGAGACCGGATAGGCGCGGAGGTGGCAGCCGCCGCGATTACTCGTACAGTACGCCAGTGCCATGCCGTACGCTCCGCGTGGATCATATGCCGGAAGTTCCAGCGATTTAACGCTCATGGAAAGTTCCGGATGTCCCAACTCTTCCGCCAGTCGCCGGGACCCAAGTGAGAGGAGGTTGCCGTCTCCATGCCGGTGGGCGATATCGTTCAGCAATCCCGGAATCTCCCCGGCTGTTGGGAAAGCCCCTTTAATCTCACCCCAGGCGGAGAGGGTGGCCGCAGCGGTAATGGTATCGATACCAAGTTCGTTGCAGAGGTTGTTTGCGGTGATAATTGCGTGTAAATCATGCACATTATTGAGCGCACCGAAATGGGAAACTGTTTCGTATTCCGGAAGCGGTTTGCCGGATGCAGATGATTTTTTGCATTGTATCGGGCAGCCGTAGCAGCCGTCTTTTTTTGCCCCGTAGACGTTTTTAATGGTAGGACCGGAATAGTTGCAGGAATGTTCGAAAAAGGTTTTGCGGAAGTTTTCCGTCGGGGCCATACGGCGCTGCGCCATCAGATCCACCAGCACCGGGGTGCCGAATTCAGAAATCCCCAGCGGGCCGAAGATAACCGGAGAAGCTTTGAAAAGCCGCATGATGTCCTGACGGGCATTTTCAAACAGTGCCGGATCGGCGATGGCACCTTTTCTGTCGCCGTATACCGTCACCGCTTTAAGGTTTTTACTCCCCATGACAGCGCCCATGCCGCCACGTCCGACGGAATTTCCCTCTCCCATCATGATATTTGCAAACAGGACGCCGTTTTCACCAGCCGGGCCAATGGCAGCAACGCTGCCCAACTCTTTGAGGACGGCAATGGTTGTCGGGATATCAGAGCCCCAGAGGTGGCCTGCCGGTTTAATTTCAACAACATCCGCCGCTATGGTTACAATAACCGGCTTTGGGCTTCTGCCGCTGATGAACAGAACGTCAACACCGGCAGCTTTCAGACGCCAGGCAAAACGGCCACCTGCTGAACAATCATAGATAGTGCCGGTCAGTGGTGATCGAGAAACAACGGCAAGACGGGCGGAAGTAGGAGACGGCGTGCCGCATAACGGCCCGACCGAGAAAATAAGCGGCATGGCAGGATCGAACGGATCAAGCTTGAAATAGTCGCGCATCAGGCGTACACCCAGGCCGCGGCCGCCGAGATATTCCTCAAGTAACTGGCGAGGGATCTCTTCACGGCACGAAGTTCCCGTTGTCAGGTCAACCTTGAGCAGTGTGCCGGTCCAGCCATTCATGGCTGCTGACCACAGATGCGCGCGATTGCTTCACACAGTTCCGTGGGGGCATGTACAATCATATCGGCGCCGCTTAGTTCGGCCATATCGCCGTACCCCCATGAGCAGGCAATCGTCATCATAGCGGCACGCTGACCAGACTCAACATCGTGGATGCTGTCACCAATCATTATGCACTCCTGAGGTGAGACCCCCATTTTCTCAGCTATTTTCAGCAAGGGGAGGGGGGACGGTTTTCTTTCCGGGTAGGTGTCTCCGCCGCACGCACAATCAAAGAGAGTGTCAATTCCAAGATCCTGCAGCAGCAGAAGGCATAAATCTTCATTTTTGTTGGTAATGACAGCCAGCCTGATGTGACGTGCGACAAGGTCATGGAGGGTATTCAATACCCCCGGATACAGTCGGCTTTTTTCCGCAAGGTGCCGCCGATTATAATCAAGAAACATGGCAAGAGCGTGGGTAATATCAAATTCAGAAAAGCCGGGTAGTATCTGTTCTATAAGATTACGAGAACCCCTGCCGACTTTTAGACGGACATCTTTCTCGTCCAGAAGAGTCAGGGAAAAGGCCTCCCGGACATGGTTGACCGCATCGGTCAAATCTCCAAGCGAGTCAACCAGAGTGCCGTCGAGGTCAAAGAGAGCGGCACGGATCGTCATGCCGCTTTTGGAAGAACAATGACAGGCGGTTTGGCCGCCCGGTAGAGGAGAAAGGTCTTGCCAAGGATTTGGGCAATGTCGGCCTGGCAGGCTTCGGCCAGAGCCGCGGAAGCTTCATGTTTGTCGAGCATGCAGCTCTCCAGGAGTTTCACCTTGATCAGTTCGTGATGGTCAAGAGAAACGTTCAATTCAGCAATCAGAGCGGCCTCGATCTCTTTTTTTCCAATCTGGACAAGAGGTTTCAGTTTGTGCCCAAGGGCCCGCAGGTGTCGTTTCTGTTTTCCGGTCAACATACGTTGGTCATCTCCTGATGGTATAATGTAAAAACGTCTGAACCTATAACATATCGGGTGAGCTGCTGGCAAATGACAAAATTTGTTTGTAGGAGCGTCTTTCAGACGCGAATGTTGCAATAGTCACTTGTTTCAGGCCACTGAGGCAATCGCGGCAGGATGCCGCTCCTACGATTATGACAGCAGTCGGTTCAATTCATCGATCGTGGTAACGGCGGGGTAGCAGGTGCCTGGTACGCAGAGTGATAGTGAGAGGGGTGACGGCCCCTTCTCGTACCGGATAATCAGGTCCTTGATGGCGTGACTGTGGAGGGCCGCATTGAGTGCGAACGCTTCAGGGCTGCTCGTATCTCCGGAGAATGTTGCCGTAGGCGGATCCGCTGCCAAGAGTGTGAGGAGTTGCAGGGCGCCCAGATGGCCCAGCGGGTTCTGCTCCATATCGCTCAGGATTCCGCCCAGTGCCGCGCGTGCGAAGTCAAGGAGCTCCGGTCTGTCCTCAACCCAGGCCAGTCTATAAAGTAGATGGGCGGTGCGAGTAAATGCCGATGGCGTAACGCCGTCATGGTCAGATGATACGCGTGTCGGCATCTGCTCGGCGTCGTGTCCGGTGAGAGTGAATTCGCCGGAGTCGGAATCACGAAAAAGGTTCAGCATGTCTTCAGCAAGCGCTCGCGCCTCTGCCAACCAGCTCTTATCAAGAGTTGCCTCAAACAGGTCCAGCACCCCTCCGGCCAGAAAGGCATAATCCTCTAGAAAACCGGGCACATCCGATGCCCCATTCAGATAGCTGCGCAGCACTCTGCCGTCTTCACGGCGGAGCCTGTTGATGACAAACGTTGCTGCCCGGGCGGCAGTGATGGCGTATTCCGGCTTGTTGAAGGTGACCGCCGCTGTGGCGAGTGCCGAAATCATCAGACCGTTCCAGGAGGTGATGATTTTGTCATCCCTCAGCGGGTGGACACGCTCTTCCCGCTGCTTCAGCAGTTTCGCACGACAGTGTGCCAATCGTTCGCTTGTCTCGTCTTCATGTAGTCGGTGCCGTCGGCAAAAATCATCCAGGGCGACCGGGGCGGTAAGAATGGTCTCTCCTTCAAAATTTCCCTCTTCTTTCACCGCATGGAAGAGGCAGAACAACCCGGCGTCAGATCCCAGACAGGCATCGATTACGCTCTTGTCCCATACATAAGATTTGCCTTCAACCCCTTCAGAATCGGCATCAAGGGCCGAACAAAAGGCGCCTTCCGCAGTTTGAAGTTCCCGTGCGACAAACGTGAAAATCTCTTCAGTCATGGTGCGGTAAAAAGGTTCTCCCGTAGCCAGGAAGGCATCAGTCGTAACCCGGGCCAGCATGGCCTGATCGTACAGCATCTTCTCAAAGTGAGGCGCCAGCCAGAACTGATCGACGGAGTAACGGTGCAGTCCACCACCAAGCTGGTCCCAGATGCCGCCGGCCCGCATCTTCCGCAGAGTATGGAGTGCCATTTGAAGAGTCCCTTCCCCTTCATGAAGCAGGGAAAAAATTCCCTCCCTTTCAAGGGGAGGGTTAGGGTGGGGATGGGGTAGGTGTTTCCCCTGCCCGATCAGCCAAATCAGATACATCGGCATCGGGAATTTCGGGGCACTCCCAAAGCCGCCGTGTGTCGGGTCATAGATTCTCTTCAGGGTCTGCAGCGCTTTTTCGGTAATGGCCGTTATGTCAGGTGCACTCTCGTTTCCCACCTGCCTCCGCCCACTATCCAGCGCCTCCATGATTCCCTTGCAGTTTTTTTCAATCATGTCCGGACGTTGCCGCCAGAGTGTTGCGATATTTGTCAACAGTTCCATCAGGCCGCTCATGCCACGACCTCCTCGCTTGGGGAGGTAGGTAATCGCCATAAAAGGCCGTTTCTCGGGCGTCATGAAAATATTCAGTGGCCAGCCGCCACTCCCGGTCAACGCCTGCGCCACAGCCATATAAAAATCATCAATGTCGGGGCGCTCCTCCCGATCGACTTTAATGCAGACAAAATAGCGGTTCAGGAGCGCCGCAACTTCTTCATCCTCAAATGATTCATGGGCCATGACGTGGCACCAGTGGCAGGTCGCGTAACCGATTGAAAGCAGAATCGGCAGACTCTCGGAGCGCGCTCTTTCAAAGGCTGCCGGACTCCATTCATACCAGGCCACCGGGTTTTCCGCGTGCTGCAGCAGGTAGGGGGAACGGGCGAAAATCAGGCGGTTGAAACGTTCGCCGCCGTCAGCGGGAAGAGTTGTCTTGTCAATCGCCATCAGGCCGGCGACGTAGGCGGCGGTGTTGATAGAGGAAGTCATGAGGTTCTCCTTAGTTGATTCTTTTACACTATCTCGATTGGGGGTGTCAGTACAACGAAGGGGGCATACAACAATGGGGTCACTTGCTATGTGGCTTTATCTCCAGAAAACAGTTGAGATCAGTCCTGATTTTCAGAAGTTTGAATATTCAATAACTCATCCTGCAACATCGGTACATCCTCCACAACCGACCTCCATACCGTCGCAAGATCTACGCCGAAATATTGATGTATCAGCTTGTCTCGAAAACCCGCCAGGTCTCTCCAGGGAATAAAAGGGTAACGATCCCTAAAGGGTGTAGAAATATTTTTGGTCGCCTCACCGACAATCTCGAACTGCCTGATCACTCCATCTTGCACCAGGCGGTTCTCCAAAAAAGATTCCTGACCCATTCTGCTGGTATATATTGTTATCTGTCGCAAGGCATCAATGATATGCGCGAGATAGACCAGATCATCTCGAATCATAAAGAGATTACCTTCATCTCGCGCCGTATGCGGTCAATGAGATACGGGCTGACAGCCTGTTCAGTCAATAGATCGATTTTTACACCGAGTAGTTCTGACAGCTCACGTTCAATACGAATAATTCCGAGAAGGCTTTTCTGCTCTTTGAACCAGACCATGAGATCAAGGTCGCTGTCTGGTCGCGCCTCGTTCCGCGCATAAGATCCAAAAACGCCTACTTTTTCAGCGCCCTGCTGGTGCATAAAACTGATAATTTTATCGTCAAACGGGGTGATCTGCGCCATGTCTTAAATATCCTTCCGGATGAAGCGTGCAAGAAGTTACAAGTCACTAACTGATACCACAATATAGTGTTCTCAACAATTGCTAAACAATAAAACGTACCATTGACTTCCCGCTATACATCCTAATCTCCCAACATTTGGGCAAAAAAATCAGCGGCCAGATCTCGAGGTGCTTCATCTTCCGCAGTAACTGTTGTTCCACTCAGCAGATGTCCCGGAATTTCGGCGAGGAAGCGACTCGGCTTTTGCCTTTCCACCGCGCCGTATTTGCGCCGCGTCATGCAGCGCGAGATAGTCAGGAATTTTCTGGCCCGCGTGATTCCTACGTAACAGAGGCGGCGCTCTTCAGCTACCGTCGGGTCTTCTTCGATCGAACGTTTGTGGGGCAGCAGATTTTCCTCCATCCCGACCAGCCAGACATGGCTGAACTCCAGTCCCTTACTCGAGTGCAGCGACATCAGTGTGACAGCATTAGTCCCATGTTCCTTGCCATCCTCAGCCGGCTTTTCCTCGTCCAGTAACGAGATCCGCTCAAGGAATGCCGAGAGGGTCGCCCGTGGGGTCTGGGCTTCATAGGCCGCCAGCGAGTTTACTACCTGTTCGATATTCTCGATCCGTTTGCGGGCCTGGGGGGCATCATTCAGGGTTCGATACAGCTCGTCTTCAATTCTCAGGCGGTTGAAGAGTGCGTTGACCTGTGCTCCCATATTGAAACTGGTAAAGCCCGCCATAACCTCTTTCATCATGGTGTGAAAACCGAGTACCGTTTTCCGGCACGAGGGGGAAATTTCTTCAATTTCACCTACCCGGCCCAGAGTCTCAAAGAGTGGAATGTCGTGATTCATTGACCACTGGTTCAGTTTTATCAGTGTCGTATCGCCGATTCCCCGGCGGGGAAAGTTGATGATGCGCAGTAATGAGGCCTCATCGCTCGGGTTATCGATCACCTTGAGATAGGCAATGGCATCTTTGACCTCTTTGCGCTCATAGAACTGCTGGCCGCCGATGACGACATAGGGGATGCGCTCAAGCCGCAGTTTCTCTTCAAAAGCCCTGCTTTGCGCGTTGGAACGGTACAGGATAGCCAAGTCTGCCCAGCGCAGCTTTTCCCGATACTGCTCAAGCATGATCTGTTCAACGACCTTTGCCGCCTCGTCCTCTTCGCTGTCAGCTATAATCAGATCGATCTCACGCCCTTTGCCGTCTGATGTCCAGAGCGCTTTATCCGTGCGCACCGTATTGTTTTTGATGACACTGTTGGCGGCGTCCAGAATAGCTCCGGTGGAGCGATAGTTCTGTTCCAGCTTGATGGTCACGCAGCCGGGGTGGTCCTGGGCAAAATTGAGGATGTTCTGTACCTCTGCTCCGCGCCAGCCGTAGATGGACTGGTCATCATCGCCGACGACACAGATGTTGCCATGCTTCCGTGCCAGGAGTGAAATCAGCAGATATTGCGAGGCGTTGGTGTCCTGATATTCATCGACCATAATATAGCGAAAGCGCTGCTGCCAGTGATCAAGAATAGCCGGAGTGGTTTGCAGGAGCCGCACGGAGAGCATGATGATGTCGTCGAAATCGATGGCATTAAAGCCCTTCAGCAGCTCCTGGTAGCGCGGGTACACTGCGGCGGTCGCGATTTCCAGCGGATCATTCCTGTCCGGGGTAAATTCTTTCGGACCGATAAGGCGGTTTTTCAGGCCGGATATTTTCCAGAGAATCCGGTCAGGATCAATCTTCTTCGGGTCGATATCGCGTTCGCGAACCGCTTGACGAATGACCCCGGACTGATCGGAGGTGGAGTAGATCGAAAAATTCGGCTTGAAGCCGAGCGCCCGGATGTCGCGTCGGAGGATGCGTACGCCAAGTGAATGGAATGTTGATATTACGATATCTTTTGCAAGCGCTCCCGCCATGCCACGCACGCGTTCGTTCATCTCCTTGGCAGCCTTGTTGGTAAAGGTGACCGCTAGAATGTTTTCAGCCGGAACGTGCAGATCTTTCAAAAAATGGACAATGCGGGTTGTTATAACCTGGGTCTTGCCCGAACCGGCCCCGGCCAGAATCAGCAGGGGGCCGTCTACCGTGTTGACGGCGCGTTGTTGTGGTGGATTGAGTCTTTTCATGAAGTAAGGTGTAGCATAAAGAGGGAGGAGGATGCAAATTGCGATGAATCAGCTGTACGGAAAACATGATCCTGCGGAACTATTCCTCAATTTACGATGAAACGTGTTGCAGTCGCAGTTAAATTGGGTACAATCATGACATGTGGTTAATTTTACTGAAACTGGAGAGCATGTGAAAGTCACCCAAGCCAAAAAGAAACAGCCTGCCAAAAAAATAAAAAAAGCACCGGGTGCGACAGTTTCAGTAAAGCCGGTGAAAGTCAAAAAAATAAAAACAGTTAAAGCCGCCAAGCCGGTTGAACCGTTATCTGCCCCGATACCAACAGTCCCTCAATTCGATCTTCACGACAGTCAATGGTTTTTAAACCGTGAGCTGACCTGGCTCTCTTTCAACCGCCGGGTACTCCACGAAGCGGAGGATGATCGTACGCCGCTGCTTGAGCGACTCAAATTCATAGCTATTGTCAGTGCTAATCTGGATGAATTTTTTATGAAGCGCATTGGCGGCCTGAAGCAGCAGATCGGTGCCGGAATGCGGGAACTGTCGCTTGATGGCCGCACCGCCCGCCAGCAGGTGACGGAATGTCAGGCTGAAGTGCGCGATATTGAGGCCCGCAAGGAGCGGGAGTTCCAAAATATATGCACTCTGCTGGAAGATAAAAATATCCTGATTGAGAATTATGATGAATTGACACCCAAAGAAAAGAAGCTGCTGCGAGAATTTTATTATGCAAACATATTTCCGCTGTTGACGCCGCAATCAATAGATCCCGCTCACCCATTCCCATTTATCTCAAACCTGTCGCTCAATCTGCTGGTCTCTCTGCAGTACCCCAAGGCCAGGCTAAACTCACTGGTACGGATCAAAGTGCCGGTTAATGCCGGAACTCCGCGCTTTATAAGGATCGGCAAGGGCGACCATTTCATCCGGCTTGAAGAGGTCATGATGAACAACCTGGATATGCTGTTTCCAGGTATGGATATTATGTCGTGCGAGCTTTTTCGTGTGACCAGAAATGCCAATACCGAAAAGGATGAAGAGGAGGCCGACGATCTGATGGAGATGATCGAATCGGAGCTGAAGGAACGGAAATTTGCCCCGATTGTGCGACTGGAGATTGTCGCCGGCATGAATCCGGTTCATCGTGGGCGTCTTGCTGCCGAGTTGGAACTCAATGAAGAAACTGACGTTTTTGAAGTCCCCGGTCTGCTTGCGATGCGGGACCTTTTTGAGCTGACAAAACTCGACTTTCCTCGCCTGCATGACCCGCCGCATCACCCGGTTGATCATCCGAAGCTGCAAACGCAGCGTAACATTTTTCATGTCATACGGGAGGTCGGCTCGATTCTGCTGCAGCATCCGTATGAATCATTTTCTACCTCTGTTGAACGCTTTCTGCGTGAGGCGGCGACTGATCCCAAGGTGCGTGGTATTAAAATGACGCTCTACCGCACTTCAAAGCAGAGCCGGATTATTGATGCTCTGATACTGGCAGCTCACAACGGTAAACAGGTTGCCGTCGTTGTCGAGTTGAAAGCCCGCTTTGATGAGGCGACCAACATCAGTCTCGCAGAGCGGATGGAAGAAGCGGGAGTACACGTCACGTATGGTGTCATCGGCTTGAAGACCCACGGCAAGGTTATTCTGGTCGTTCGCCAGGATTACAATGCCCTGCGCCGCTATTTCCATATCGGCACCGGCAATTATCATTCAGATACCGCCCGGCTGTACAGTGATGTCGGGATGTTGTCCTGTGATCAGTTCATCGCTGAGGATGTTACCGAACTGTTCAATTTTCTCACTACCGGTTTTATGCTGAAACGAAAATACTCCAAGCTCGCTCTCGCCCCTCGAATGCTTAAACAAGCGCTTCTTGAAAAAATAGAGCGTGAGATTTGTTGCCATCGTACCGCCGGTGGCGGACTCATTCAGTTTAAAATCAATGCTCTTGAAGATGGCGATGTTGTAAAGGCGCTCTATCGGGCCTCCATGGCCGGAGTCAAGATCGATCTTATTGTGCGTGATACCTGCCGTTTGCGGCCGGGGATTCCCGGGCTTTCCGAAACTGTCACGGTCATAAGTATTGTCGGCCGGTTTCTGGAACACGCACGAATCTATTATTTTCACAACGGTGGCGCCGATGAATATTTTATCGCTTCTGCCGATGCCATGAAGCGCAATCTGGAAGCCCGCGTAGAAATTCTTTGCCCTGTGGAGCCGGTGGAGTTGACCAGGGAGCTGCGCATCATATTTGATACGCATCTGGCTGACCAGCGTTCTGCGTGGGAAATGCAGCCGGATGGCACCTATGTTCAGCGCACCCCTGCTGATGGCAATGGTGATGGGAGCCATCGCTTACTGATAGCGAGAGCTTTGAAAAGAGTTACTGATAATATGAAAAAGAGGAAGGTCAAAAAAATAAGAAAGTAGCTGGTTCGCCCCCCCTCCCATATCGCGTCCTTCAGCCGGCCGGCTTTGCCCTTGTCGAGATGAAGGACGTGTCCTTTTTTTAAAAAACGCCCCTGAAAATGAAAAAAACAGTTGCTATATAACAATTTTATATTTATATAAACGCTACCATAAGAATAAAGAATAAATTCAGATAGATTTACATCAGCAGAAGCTTCTGAAAGGGGGTTAGGAATGAGTAAGCAAAATAATTGTGATGTTTTTGAAAAAGCAGAACAAAGTTTAGAAACACGGGAATACTCGATTGGCGAGGTTCTCAAACAGCGAGGGGTCTCCCGGCGTGACTTCCTCAAGTTCTGTACCGCAATGACGGCGGCACTGTCGCTGCCGGCATCATTTGCTCCCTCCGTAGCTCAGGCCTTGGACGAGGTGAAGCGTCCGACGCTGGTCTGGATGAACTTCCAGGATTGCACCGGTGATACAGAAGCGCTGCTGCGTGCCGCCAATCCGACCGTCGGTGAGATCATTCTTGATATTCTGTCAGTAGATTATCACGAAACGATTATGGCCGCTGCCGGGCATCAGGCCGATGAAGCGCTGGAAGCTACAATTACCAAATACAAAGGCAAGTACCTCTGTGTTGTTGAAGGTTCCATTTCAATGAAAGATGATGGTGTGTATGGCTGCACCAGCGGTAAAACACATCTGGAACTGGCCCGCAAGGTATGTGGCAGTGCCCTGGCAACGATTGCCATTGGAACCTGTGCTGCGTATGGCGGTATTGCCGCTGCTGTTCCCAATCCGACCGGTGCCGTCGGCGTTAAAGAGGCGGTCCCCGGCGCCACCGTCATCAACCTGCCCGGTTGCCCGTGCAACGCTGATAACCTGACCGCTACGATAGTGCATTATCTGGTCTTCGGCAAAATACCCGCCATGGACAGCAAAGGTCGTCCACTCTTTGCCTATGGGAAGCGCATTCATGATAACTGCGAGCGGCGTCCGCATTTCGATGCCGGCCAGTATGTTGAACATTGGGGTGATGATGCCCATCGCAAAGGCTTCTGTCTGTACAAGATGGGATGCAAGGGGCCGGCCACGTTCCACAACTGTCCGACCCAGCGGTACAATGAAAAAACCAGCTGGCCCGTTGCTTCCGGGCATGGCTGTGCAGGCTGCTCCGAACCGCAATTCTGGGATACCATGTCACCGCTGTACCGTCGCCTGCCCAATGTTCCCGGTTTCGGTATTGAAGCAACTGCCGACAAAATCGGGCTCGGCCTGGTGGCTGGAGTCGGTGCGGCATTCGCTGTTCATGGCGCTCTGAATGCGCTGCGTAAAGACAAAGAACCTGAAGAAACTAAGGAGGGATAACATATGGCCAGGATTGTCGTAGATCCGATTACCCGCATCGAGGGGCATCTCCGCATTGAAGCCGAGATTGAAGGGGGCTTTATAAAAGACGCCTGGAGTTCCGCCACCATGTTTCGTGGTATTGAAAAGATCCTGAAGGGGCGTGACCCGCGTGATGCCTGGTTCTGGACGCAGCGTTTCTGCGGAGTCTGCACAACCGTTCATTCGATTGCTTCAGTCCGGGCGGTTGAAGATGCGCTTAAAATCAAGATCCCGCCAAACGCCCAGCTGATTCGAAATATCATCATGGGTATCCAGAATGTGCAGGATCATGTCATCCATTTCTATCACCTCCATGCACTTGACTGGGTTGATATCACATCAGGCCTGAAAGCCGACCCGACTAAAACTGCAGCCCTTGCCGCGTCACTGTCCGATTGGCCCAATAACTCGGCCACCTACTTTAAGGCGATTCAGGACAAGGTAAAGGCGTTTGTTGCGTCCGGTCGACTGGGCCCTTTTGCCAACGCGTACTGGGGTCACCCCGCCTATAAACTGCCGCCTGAAGCAAACCTCATGGCGACTGCCCATTATCTTGAAGCGCTTGAATGGCAAAAGGATGTCATCAAAATTCACGCGATTCTCGGGAGTAAGAACCCGCATCCGCAATCGTTCCTCGTCGGTGGTATGTCAATCCCGATCGATCCTGATTCCCAGAATGCTCTCAACGCGGACAAGCTGATGGAAATCAAGCGTCTGCTGAAAAAGGCGCAGGACTTCGTCGAGAAAGTGTACATCCCTGATCTGCTGGCAGTTGCCTCCTTTTACAAAGAGTGGGCGGCAATCGGTGGTGGTCTCGGAAATTATATGTCGTACGGTGAATTCCCGGATGCCAACGGCAACCTCTGGTTTCCTTCCGGTGCCCTGCTCGACAAGGATCTTTCCAAAGTCATCAAGATTGACCAGGGCAAAATAGCCGAATATGTTGATCATTCCTGGTTTGAAAACAGCGCTGGAGCCGGAAAAGGTCTGCATCCGTATGAAGGTGAAACGGAAGTGCGCTATACCGGCCCGAAACCTCCATACACAAATCTTGATACCAACGCGAAATATTCATTTGCCAAGTCTCCGCGCTATGAAGAGAAAGCGATGGAGGTTGGCCCTCTGGCACGCATTCTGGTCGCCTATGCGTCCGGTCACAAAGAGACCAAGGCGGTTGTCGATCTGGTGCTCGGCAAGTTGGGGGTCGGTGCTCCGGCGCTCTTCTCAACGCTTGGGCGTACCGCTGCCCGCGGGATTGATGCCCTGTTGATTGCCCAGCAGACACCAAAGTGGCTTGATGAATTAATCGGCAATATTTCCAAGGGTGATTATCGTATCCATAATAATGAGAGCTGGGACCCATCCACCTGGCCGGTTGAAGCGAAAGGGTACGGCTTCCACGAAGCACCCCGTGGCGCTCTTGGTCACTGGATCAAGATCAAGGATCAAAAGATTCTCAACTATCAGGCCGTTGTTCCTTCAACCTGGAACTCGTCTCCGCGTGACGCCAAAGGGCAGCGCGGCGCGTATGAAGCAGCTCTGGTTGGTACGCCGGTGGCCGATGCAAACAAGCCGCTTGAAATTCTGCGCACCATTCACTCCTTTGACCCCTGTATGGCCTGCGCAGTCCATGTGATGGATGTTGACGGCAATGAAGTGGTCAAGGTCAAGGTGTCCTAGGAGGGTAACCATGCCTAATCAAGCAAAATTCAAACGCTATATATGGGAGCTTCCGGTCCGCTGGTCCCACTGGACCAATGTCCTCTCCATCGTAATCCTTGCTCTTACCGGTTTTTTTATCGGTAATCCGGTTTCTTTTGGCGGTTCAGCGTCAGATTTTACCATGGGGTGGATACGGTTTGTTCATTTTACCGCAGCTTACGCGTTTGCGGTCAGCGTCCTTTCCCGTATTATCTGGTCGCTCATCGGTAATGAATATGCCGGATGGAAAGCATTCTTCCCTTTTCTGACTGCCGGGGGAAGAGAGAAAATGGTCAAGATGCTCCGCTATTATATGTTCGTGGACAAGGAAGTCCCCGAAACAGTCGGGCATAACCCTTTGGCGACGACGGCTTATTTCGCTCTTTTCATGTTGTATATTCTGATGATTCTGACCGGATTTTCGCTGTATGCCGAACACGCTCCGAACGGGGTCATGCACAAATCGCTCGGATTCATGTACTCCCTCTTCAGCAACCAGGGGATGCGTCTTGCCCATCACGTCAGTATGTGGATGATCTTCGGTTTTATCATCAACCATATCTACAGCGCCTGGTTGATGGACATCAAGGAGCATGGCAGTGAAATATCCAGTATGTTCAGTGGCTATAAATTTACGGTAAAAAAAGAGAAGTAGTCCGGCGGGAAAAATATAATGCGTAAAGCGGGGCATATCAGATTGTATGCCCCGTTTTTTAATGCCCTGTGCTCCCTTCTTCTGCGTGTGAAGGTCGCTTCAGCAGGAACAGCAGCGGGATAATGATCAGAAAGGCGAGGCCGATGATAAAGAAAATGCGGTTGAAAGCGAGAGCGCCAGCCTGTTGCCTGACGGCCCCGTACATCATCCCAAGCGCCTTGGTATCTGCTTCTGATGCGGTGATTCCCTTTGATACCAGCGCCTGTTTCAAGCCCTCAAAGCGCATCTGCCAGACCGGATTGTAGGGATTGACGTTGGCGACCAGGCTTGTCTGGTAAAACTGCTGGTAGCGGGTGAGTAGCGTTGCCGCTATGGCGATGCCGATGCTGCCGCCGATATTGCGCAGCAGGCTGAACATGCCGGTGGCATTCCCCATCTCTTCCCGGGAGATAGAGGCGAGCGTAACGGTCGTAAGCGGCACAAAGATCATCGCCAGACCAAAGCCGAGGACGATACGCGGCCAGGTATAATTCCAGAACGCTCCCTGCAGATTAAGCCCCTGCATGATAAACATCGATGTGGCACCGAGCAGCAGCCCGAAAAATATAATTTTTCGTCCATCCCGCGAGGCCAGTGCCGCTCCGACCAGCGGCATGGTGATGAGTGTCGCTATGCCGCCCGGAGCCATGACCATGCCGGCGTCGGTGGCCGAGTAGCCCATCAGGTTCTGCAGGAACAGCGGTATCAGCATGATTGAGCTGTAGAGGGCGAAACCGACAACGAACATGATCAGATTTCCTGCCGAAAAAGAGACGTTTTTGAACAGGCGCAGGTTGATGATCGGATGTTTGTGGGCCAGCTCCACCCAGACCAGTGCTATCAGGGAAACGATGGTAATGATGCTGAAGGTGATAATAAAAGGTGAATTAAGCCAATCTTCCTGCTGACCTTTGTCCAGCACCACCTGCAACGACCCCATGCTGACCACCAGCAGAAAAATCCCCCAATAATCGATCTTGAGGGCGCTCGCTTTCTGGCGCAGATAGTCGGGATCAAAAATAAAAAAAGCGCACATAACCATGGCAATGATGCCGATCGGCAGGTTGATGTAAAAGATCCAGCGCCAGCTCATATTATCGGTTATCCAGCCACCAAGCGCAGGGCCGACAATCGGGCCGAACATGGCGCCCACTCCGAATATTGCCATTGCCATACCGCGTTGATGCGGCGGGAACGTCTCCATCAGGATCGCCTGGCTTATCGGGATCAGGGCGCCGCCGGCCGCCCCCTGAAGAATCCGGAAAAATATCAGCGTTGCCAGGTTGGGCGAGGCACCGCAGAGCAGCGATGCCAGTGTGAACAGCACGATGCAGGTCATCAGAAAGCGCTTGCGGCCGAACACGCGGGAGAGCCAGCCGGTCATCGGAAGTATTACGGCATTGGCAACAAGGTATGATGTTAATACCCAGGTAACCTCGTCAGTTCCGGCGTTAAGACTCCCCTGCATATGCGGCAGGGCCACGTTGGCGACCGAAGTGTCGATGATTTCCATAATGGCGGGGAGCATGACGGTGATCGTGATCAGCCATTTATTTATGGTTTTATCTGCGCTCATTTAAACGGATTCAATTCCTTCAGGACTTCACCGCTGGTCCTGCCGGTCAGTACGACCGGAATGACACTCATGCCGATCCGCAGCAAACGCTCAGTATCAGAGCTCCTGTCGATGGTTATCTTGACCGGTACCCGCTGGATGACTTTTACATAGTTACCGGTGGCGTTTTCCGGCGGCAGCAGTGAAAATGCCGCACCCGTTCCGGCCATTATGCTGTCTATCGTACCGTTGAAAGTTCTGCCCGGATACGCATCCACGGTGAATTCGACTTTTTGGCCCGGTTTGAGCCAGGTGATCTGGCGCTCCTTGTAGTTGGCCGTGATCCAGGTCTCATGAAGCGGCACCAGCGCCAGCAGGGGCTGACCGGCCTGAATGTTGACACCCTCTTCAACCGATTTCCGGGTGACGTAACCATCCTGCACGGCATATATCTTTGTGTATGAAAGCTGCAGTTCCGCCTCGTCCAGCATCGCTTTACGCTGCAGAATTTTAGCCTTGCTGCCGCTCTTGACGATCAGTCCGGCATCGGCCTGCGCTCTTCTGAGTGTCTCTTGCGCCTCTTTCAGCTCTGCTGCAGAGACCACTCTGGCGGTTGTTGCACGATCAAGCTGCTCTTTCGGCAGCACATCGCGGCTGAAGAGTTTTTCGGCGCGACCCTGATCCACCACTGCCTGTTCAAAGCGGGCTTGTGCCGATTGCACAGCCGCTCGTGCGCCCTCGACCTTCATCTGTTCACCGCTCTGCTCATTTTCGGCAATGCCGACTCCGGCGGCAGCCTTGGCAATCTGCAGCTGATAGTCCCGCCGGTCGATTTCGAGAAGCAGATCGCCCCGTTTGACAAGCTGGTTGTCTTTGACCAGCAGACGGGCCACCGTTCCGGGAACTTTTGATGATACCGGTACTACGTGGGCATCAATAAAGGCATTGTCCGTTTCAATATGGGTTTTGCTTGAGATGAACATGTTCAGGCCGAGCCATACTCCAACTAAAATGATGGTCAGCAGGATGACCAATCCTTTGATTCTTTTGCTGCCGGCCTGTTTTGGTGCGGTCTCTGATTCTGCCGGTACTGTTGTTTCTTCTGCCATATATCCTCCGGTGTATTAAACGTTACAATTCTCCGCGTGCGCTCTGCAGTCGTGCTACTGCAACCTGATAGTCGTAAAGAGCCCGATAATGCTCGGTTTTGGCTTGTGTTGACAGCGTTTGGGCATCAAGCACTTCCGTCGCGGTGCCAACCCGCTCCTGATAGCGTTCGCGGTTAATCCGGAGATTTTCATCACTCTGCCTGATTGCCGCTTCTGATACTCCGATTCGTTCCCTGGCGATAGTTGCATCATTGCGCGCTGTCGCGATTTCCAGCAGGGCACGCTGGTTTGCCAGGCGAAGGGCATCCTGCTGGCGTGACCGCTGCTTTACCGCTTTGCCCCGCGCAGCATCGGCAGCAAAACCATCGAAAAGGTTGATTCGAATTCCGAGCGTTGCCGAAAAAATCGCCTGCTCCCGGACCCTGTCATTCTGAATGTAATCCATTCCCAATCGGGTATAGATCTCAGGCAGATAGTGTTCCCTGTTCTCCTGTACTTCATAGCCGCGAGCCTCAAGTACCTGCTTCTGGGCCAGTATGTCGTGACGGTTGCCGGCTGTGTCGCTGTCACTCACCCCGGTCTGCCCGGTACTGTTGACTGCGGTTGCCTCGTCAAGTTCCCCACGAAAATCGGGTGGGGTGCCGGTTAGAAAATTAAGCAGCAGCCAGCTGTTCTCCTGTCTGTTGAACAGCGTTAACTGTTTCTGCAGAGCAGAGGCGAGGCGCACATCTGCCTGCAGGACATCATTGCGGGTTACGGTCCCCTCCTCAAGCAGCACCTGCGCAACACGCCGGTGCTCCGTTATCTGAGTGACCTCCTCACCCGCAGCCCGAGTCAGTTTCCCCGCCTCAAGAACTCTGAAATACGCTTCTATCACCTGCAGGGCGACATCGCCCCTGGTGAACTTAAAACCCTGAGATGCGGCTTCCGTGTACGCGTTCTCCTTCTGGATCCGGGCATCACGGCGTCCAAAATCGTAGATGGTGTAGGATGCGCCAATTCCGGCAAAAGCATAATTCGCTTCCTGGGTTTCTGCAACGGCTCCCCCCAGCTTTACCGCCTGCGGCTTCATCTGCATCGTGTAGCCACCTTGGACATCAACGCGCGGGTAAGCGGCAACAGACGCAATCTGGCTGTTTTCTTCAGCAATGCGACTCTCCCAGGAAGCGCTTCTTAGAGCAGGATTGTTCTCGTCAGCTTTCTGCAGGCAATCCTGCAGAGAAAGCGGCGCCCCCCAGGCGTAGGGTGCCACGGTGAAGCAGATAAAGAGCAGACTAGCATGAAGGAGTTTCATACACCCTCCGTTCTCCGCGCAAAATTTCCAGCATGCGCTTGAGCTCTTTACACTCATCACTATTCAGCCCCGAGGTGAATCTGGCGAGCGTCCGTTCGGCGCATGCGGTCAGGGTGCTTTCCATATTTTTCCCCTGCTCCGTAAGGTAAATTTTGTACGACCTGCGATCCTGCGGGTGTTGCCGGCGTTCAAGCAGGCCGTTTCGTTCCAGTCTGTCGATAAGCCCCCCGACGGTGGAACGATCAATCTGCCCCTTTTCCGACAGCTCTACCTGTGTCAGGCCGTCCTGTTGCCAGAGGAACGAGAGCAGGGCGAACTGCGGTGGAGTGAGGTCATACGATTCAATCTCTTCCCTCATGATGGCCCAGGCCCGCTGGTATCCCTTTGACAGCAGAAATCCGATACTATGTTCAATGTCATACATACGTTAGTCCCTCGTTATAAAGTATTATCGTTGTTATACAGATAATATGTGTACTGTCAATATTTAAAGCGTTTACAAGAGCTGCAGGTTTGCATAATATGGCCAATTCTATGAATGAACCTTACACTCTTATTATCCGCGGTATGACCAGCGCTGACCTCGATGCTGTCCTGACTATTGAGCAGGCATCGTTTTCAGCTCCGTGGTGCCGGGACCATTTTGAACACGAAATAACGGCACCACATTCGTTCCCGTCTGTGGCCGAGTATAACGGTATGGTCGTTGGGTATGTCTGTCTGATGTCATTATTCGAGGAAGCGCAGATTCTGGATATTGCCGTTGTACCGGAACAGAGGGGGAGGGGTATTGCACAACTGCTGATGGATCATGCCGTAGCCGTAGCGCGGGAAAAAGAGGCGGAACTGCTGGCACTCGAAGTGCGTGCATCAAATAGAGCGGCCATTGCCCTTTACGAACGGTGTGGTTTTGTCCGTACCGGTGTCCGTCTCAATTATTATGAAGGCAGGGATGATGCGGTGTTGATGGCAAAAAACTTGAAATAGCCAGGTCTATCGGTAGAACATAAAGCAAATAGGCGCGAGCCCGGTGTGATTTCTACTTGACCTCCCGACAGTAATCCGTCTATTTTGTAATTACAATGTATCCCCATCCAGGAGGTGCTTCATGCACGCACACCTTGTTTCTATTGGCAATTCAAAGGGTATACGCATACCGTCAGTGCTTTTGCGTCAGTACAATATGCAGGATGAGGTTGAAATATGTCCGGGCAAAGGCGAGATCATCATTCGTCCGATAACCCGAACGCCGCGCGAAGGGTGGGACAGCGCTTTTGCCGCCATGCATCTGAATGGTGACGATGCATTATTGATCGATGACGCCTTGGATCTGGAGACGTGGGAGTGGAAGTAAGTCAATACCACATCTATCTTGTCAATCTCGATCCTACCGTTGGGCATGAGATCAAAAAGACCCGCCCCTGTCTTGTCGTCTCACCACTCGAAATGAATGCCCATCTCAAAACCGTCATGATCGCACCTATGACAACCAAATCTCATGCGTATCCAAGCCGGGTAACGCTTCGTTTTGAAGGAAAACAGGCGTGGATTGTTCTCGATCAGATCAGGACTGTTGATCGTGTGCGCCTGGTCAAGGAACTTGGCACGCTTGATCTTCGCCATATCCGAAAAGTAAAAGATATAATTCGAGAAATGCTGGTTGATTAGATGCGAGTTCAAAGGCTAATCCCCCTCAATCCCCTTTAGACCTGCTTTATCAAGGGGGAGGCAATTAAATAGCAAGGAGAACCAGTAATGCAGTTTACCGCGATGATTCTGTCGAATGTTGAAGTCTCTCCAGGATATTGGCGGATGCGCATGACCGCACCGCCTGAATGTGCCTCGGCACGTCCCGGCCAGTTTGTCATGGTACGTGTCAACGGTGCCATTGACCCGCTGCTGCGTCGTCCTTTCGGCATCTTTGATATCGGCAGCTACACCCCCGCCCAGAGCGGTGCCCATCCACAGCCGTATATGGAAATGCTCTACCGGGTGGTGGGGAAGGGGACCGCGATGCTGTCGGCGCTGCATGGTTCTGACCTGCTCGACATACTTGGCCCGCTCGGCAAAGGTTTTGACCTCGGTGCGCCGGATGAAGAGAAGCTTATCGTCGGCGGAGGGGTAGGGCTGGCGCCTCTCTATCTGCTGGCAAAAGAGCTGATTAAAGAATCAAAGGTCAGGCTCTTTGCCGGTGGGCGAACAAGGGATGACATTCTCTGCATTACTGAATTCGAACGGTTGGGGGTTGAGTGCTATACCGCTACTGAAGATGGTTCTCTCGGGGAGTGCGGTCTGGTGACAGAGGCGCTGTTGAGGAGGCTTGATCAGATGCAGGGGGGAGCAACGATCTATGCCTGCGGTCCTCACGGCATGCTGAACGCCGTGGCCGGAATCGCCGCGGAACGCTCTATTCCCTGTCAGGTGTCGCTGGAGGGGTATATGGCGTGCGGTGTCGGCGCCTGCCTCGGCTGCGTTGCCCCGGGGCGCTCCCATTCTCCGGAAACTCCTGACTTCCGTTGCGTCTGTACCGAGGGCCCGGTTTTTGAAGCGGGCGAACTGAAGTGGAGGGAATGATACATGAAGCCTGATATGAGTGTTAATCTTGCCGGAATCCCGCTTCGTAACCCGGTGATGACCGCCTCCGGTACGTTCGGTTATGGCGAAGAGTTTGCGGAATATGTTGATATGGCATCGATCGGCGCCTTTATAACCAAGGGTCTTTCGCTTAAAGCCCGGGCCGGTAATCCGACACCGCGCATTGTCGAGACTCCCGGCGGAATGCTGAACGCCATCGGCTTGCAGAATGTCGGTATCGATGCCTTCATCACCAAAAAAGTCCCGTATCTGCGCTCGGTCAATACTCCCGCAATCGCAAATTTTTTCGGTAATACCGTTGATGAGTATGCCGAAATGGCGCGGCGGTTGGATGAAATACCAGAAGTAGCAGGCCTTGAAGTTAATATCTCCTGCCCGAATGTTAAATTGGGGGGGATCGTATTCGGTACTGATCCAGATAGCGCCGCTTCGGTCGTGAGCGCCTGTCGGGCAGCGACGAAGAAGCCGCTGATCGTCAAGCTCTCACCCAACGTGACCGATGTGGTCGCCATGGCCCGGGCCTGTGAAGATGCCGGTGCGGATGCGTTATCACTGATCAATACCCTGATTGGTATGGCCATTGATCTGAACAGGCGCCGGCCTGTGCTGGCCAATATCACCGGCGGTTTTTCCGGACCGGCCATCAAGCCGATTGCCCTGCGCATGGTCTGGCAAGTGGCAAAGGCGGTCAAGGTGCCGATTATAGGGATCGGCGGAATTATGAACGCTGTTGATGCACTCGAATTCATGCTTGCCGGTGCGACCGCAGTTCAGGTCGGCACTGCCAGTTTTATCAATCCCGGGGCAGCTCAGAAGATTGCCGAGGATATGGAAGCGTGGTTGATTGCCAACGGTGTTGCCGACATCAAGAGCCTGATCGGCGCGCTGGAAACCTGAGGGGATGGTTGAAATCTGGTTGGCATTTTCGGTCGGCCTTGCCGGCAGTGGCCATTGTCTCGGCATGTGTGGCGGGATAGTGACCGCACTGGCGTTATCACAGCGTGACTCTGACGCCGGTCGTCGTTTTCTTTTTAATGTTTTGTACCATGCCGGTCGCATCATCACCTACAGCCTGCTTGGACTTCTGTTTGGCCTGGTCGCCCGGGCCGGTTTAGTCGAGTCGCTGAAACCTGCGGTAAAATGGCTGTTTCTGGCCGCCAATCTTTTTGTTGCAGCAATCGGGCTCTTTACCGCTCTGGGTGTGCGTTCTCTCGGAATATCGGCGCTCGATGGTTCCGGGTCGTTGCTTTTGAGGCGGTTGCTGTCGCGCCTGACGGAGAGCAGGTCGGTACTGGCAGCCCTCCCGGCAGGTCTTCTGATGGGTTTTCTGCCGTGCGGTCTGGTGTACGGAGTGCTTATCTCAGCGGCGACGAGCGGCTCCGCATTAAAGGGAGGCGTCATGATGCTGGCTTTTGGGGGCGGTACGCTGCCGGTGCTTCTGGCCTACGGACAGGTGGCTTCGACACTGTCTGCTCTCGGGCGCGGGATCTTCCAGCGCTGGATGGGGGTGATCGTTGCCCTGCTTGGAATAGTTGGAGCCTGGAAGGCGCTGGTGGCATTAGGTTATGTATAGCGGTAAACCTGCCGGGGATGGCGATAGTCGGCTCTCTGCAGCACAAAATGAAATTTCACCACGAAGGTACCTGACATGAAAGAGCCACATCAATCACTCGGCCTGCGCACTCTTGAAGACATAAGTTCGATTATCCTGCATTCACATGATCTGCAGGATACTCTTGATAATATCGTTACCCTGGTCGCCAAGCGTATGGGGAGCGATGTCTGCTCGATTTACCTGCTGGAAAAAGATGGCGAAACGCTTACCTTGAAGGCCACCAAGGGTCTTTCCAAAACCTCCGTGAACCGTGTTTCCATGAAGGTCCATGAGGGCCTGAGCGGTCTTGCCGTTGAAACGCGCGAGATGGTTATGACCGACAATGCTCCGGCCCATCCGCGCTTCAAATATTTCAAGGAGGCAAAAGAAGAACGGTTCCTTTCGTTCCTCGGTTTGCCGTTGTTCGAACATAAGGCTCCGATCGGTGTCATTGTCGTACAGACCCGGGAAATCCGCCGCTTTAGCGATGATGAAATCAGCGTTCTGCGTACTATCACGTTTCAGATCGGCAGCATTGTCCACAACGCGCGACTGCTTGATTCTATCCAGCATAAGGAACAGGAGCGCGCCTGGTTTGAGCAGGAACTTGCCAAGATCAAGGGTGGTCCGGTCGATGAATCACCCGTACCCGGTGCCGGAAAAAAGAAGAAGGCAGCCGTTTCCCGGTCATTGAGCGGCATCGCCGTCTCGCCCGGCTTCAGCCGTGGGAAAATATACATTCTCGACCGCTTCAACGACAAAGTCATCAAGCTGGCAAAAGTAGGGACTCCGGCTGAAGAACAACACAAATTTGTCGAGGCTCTTGAAAAGGCTAAAATTCAGACCATTTACATGGAAAAACGGGTGAGTGAAACACTCTCAGCCGATGATGCCGCGATTTTTCACACTCACTTGATGATACTGGAAGATCGGAGCTTTTCAGCCAAGATCACCGATCTGATTGAACAGGGGATGGGTGCAACCCGAGCGGTTCATGATGTTGTCCAGCATTATATTCAGGCGTTTTCGGCCATGGAGGATCCGTATCTGCGTGAACGTTCGGCGGATATGGAGGATATCGGGCGCCGGGTTATTGACGCGATAGAAGGGAACAATTCTGCTGAGGTGACGCTTAAAGAGAAGCGGGTACTTGTAGCGGATGAAATTTTCCCATCTAACCTTGCGATGCTCGATCTGAGCAAAATCCTCGGTATTATTACCGAAAAGGGTAACGCCTACTCGCATGCCGCCATCATGGCAAAATCGCTCGGGATTCCGGCGGTTCTCGGTGTGCCGGGCGTGATGGCAGCGGCTAACGTCAAGGACGAGATCATCGTAGACGGCACCTCGGGGCACATTTATCTGAACCCTAATGCTGCCATCAAAAAAGAATATGTCCGCCTTGAACAGGAGTACGCCGGTCGTATGAAAGAGTTGGAGGGTCTGCGGGATCTGCCGGCGATTACGACCGATGGTGTTGCTGTTACACTGAGTGCCAATATCGGATTGATCTCAGATGTCAGAGTCGCAATTCTGCATGGCGCCGAAGGGGTGGGGCTCTATCGTACCGAGTTTCCGTATATGGCTCGCTCGGCTTTTCCGAACCGTGAGGAGCAGGCCGTCGTTTATCGTAAAATTCTGGAGGGCTTTCCCGGCCAGACAGTTAACATCCGCACGCTTGATATCGGCGGGGATAAAGGGCTTTCGTATTTTCCACATCCACAAGAAGATAATCCTTTTCTCGGCTGGCGGTCGATTCGTGTCTCGCTGGAGAGACAGGATATCTTCAGGGAACAGTTGGCCGGTATATTGCTGGCATCACATGCCGGTAACCCGACGATTATGTTTCCCCTCATCAGCAGTATTGACGAAATACGTCAGATTCGTGAGATTCTGACAACGGTCAGAAACGAGCTGCTGCGTGAAGGGCATGACGTTCCCGGCTATATCCCGTTCGGAATCATGATTGAGGTGCCTGCCGCCGTGCAGATTATCGAATTTTTGATTCAGGAGGTCGATTATGTCAGTATCGGCACGAACGACCTGATTCAGTACACGCTGGCTGCCGACCGCAACAATGCCGGTGTCAGACAGTATTATGACCCGTATCATCCGGCGATTCTGCATTCGATTAAACGCGTTGCTGATGCCGCTAACAAAGCCGGCAAGAAAGCTTCCGTCTGTGGAGAAATGGCAGCCGATCCGTTATGTGCCCTGTTGTTAACCGGCATGGGAATTCGGGAATTCAGTCTCTCGGCCCCCAGTATACCGGTTGTAAAGCAGGCGCTTCGCTCGAACAGTTTTGACTCGTGCCGCCGACTGGCGCGAGCGGCGCTGGCATGCCGCAATAGTGCGGATATGGGGCGTTGTCTGGCCGCTGCGCGGAAAAAGATGATTTTGTAACAGTATCTTATTCGAGGTGAACGAACTTTGTACGATGGTCGCCCTACATATGCTGAGATTGATCTTTCCGCACTGAAACATAACTATTCCTTGATCCGTTCAACGATTCCGCGAAAAACCGAGATTCTGGCGGTGGTAAAGGCTGATGCCTATGGACACGGCTTTATGGATATCAGCCGGGAGCTCGAAACTCTCGGAGTTAACGCCTTTGGCGTTGCTTTCCTGGCTGAAGGGATTCAGCTCCGGAAAAGCGGCAGCGATAAGCCGATCCTTCTCCTTGGTGGAATCTATCCCGGTCAGGAGCGAAAATGCATCGGATACAATCTTTCTACAGCGATATTTACTCTGGAACAGGCACAGGCGCTTAATCAGGCTGCCTCTTCAGGAAAACTCTTTCGCAGGGCGCAGGTACATCTTAAAATTGATACCGGAATGGGGCGATTGGGGATTCCCTACACGGATGTGCCCCGGTTTCTTGTTGAACTGAAAAAATTACAATATATTACCCTCGAAGGGGTGATATCCCATTTTGCCAGTGCAGATGAACTCGATGAACCGGGTCGCTGTTTCACTCGACTCCAAGCGGAACGCTTTGCCTGGGTGTTGGCCGAGATTCGGACGGCAGGTTTCAGCCCGCGCTACATTCATATCGCTAATAGTGCTGCGGCATTACTGCGTGATATTCCCGGATGCAACCTGATCAGACCCGGAATAGCTATGTATGGTGCTCTCCCGTCAGATGATTTTCAGGGAAAGCTTGACTTGAAACCGGTCATGCGGCTTAAAAGTCAAATCGCGATGCTCAAGTGGGTTGAATCGGGAACTACAGTTAGTTACGCGCGCCGCTTTACTGCCAGTCAGCGCACGCTGATCGCCAGTGTGCCGGTCGGGTACGCCGATGGCTACCCGCGGGCGCTCACTAATCGGGGCGAAGTCTTGATCCGCGGTCAACGTGCCAGAGTCGCCGGAACCGTCTGTATGGATTGGATCATGCTTGATGTCACCGGGGTTGATGGTGTTGCCGTCGGAGATACCATCACCCTGATGGGGCCTGATGGTGCAGGTGGCTGCATTCATGCTGAAGAGCTGGCCGCCTGGGCGGATACTATCCCCTATGCCATTTTCTGCGGCATCAGCAAGCGGGTGCCGCGAGTCTATCTCACATAACACGTCGATAGCTGTCGGGTTGGTCTGAACTTTCCGAAAACGTTTGGAATGTTTGCCCAAAGTGTGCTACAAGCAATCCCTTTTTCAGTCAATCAATCTCAGCAAGGAGTAGGGCATGGCAAAAATTACCAGGGCGCTTATCAGTGTCTCTGACAAGAGCGGCATTATTGAATTTTCTAAGCAGTTGGCAGGGTATGGCGTTGAGCTGCTCTCTACCGGAGGAACCGCCAAATTGTTGCGGGAAGCCGGCTTGACCGTTAAGGATGTTTCCGAGTTCACCGGTTTTCCGGAAATGCTTGATGGTCGGGTTAAAACGTTGCACCCAAAGGTACATGGCGGCCTGTTGGGAATGCGCTCGAATCCGGAACATGTCGCCAAGATGAAGGAACATGGTATTGAGAACATCGACATGGTGGTTGTTAATCTCTACCCCTTTGAGGCGACAACCGCCAAGGAAGGGTGTCACCTTGAAGATGCCATTGAAAATATAGATATCGGCGGTCCGACCATGCTCCGTTCGGCAGCCAAGAATTATCCGGATGTAACCGTATTAGTTGACAGTGCCGATTATCTTCTGGTGCTTGAAGAGATGAAAGCATCTGCCGGCGAGGTCTCAGCGACGACTAACTTCGCCCTTGCGGTAAAGGTGTTTCAGCACACAGCGGCCTATGACGGTGCGATATCAAATTATCTGGGATCGCGGTTGAGTGGTACGGTGCAGGAATTCCCCCCGACATTTACGCTGCAGGTAAAAAAAGCCCAGGACCTCCGCTATGGCGAAAATCCTCACCAGTCAGCGGCTTTTTATATCGAGAAGCAGATATCGGAGCCATGCGTTTCCAATGCCGTACAGCTACAGGGTAAAGAGCTCTCCTTTAATAATATCATCGACCTTGACGCTGCAATTGAAACCGTCAAGGAATTCGAACAGAGTGCAGCGGTCATCATCAAACATACCAACCCGTGCGGTGTTGCCCTTGCCGATTCAACACTGACCGCTTATCTCAAAGCGCGTGAATGCGATCCGGTCTCCGCTTTCGGCGGCATTGTCGGCTTCAATCGCACTGTTGATGCAGAAACGGCAAAAGAGCTCACCTCAACATTTTTAGAAGCGGTCATCGCTCCCGGATACAGCGATGAAGCTCTGGCTATATTTACCGCGAAGAAGAATGTCCGGGTCATGCAGGTGCCGCTTCTTGACAGCTATATAGCCGGAGGATTCGATCTTAAGCGAGTAACCGGCGGCCTGCTGCTGCAAGGCCGTGACCTGAGAATGGTCAATGCTCTTGATTGCCGGGTGGTCACCGAGCGTAAGCCGACGGCGTCAGAATACGAAGCGCTTGATTTTGCCTGGCGTGTCTGCAAACACGTCAAATCCAATGCCATTGTGTTCAGTAACCGTGATCAGACGGTCGGTATCGGTGCCGGTCAGATGTCTCGCGTCGATTCGTCAAAAATTGCTGTCCAGAAGGCGCTGCTTCCGATCCGGGGAACGGTGCTCGCTTCGGACGCCTTCTTCCCGTTCCGTGATGGCGTTGATGCCGCAGCCGAAGCCGGTGTAACCGCCATCATTCAGACCGGCGGCAGCGTTCGCGATGAAGAAGTTATCAAGGCCGCCAACGAACATGGCATAGCAATGATCTTCACCACCATGCGGCATTTCAGGCATTGAAATGCAGAACGAGGGAAGAGGGATGAGGGAAAAAACAGAGGTGAATCCACTATGAAAATACTTGTAATAGGCGGCGGTGGCCGCGAACATGCACTCGTCTGGAAAATTGCCCAGTCGCCGCTCGTAAAAAAGCTGTACTGTGCCCCGGGTAACCCGGGAACAGCCGCGCTTGCCGAGAATATTCCTCTTGCCGTTGATCAACTGGATAAACTGCTGGCGTTTGCCTACGAAAACAGCATTGACCTCACCGTTGTCGGTCCAGAACAGCCGTTGTCGCTCGGTATTGTCGACCTGTTCGAGTCGCACGGGCTAAAGGTGTTCGGCCCGTCGCAGAAAGCTGCGTTTATTGAGGGAAGCAAAGCCTTTTCAAAAGACCTGATGCAGAAATACCATGTGCCGACTGCCGCCTACGGCGTGTTTACCGATCAGGCCGAGGCCGAAGCGTTTATCAACAGTACCGGAGCGCCTATTGTCGTCAAGGCGGACGGTCTGGCGGCGGGTAAAGGTGTCATAATTGCCCGGACGTGTGACGAAGCAATTTCTGCTGTTCGTGACATGCTGAGTGGCAACGCATTTGGGGCTGCCGGTTCGAGGGTTGTCATCGAGGAATTTCTGACCGGTGAAGAGGCTTCCTTTCTGGTCATTACCGATGGAAAAAACGTCATTCCACTTGCCAGTGCTCAGGATCACAAGGCAATCTTTGATAATGACCTCGGACCAAACACCGGCGGGATGGGCGCGTATTCGCCGGCACCGGTAGTTTCTCCCGCTATTCATGAAAAAGCCATGCTGCAGGTTATCCGTCCGACTATTGATGGCATGGCTGCTGAAGGACGACCGTATCGTGGGGTGCTGTATGCCGGTTTAATGGTAAAGGACGGCGAAGTTAAGACCCTGGAGTTTAATGCCCGTTTTGGAGATCCTGAGTGTCAACCACTCTTGATGCGGATGAAATCAGACATCGTGCCGGTTCTGCTCGCAGTTGCCAACGGTGATCTGGGGAGCAGTGCCATTGAATGGCACGACAAGACTGCTGTCTGCGTTGTCATGGCTTCAGAGGGGTATCCGGGAGATTACCGGAAAGGTGATCTGATTGCGGGCCTGGACCAGGCGGCAGAGGTAAAGGATTTATACGTTTTTCATGCCGGTACCGCACTGAAAGATGGTGCCTGTGTCACAAACGGCGGTCGGGTCCTGGGCGTTACCGCACTCGGAGCTACCGTTAAGGAAGCTATCGCCGCCGCCTATCAAGGTGTCTCACGAATTAGCTGGCCGGGTGTACAGTCCCGGACCGATATCGGTAAAAAAGCGCTTGAGCGTCTATAAAATGCTGCTGAGAAAAAGCTTGAGGTGAAAGAATGAAAATTGCCCCGCGTGTACTACTGATGATGGGAAGTGATACCGATCTGCCGATTATGCAGGAAGCTGCTGATATACTGAAAAAGTTTGCTGTACCCTATGAAATGCGGATAGCCTCCGCGCACCGTTCACCGGCACGTGCCATGGCTCTCGCATCGGCAGCTGCCGGCAGAGGGGTTCAGGTGGTCATAGCCGGTGCCGGGATGGCGGCACATCTGGCGGGAGTCGTTGCGTCACATACAATTTTGCCGGTTATTGGCGTGCCGATGCCAGGCGGGGCTCTGAATGGAGTCGATGCCCTCTACGCAACAGTTCAGATGCCGGGAGGTATTCCGGTGGCAACGATGGCGATTGGTAAAGCAGGGGCAAAAAATGCCGGTCTGTTTGCAATACAGATTATGGCGCTTTCAGATCCTTCCTTTGCAGAATTACTTTTGCGCTATAGAGTGGAGATGGACAAGGAGTTGGAACAGAGGGATGCAGACCTGCAGGCCCTGTAAGATGTAACCGTTTTTTTGTAAATTTGTAAATCAGAATAAAATGTGGTTGACTTTATTGCACGGGACATGATAGATAACGGTTCGCTTTTGTTGGTCCCTATTCCCCTTTAGCTCAGTTGGTAGAGCAGGTGACTGTTAATCACCTTGTCCGTGGTTCGAGTCCGCGAAGGGGAGCCAAAAAATTCAAGCACTTACAAGTTTTCTTGTAGGTGCTTTTTTTTGTTGAGTTAATCGTGGTACTTTCGTGGTACTTTTATTCTTCGCTACTCTCTATGAATAAAGGCCGCTCTCTGAATATTATCAAGAGTGGCCCCCTGCCCTTACAGCAACCCCCTCTCCGTAAAAGAAAGGTAAGTACCGTCCCCAACAATGATATGATCAAGCAATTTGATCCCCATCATCTCCCCGGCTTCGCTCAAGCAAGGTGTTTTTACCCAAAAGCTCCAGGTGACCTCCCAAATCCATGTCGGTGGTCAGCTTTCAAGGTAGGTATAAAAGACACATACACTCTTACTTTTATACAAAAAACAGTAACATGCTGAAATATAAAAATATTTTGTTATATCACAAGTGATTAGTATTATTTTCTCATACAGTCATGGGCTCGTATTGTGACAGTCATTGTCTTCGGTGGCTACATTGCCAATAAATAATACTCATAATAACAGATGTTTACATTTTACTGTGTTCTTAAGCACAAACTTGGCACTATCTGTGTAATAAACAATTACAAATGCAATTTAATTCAACAACAATCGAAAAAGGGAGGATGTCATGAGAGCACTTATTATTACAATCGCAGGAATCATAGCCCCAGCATCAGCAATGGCAGCAACTGGTATGCGTGAAGACAACAGTGGGATTTTTGTTTGGGTGTTCCTTGGTTTTTGTGCGCTGATAGTTGTAGCACAGGTTATTCCGGCAGTATTGATGGCAACTGGAATGGTAAAAGGGATTGTATCAGTTGTTAATAATGAAACTGTTGAAGTCGCTGCTAAAAACTAGCACAGGGGGGAATACATAGAGATAGAGGCAATATGAGAGGCCACCTGATGAGGTGGCCTCTCTACGTAGGTATTCATTATTTTCGGAATAATATATCGACATGTCATCCAACTCGGATATGTACCACACGCTTTGGAGGTAATGTGCCGTCCACTATCTGCAGCCTGCTACTTATTCCCGTGACTATGTCCGTGCTCACCTCCGCCGTGATCGCCTTGGTCATTATCTCTTTGGTCGTCTTTATTCTTTTTGTCGTGTCCGTACGCATTCCCTCGCGGCTGATGGAAATCGCCCCGGTACTCTTTTTCGCTCTTATATCGGCTCAACTCTGCATCGCGGTGGTTGCGGTACTCGTTATAGCTGTGTCGTCGCATAAGAGGTGGAAGCCTTTCTACAGGAGTGTATCGCCATGGCGCTCCATAATGTTCCGCCTGATACCAGTGTCCGTCACGGAAATGGAAATACATGCGATTGACGTATACCAGGTCAAATGATATTCCGGACGCAACGTAATACCCGAGTTCTGGGACATAAACGAAAGGTGGCGGTTGCGGCGGCAGCATAACAGTTTGAGGAGGTGGTGGTGGCACCGGCACTTGTGTTGTCGGTATGCCGATGTCAACATTGACGTTCCAGTTTACTCCGGCCTGAGAAAGGGAAGCGGCGCTAAACGATAGTAATACAGCTATGGCTAGGCAGGATGCTTGTTTACGTATGATTTTCATAAAGGCTCCTTTTGTAGATAGTAATAGGGTGGTTATACTCCTTTTACAGCTCTGTAATCAATATGGAAAAGCTCATGCCTGAACACCATAAACATCATTTACGCAAAACAATTGACAGGGTCAGCGACCCTGACATTGTGATCTTGGGGGGGGCTCTGATTAACTATATATTATTTCTGTAATTCGATATAATGGCAGCCTATAGAAATACGGGACTAAAGTAATAATGGCTCTTTTACGCGTTCTAAGAATAAAGGAGATATGTCATGAATATATTATCGATCCAATCAATGCTTATCGGGTTTTTTTTCATTCTCATTTCTGGTTGCGCTTCTACAAATGCGTCACAAATTATTATTGATTCAACATCTTCAACTCCTGGAACATCGGTATTTCTGAAAGGTGAGCCACACATCCTTATAGGGACGGCTCTGGAAATTGGCAAACCCTTGCCGAAAACAATTCTTACTGATGCCTATACTATGAAAAAAGTGGATCTTTCACAATTCAAGGGCAAGGTGCTGCTTATTAGTCTTGTCCCCTCCATTGATACCAAGGTTTGCGAGGCTCAGACACATTACTTGGGAGAACGTGGAGTCAATCTCCCTGATGACGTAGTGCGCGTTACTATTAGCCGCGATACCCCCTTTGCTCAAAAACGATTTTCTGAGGAGGCAAAACTTCACAACATTACCTTCCTTTCTGACTATCGGGATGGTTCATTCGGCAAAGCTACTGGTCTATTGATTGATGACAGCATGCTGCTAGCGCGGTCTGTGATTGTGGTGGATAGGTTAGGGGTCGTACGTTACATCCAGGTGGTACCTGAACTTTCTCACCTGCCAGATATGGGAACGGCTTTTTCAAAGGCTAAGGAGCTTTTTAACGAAAAGTGAAATACAGCTATCCGCAAGCATTAAAAAGAACTTCTGGGAGAATTGACTTGAACAATTGGCAAAAAATGGCAAAAATGAGTCTTATTATGGTCTTGAGTGTAGCGGTGGTTGCAGCCGTTAGAAGTACAACTTTGATTGCAGAGCAATCTCGCGGTGAAGCAGAATTCATAGAATACTGTACAGAGTGTCATTTTAACGGTGGAAACATTATAAAATCAACCAAAACGCTATCAGAAAAGGACCGTGTAACTAATGGCATAAAAAACGCAGGTGACATAATAAGAATCATAAGGAACCCTGGCGAAGGAATGACCAGATTTGATGATAAAACCTTGCCAGACAATGATGCTAGAAGGATCGCAGAGTTCATAATTAAGACATTCAAGTAGGATGTCTTAATAACTTTCAGATGGGCAATTACGCTCATCTGTGTTCATGGCAACCGGGAAAATGCTTTTTAACCATGTGAAAGGAGAAATTATGAATCGACGAACATTTCTGAAGACGGCCGCTATCGGGACTATTGCAACAGGCTTTGGTGCAACGCTTGTGTCAGCGGATCAATACTTCCCAACGAAAGTTGATCAGTCACTGTATTCCAACATCAATAGAGTTAAGGATAAAGCTAATAAAACGCCTCTTGAAAAATCACATGCTCCAATAATATCTGTACCTGCATCAGTTAAAGTCGGCGAACCATTTACGGTCGAGGTAGTGATTGGTGAAAAGCTCCATGGTATGAGCCCAAGCCATTGGATTGAGAATATTGAACTTGCAATCGGTAATGAGCCAGCAGGCAGAATTGACATGCAGCCAAAGGGATATCTACAGCCTAAAGTCATCTTTACCGTTGTGTTACCTAAAGAGGCGGCACCTTCAGGCAAAGTAACCTTGGTAGCTTACCAACGCTGTAATCTGCATGGTTATTGGGAATCGAGTGTTGATGTATCAGTATCTTGATGCAGCTTATAGCTCTATAATGGTCGGTTAATTTTGGAAATTCAGCAATCATTGCAAAAATTAATAATCAGGTTAATGAATAAGAACGGGGTAGCTCATTGGCAACTACCCCGTTGTGTTATATATCAATAGGTGGAAATAATTTCCTCCTCAAATTTACACTCTAAGTCTAGTTTTTACACAACCATTATTCTCCCATACAGGCCAATAACTGTTTGACCTTCCCAGCTTGAATCGTTACATTCTCCACATTGCAGGCATTTACTGAAGAGAAGGGCGCTCATGACTAAAACAGATATCTTTGAAAAAGTTCAGGATAGTACCGGTCTTACAAGAAAAGAATCCGGTGAGATGGTTGAGGCTGTTTTTTTCTATTATGAAAAGCACCCTCGAAGCAGGAGAGATGCTGAAAATATCTGGTTTCGGAAACTTTGTTGGCAAACAAAAGGCTGATCGCCGTGGACGTAATCCGCAGACAGGCGAAGCGCTTACCATAGAAGCGAGGAGCATATTAACGTTCAAGCCAAGTAATCTTCTTAAAGAGGCCATCAACAAATAATTTCATGGCTTCCAGAACGTTGCCAAATATAGCCTTTTGTGCCTTACTGATACTTTCAATGACTTCAATTTTCATTTTTTCCTCCGTCAATCGTAGCTTGCGTTCATTCATCACGAATGAGTGTAATTATCTGACAACGCTTTATCAAGGACAGGTGATTAATTGAGCTGTTGACGTTTTTACAACGTACTGATTATCAATAACTTCTTTTCAAAAGAATGAATCATCGTCATTTGGTCTGAATTATTGCGCTTTAAACAAAACTGGAGACTCTTATCTATGTAGAGTCTCCAGTTGTATGTGCCACACACTTTGGAGGTAGATCGGGCACATATCAAAATCTGTAATGGATATTTACCATTCTTCTGGGGTGTGTTTACCACCCCTATGAGGTTTTTCCTTTTGTAATGCTTTTAAAGTTGTAAGCTGTTCAGGAGTCAATATAGCGCGGAATTGTACTCCCATTTTAGCCCGGTTTACGTTCAGGTCGGCTTCAATTCCGGCAATCTTGGCTGTTTCAGACCGGATTGCCGCTTCATCAACCGTGTCGGCGTGAATAAGTGTTTGCAGTGTATCACGCTCGGTCCGCAAAGCACTATAAATAGGCTTCATAACATCTTTGTTGCCTTGAAAAATTGCTTTGGCTTTAGTTTTCTGTGCGTCCGTTAAGCCAAGCTTTTTCGCTATCATTTTAAAGTTGGGATGTCCTCCAGGGCCTCCATGCTCACCAGGTCCACCAGGTCCACCACACCCTTCGTCACCACCGGCCAAAGCGATACCGGCAAAAGCTATTATTACTGCCATGGATAGTGCGACTACAATTCCTGTAAAACTGTTGCGATGTTCTTTCATTTTGTTCCTCCCCATTTGGTTTGTGAATCAATCGATTGTCGATAGTTATTAATACCACCCAAATGTGTACGAATTATGAAGGAAATAAGGATAAATGATGATTTCTTGAAGCGTACAATGTTGCAGCAAACATACCACCACTGGCTGTACCGCCCCAACAACTACTCCAGTGCCAGAAGCTAAGCAGCCTATCGTTCTATTTCGCACTTTTTGAGACTTGCCTTTTTGCTGATAAATATGTAACGAGTACCTAATTACAAATTATTTAAGTGTAAACCTGTTCCATTCACGAGAGAGATCAGAAGAACCATATGTGATGCTTGTCTTCATGGGAGGTACGCATGTTCATCCGCTCAATAGTTATTTTCAATATGGTTGCCTTTTTTGCGGGAAGGGGCGTAATGCATTTAGCCTACGCTGAACAACTTAAAAAAACGAAGGATGTTTCTGACGTCAAACAGAAAGAATCGCAAACAACCGAATCAAGAGCCAATGAATTTACGGAGAGCGTAACGGGCATCCAGTTTGTTAAAGTTCCAGGAGGCTGTTTCTCTATGGGAGATACTTTTGGTGACGGCGAGAAAGACGAAATGCCGGTTCATAAAGTATGTGTGACCGACTTTGCCATCAGCAAGAACAATGTAACTGTCAGCCAGTACCGGCTCTTTGTGGAGGCTACCAGTTATCGGACTGATGCCGAAAAGGGTGGCGGGTGTTATATCTTTAACGACAGAGACTGGAATAAACAGACTGCCATTAACTGGCAGAATCCCAGTTTTAAGCAAACTGACCAACACCCGGTAACATGTGTCAGTTGGAACGATGCTCAAGCATTTACTCGCTGGCTAAACAAATTAGGGACAAATAAATATCGCTTGCCTACCGAGGCAGAATGGGAATACGCCGCTCGAAGTGGCGGTAAAAAGGAACGATTTGCCGGTTTCAGTGACCAGAGCCAGCTATACAAGTACGCCAATTTTTGCGACTCTAACTGTGAAGGAAAGTGGAAGACCGTTGGGCAAAACGACGGTTACAGTGGTACTTCTCCAGTTGGTAACTATCTGCCGAATGGATTAGGGCTGCACGACATGACGGGTAATGTGTGGCAATGGTCAAGTGACCGGTACAACGAAAGTTTCTACAGCAAGAGCCCAAAAAATAATCCTCAAGGCACTCAGTCAGGCTATGACCGGGTGGTTCGTGGCGGCAGTTGGCTTAACGGCCCAAATGACGTGCGAGCGGCAGGCCGTAACAGTTGTTCACAAGACTACCGCTCCTACGACATTGGCTTCCGGATTGTTTCACCAGTTGAGTGACAGTATCACCCCAGTCAGCCGCACTTAAATGATTAGTAGGTCAGAAGTAGTATATTGCAATTCTATAAAACAGACTTGGAGCAGATTGAATGCAACTGCTAAAATGGACTACCGACCTTGAACTGGGACTGGAACAAATAGATAATCAACATAAGTCTCTAATAAACATAATTAATGAGCTAAATATCGGTATAGAATATGGGCAACCCAATTCAGTCATGATTCCGATTGTTGAAAAAATCCAGGATTACGCAAACACTCATTTTAAAGTGGAAGAAGAAATATTCGACAATTATAGCTACCCTGACAGGGCAGACCACGAAGCAGACCACGCTACTTTTATCGATTCGATAAAATACATCCACAAGCAATGCGAAATAATAGAGGAGCCGATGTCCACAAGGATAAGGGATTTTTTGCTCGGATGGCTATGCAACCACATTAGAACCAAAGACAAGGAATATAAGCGCTTTATTGATAAATGTTCTGTTCGCTGAGTAACCTATTCAAAAAAGACTAAAAGAATCCTTTATCTTTCTTTGAAATAGCCTATACTCTAAACAGGTTCAAAATCCACGTTGGAGGATACGCACATGATTTCACCAGTATCGGGAGCAGCGCATTTAAATACCACCACAGCAGCACCAGCAGTAAATGCTCCAACAGAGGCTAAAACATCTCAAGTTGCCAAGCCTATACAAGTTGATATTTCTAAATTGGCTCAAAAGCTTGCTACAGATGGAGATACACAAGCTCAAGAGGTAAAAGAGAGTGGTGCTGAGAAATCTTCAGAAGTTGTTAGAGGAAAAGCATAGTTATTTGGAGGAATTGTTTCCGTGATGCATATTTTCAGCATAGAAATAAATTAAGCCTGGGAGGGTTAACTTATGAAAAAAATTATTATGTTGCTCACGACAGTAGTAGTTTTCTTTTCATTCTCTGCTGTAGTTTTCGCATCAACTTATTTCATTCAGGGTAATGCTAAATTAACAAAACAAGTTGTTCTTTCAGATGAGACTCCTCCTTCTGAGCCAACACCAACTCCTGAGCCTGCACCTACTCCGGAACCAGCACCTGAACCTGCTCCTGAGCCAAAGTAATCTAATCCACCGCAGAATAATGAAAGCCGCTCAGTGATGAGCGGTTTTTTTATGACGTTAGTACCTTTTTCAGTTTTCCAACCATTACGCAAACTACGATGTACATGATGACGTAATTAAGGGTGTTCCACTCATAGAGGTGCGTTCCCACTTTTACTTGACAAAAGTAGTCCGCAGATGTTTTTGCTAATAAAACTTCAATTACACATAACAGCCCTAAAAACGTGTTAGTGTACCAAGCAACCAAACATATACAGAGTAAATATAATACATCTAATGAAATCTCACCTGTTTTGAAGTCGATATACCCCAAAATGGAAACAACTATTGTAGTAAGAGTTAAGGCGCTAAATAGGTAGGTCAAACTTTTTTTGGTCACGATGTTTGTCATTGAAAACCCTTTTAAAGTCACTTTGAAATGAACAACGCGTAATTATGACGTTTTTTAAAGGAACATACCTTTATGACGATTTTTCAAATTCTGATTTTGGCGATTGTTCAGGGGGCTGCTGAACTTTTACCTGTATCAAGTTCTGCGCATGTAATTGTTTTCGCCAAATTGATGGGGCTTGACCCCACCACTCCAGAAATGACTCTGTTACTGGTAATGTTGCACACGGGGACAATGTTTGCAGTTATCATCTATTTCTGGAAATCATGGAAGATAAATTTTTTTGGTTCCATGTCACGGCTTACGTCAACCATTAAACTGGTTATGGTTGCTACCGTACTAACTGGGGTTGTTGGAATAGTTCTGAAAACCTTGATTGAAAAATTTGCTATGAGGACATTCCCTCATGCTGAAATTGAGTTGCTATTCGGCAATTTAGATTTAATCGCTGTTGCTCTAACGATAGCAGGTATCTTGATTATCTTTGCCGGGTTACGCGGGCGACATTCTCATACGTCTTCTCAACTTGGGATTCGTGAAGCATCCCTGATTGGAATCATTCAGGGACTTTGTCTTCCCTTTCGTGGTTTCTCTCGTTCCGGGGCAACCATATCAACCGGGCTTATGCTTGGAGTTGCTAGAGAAAAAGCTGAGGAGTTCAGTTTCGTACTTGCTGTCGTGCTGACACCCCCGGTAATTGCCCGAGAGGTTATGAGATTACTGAAATCACATGCATTATCAGCAACAGCTCTCGGGTCGCAACTGACAAGTCTCTTGCTCCCTAGCCTCCTCGGCATGATCCTGAGTTTCTTTGCTGGACTGATGGCGTTGCGATGGCTTTCAAGCTGGCTGGAAAAAGGCCGGTGGCATTTCTTTGGGTATTACTGTCTCGGTGCGGCAGCAATCATATTTGGATTGTATCAAATTGGAATATAGTTGCATGATTTTTGAAATCGTATCCGTAGTGTGAGCTTATCGATACCATCAGAATGTGGAGTGAGTAATGGATAAATAGGGATTTTTTACATACGTAAAAATTATTTGTTTAGTCTCGCTCGTCTCCTAACCTGAAATAAAATGTTGCCCCGTTCCCTTCACTGCTTTCGGCCCAAATCTCCCCATTATGCCGGTCAATGACCCTCTTTACTGTAGCCAATCCGATACCATGTCCTTTGAACCTGTCAGAATCATGAAGGCGCTGAAACGGGACAAATAGATTCTCCGCTATTGACATATCAAAGCCTGCCCCGTTGTCACGTACGAAGTAGGTTACATGTTCTCCACCTGACAGCTTACCAAACTCTATAATCATATGTTCCCGTTCGCTGGCGTATTTCCATGCGTTGCCGAGAAGATTGTCTAAAACTATCCTCAACAGGTTTGGGTCTCCGCAACAAGCCACGCCATCAGAAATCTGAAACGTGACCTGTCGTCCCGGTTCAGACAATATCAAATTCTCAGCCACACTTCGTGCAATATCGCTTAAATCAACAGATTCACAGGTTAATTTGTCTTGCGCCATCCTTGAGAGGCCAAGAAGAGCTTCAATAAGCTGTTCGGTTCTCTGAAGTCCCTTGCACGCCTCTGTCAAGTATGTGCGGTACCGTTCATCAAGTCGATCTCCTTGATGCTTCAGGATTGAATGGCAATAACCACCAATCCACACCAAAGGACTCCTCAGGTCATGCGAAACAGAGTAACCAAAAGATTCCAACTCTTGATTGACAGCTTCAAGCGCAATGGATCTTTGCTTTGAAAGATCCATCTCAAGCCTGACTTTTGATATTAAATATGCAGTTATAAAGAGAGAGCACACTTCCATAAGCGCATTCCAGGATCGGAAACTCAATAGTATTGCCTTTTCCGGTGCTACAACGAGATTTATTATGGAGAGTTCCATACTGCAAACCATCGCAATGTACTTTCCTGCTCTGTTTCTGATAAACCATGATGCTAACGCGATCGGTACAAAATAGAATAACGACAGCGAATAATCCCCGGTACTGTAATCTGCTGCCCCTACCAAAAGGCATAATAGCAGACAACCCATAGCCTTCGAACGATCAGGCAACCCTTCAATATATTCGAGAACTGTTCTCATGGCTGGGTTTCAGAGCTGTTCTGTTTTGCAAGTTGGTTGCGCGCTTCAATTAACTCAGCAATCATAAGTTCTTCCTTAAGGACCAGATTTCTTATTTTTGAAAGGGTCATTGAAGTTGTTAGAAATGAAAGTAGCCTCATGAACATTTCCCAGTAAATAAAATAGGCTCGGGAGTAGGGATGATGAGTGAAACGGTCTGACAGATACCAACAGATTGCAGACGCAACAGCAACGGAAATGCCATCTTTGGGACCACAATACCAGGCTGCGATTGCCACCGGAATAAAGTAGAAGATAAAAAATCCAAATTCATATCCGGTAATATAGTCAAGCCAGCCAATCAATAGTAACGTGCCAATACTCGCTATTCGTACAATACCAAGTGCATTAGCAAATATTGCGGGGTGGGTGAGTCGCAATCTGGCGTCTGAATTCATTATTTTTAGCGGCGCTGATTTCATTTGTTCCCCATTTCCTCTAGCATCTGATGCAGTTCAGCGGTGAGCTGTTCCTTGACTACTTCATTGGCGTTCTTAACCGGGCCATGATCATGTCGGTAGGGGGGGGGGATGGCGGTTGAATCATCAGATTCTCCTTAAAAATCGGCAACTATATTGTCGTACGATTCACCGTGGCTCTTGTGAATGCCATCCTCCACCTACAGCCTTTACCAAAGAGACGCTGGCAGCAAGTCTCCTGCCAAGAATGTCGAGAGCGGTTCTTTCGTTTGAAAGAGCAACAGCTTGAAAGACAAGAACACTGATATAGGCGACGGTACCGGCCTGATACTGGTTGGTGGTGATGGTAACCACCTGACGCGCTGCTTGCACCGCCTGGTCCTGAACGTGAGTTTCTTCCTCCAGTATGCGCAGTGCCGCAAGATTATCCTCAACCCCCTGAAACGCGGTCAGCACACTCTCTCGATAGATTGCTACCGTTGTATCATAGGTCGCCCTGGCCTGGTCGGTCTGGGCACTGCGCAAGCCACCGTCGAACAGGGCTGCTGATACCGCTGGACCAACCGACCAGACTCGGCTTGGCCAGTCAAACAGAGTAGCGAGACTCGATGCAGAAAATCCGCCGGAGGCAGAGAGTTGAAGCTTCGGATACCATGCGGCCTCGGCAACGCCTATCTGGGCATTGGCTGCGGCCATTTTCCTCTCTGCCGATGCAATATCGGGACGCCGTTCGAGAAGTTTGGACGGGAGTTCCAGCGCGATGGGAGGAATTTCCAGAGTCACCGTTGCCGCCGGCAGGGAAAAATCTACCGGAGGCTTGCCGATCAGTAGGGCGATGGCATGCTCCAACTGGGCACGTTGAACGCCGAGATCTATCGCCTGCGCTTCTGTGCTTTTGAGTTGTGTCTCAGCCTGGAGTACGTCGGTCTTGGCTACAATACCGACCGCATAGCGATTGTTGGTCATATCGAGGGACTTGCGGTAGACGGCTACCGTAGCATCTAGCAGTTGCTTCTGGGCGTCCACTATGCGCAGTTGAAAGTAGTCGCCGGTCAGTGCCGCCTGAGCACTCAGCGTTGCTGCAGCGAGGTCCGCAGCGCTGGCCTGAGCGCTGGCCTGACTTGATTCGACGCCACGACGGATTTTCCCCCAGATGTCAAGTTCCCAGGTTGCATCCACCGGAAGTTGAAAATTCGTCACCGTGTTCCCTGTCCGGCCTCCGGCGCCAAGATTGTCTGAAGTACGTAGTCGTGTTGCCGCAGCGCCTGCCGAGAGTGTGGGGAAGTAGCCGGCCCTGGCAGCCTGCACGACTGCGCGTGCCTGACGAAACTGAGCCTCAGCGGCGGCGACGTTAAGATTCGATATCTCCACCTGCTCCACCAAAGTGTTCAAGACAGGGTCGTGGTATCTTTCCCACCACCGATCGGTCAAGGGACCATCCTGCGGTTGCGCCACCTTCCACCCCTGCTGTTCCTTATAGGTTGTCGGCATGTTCGTAACCGGAGTCGGCTTGACGTAGTCCGGGCCGACCATACAGGCAGTTGGTAACAACAGTACGAAACCTGCAATTATGCGGGCAGTTAAAACTGATATATTCAAGAGTTCCTCCGTTTAAAACTACTTCGCGACATGATGATGCCCATGACGAATCTTTTCCAGCCAGACCCGAAAACGATCAAGATACAGATACACCACCGGGGTGGTGTAAAGTGTCAGCATCTGGCTGAAGATCAGTCCCCCCACAATGGCGATACCAAGTGGCCGCCTCAGTTCCGAGCCGACGCCGCTGCCGACAGCCAGGGGCACTGCCCCAAGCAGCGCTGCCATAGTAGTCATCATGATCGGGCGGAAGCGCAGCAGGCACGCCTCCAGGATCGCGTCACCAGGCGATTTTCCTTCATTGCGCTGTACCGCCAGGGCAAAATCAACCATCATGATACCGTTCTTTTTGACGATCCCAATTAGCAGAATTACGCCGATGATGGCGATCAGATTCAGATCCGATTTGAATATCATCAGAGCCGCCACCGCTCCGACACCGGCTGAAGGAAGCGTGGAAAGGATGGTGAGCGGATGGATATAGCTCTCATAGAGTACACCGAGCACGATATACACCGCTATCAGGGCAAACAGGATCAGCAGTGGCTGGCTTTGCAGCGAAGCCTGAAACGCCTGGGCGGTACCGGCAAAACTTCCTCTGACTGTCGCCGGCATGACCAGTTCCCGTGTGGCCTCTTCCACGGCAGCAACAGCCGCGCCAAGCGAAACGCCAGGAGCCAGATTGAAGGATGTGGTTATTGCCGGAAACTGGCTCTGGTGGTTTACTGCTAATGCACTGGGATTTGACTTGTACGAGGTGAAGGCAGACAGCGGCACCAGTTGCCCACCTGATGAGAGCACCTGAATATCACGCAGCGAATCAGGCTGCTGCCAGAAAGCGGGGGCAGCCTCCATAATCACATGATACTGGTTGAGCGGTGTGTATATGACAGATACCTGGCTTTGACCAAAAGCATTGTAGAGCGCGGTATCTATCTGCTGCGGCGAGATCCCCAGCCGCGCCGCCGTTGCCCTGTCAATAACCAGATCCGCCTCCAGTCCGCGATCCTGCTGGTCGCTGCTCACATCCGTCAAAATCGGCATACTGCGCATCTTGCGCAGCATCTTCTGCCCCCAGCCGTTTAACTCGGTAACATTTTCTCCCTGCAGCGTGTACTGATAGAGGGCGTTGCCCATCCGGCCACCGACTCGCAGATCCTGAACCGGTTGCAGAAAGGTAGGAGCGCCCGGGATATGGGCCAACTTCTTACGCAGCCGGGCGATAATCTGATTAGCCGTTGCTTTGCGCTTCGTAAAAGGTTGAAGTGAGATGAACATCCTGCTGGAATTGACCGTGGAACCACCGCCACCGCCGGTAAAGCCGATTACATATTCAACATCCGGATCCTGCTTGATGATGGCGACAACCTCGGCCAACTTGTCCCGCATGGCCTGGAACGAAATATCCTGAGCAGCCTGGATAGCCCCGGTAATCCTGCCGGTGTCCTGTTCAGGAAAGAACCCTTTCGGGATGATAACGAAGAGTGAAATGCTTGAGACGACAGTTACCATCATCAGGCCAATCATGATGCGGCGATGCCTCAAAGCCCACTTCAGTGAGGTCTCGTAATGGCTGTGCATCCAGACGAACATCGCTTCGCTGGTCCGATACACTCGACCGTGCGGCTTTTTATCCTCATCCTTCAGGATCACCGCGCACATCATCGGGGTCACGGTGAGCGAGATAACCAGAGATACCAAGATAGCAGAGGAGAGTGTCACGGCGAACTCCCGAAAGAGACGCCCCACCATTCCCCCCATCAGTAGGATAGGGATAAAGACAGCAACCAGCGAAACGCTCATCGAGAGCACCGTGAAGGCGATCTCCTTGCTGCCGTTCAGCGCCGCCTGCAGCGGCGACTGTCCCATCTCCCGATAGCGGGTCACGTTTTCCAGTACGACGATGGCATCATCCACGACGAAACCGGTTGAGATGGTCAATGCCATCAGGGATAGATTGTCGAGCGAATAGCCGAACAGATACATGACCGCAAAGGTGCCGATTATTGACGTCGTAACAGCCACTGCCGGAATCAACGTCGCCCGGACGGTACGCAAAAACCAGAACACTACCAGAATGACCAGGAATCCGGACAGAAGCAGTGATATCTCCACATCTCGCAGCGAACCGCGTATCGGCGGCGTCCGGTCAAGTACCACGGAGAGTTTGACACCCCCCGGCATTGAGGCTTCCATCTGCGGCAGTAACGAGCGGACGCTGTCCACGGTTTCGATGATATTGGCACCCGGCTGCCGGGAGATAATGACCATGATCGCCGGTGCGCCGTTGACAAGGCCGCTGACGCGCAAATCCTCGACCGAGTCCTCTACGGTGGCGACATCAGACAAGCGTAGAGCCGCCCCGGATTTATAGCTGATCACCAGATTGCGATAATCAGCAGCTTTCGATATCTGGTCGTTTGCATGTATCTCCCACGATGTTGTGCCGTTGGAGAGAGTTCCTTTGGGGCTGTTGACGTTGGTTCCGGCGAGAACCGCACGGACTTGTGCCAGGCTGATGCCGTACTTGTTGAGTGAGAGCGGGTTCAATTCCGCCCGTACCGCAGGCAGTGCCCCGCCTCCGACAAAAACCTGCCCGACTCCCTTCACCTGAGAGAGCTTTTGCGCCAGAATCGATGAGGCGGCGTCATACATCTTCGGCTTGCTGACGCTGTCCGAGGTAAGTGCCAGGATCATGATCGGCGCATCGGAGGGGTTAACTTTTCGGTAGGTCGGGTTGCTCGGGAGATTGGCCGGAAGATAACTGCGGGCGGCATTGATAGCAGACTGCACATCCCGCGCTGCGCCGTTGATATCCCGGTTCAGATCGAACTGCAAAGTGATGCTGGTGCTGCCGCGATTACTTACCGAGGTCATCTCTGTCACCCCGGCAATGCGGCCAAACTGTCGCTCCAGAGGTGCGGCCACCGAAGTGGACATGGTCTCGGGATCGGCACCTGGAAGCGAAGCAGAGACAGAGATGGTCGGAAAATCAATCTGCGGCAGTGGCGAAACCGGCAGGAGCCGGAAGGCGATGATGCCGGCCAGCATGAGTCCCAGAGTGAGGAGTGTGGTGGCCACCGGGCGACGTATGAAAAGGGCAGAGACGTTCATTTTATCCGTTTTGATAACCGGTCGAACGCCAGATAGATTACCGGGGTGGTATAGAGAGTTAAAATCTGACTGAACAGCAGCCCGCCGATTATGGCGATGCCCAGAGGCCTGCGCAGTTCGGAGCCGACGCCGGTACCGATAGCCAGGGGGAGCGCTCCCAGCATCGCTGCCATGGTGGTCATCATGATCGGCCGGAAACGAAGCAGGCAGGCCTGAAAGATAGCTTCCTCGGGAGGTTTACCTTCGTTTCGCTCCGCGTCGAGGGCAAAATCGACTATCATGATGCCGTTCTTCTTGACGATGCCGATGAGAAGGATAATGCCGATAATTGCGATGACCGTTAAATCCTGGCGGAACAGCATCAGGGAGAGTACCGCCCCGACGCCGGCAGAGGGGAGCGTCGAGAGGATCGTCAGAGGATGTATGAAGCTTTCGTAGAGCACCCCAAGCACAATGTAGACAGTTATCAGGGCGGCCAAAATCAAAATCGGTTCGTTGGTCAGAGATGCCTTGAATGCCTGTGCGGTCCCCTGAAAGCTCCCCTTGATGCTGGCCGGCAGTCCCATATGCTTAGTTGCTTCTTCAATGGCATCTACGGCATGACCGAGGGATACGCCCGGAGCCAGGTTGAAGGAGGTGGTCACGGCCGGAAACTGCCCTTGTCGGTTTATAACCAACGGCCCTTTTGTCTCGGTAGCCGAGGCGATTGTAGAAAGAGGTATCTGGCCGCCGCTGGTGGAGCGAACATACAGCGCCAGCAGACCGCCCGGGTCCTGGCGAAATTGCGGCTTTACCGTCAGAATCACCCGGTACTGGTTCAGTTCGGTAAAGATGGTTGAGACCTGACGCTGACCAAAAGCATCGTAGAGGGCGTCGTCGATATTCTGAGGGGTAACGCCGAAGCGTGAGGCGGTAGCCCGATCAAAATTCAACTGCACCCGCAGTCCCTGATTCTGCTGATCACTGCTGACATCGCGCAACTCGGTCCGTTGCTGCAGACCCTCAACAACCTTCGGTGCCCAGGTTGCAAGTTCCTCAGAGTTCGGAGTCTCCAGGGTAAACTGGTACTGGGTGCGGCTGACCCTGGCATCAACAGTCAGATCCTGTATCGGCTGCATGAAGAGGGTGATCCCGCTCACTTGAGCCAGCCTCGGTTGCAGGCGGCGGATAACATCAGTGGCACTGCCGTCCCTCTTACTCAACGGTTTCAGGTTTATCTGGATTCTGCCGCTGTTCAGTGAGGTATTGGTGCCGTCTACGCCGATGAATGACGAGATGCTTTCCACCGCAGGGTCTTCAAGAATTACTCTGGCAAGAGCCTGCTGACGCTCGGCCATGGCCGGAAACGAGATTGATTGCGATGCTTCTGATATCCCTTGAATAGCACCCGTATCCTGCACCGGAAAGAACCCTTTTGGAATGATGATGTAGAGCAGTACCGTCAGCACCAAGGTTCCAACAGCAACAGTCAGGGTGGCGCTCTGATGTTTCAGTACCCATTGGAGTGATCGGCCATACGAAGCAATGACACGGTCGATAAACTGTCCCGAAACATGATAGAACCGCCCCTGGCGTTCTTCCGGCACATGCTTCAGTATACGGGAGCACATCATCGGCGTCAGGGTCAGCGACACGATCGCAGAAATCAGAATCGTCACTCCGAGGGTCACGGCAAATTCGCGAAACAGCCGTCCGACCACGTCACCCATGAAGAGCAGCGGGATAAGTACTGCGATCAGGGACACCGTCAGCGACAAAATAGTGAAACCGATCTGTTTGGCCCCTTTGAGGGCCGCCTCCATCGGTGTTTCCCCATCCTCCACATAGCGGGAGATATTTTCGATCATGACAATGGCATCGTCCACGACGAAGCCGGTAGAGATAGTCAGCGCCATCAAGGTGAGGTTGTTAAGGCTGTATCCGAGCAAGTACATGGCACCGAAGGTGCCGACCAGCGACAACGGCACGGCAACGCTCGGAATGGTGGTGGCCGGAAGATTACGCAGGAAGAGGAAAATGACCAGAATGACGAGGATAACCGCTAGTGCCAGTTCAAACTGAACATCTTTTACCGATTCCCTGATTGTATCAGTCCGGTCGGTAAGCGCGGTTACCTTCACCGAGGCGGGGAGCGCCTCCTGTAACTGCGGCAACAGCTGTTTAACCCGGTTTACCACCTCGATAACATTGGCTCCCGGTTGTCGCTGAATATTGACAATCACCGCCGGGGTGCTGTTCATCCAGGCGGCCTGATTGACATTTTCCGTGTCGTCAATGGCATCCGCCACGTCTTTGAGCAGGATCGGGGCGCCGTTTTTCCAGGCAATGACCAGCGAGCGGTACTCTGTGCTGGAAAAGAGCTGGTCATTGGCACCGATGATGTAGGACTGTCGTGGTCCGTCAAAACTCCCTTTGGCCTGATTGACGTTGGCTGCGATGAGAGCGGTGCGAAGATCTTCGAGGGTCAACCCGTAGGACGCCAGTGCGGTCGGATTGGCATGAATCCGCACCGCCGGGCGCTGCCCGCCGCTGATGCTGACCAGGCCGACGCCGGGAAGTTGGGAGATCTTCTGGGCAAAGCGTGTATCGGCAAGGTCTTCAACTTTTGGCAGCGGCATTGTGTCGGAAGAGAGCGCCAGGGTGAGAATCGGGGCATCGGCCGGGTTGACTTTACTGTAGACCGGAGGGTTGGGCAGATCTTTGGGGAGAAAGTTGAAGCCGGCGTTGATGGCCGCCTGCACCTGCTGCTCTGCGACATCAAGCGGGAGCTCGAGTGTGAACTGCAGGGTAATGACCGAACTACCGTGGGAGCTGGTAGAAGTCATCTGGGTCAACCCCGGCATCTGGCCGAACTGCCGCTCCAACGGTGCTGTTATTGAGGAGGCGACCACATCGGAGCTGGCTCCGGGATAGAAGGAGCGCACCTGGATGGTCGGATAATCAACCTGCGGCAGGGCTGAAACCGGCAACTGTTTGTAGGCAACGGCTCCAGCAAGAATAATGGCGATCATCAGCAGCGTGGTAGCCACCGGGCGCAGAATGAAGAGGCGCGAAAAGTTCATCGTGGTCGCCCGTGCTGCTGTTTGTCCGGTTTTCCGGCCGACTTTGCATCCTTGCCGTTTTTGTTCGGCTGATCCTTTTGCTTTACCTCAACTTTACTGCCATCCCTGAGACGCTCGGCGCCGTCAACCACCACCTGCTCCCCTGCCTCCAGCCCCTCGGTTATGGAGGTTTCCCCACCTTGACTGATGCCGGTTTTAACCTGCTTCATGGCTACCGTTTTATCTGCTGCCAATACGAAGACAAAGGCTCCTTGCGGACTCTTTTGAATTGCGGCGGAGGGGATGATGATGGCATCCTTCTGCACTTCCAGCAGAAGCCTGGCATTAACGAACTGGTTGGGAAACAGTTCCCTGTCACGGTTGGCAAAGAGCGCTTTCAGTTTCACCGTTCCGGTCGTCGGGTCGATCTGGTTATCAACTGCGGAAAGTTCTCCGGTCGCCAGCTTCTGTTTCATCTCCCGATCAAATGCCTCGACAGCAAGCCGTCCCCCCTTCATTTTGCGCAGCACCTGGGGAAGAGAGTCTTCAGGGATAGGAAACTGGACCGAGATCGGCTGCATCTGGGTGATTGTCAGCAAACCGCCGACGTCAGTGGCATGGACAATATTCCCCGGATTAACGAGGCCCAGACCGGCCTGACCGCTGAACGGTGCGGTAATGCGGCAGTAGGTGAGCTGGAGCTTGGCGCTGTCAATCTGCCCTCCGTCAACCTTGACGGCGGCCTCATACTGCCGGACCAGTGACTCCTGGGTCTCCAACTGCTGACGGGGGATCGAATCCTGCTTCCAGAGGATGCGATACCGTTCCAGATCCAGACGGGCATTGACGAGCAGCTCCCGATCACGGGCGATCTGCCCCTCGGCCTGCGTCAGCAGCACCTGGTAGGGGCGCGGATCTATCAGTGCCAGCAGGCTCCCTTTGGCAACGCTCTGCCCGTCGCGGAAATAAACCTCCATCAACTGCCCGTCAACTCTGCTCCGCACCGTAACATTATTCAGGGTGGTTACAGTGCCGAGTCCTGTCAGATACACATTCATATCACCCTTACGGGCCGGCGATACAAAAACCGGCGTCGCAAGTGATGGTGCTTTAGCGCTCGATTTACCGGCAGTTGTTGCCGCCGGTTGCTGCTTTTTCCAGAGAATAGATGCACCGACAGCAACAAGACAGATCAGGATGAACCAGACCCACCACCTGCTGAATAATGGGCGTTTTTCTGTCTGCGTCGCTGATTCGGTTGTTTCGGGAACAGGTTTGTGCATGCGGTATACTCCTCGATTTATGAGAGGTGTGACGTGGTGTCAGTTTTGACCCGGTGAAGGATTGAGTGGTATCAAAGATACAGTATAAATGTGGAGTGAATATGGAGTAAATGTGGTTATTTATTCAATGAAATTTATCCAAGATCGGCATAAATACCTGCCATTTTGTGCTCAATTTTGAAGAACGCGCGGAGGAGTGCTGGATCAAAATGTTCCGTCGGACAAACCCTGTCGTCGCCGGAACGGAATATTGCGAGAACCTGTTCATGGCTCAAAGCAGGTTTATAACTTCTCTTTGAACGCAGGGCGTCGTAGATATCTGCAACTTTGACAATTCGCCCGGAAAGCGGGATGTCTTCTCTCTTTACAGCCCCGGGATAGCCACTGCCATCCCAGTTTTCATGATGCGAAAGGGCAATTTCTCGAGCCATTGACAGACGCGGAGCATCACCGATTATTTTAGCGCCGAAGTGCGGATGCTGTTTCATGATTGTCATCTCTTCATCCGTAAGAGACCCTTCTTTTCTGATAATAAAGCTCGGAATATGGACTTTACCGACATCGTGCATTTGAGCACTCGACGCGATTGCCCGGACAAACTGGCCGCCCATGCCAATAGCTTTGGCCAGGAGTTCGGAATAACGGTTGACCCGAACGATATGATTGCCGGTCTCCTCGTCTGCAGCCTCACATGAACGTGCCAACGCTTCAATGGTGTAGTTGAAGGCGCTTTCCGTTTCATGCATTTCCGTTGAAAGCGTGACCACAGAGCCGATAACGACCGAGAGACTGTTCAGGACATCGGCGTCATACGTAGTTGCCTCATCGGGATAGTTGAAGGCGATTATGGCGCCTCGCGGTTCACCGCTAATCTTTTTGCTGACAAAATTGCTGATGGGTCGCGCAAGAACTTTTTTTACCGCAGGATGAAATTTCCCTTGATAGTGCGCTATTGACTCGCAACTGTCGCACCAGTTGGAAAGTTCAATATCTCCGTTTATAAGATTGATGGCATACGCTGAGCTCTCCAGCATTGTTATGCTACCCGAATGTTCGACAAAGCCGTCGCCATTCATAAAAAAGACCCGTCCCTTGACGGCATCTTTACCCGGTATCTCGAAGACTATAAAAATGCTATCGGGGCCACGGCGCTTCCTGTTGCCAAGCACCTTCTGCAAGGCATCGACATACAACTCGCCGCCGGCATACTGTCTGCTGCTGATTTCCTTCAACGCTGTATCTACCACCTGAAGGAGATCATGCATCTGCTGCAACGATGTTTCGGGACATCCGAAGTTCATTTCAGTTTTCCTTATGCTCTCTATGAGCTCTATCGAGCACCTCACGCACCTTTGCAGCAGCCAAATCAGCCATCAGAAAGGGCTTGTGAATAAAATTCAGAAGCACAACTGTATACCCATACTTGTGGATTACAATGAAATACAACAATAATAACCACAAAGCCCATCATAAACCAGAGGGGCTTTGTTTACTAACGTACAGTAACAATGTGAAGTAAATATGGAGCGAATAAGGATTTTTTGCCAGAGCACTGATTCACCCTTTCTATTTCAGGAAAAGCTGCATACGATACAGTACATGAAGTAGGTAAATCCCTCTGTAGGCGAGCTTGGAATGATAAAACTGAATGTAACTCACCGGGTGTTTCTGGCGATTCTTGCAGCCAATGCAATCATAGTTCTCTGTATGTTCCTGATAATGCAGTGGAGCATGGATCGTGGATTTCTGAAATATGTGAACCAACTGGAACAAAACCGCATGGAGCGCCTGGCGGCGAAGCTCGGCAAGGCATATGGCGTTTCGGGTAGCTGGGAATTTGTAAATAAATCGCCCGACTCGATCTCCCGGATAATCGCTGACACGGTAACCGAACTCTCGCCGCAATCACCTTCCTCACCAGTCGCCACTGAATCCAGGGAACACGTTAATCAACAGGATGTGAACCCCAATAGACGCTCCTACCGTTTTGAGAGGCGCATCGTTGTGCTGAACGCCAAGAGGAGCCCAGTTTTCGGCATTAGTAACCCTGAGGACATTCAATTGTTCAAGCCGATTTTCGATAGGGGGAAAGTCGTAGGTTTCCTGGGTCTGTTGCCGAACAAGTTCCTCTCGGATAGCCACCAGCTCAAGTTTGTCAAGGATCAGAAGTATTTATTTGCACTTATCACTCTGCTCATGCTGCTCGTCGCTGCTGCGATCTCGCTCCCTCTGGCGCGCCTTCTGGTTCGGCCACTCAAAAAACTTGCTGCCGCCACCAGCCATCTCTCATCGGGGCGGTACGATATCCGTGTGCCTGTCGACTCTGATGACGAGTTCGGCCACCTGTCGCGCGACTTTAATGCACTGGCGTTGAGTCTCGACAAAAACGAGCATGCCCGCCGCCAGTTCGTGGCCGATATCTCTCATGAATTACGCACCCCGCTTGCGATTCTGAAAGGTGAAATTGAGGCAATTCAGGATGGCCTCCAGGATCTCTCGCTCGAATCGATCTCTTCGCTCCAGGTGGAGGTGTTTCGCATTAACAGACTGGTCGACGATCTGTACCAATTGGCTCTTTCCGATGTGGGCGCATTGGCATACCGAAAATCGGTTGTAAATCTGGTGAATATCCTTGAGGATGCGGTCAATCGTGCACGTCTTGAATTGACAGGGAGTGCATTGACGCTGAACATCCTTATGCCGAACCACCCGGTCCTGGTATTTGCCGATCCGGAGCGCTTGGCGCAACTCTTCGACAATCTGCTGAATAATTCCAGAAAATACACCGATGCCGGCGGAACGATTGTTATAGCGCTTGACTCTGCTGCAGGATGTGCCACGATCCATATTAAAGATAGTCAGCCTGGTGTTAGCGAAGATGAACGCACGAAGCTCTTTGATCGCCTCTACCGCGTGGAAGGTTCCCGCAATAGGGCTTCCGGGGGGGCAGGTCTCGGCCTCGCCATCTGCCGCAATATCGTCGAAGCTCATGAAGGGGCCATAGAAGCACTCCATTCGCCGCTTGGCGGGATCTGGATGCGGATAACTCTGCCGCTGTCAGGGGGGGACAATGTGTAATTCGCTACTGATTGTCGAAGACGAACCAAAACTGGCGAAACTCCTGAGTAATTACCTGCAACAGGCGGGCTATGAACCGGAATGTCTGGAGAACGGCCTTGACGTCGTGCCGTGGGTTCGCAAAAAGATGCCGACCCTGATCCTGCTCGACCTGATGCTTCCGGGCCGGGATGGTGTGGATATCTGTAAGGAGATTCGTTCGTTTTCAATGGTACCGATCATCATGGTCACTGCCCGCATTGAGGAGATCGACCGGCTTATCGGGCTTGAACTTGGTGCTGACGATTACATCTGCAAACCGTTCAGCCCCCGTGAAGTGGTGGCCCGCGTCAAGGCCGTACTGCGGAGAAGCGTCGACCAGAAACCATCCGGTGTCTCTTCCCTGCTTCATCTGGACGAGGACCGTTTACTAGCGACGCTGCATGGCCAAGAACTGGATCTAACGGCAGTTGAATTCAAACTGCTGGGATTTCTTTCCGCCAATCCCGGCCGCATCTATGGGCGCGACAAACTCATGGATCATATCTACCCTGATCAACGCATCGTCAGCGACCGCACCATCGATAGTCACATCAAAAATCTGCGCAAGAAGATCTCCGGTGTTTCTCCGGACACCGAAATCATCCATTCAGTGTATGGGGTGGGGTACAAATATGATCCACAGATCTAAAAATATGCCGTTACCGTTGCAAGGCAAACCATAAGAGAGGGATCAACATTGCATTTACCAACAAAGCTTATTCGTTTCTTAGACGTGTCCATTATGGCATGCATCGTTTCCTCTTTTCTTGCTGCACCAGGCATTCCATGCTCAGCTCTGGCTACGCTTGGTGAACCGTTGAGCTCACTTGATTCAAACCGCACTGCTCTAAAAACTGTCAGAAAATCAGTAACAACACGAACCGCCTACTCAATCCATGAAGATGTGTCAGATGGCAGCGCCATCCGGCAGTATGTGACCCAAAATGGGATTGTATTTGCCTTAGCCTGGAATGGTGTTTCTCATCCAGACCTTACCAGCCTGCTTGGAAATTATGACGATGACTATCGTACGGCGCTTCGCTCTGAACTACGCAAAAAGGGGCAACGGCACCTTGCGGTACATGGCAGTCGAGTAATCGTTGAGAAATGGGGGCACATGCGCAATTTGCAGGGACGGGCCTATGATCCGGCACTGATACCAAATGGGGTTAATATAAATGAGATTCAGTAAGTTTCTATTTCTGTGTGTTGTTGTATTTTTGCTCTCGTCCTGTGGCGGTGGCGGCTCTTCCTCATCAAATGTTCCTTCAAATCCTACCCCGACATTGAAAGCAATTACAGTCTCTCCGACCAATGTATCAGGAATTATTGGGACTACGCAGCAATTCAGTGCCATTGGAACCTATAGCGATGCCACAACCAGTAACCTGACCGATACTGTAACGTGGTCATCGTCAGACGCCTCAATTGCCAATATAAGCTCCGGTGGATTGGCAGGACTTCAGACCGCTGGTACGACAAAAATTACGGCAGCATTAGGAACAATCAGCGGAAGTACCACCCTGACGGTGGTTCTGAAAAGCCTCATTTCCATCGATATCAGTCCGCTCACCCCATCTGTCCCGTCAGGAACGAGTGCCCAGTTCTCAGCAATTGGAACCTTTAATGATGCAACAATTCTGGACATGACTTCACAGGTTACCTGGAGTTCGTCCGATACATTGATAGCAACAATAGGAAATAGTGACGGCAGCAAGGGATTGGCAACATCGCTAGCAGTGGGAATAACAAACATAACTGCTCAGTTCGGTTCGATTTCAGGTTCAACACAACTTACCGTTACTCCAGCATCCTCAATAGACAACACCATGCTGATAACCGTTAATGGTACACTTTGCTCGGCCAACTCTATCTCCAACAAGCCTTGCGTGAATATTACCATATGCTCCCCGGCTTCATCTAATTGCCAGACCATTAGCGATATTCTCCTGGATACAGGTAGTTATGGACTTCGGCTTTTTTCAGATGTGATAACAGTACCTCTTACCCAGACGACTGTTGGGGGGAGTCCACTGGCTGAATGCGTTCAATTTGCTGACGGCTCAGCCGACTGGGGGCCGGTAAAGCTCGCTAATGTCATTCTAGGGGGTGAACCCGCTGTTACTGTTCCGATTCAGGTGATTGATGCTACATTCGGAAATGTTCCCACAGTATGTGGAGTACCAGAGACCAGCCCTGCCTATGCCGGCTTGAATGGCATTCTTGGTGTTGGCCCATTTACCGAAGACTGTGGGACGGCTTGCTCAGGCGGTTCAAATAATGGTACCTATTTTACCTGTAACGGAACAAGTTGCAGGGGAGTGGCCGTCCCCTTTGCAAGCCAGGTTCAGAATCCTGTGCCACATCTCCCTCTGGATAATAACGGCATGATCATTAAAATGCCTTCTGTGCCGTCCGGTGGTACAATAGCAGTTAATAACGGCCAACTGATCTTCGGTATCAACACCCGCAGCAACAACGTGCCAAACGGGGTAACAGCCTATCCCGCTGATTCGACAGGAAGTTTCACCACCATCTACAATGGCATTCCCGACAGCAACAGTTTCATCGATAGCGGTTCCAATGGCCTCTTTTTCAATAATTCCTCCCCCCAAATTGCGGAATGCTTCGGCAGCTATGCTGGATGGTACTGTCCCGCCTCCACCCTTACCCTAACGGCCACCAACCGGGGCAGCGGCGGAAGCCCAAGCGGCTCCGTGGTATTTAAGATCGGCAATGCCAGAACGCTTTTCAACACATCCTCCAACGTATTTACCGAGTTAGGTGGAACAAATACTTACGGTTTTGACTGGGGTCTACCCTTCTTCCTCGGGCGGTCGGTATATGTGGGGATATCAGGACGGGGTGGTAGTATTCCTGGAAACGGCCCGTACTGGGCATATTGAGCAACTATTAACGTGGTTCAGGCCCATTGGTTACCTGAACCAGTCCCGCAGGCCTGATCCATTTTGAAAACGCCGCTTTAACCTGACCCGCTGTAATTTTATGGTATTTGTCTGCGGCCCTTAAAGGTTCGTCCAAAGGTAGATCCAGTTGTGAGAGATGAAGCAGTCCCAGAGCAATACTATTCGTGCTGGCATTCGATAATACAATCTGGTGAACAAGAAGATTCTTTGCTTGAGCCAATTCATCAGCGGATACAAGCGTCGTCCGCATATCGGTGAGATCCCTCTCTATAATTGAGCGGGCTTTAGAGACATTTTCGGGATTGGAACCGTATTCCACACCAAATTCGGCGCGAGTTTTGCCGACATTCAGAAAAGCTTCAACTGAATATACCAAACCGCTTTTCTCACGAAGATCCTGATAGAGTCTGGTTGCGTAAAACGCTCCGGTAAGTATATGAAGGCCGACTTGTAACGGGTAGTAGTCAGGGTGAGAACGGGTCAAGCCAAGAGTTTCTTCAAGAGCCACCTCATCCTGCACCCTGCTGTTGTTGGGTATCACAACTGTTGCTGGTTTGTTATCGGATATCGGCTGATACTCAGTTTCTGGCTTGGGTCCCTCACATTTCCAGTTGCCGAAATATGTTTCGATAATAGTCCGTGCCTCGTCTGGTGAAATGTTGCCAACGACCACAATTGTCGTCAGATCGGGACGGAAAATGGCGCGATGGTAATTCGTTACGTCGGACAGCGTCAGTCTGTCGATGCTTTGCGGAGTCGCATACCGTAGGGTAGGGTCGCCCTTGGGGTTGAGTGCCGTGCGAAGAGCCCGTCCGACAAGCCACTTCGGGCTTTTTTCCTGGCCGACAAGCAAAGACGACGTTTCTTTCTGTACTACCTTGAAAGCCTCTTCCGGAAGAGCCGGATTTATCAGATTGTCTGCAATCAGCGACACCCCTCGCCGGAAATGTTCTTTTAAAACCTGAAGAGAGAATGACGTTCCCACCTCGGCATCGGCGGCAATATCATCTAGAGCGGCCTGAAATGCCAGACGATCCAGGCTCTTGCTGCCATATGAAAACAGATTTCCAAGTATCTCGTCGACACCCTCTTTATCAGGAGGCACCTCTAAATTCGGATTATTTTTGACATGGCCAAATAGAGCGACCGTATTGCTGGTTTTTGTCGTTTTTACGATTAGTCTCATTCCGTTTTTCAACGTCAGGTCGGTTGGCAGTTCTTTTGTTGCAGGAATCTTATGGGGTTTTGTGACTTGAGATGCCCACGCAGGAAGTTTTACCTGTTTAACCTGTTTGGGAGTGAACGATTCACTGGAGCGGCTCGGACCTTTTGTTTCGACGGGGCTACCAGACGGCTTAGGTGTCATAATCGCGGTAATGGCCGTATCGTTGATCAAATATTTACGGGCAACGCGATTCACATCCTCAACGGTAACCCTGCTGATAGCTTTAATGTCATCGTCTGGCGACGAGCGCCCTTCCAGGGCGAGGGCTTGTGACCATGCCGAGGCCAAGCCTGCAATTGAATTTTTCTGAAACGCCGCCTGGGCAATTTCATGGCGCTTTGAGGCTTCAACCAACTCTTGTGGCACACCACTACTCACATAATCATGGATGATTTTCTTTATCGTTCCGATCATCGGTTGCCCCTCTTCACCCTGAGGATAGGCAGCCATGGCAAAACCATAGCCCATTTTGGGTAAGGCTGAACTGTCAAAGTCGACAGAGAGTGCTTTGCCGGACGGGACCAAGGCATAGAGATTACCCCGCTGGCTGGAGAGGATATCCGACAATACAATCCCGGCAGCATAATCAGAGCTCTCTAATCCTGGGAAGCGGTATGCAATAACAGCCATCCCGTACGATAAGTCCGAGTCAAGTTCTATCTTAACCGGTTTCAGGGGGGACAAATTGACGGGGGTGCGAGCCGGCAGCTTTTTCATGGGTATCTTTTCAAAGAGGCGCTTGACCATTGCCAAGGTATGGTGTGGTTCAACATTGCCGGCAATAACCAGAATTGCGTTGTTTGGCGCATACCAGTCATCGTAAAACTTCTTGAGCATCGCACTGGTGGTCTTATCAAATGAAGAGAGTGAACCAAGTGCGTCATGTTCGTATGGGCTTCCTTCAAACAGTTTGCTCAACAGACAGGAGGCAAGGATATACCTTGGTTCTGAGAGATCCTGTACTACTTCCTGCTTTATTGCTCCGCGCTCCTCTCGCCACGCTTTGTCGGAATCAAGGATGCCATGCATTCGTATCGCCTCGACACGAAGAGCCGTTTCGAGATTATCAGCCAGAACGGTAAAAAAGTATTGCGTCAAAGTCTGCTGCGTTTGCGCATTGAAATCCCCGCCAAGTGCGGAAATTATCGCTGACAACTGATCTGTAGCAAGTCCGGTACTACCGCGGAACATCATATGTTCCTGAGCATGCGCCATCCCGGGGAAACCTGGAGGAGCCTCGTTTGACCCGACAAGATAGTTGACCTGGGTCGTAACGACAGGAGCCAGGGAATTCTGCACGATGACGACCCGCAGGCCGTTTTTCAGTGTAGCCTTGGTAACCTCCGCAGAAAGAGCAGTTTGTGTCATGGTGAATAGGTGAAATATGATCGCGGAAACAAGCCAAATATATCGATTATGTTTGTGGATAAACCCTCCCGCCAAAATGGTACCATTTTGCTGTTGAAATTACCCTACTACCGCAGATAAAGCCTCGCTTATTGGGACGATTGTTGATGGTTGTGATGACCGTGACCTTTTCCTGTTTTTTTTTGCAGTTAGGCATATGCCTGCTGTGCGCCAGAAAATTTCCGGATTGCAGAGTATTGCCCAATTACCTTATGTTTTCAATTGATAACATCAGAATGTGTATTGAATATGATGGAAACAAGTTTTTTTTGAATGTATGAAAAATAACATGGCTGATTAATTGGAAGGATTATTTTGGCGTATGGGAAAAATCCACATTTGCTCCACATTTGCTCCATATTGCTGGTCTATAGTGCAACCATGACGGGTTCACCCTATCAAAGAGCCAAGTTGTAGGGAGTA
>CAJAFV010000057.1 GCA_903939115.1 uncultured Geobacteraceae bacterium
GATGCGCATGGCACTGACCACGCTACGGTAAGCTATCTAATGGCAAAAAGCTGGAATTTACCGGAGGCGACTACTAACGCGATTCGATTCCATCACGAATACGACATGCTGTCCAATTCGGAAACAAACCTCCATTCCGACTCTAAGAACTTGATTGCTTTAGGCCTATTAGCGGATCACGCCGTACATCTTAGCTCTGGTGCAAACAAAAATTTCTCGCTTGAGTGGACTAAAGGTGGTGCGCTCGCTCTGGCTCAACTAGATCTTTCATCTACTGATTTTGCTGATATTTGCGATGATATAGATCATCTTATTGAGTAGCAAAGAGAGAAAATAGTGTCATTTTTTACTTTATTTTAGTCATTGTCGGAATCACTTGATTCGATTCCAGCAACACGGCCTGAAAGAAAAAAACTAATTGCAGCCACTACTGAGGGCCTGTCAAGTTGCAGGCTAACGTAACACTTACAAAAAATCCGGAAATTGTTTACACAATCAGATTGACAGACCCCGGCAGCCAGCAGCCAGCTTCCTGCTCTACGTGTTGATTGTTAAAAGTAAATCATTTACCTTCAGGTAAAATTTTTACCCGCATGCAACCCCCCGTTTTGTATCGAATTACCCCCGATATTCTCCTCGGTTGACCAATTTACACCGCAAATATTTTACTTCACCCCACGGAACGCTATCACCCAAGATACTGTATTTGTGGCACTATTATCCACGCCAAGCTTGGCATGCATTGTGTGCTGTATAAACCTATATCCCCTTCATCTCTGTTACTGCCATGTGTGATCGCGCCGATGTGGTAATGCCCAGGAAAAGCGGCAAGGCGGCCTGTGACGAAATACGGCAGATGTCAGAAAGCGTGAAATTCATATTTGTCAGCGGTCATGCAGGTACTGTTATCGAGCGTGAGGGAGTACTCGGTACTGATACGCAGATAATTATAAAACCGCTCCTGCCGTTTGATCTGTTGTGGAAAATAAAGGAGCTCATATGATGACCCATTCTTCTCTCTGCTCAAGCTGATCTGATTTATTGTCTCTTATTCTATTTATTGTACGCGTAAATTTCGAATATTTTACTGCTGCCATGTTATAGTGCAAGCTGCGTGGATGCATATATTGGACCAGCAAAAGATCACCGGAGATGTCACCGGTATATGGAGATGATATGAGGAATTCACCGTATTGCATCGGCTTACTCCATTCCCTCACCGGAACCATGGCCATCAGCGAACAAGCGCTGCTCGATGTTGAGAAACTGGCCATTGACGAGATTAATAGTGATGGAGGTCTACTTGGCTGCTTGATCGATCCGGTTGTCGCCGATGGCGTCTCGGATCCGATGGAATTCCAACGCCAGGCGGAGCGACTGACAGATCAGGGAATTACCCAGCTTTTTGGCTGCTGGACTTCGGCATCCCGCAAAGCGGTCAAGCCGGTGGTGGAGAAAAACGGGTGCCTGCTCTGGTATCCCGTGCAGTATGAAGGCCTTGAAGAGTCATGCAATATCATCTACAGCGGTGCCTGTCTGAATCAGCAGATCTCTCCGGCGGTCAATTGGCTGCTGGCCCATCTCGGGAAACGCGTTTTCCTCCTCGGCTCCGATTATGTATTTCCGCAGGCCGCGAACAAGCTGGTTAAATCTATCATCACTCAATCACACGACGCCGGTATTGCCGGAGAACGGTATGTCCCGCTCGGCAGCCAGGATTTTGGCCAGGTAATCGCCGAACTGAAAACAGCGCAGCCCGAGGTCATTTTTAACACCTTGAACGGCGACAGCAATGTTGCCTTCTTCAAGGCGTATGACGCAGTCGGTTTGGCAGCAGCCACTCTTCCGATATTGTCCGTGAGCATAGGAGAGACCGAGGTACAGCACATTGGACCTGGCGCTGAAGGCCACTATGCGTGCTGGAGTTACTTTCAGTCTCTGGATAACCCGGAAAACCGCGCTTTCATGGAACGGTTCCGGCAGCGTTTCGGCAGCAATCGCGTCTGTTCAGCTCCGATGGTCATGGCGTATATGCAGATCTATCTCTGGAAAACGGCTGTTGAGCTGGCAGGCTCATTTGCTCCGTCCGACATCCTGCGCGTACTGCCATGTATTGAGCTGAACAGCCCGGCAGGCTTGCTGACAATGAACAGAAATCATCACCTTACCAAGGAATGCCACATCGGCAAAGTCCTGCCAGGTGGCCAGTTTGCAACGGTCTGGAGCAGCCCGAACCGCATTGCTCCACTGCCGTGGCTCGGGGTTGAGCGATGCGATGTGGCGCATATTGCGCTTATCAAGGACTCGATGGCCGCATTCACAGACAGCCTTCACTACAGCGCTATGCTAAAGAAAGAGACGGAAGAGCGACAGCGGCTGTCCGATGAAGTTGTGCTGCTCCGGGAGAGGGAGTTGAGAAACAGCGAAAGCTTCCTGGAGAAAATCGTTGAAAACATCCCGAATATGATCTTTGTCAAGGACGCGGAATCGCTTCGGTTTATCAGGTTCAACCGTGCCGGTGAACAGCTTCTTGGCTATAGCAGGGATGATCTGATCGGGAAGAGTGACTATGATTTTTTCCCGCTGGAGGAGGCGGACTCTTTTGCCGCCAAGGATCGCATGGTCCTTTCGAGCACTCAGGTGTTTGACATCCCCGAAGAGTTTATCAAGACCCGGTTTCAGGGAGAGCGGATTCTGCACACGAAGAAAATTTCGATGCTTGATGATTCCGGAAAACCGCAGTTTCTGCTCGGGATTTCAGAGGATATTACTGATCGCAGGCTGATTGAGGCTGCATTGAAGGAGAGTGAAGAGCAACACAGGGTAGTTCTTGAGACTGCGCTGGACGGTTTCTGGCTGGTGGACTCATCGACCGGCAAACTTCTTGAGGTAAACGCTGCTGCTGCTTCCATGCTTGGTTATACATGCGAAGAGTTGCTTGCGCGCGGGATTAAGGATATCGACGTGCAGTGGTCACGCGAGGAGATTGATCGGGAGATGCAAAAGGTCAAAACGGCAGGAAAAGCTCTTTTCGAGACGCAGCATCTCACCAAGAGCGGCCAGACAATCGATGTCGAGATCGGCGTCAATTACCTGCCAAAAACTGATCAGTTCTTCTCTTTCATCCGCAACATCACCGAGCGCAAACTGGCGGAGGAGGAGCTGAAAAACACCATACTCTTCAACAAAAACATTATCGACAGTGCCCAGGAAGGAATCATGGTCTATGATTGCGAACTGCGTTATCTGTTGTTTAACCCTTTTATGGAGAAACTTACCGGACTGAAGTCCTCTGAGGTAATTGGTAAAACGCCATTAGACTTGTTTCCGTTTATGGAGGAGAGCGGGGTGGTTGGCGATCTTAAAAAAGCTCTGAGAGGAGAGAAGGTCAAACCTCGAGAATTTCAGGATCAAATTCCCAAATCAGGCCGCAATGGCTGGGTTATTCAAACGAATGCACCACTGCTGGATTCCAAAGGCGAAATCATCGGTGTCCTGGGAATAGTCAGAGATATCACTGAGCAAAAAAGAACTACGGAACAACTCTATCAATCTCAAAAGATGGAGTCAATCGGGCAACTTGCCGGAGGCTTGGCGCACGATTTCAATAATCTCCTCAGCGTCATCAACGGCTACTGCGGTTTGCTGCAGGTGAAAGTGGCGCAAGATGAACAACTGTCCGAATATGCGGCTAAAATTATATCTGCCTCGAACCGGGCCTCCGAGTTGACCCATAGCCTGATGGCGTTCAGTCGCAAACAGGTGATGAAACTGCAGCACCAGGATTTGAACGTGATTGTTTCTAAAGTGGGGGATTTTGTAAAAAGAATCATCAGTGAGAACATTACCTTCAGGGTGGATATCAAAGACGCCTCTCTCTTCGTGCATGTAGACAGCGGGCAGATCGAGCAGGTCTTGATCAATCTTGCCACAAACGCCCGGGATGCCATGCCGAAAGGAGGGACACTTACATTTTCGACGGATCTTCTGCGTATGGATGACACGTTTCTCTGTGTCAATGGCTTTGGCAAACCGGGCAGATACGCAGTCATTACGGCTGCCGATACCGGTATGGGTATGGATGAAGCAACCAGAAAGAAAATCTTCGAACCGTTTTTTACCACAAAAGAGGAGGGTAAGGGCACAGGACTCGGGCTGGCAATGGCGATTGGCATTGTGTCTCAGCACAAAGGGTATGTGACGGTATCCAGTAAAGAAGGTCACGGCACCAGCTTCACGATATATCTGCCGTTGCTGAATGACGGAGTGAGTGATGCTGAACCCGCAGAACAGAATCTTCAGATGAAGACTTGCTCAGGGACCATCCTGGTCGCCGAAGATGATGAGGAGACGCGGAGCATTTTAACGGAATTTCTGACCAGAGCCGGTTACTCGGTTATTACCGCCATAGATGGCCAGGATGCCGTAGAAAAGTTTGCCGCCTGTTCCGGCACAATTGATCTGGTGATTGCCGATGTGATCATGCCCCGAAAAAGCGGCAAGGCGGCCTGCGATGAAATACGGCAGATGTCAGAAAGCGTGAAATTCATATTTATCAGCGGACATACAGGCAACGTCATCGCGCGTGAGGGAATTCTTGTTGCTGATACGCCGATAATTATAAAGCCGCTCCTGCCGTTTGATCTGTTGCGGAAAATACGGGAGATCTTCAGGAAGTAAGAAATGAAGCCAACGGTTTCAATAATTTAAGATCCACGATCGGAATCACATATTTGAATCACCTTTGATTATAACCGTTTTTTATATCTTTTCGGCATACTTGTAACTGCGCAAAACGGAGCTTCGAGCTTGATTAGTAGGTGCGCCTGCGATGATGAGGATGATCCAGGTCATGATATTTCTCCTCTGAATAGTTGCTCTAACCAAACCTGTCCAATCACGGTACAGGCAGTTGTCTCTATATTCAGTAGTATAAGGCATTGGCACGTACTCCAGGACAGGAACTGATTTACAATATTAATCTTGTATATACGCCGCCCCCTCATAATGCAAACTATCTGAAGCCTCACTTATTTTCTTATTAAAGAATCACTCCCTACTGAAGTCGCTTCCATCAGTATCCTCTTTTGCTGTCAGGCGCCCACCGCAGAAGTCGCATTCAGTATTGTCGTCGCCGGCATATCATCGATTGACAGAATAAAGTACTGCAATTCGTGTCTGGTTGACCATGGAGACGAGGAGGTCTTGAGTGGTGTCGGCATAGATGACCGCTGATGGATCGGTGTTTTGGCAGGTAGGTTTGTGATTGCCAGCAAACCAATCCGAAACTGCTCCGCATCAGGTCCTCTCTCTGCACCAAAAACTTTAATACTCAGCAAATTTGTCTTGCGATACCAAGCAAATTCATCAAACTGACTCGTAATTTTTGAAATATTTTTTAATAGTACCAATACTACCTTTTTAATCTTTATTCTGTTGACTTTGGTATTTAACTTTTATTATTATTCATGAAAGAGTGTTATTGGTTTCAATGACGAAACTTAGGAGACGAGATGAAAATGGTAAACTCCACTCCATCCATTGGTGGTGGAACGAACTACATAATCTTGAAACGGGAAAAGTAGTCGGAGCTCAAGTCGAGTGGGGCGGTGACGTGTTCTACCCGCCTCTCTCGGTATGTTGGGCATATTCTGGGATAATTATACGTAAAAGATGCCTATGGGTAAGGTCCTTACCCGCAACAGTAACAAAATATGAAAATACCGCTGCCTTTTAATTCTGCTTTACCACGTTATTCCCTGACAGTGAATCACTCCCTCCCAAGGGGCTTTCTGAGGGATCCGCGTTAGCTGTAATGAATTGATATGGCAGTATTTATACTAAACCTGACGAAGCTTCGTGATATCACGCAAAGGTGGAGCCCCAAATTGTCGATTATATTCACGATTGAACTGCGAGGGACTATCATACTGCCAAGCAGATGCTTGGTTCATACATGCCACTGATCGGTTCGGTCGGCTCGTCTCTCCGGAACAGAGACAAGCCAGGTACGGCAGTTGCGTACAACTCACCATTTTCAGTCCATCGGGCAATACGTCCTGCTAAAGCCGCAACCGCCATCTCAAGGCTGTTATCAGCACTTCTCTCTAAAACCAGGCTACTTTCCATGATAACCTCCTGATGAAATAGTAGCGTACGACTTTTATTGTTACAATCATATTTCGATGATTAACAGTATTAGGCAATAATTCGACAGGATTGTTCTATCTCTCTTTGAAATTTCAGGAGTAGGATACGATCATCAAGAAGGTAGCAAGAACAGGCAAAGGAGAAATCAATGCAAAAACGTATATTGGGAAAAAGTGGTTTGGAGGTTTCTGCTCTCGGACTCGGCTGCATGGGGATGAGTTTTTCGTATGGGCCACCCAAAGACAAACAGGAAATGATTGCTCTCCTCCGGACAGCTGTAGAGCGTGGTATAACATTCTTCGATACTGCTGAAGTCTATGGCCCATTCACCAATGAGGAACTGGTCGGCGAAGCGCTCTCACCTCTGCGAGACCAGGTCGTGATTGCCACTAAGTTTGGTTTTGATACCAGCGTCGATCCACGAGCTATGAATGGGAGCGGTCCGGTATTAAACAGCCGACCGAAGCATATCAAGGAAGTAGCTGAAGCCTCACTCAAGCGACTCAAGACCAATGTTATAGATCTCTTCTACCAGCACCGCGTAGACCCGGATGTGCCAATCGAAGATGTTGCCGGAGCGGTGCAGGAACTGATTCAGGAAGGTAAGGTAAAACACTTCGGGCTGTCTGAAGCCGGCGTACAAACCATCCGCCGCGCCCATGCCGTACAAAAGGTGGCTGCAGTTCAGAATGAATACTCACTCTGGTTCAGGCGTCCCGAAGAAGGATTGCTGCAGACCCTGGAAGAGCTGGGAATCGGCCTCGTACCCTACAGTCCCCTTGGAAAAGGGTTCCTGACCGGCAAGATTAATGAAAGCACGACGTTTGACAGTACTGATTTCCGCACCTCCCTGCCGAGATTTACAGCAGAGGCTCGAAAAGCGAATCAGGCTCTGGTCGATCTTCTAGACACTATTTCTGCGGAGAAGAATGCCACTCCAGCCCAGATTGCCCTCGCTTGGTTGTTGGCTCAAAAGCCATGGATCGCACCGATTCCGGGCACTACAAAGCTGGAACGTCTGGACGAAAACATTGGTGCTGTTGCCATCGAACTCACTGCAGATGATCTTGTGAAGATCGAAAAAACTGCCGCACAGATTACAGTGCAAGGCGAACGGTACCCGGAAAAACTGGAACGGATGACCGGTCGCTGACAAGCTGCATCTATTTGATACCCAATAAACAACAACAGGAGGATTCACCCATGTACCAAGCAAAAGCTTATTCCGTTACCAGTGCCACCGCACCATTTACATCCGCCACGATCCCGCGCCGCGAAACAACCGAGCGTGATGTGCAGATCGAAATTCTTTTCTGCGGCATCTGTCACTCTGATCTGCATACAGTCCGTGAGGAATGGAGCAGTATCATGCCCACCACGTACCCCTGTATTCCCGGCCATGAAATCGTCGGCCGAGTCACCAAGGTTGGTACCGAAGTCACACAATTTAAAGCGGGTGATCTGGTAGGGGTAGGCTGTATGGTCGATTCTGATCACATCTGCCCCACCTGTCAGGATCATCAGGAGCAGTTCTGTCCTAACGGGACCTTCACCTACAACTCTCCGGACAAGCATGGGACAGCCCCGGTTACCTACGGTGGTTACTCGGAAAGTATTGTTGTGGATGAACGCTTTGTACTTAAGGTGCCAGCACATCTTGATCTGGCCGGGGTTGCACCGTTACTGTGTGCCGGAATTACCACCTACTCCCCTATACGCCGCTGGGGCGACATCAAAGGGAAAAAAGTCGGCGTTGTGGGTCTTGGGGGCTTGGGGCACATGGGTGTCAAATTTGCCAAGGCATTCGGCGCTCACGTGGTCGTCTTCACGACCTCTCCAGGCAAGAAAGCGGATGCGCTCCGTCTGGGTGCCAACGAGGTTATTATTTCAACCAATGCCGATGAGATGAAACAGCAGGCCGGTACGTTCAACTTCATTCTCGACACCATCGCCGCCGATCACAACATCAACGCCTATATCAATATGCTTGGCCGTGACGGTAACATCACCCTCGTTGGCGCGCCCGAAACACCGCTCCAGGTTTCTGCTTTTGCACTGCTGTTCGGACGCAAAAGTCTTTCTGGTTCACTCATCGGCGGTATTGCCGAAACACAGGAGATGCTTGACTTCTGTGGAGAGCACAACATTATTTCAGATGTGGAAATCATTCCGATTCAGCAGATCAACGAAGCCTATGAAAGGTTGGCCAAGTCGAATGTGAAGTACCGCTTCTCCATCGATATGGCTTCGCTAAAGGCCGAGTGACTTCATGAAATTCACAACTTATTTTGATTGCAACTTGGAATGATATCCGGTGTTGTTCGCTGCAGTCAAAAATTTACCACGTCTGAATTGCAGATTCGATGGTTACGGCCATTGTGGCGCGTAACCATTCGAATTTTTCCTTGAGTACATCAAAATCGGGCCCGGAAGTGATAAATACCGCCTTACCCTTGATTAAAAAACCTGCACCTGGCCCATACAATCCTTGAACCTTGCTGCTCCCCATGGTTATTAATACATTGGGGTTGAACACAATGTTCGCCTCTGTGCGGTTCATATAACCTGCAGGTATCAACAGACGGCCATCTTCGGTGGTTCGCAGATAACTGTTCCAGGTATTGACCATATGCGGGCCATCCTCCCCCAATGTTGCAATTGCGACCACTCCATCCTGTTTCATGATATCCAGCAGTTTTTCCGGGATCATTGTAATTACCTCCTGTGATTTGTTGTGTTACCGGGTTTGACATCAGTAATGCCAGCATAAGCCCAGATTGCAACCATTTATAGTGGCAGTTTTTATTTATTTTATGGTGGCAGATTGTGTAACGTGCGAGTATGCAGAGAGGGTCGGCGAGGCGCAATGATTAAAAATCTAACGTCAAAAAGCTTCTAAAACTCGTTGAGATACCCTCTTTACAATGGCTGCGTCCGACCGGAAATAGTATGTATTCAGGAACATTCTCAAAAATACTCTCCCCGGCACTCCGTTTGAGTTACATGGTGCTACTCTACTCATTGCTGGCATCTTACCGTCACCTTTACCGGGATTATTTTCCCTCCGTATCGCTGCTCGAACAGAGAACTTCAGCGTTTATTTTGATGCAATTCGGATTAATAGGTGTACTGTTAATATACTGTTTCACAAAAGGAGTCACCTGTGGCCACGATTTTCATAGATAAGCTTACGACCCGGCCACCTCCTGAGCCAGCTAACCTCCAAACCAGACAGGCACTCCCCCCAACAGACTTTTCATTTATAAGTAATACAGACTAATACCTACTGGCCGGCGCTACGTTTTTTTTCGTACACCGGCTTTTTTATTTATGGAGACCCCCATGACAACCACACCAAGCGAGTCAGTCCAGGATCTCCGCCGGCGAGCCGAAGAATTATTCAAGGCAATTGAAACCGTAATAACCTTATTTTTGTGAACAGAAGGAAGCTGCAGTTGTTATTGATCAGTACCGATTGCTAAAATTTTGTTCGGAGGCTCACCATGCCTGAAAAACCCTTAGACCCTACCGAAATTTTAAATTTTGCGGAAGCAACGAAAATCATCCCCGAAATTCGTAGCGAAGCAACCCTTCTCAAGGCTGGAGCGCTGCAGAGCGCAATTTTCAACAGCGCCAACTTCTCCAGCATCGCCACTGACGCCAAGGGGGTCATCCAGATTTTCAACGTCGGTGCCGAGCGGATGCTCGGGTACACGGCCGCCGAGGTGATGAACAAGATCACGCCAGCTGATATCTCCGATCCGCAGGAAGTTATCGCACGTGCCGAGGCATTGACGATCGAACTGGAAACCCCGATTTTACCCGGCTTCGAGGCGCTGGTCTTTAAGGCTTCCCGCGGTATTGAGGATATTTACGAACTGACCTACATCCGCAAGGATGGCAGTCGCTTCCCGGCGGTTGTTTCTGTTACTGCGTTGCGTGACGAGGAGGACGCCATCATCGGTTATCTGCTGATCGGCACCGACAACACCGCGCGCAAGCAGGCGGAAGAGGCGCTGCTTAAAGCGGGAGCGCTGCAGAGCGCAATTTTCAACAGCGCCAACTTCTCCAGCATCGCCACCGACGCCAAGGGTGTCATCCAGATCTTTAACGTCGGCGCCGAACGGATGCTCGGCTACACGGCCGCTGAGGTGATGAACAAGATCACGCCGGCTGATATCTCCGATCCGCAGGAAGTTATCGCCCGTGCCGAGGCATTGACCATCGAACTGGAAACCCCGATTACGCCCGGCTTCGAGGCGCTGGTCTTTAAGGCTTCCCGCGGCATTGAGGATATTTACGAACTGACCTACATCCGCAAGGATGGCAGCAGCTTTCCGGCGGTCGTGTCCGTCACGGCGCTGCGTGATGATCAAGATGCCATTATCGGCTATCTGCTGATCGGTACCGACAACACCGCGCGCAAGCAGGCGGAAGAGGCGCTGCTGAAAGCGGGAGCGCTTCAGAGCGCGATTTTCAACAGCGCCAACTTCTCCAGCATCGCCACCGACGCCAAGGGTGTCATCCAGATCTTTAACGTCGGCGCCGAACGAATGCTTGGCTACACGGCCGCTGAAGTAATGAATGTAAATACGCCGGCAGACATTTCTGATCCGCAGGAAGTTATCGCCCGTGCCGAGGCGTTGACCATCGAACTGGAAACCCCGATATTACCCGGCTTCGAGGCGTTGGTCTTTAAAGCTTCCCGCGGTATTGAGGATATTTACGAACTGACCTACATCCGCAAGGATGGCAGTCGCTTCCCGGCGGTTGTTTCTGTTACTGCGTTGCGTGACGAGGAGGACGCCATCATCGGCTATCTGCTGATCGGCACCGACAACACCGCTCGCAAGCAGGCGGAAGAGGCGCTGCTTAAAGCGGGAGCACTGCAGAGCGCGA
>CAJAFV010000058.1 GCA_903939115.1 uncultured Geobacteraceae bacterium
GGGATATGCCCTTCTTCATCTAGGCAAGGAAGTGATGGAATGACTACAGAGGAAACGAATAAATTTTTTTTAGATGCACTGAATTTTGCAATAAATCAGCTCGTTACCGAAGGCTCAATTCCGGCAACAGCAGTGCTTATGACCACTGGTGGAGAATATGCCGGATGCACATTGCGATTTACTGATGCAAAAAGCAAGTCTGAAGCAATATCTTCCTTTGTATCAGAGCTGAAAGATAAAAAACCGCCGTGTGCTGTGGTTGTTGTACCGATTTCTACGAGTGCTGGCAGGGGGCGTAAGCAGAATACGTCCTTGTGTGTTGCGTTCCAGTCATTTCATAATAAATTTGTCAGCATTGTTAACTACGAAAAGACGAAAAATGGTGAGTTCGTTTTTGAAACGCCATATTTTTGTGACGATAACGAGATTATCTTATGCGGCCATGAATACTTCGGAGACGCTTTTGCTTTAGAAACAGATCCTCACTTCATCTCATAAGGTTTCAAGCAAAGGTTCTACGCTAAAGACCAGATTAATCCCTCTTCCTAAGCTCTCAACTCCTGCCACCAAGCCCCCTAGTCTCCCCACACTTCCTGACTCGTCGGTTTAATAGCACCTATAATCGGCATACCGATACGGGAGATATTGATCAGATGCATATAGTTCAGATTTTCAGAAAGGATATTGTTGCCCCAAGTGCCGCAGCCTAAGGTGGTGGTCGGAGAAAAGCCATTGTTATAAGCACCACCGGCGCTGATGGAAGACGGCTGATTTACGACGAGCCTGCTTACGGTGAGCTTAATTCCGGCATATTCGATATGCCCTCTGTCATTTGAGTGAATTGCCGCTGTATGCCCCTGCCCTTCGTATTCAAGATTCGCTTGGGCCATTTCAACGGCTTCTTCAAAGGTTTTATATTTCATGGATATCATCACCGGACAGATTTTTTCCTTGCAGAGCACGTCGGCTCTGCCATATCCGGACGGTTCAAGCATGATGATACGGTAACCTTCCGGCACGTCGACTCCGGCCAGTTTGCCGATAGTTTGAGGTGATTGTCCCACGACGTCTTTATTGATTACCCCGTCTTCATCGAAGAGAACTTTTCTGAACCTATCGGCATTGTCGACTCCTCTGGCAACAAAAACATTGTTTGCATCAAATATTTTCAAGGCTTCTTCATAGCTTTCTTCAGGAATTATAACGGATTGTTCGCCAGAGCATATTATGCCATTGTCGAATTTTCCTCCTTTCGCGATATCGGAAACTGCCTGGGAAAGGTCATAATTGCGGTCGATAATGACCTGCACATTTCCGGCACCTACTCCATAGGACGGTGTCCCGCTCGAATACGCGGCCTTGACCATTTCCATCCCACCCGTTGCCACAACCAGATCCACAGACTTCATCAGTAAATTTGTCAACTCCAGGGAAGGCTCGTCTATGACTTGGATCAGATTATCCGGCGCACCAAGTTTCTTGATAGCATCATTAAATACATCAACGATGTATCGGGCACTTTTCTTGCCACGAGGGTGCGGGGCGATAATAGCCGAATTCCGGCCTTTGAGGGCAAACATCAGATTACACATCGGTGTTACCACCGGATTTGTGCACGGAATTACCATTCCTATTATACCAATAGGCTTTGCAAGCAGGATTAAACCATTTTCTTTGTCTTCCCCGATAATATCTACTGATTTCTTACCCTTGAGGCTATTCCAAATATTGGTGGATTTACCAATGCACTTGGATATTTTATCCTGGTAATTTCCCATTCCAGATTCTTCTATTGCCATGTGTGCCAATTCTTCTGCTCTCGAAAAGACTGCTTTTCCGATAGCTTTTACAATCGCATCAACTTCTTTTTGCTTGAACACTGAATATTCTTTTTGCGCTACCCTTGATTTTTGAATTAAATCATTGATAATAAGCTGTGCTTTCATGTTTTCACCCCTAACCCTTTTATGGTTATGTTTTACTCTTAACACTGCCATTCAGTGTACCATGTACGGGGCATATGTCAAACGAACGTTTGTATTTAACCGATTTACCGCAATTCAAAAAGCTCAAGCGGGTCAAACAGGATGCCGATGATAATCAAAACCGGATTCAAGTCATAATAAATGATTTATCTATAAAACCGTGTATAATCCCCACAGTGTTATTGGGGTATCTTTATTGGAAGATACTTTGATATGAACAATAAAGATAACCGGTTTTGATTCATTGAGGGTCGCCATGAAATTTTCCGAAATCGTCAATATCGAAGAACTGCGGGAACTCTGCGAGAGCTATACCGCCATTACCGGCGCCGTAACCGCCCTGCTTGAACTCGATGGTGATATCCTTGTTGCTACCGGATGGCAGGACATCTGCACCCGTTTTCACCGGGTTAATGATGCGACTGCCTGCCGCTGCCGGGAGAGCGATACCATCCTCGCCGGTGGATTAAAAAAAGGGGTACAGTATAACGTCTACAAATGCAAAAACGGCCTGGTCGATGTTGCCGTACCCATAATGATTCGCGGTGAACATGTTGCCAATTTTTTTACCGGCCAGTTCTTTTCCGAGCCTCCGGACAGGGACTATTTTATCCGTCAGGCGGAAGAGTTCGGGTTTGATAAAGATTCCTACCTTGAGGCGCTGCAACGGGTTCCAATTTTTTCTGAAGAGACCGTCGAAAAAATGATGATTTTCTTCACCCGACTGGCTCGGCTGATCGGTGAGATGGGTCTTGCCCGGAATGAGTTGGAGGAAGGCAATCAGAAGCTGCTCAAGAGTGAAGAACGGCTCCATTTAGCGGTGAAAGCAGCCACTATCGGAATCTTTGACTGGGATATCACGAACAATGAGCTGACCTGGAATGACTGCATGTATTCGCTCTACGGCATTCGTAAAGAGGATTTCAGTGGTGCCTATTCTGCCTGGTCCAGCATGCTCCATCCGGAGGACCGGCAGCATACTGAAGCCGAAATACAATCTGCCTTGCGTGGCGAACGCGAGTATACCCATGAGTTTCGAATTACCCGTCCAGATGGAACTGTTCGATTCATCAAAGCCGCCTCGCAAACATATTTCGATGGCAACGGCAAGCCGCTTCGCATGGTCGGCACCAATATTGACATTACCGACCGCAAAAAGGCCGAAGAGGAGAAGCGGCTATTTGAGCAGCAGATACAGCAGACCCAAAAGCTTGAGAGTCTCGGCGTTCTGGCGGGCGGTATAGCTCACGACTTTAATAATATCCTTGCAGTCATCATCGGGAATTGCTCTCTGGCAGAGATGAATTACGAAACAGCCAGAAACTACATCCCCGTGATTGAAAAAGCTGCTGAACGTGCTGCCGGCCTCTGTCGCCAGATGATGACTTATGCCGGAAAGGCCCCTTCCACCCCGGCTCTGGTCATCATGTGGCTACTGGTGGATGATGTTGTCAATATGCTGAAAACAACCATCAGCCAGAATGTTACGATCAAAACAAGTTATTTGCCCGATATTCCGACCATCACTGGCGATGCAAGCCAGCTCAGACAGATCATCATGAATCTGATAATCAACGCCTCCGAAGCGATCGGTGACATGCAGGGTGAAGTCTGCGTGTCGTTGTCAAAATCAGAGATCAGAGCGGGGCAATCGGTTAAGGATCATCTCGGCACGGCTATTCCCGCAGGTATATATCTCTGCCTGGAGATAACAGATAACGGTTGTGGTATGGATGAGGAAACCAAGCGGAGAATCTTCGAACCGTTCTATACCACGAAATTCCCCGGTCGCGGTCTCGGGATGTCAGCGGTGCTCGGCATACTTAAGGCGCATAATGGAGCGCTGCAGCTCTCCAGCCAACCTGGGGAGGGAGCAGCCTTCAAGGTGTATCTTCCTGTTTCTAAAGGCGTCGCGGCCAAAGAGGAATCGCTACAGCAGGCTGTTCCTGCATTGTGGCAGGGGAATGGCACAATACTGCTGGTAGAGGATGAAGTAGAGGTCATCTCCATAGCAAGTGCCATGATGAAGGAAATGGGATTCACGGTTATTGAAGCAGTAAACGGCAAGGAAGCCCTGGAGATGTATCAGCAAGGCGCCGCTGACATAACCCTGGTAGTAACTGACATCGGGATGCCTGTCATGAATGGCTATGAGCTGTTTCGTGAACTGAAAACAATTGACCCGAAACTCCCGATTATTATTTCCAGCGGTTTTGGTGACATGGACATTAAATCAAACCTTCCAGTTGAGGAAATAGCCGGGTTAGTAAGTAAGCCGTACAACTTCAGTCAGTTGCGGAAAGTTCTGCAAGATGTAGTAGAGGGTGCGTCCTTGAGGTTGTAAAGAATTTTGTGTAGCATCCCACATCGCAAAAGAATGTTCGCTCTATGAGCCTGGGACACTCACCTGAAAACAGTCTATTTTACCATCCTACCGCAGTTGCTGTAACCCCATAGGCAATCTCCTTTTATAGCAAAATGATTGGACTGTAATTTCCTGCTGTGATAGAAACCTTTTTCTGATTTCGAATGACTGGGGCCTCTCACTCAAAGAGAAGATGATCACGTCGATACAAACAGAGAACACACCTGCACTCTTCGGCCAAAGCAGATTGCAACGTTATTAAAACGAGAAAGGAGAGGTCAATCTTATGGACAAATGGAAATCACAGCAGACCTTTCGGATAAGCGAATGGGTAGCAGACCCCAATTCCGGCTATGCCGACAAGCAATATTCAGGCGACAATGCAGTTGCGATTACACTGCTTCCTATCTTATCCGAACGGGGGTTTCAATACACCCTAGAAAGTTCGGACAAAGGGAATAGTGGCTATTCGTTCCAGATCAGCAAAGGGAGTTACCACGCTTTTACGCAGCAGGCAACCATTGGAGAAGCGATCAGTCAAGCTACGTTGAAGCTGATTGCCGACATGGCCGAGGGAGTACTATGAGCGCCGAAGGCACACCAGTAATAACGGTGGACAGAGTAATTCCAAGCTTGGCAGCCTGATTCTTGCTGTTGCGGAACAGTAAAATATGTGCTTAACTACTGTACATTCCCGCGTCACCACTTATTTGAAAGAGCTCCCTAGCGATACACAACTCCACCGAACACTGCTGCTCCAAATATGACAAATGCCGGATTGATCTTTGTCAGCGTTAGCAGACCAAAAGCAACAAGTACAAAGAAAACCTTATCCCACCCGACCATTACTGAACCGGCAAATCCCAACTTGTTGACCCCAAAGACATTATAGGCCATATCATACGCAGTCCAGAGCAGAAGACCTACCACAACAGGTCGAACGGCACGCAACATTGATTGAATCAGGATGCTGTCTTTTATTTTGAAAAAATATACGATCAGAACCAGCATCAGTATTGTTGTCGGCAGTACTGTTCCGGCTGCAGCAGCAACGGCACCGGGCACACCGGCCATCTTGTATCCCACATAGGCAGAAACCTGCGGAGCAACCGGTCCGGGCAGGGCATTACCAAGCGCGACCGCATCGGAGAACTCCAATGCTGTAACCCAGGGTACTGCTTCTATCGAACCGGGCGGAACCCAGAGTGCAGCTGTAGATTCACGTTGCATAAGCGCAAGCGAAGCAGGACCTCCACCCCATGAAAACAAAGCGACACGAGTGTAAAGAACGAATATTTTCCAGAGTAGTAACATACGACCTCCCAAGATGAGCAATATACTCTTTCACTCAATGAAGCGGTTCTTCATATTCTCCATTTCCAAGGATTATTGACCGCACTTCGCTTGGCAGCGTCTTACCTTGGATGATATCCATGATCTCGCCATATGGCATAATCCGGATTTCGTGAGTAAGGTTTGTGCAGACCGGATGCGACTCAATGAATTCTCTGGCAGGGATGTAATACATTTTTGCTGGCTCAAGGTCGGGTGACTGAACGTGGAAGTGATATTTTACCCCCTCGCGACACAATATATGATAGTGGCCAGACAGGAAAAATACGATGCCATACAACGCGTCTTCCATAATGTGTTCCTCCACAGTGATTGATCATTCTAAGTGTCTGTATAGCAGGCTCGATTACCTTTTCAACTGTTCTCATGCGAATTGTCAAGGATAACATTCATTACTCCCCCAAGTGTTGAGCAGTCACATGGTTGCGGCGCCATATTAGCATAATGCACATTGATAAAAAAGAAAGCTGATAAATGGCTTGAATTTGGTCAGTTATCAGAGTAGAAACCCAAAGCATCCCGAAACTACAAGTCTGGATCGTTATAAATTGACAGGAGTAATAACTATGGAAATAGATCTGAGTAAGCTGCACAACTTGTTAAGTAAGCGAAGGGATGAGATCGAAAGAGCTGTCAAAGGAACCGGTTTTCTGCCACGTACTGTCATCGGTGTCGGTACTTTTTTACTTGATAACGAAGGAGACGTCGATCTGCTGTCTGCAAAACAACTGGCAACCTTTGAAAAATTCCTCAAACCGCTCCTGGAAAGACCTTCCCAATAACCGGAGAGAGCTGAACTGAGTGGGCAAGGTAGGATCATATCACAGCGCAAAGAACGGCATCGAACGAACTTCCCACAGGATTGCCTAAAAGCCTTTGAACTGGGAGCCAGAGTTGTATCAAGCAATGAAGTGTAGCTATGTGTGCCGCATTAGCGCGCTTCACGTCCATACGTTAGCCATGGGAGATGCCGATTGAAGGAAACAAAACACATCTTCTCTCCATATGAAAAATTCGTTATCGCAATACTGGCGCTCCTGCAATTCACCGTTGTCCTTGATTTTATGGTTCTGTCACCTCTTGGTGCTATCCTTATGCCAGGGCTAGGCATTTCGACGTCACAATTCGGCCTGGTTGTTTCCGCATATGCATTCAGCGCAGGGGCTTCGGGGTTATGTGCCGCTGGATTTGCTGATAAGTTTGACCGGAAGAAAATGCTATTGTTCTTTTACGTTGGCTTTGTCTGTGGCACTCTTTTCTGCGGTATCGTCAATAGCTATCTGCTGCTGCTCTACGCCAGGGTTATCACCGGAATATTTGGCGGAGTCATCGGATCAATTTCTTTTGCCATAATAACCGATATGTTCTCGATGCAGGTACGTGGCCGAGTAATGGGGGTCGTGCAAATGGCATTTGCCGCCAGTCAGATCCTCGGCATCCCTGTAGGACTTTATCTGGCAACGCATTTCAACTGGCATGCTCCGTTCCTGATGATTGCGGCGTTTGCACTACTTATCGGGACTGTCATAGCTCTCAGGCTAAAGCCGGTTACAGGGCATCTCCAGGGCAAACAGGACAAGAATGCGTTTATCCACCTGTGGCACACCGCATCAAATCCTTTCTATCTGAGGGGTTTTGCAGCGACAATACTGCTTGCCACGGGCGGCTTCATGATTATGCCTTTTAGCACCGCATTTCTGGTGAATAACATCCTCATCCCGGAAGCCCATCTCTCAGAAATCTTCTTCATAACCGGTTTAGCCTCGATAGTTACCGGCCCTTACCTCGGAAAACAGGCTGATAAATATGGCAAATACCGGCTGTTTATCTTTGGCAGCATCATTTCGATGATTATGGTCATGATCTTCACGCATCTTGGACCTAATCCGGTTTGGGTTGTCATATTGACCAACATCATTTTGTACACGGGGATTTCATCACGAATGATTTCATCATCCGCACTAATCTCGGGAGTACCAGAGATGCAAGACCGTGGAGCATATATGGGTATAAACTCTTCTATTCAGCAGGTGTCGGGCGGTGTAGCAGCGTTTGTGTCCGGCCTGATTGTGTATCAGCCCGCAAAGAACGCACCGCTGCAGCATTTCGATACTGTTGGCTATGTCACCGCCGGCACAATGCTCGTTACTCTTGGCATGATGTATTTCATCGACCGGCAGGTGTCGAAAAAGCTGCATGTCGTTCATGCCTGACTTGTATCAGGCATCATCTGGTTGATTTTTGCTCCCATCGTTATTACTTTTACAGCAGCAACCAAATACTCAAGGAGTTAGTGATATGTCTGTTCCTTCATCGCCACGTAGCACTTCGTACGCCCGTCAAATTGTAGCAACACAAAGTAATTCTATGGGGGCAGTTTATGGCTGGATGGCTGCCGGTCTCTGCCTGACAGCTTTTGTCTCTATGGTCGTCGTAAGCTCTCCCGCACTGTTCAATATGCTTTACGCCAACAGAATGCTTTTTTTCGGCCTTATCATTGCTGAATTCGCTCTGGTCTTTGCCATCGGCGGTTTCGCCATCCGCATGGGTACCGCGACAGCAGCTCCCCTGTTTCTGCTCTACTCGGCACTCAACGGGGTGACCCTTTCAGGGATATTCCTGGTCTATACCGGCCAGTCGATATCTTCCGCCTTTTTCACCACGGCTGGCACCTTTGGTGCCATGAGCGTATACGGGCTCGTTACTAAACGCGACCTGACCTCATTAGGTTCCTTCTGCTTTATGGGACTAATAGGCATTGTCATTGCCTCCGTCGTTAACATCTTCCTCCATTCCAACATGATTCAGTTTATGGTCAGCGGCATCGGCCTAATGGTCTTTATCGGCCTTACCGCCTACGACACCCAAAAACTCAAAGGAGTAAGAGGAGGTGCGGCGGTAGCCGGAGCTCTGGCGTTGTATCTTGATTTTATCAACATATTCCTCATGATCCTCCAACTCTTCGGCGACAGGAGAGACTGATCCGTTCGCTTAGCACGTTGAGGGGCTATCGATGAAGCCAACAACGTCATCGTTTGATAAAAGAATAGGCAGAACGCCCCATACAGGCGTTCTGCCTATTCCTGCATATTTCATCTCTTTACAATTTGCCTACCGGTTCAAATTCGGATTACGGATTTGAATTGAGGTACTACATCGTGAAAAATACTCCTTCGTCCTATGCTTACGCAATCGTATGCCGAATATCCTTCCCTTTGACCATAAAAATGACCATCTCAGCGACGTTGGTTGCGTGATCGGAAACACGCTCCAGTGACTTTGAAATGTAGTTGAGTTTCATGGCGCGTGAAATCGTAGAGGGGTCTTCAATCATATAGGTCAGCAGTTCTCTTTGTATCTGAATATTCAGGTCGTCGACAAAACTGTCATCTTTACATACCTTGACGGCCAGATCGGCATCGCCACGCACAAAAGCATCCAGCGCTTCCTTGACCATGATCTCGGCCCAGTGAGCCATACGCGGAATGTCGATATACGGCTTGAGCGGCGGCTCTTCATTTAATTCACGGGCGCGCTTGGCTATATTGGCACATTGATCACCGATCCGTTCCAGATCGGTAACAATTTTAAGGGCAATCGTGATGAAACGGAGATCACGGGCGGCCGGCTGGCGCAGTGCCAACAGCTCCAGGCAGCGCTCATCAATTGAGACCTCAGCATTATTTACTTCATGATCCAGTGCAATCGTGCGCTCGGCCAGCGCGGTATCCCTCTCGACAAGCGACTTAACGGAGTTGGCAATCATCAACTCCACCTTGCCCCCCATGATCAGGATGCTCTGTCGTAAATCGTCTAACTCAATGTCAAATATCGTACTTATGTGTTCACGAACCATTTATTTCTCCTAGCCGAATCTTCCGGTGATGTAGTCTTCAGTCTGTTTTTTCTCCGGGTTGGTAAAAATCTTACGTGTCCCTCCGGCTTCAATCAATTCTCCCAGATAGAAGAATGCGGTTACGTCAGACACCCGTGCAGCCTGCTGCATATTGTGGGTAACAATGACGATAGTATACTTGCTTTTCAGCTCTTCGATCAACTCTTCGATTTTGAGCGTCGAGATCGGATCGAGAGCCGAGCAGGGCTCATCCATCAGGATAATCTCCGGATTAACCGCAATAGCCCGGGCGATACAGATGCGCTGGGCCTGACCACCGGATAGCCCGAGGGCCGAATCATGGAGCCGGTCCTTGACTTCGTTCCAGATAGCGGCGTTTTTCAGGCTCCGTTCAACCGCTTCATCCAGTGTTGCCCTGTCATTGACGCCGGCAATTCTCAACCCGTAGACGATGTTCTCATAGATCGACTTGGGGAACGGATTCGACTGCTGGAAGACCATGCCGATGCGGCGCCGCAGTGAGATTACGTCGGTCGCTGAATCGTTAACCTCTTCACCATTAAAGCGGATGCTGCCATCAATCCGGGCACTCTCCACCAGATCGTTCATCCGGTTGAAGCAGCGCAGCAGAGTAGACTTGCCGCAGCCGGACGGGCCGATAAAGGCGGTCACCTGGTGGCGAATCATATCAAGATTGACATTTTTCAAGGCGTGCGCCTGACCATAGTGGAGGTTCAGGTTGGAAACGGAAAGAATGGGTGCGGTACCAGATTTTTCCTGGGTTAGTGGCATAAATATCCCTTGATATTGCATAGTCTAAAAAGAGTCACAGAGAGCACAGAAGCCAAAACTTCCGTTTTTTGTAAATAGAAAAGAGGCTCTCCGTTTTGTCCTCTGTGCTCTCTGTGCTCTCTGTGCTCTCTGTGCTCTCTGTGACTCTGTGGTGAGATTTCTTTTGTGATAATTAAAACGTCGAAGTCGTGTATTTGCTGCGCATCCGGTTACGCAGGTAAATTGCGGTACTGCTGGCGATGACGACTATGGCCAGCAGCAGCATGGTCGTGACGTACACCATCGGTTTGGCCGCCTCTACGTTAGGGGACTGAAAACCGACATCGTAGATATGAAAGCCGAGATGCATGAATTTCCGATCCATATGAAAGAATGGGAAATTCGTATCAAAGGGGAGCGTCGGCGCCAGCTTGACAACGCCGACAATCATCAGCGGGGCGACCTCCCCTGCCGCTCGTGCCATGGAGAGGATCAGTCCGGTCATAATGCCGGGAGTCGCCATCGGGAGCAAAATTTTGGTCAAAGTCTGAAACTTGGTCGCACCGAGCGCCAGTGACCCCTCGCGGATCCCTTTCGGAATTGATGCCAGTGATTCCTCCGTGGCGACGATCACCACCGGTACCGTCAGGAGTGCCAGGGTCAGGCTTGACCAGAGAATGCCGCCAGTACCGAAGGTCGGAGTAGGGAGCCGTTCCGGGAAGAACAGGCTGTCGATACTGCCGCCGATGCCGTAGACAAAGAAACCGAGACCGAATACGCCGTAGACGATCGACGGTACACCGGCCAAATTATTGACCGCAATCCGTACCATACGGGTCATCAAGCCGTCTTTGGCGTATTCGCGCAGATAGATGGCAGCGATCACTCCGAACGGAAGCGAGAAGACACTCATCAGCAGCACCATCATAACAGTGCCGAAGATAGCCGGGAAGAGTCCCCCCTCGGTATTTGATTCGCGTGGGTCATCGAGCAGCAGTTCTCGGACGCGCTCGAGATATGCAACGCTCTTAGCGAAGAACGACATACTGTTGGGGCGCTGCAGAGCGATGATCTCAGTCAGGGAGATATCTTTGCTGCCGCCGGCGGCATCGGTCATCTGGGCGGTGATTTTTCCGATTTCAGCCAGAGTCGCGGTGGCCTGTTCGTTCAGTCGGGTGAATTCGGCCATCTTTTTTTCACGGGCAGCGGTCAGTTCAGCGATTGCGGCAGCATTTTTTTCCGCACCGCCATAGTCAAGTTTCTGCAGTTTCAGCCTGAGGCCTTCAGCGGCATGGTTCAGATCAGACATCTGTTTCTTGATTTTACTGGTGTCATCAATCTTGCCGGCCACCAGTTTCCGGGCCTGTTGCAGCTTGTCATATGGCGTTGCAGCGGTGATGGTGATCCCTTCTGCGGTAACATCCTTGAGCATACCGAAATAGTTGCCATGCTCGCGGCGCTCAAGCAGCACCGCATCGGCGGGAAGAGAGCGGGTGGTGATTTCTTTCTCGTCGATCCAGCGGAAATCCTGACCGAAGATATCCCGGTTGCCGACTTTAAGCTGCAGGCGTTTCTCGCCGCTGAGCGGATTTTTCTCCTGCTGCATAATCTGTCCGAGAGCAGAAGAGCCGTCCTTCAGTTCGAACTTGACGAGCGCCCGCGGCCAGAAATAGCCAAGGCCGTTGGTCATGACGGTCCCGATCAGCGTGAGGCTCATGACCAGTATGATCGCCAGGGCAGCGCCGGTGGCCAGTACGTAGGGTTCGCCTGTTTTCCAGAATAATTTCATGCAATAACACCTTACCACAGAGACACAGAGTACACAGAGAACATCAAAAACAAACGATTAATGGTTTAACCCAAAGGCTTTAAGCTTTTAATCTTGGTTCTCTCTGTGCTCTCTGTGCCTCTGTGGTGGATTTTAATACCGTCCGTACTTCTTTCTGAACCGTTGTCTTAGTGCTTCTGCACCGGTGTTGATGATAAAGGTGAAGATGAACAGCAGCACCGCCGAGAGGAACAGCACTCGGTAGAGTGAACTGTTGAGTGGTGCTTCCGGAATCTCGACCGCGATGTTGGCCGACAGGGAGCGGAGGCCGTTAAACAGGCTCCAGCTCAGGATCGGTGTATTGCCGGTGGCCATCAGCACGATCATCGTTTCACCGATAGCGCGGCCAAAGCCGATCATCACCGCTGAAAAAACACCCGGCAGCGCCGAAGGGAGCACTACCCGCCACGCGGTCTGCCAGCGACTGGCACCAAGCGCCAGCGAGGCGGCGGTCAGATTGCGCGGCACGTTGGAGATGGCATCCTCGGCAATGGTGAAGATAATCGGTATTACCGCAAAGCCGAGCGCGATGGCGATGATGATGCTGTTGCGCTGGTCGTAACGGATACCGAGGGTGCTGAATAGCCACTGCTTGAAGTCGCCGGCAAACAGGGTTACTTCAGCCACGCCGCTGAGAAGAAAGGCGAGGTAGATGCCGAGGATAACCACCGGGATCATGGCGATGAATTCAAGACCGCGGGATGCCCTTTGGAGCGGCGAAGCGGTTTTGATCCGTTTCCAGAAGAAGATGGTTAACATGAGCACCAGCGGCACGATGACGATACTCAAAAATATCGTCAGAATACTTTTATCGATCAACGGTGCCAGCCAGAGACCGGCCAGAAAGCCGATGACCACGGAAGGAATGGCGGCCATGATTTCTACGACCGGCTTAACGCGTCCTTTAAGCTTCGGCGACATGAACTGGCTGGTATAGAGTGCCGCCAGGAGTGCCAGCGGTATCGCGAAGAGCATGGCAAACAGCGTTGCCTTGATCGTGCCGAACACCAGTGGTACCAGGCTCATCTTAGGTTCGAAGTCGTCATTAGCTGCCGACGATTGCCAAGCGTATTCCGGCTTGTCATACCCTTCATACCAGACCTTGCCGAACAGGGTGCCGCATGAAATTTCGGGGTGCGGGATATCCATCTTCCAAACCGTGAACATGCCTGCTCTGTCCAGAACAGCCAGGGTGTTGCCTTTGGGGGAAAGTGCGGCATGCGTGACCGGCGCGGACGGCTTGATGGTCAGCAGGTTGCGCTCTGAGGTCATATGGTCGACATGAATTGTGCCGGCGCCGCCTGAATACAAGGTTTTGTCACGCGGTGACGCAATGATGAAGGCGGTTGTGCCGACGTTGGCGCGCAGGGTGTGGATGCGGGTCAGGCGTCGGTCGTCACCGCTGCCGGCAACTTTGATCGGGAACCAGGTTGTCAGGGCACCATCGGCATCGCCAACGGCAACCGAGACGTCACCGAGTACCAGGGCAAGTGATGTGATCGCCTTATGATTTTCTGAGGCGGGGGTGCTTTCCAGCAGATTGATTTTTCCCGGTTCGGAGATATCCCAGCGCAGCAACATACCGGTGTCGGTGCCGCCATAGAGATAATGTCCCTTTGAATCGACTGTGACAACAGAGAGGCGTCCCGGTAACGGGTCGGTAAGGTCGGCGCTGGTGGTACTCCGCTTTTCGGTGCCGAGCAAATCTTTTTCCACCAGCTGATGAGTTACCCGCAGGCGGTCACCGGAGAGGCGGTCGATCCGTACGACCCCCTTGCCTTCGATCGGCCGGGCAAACGATTGCACGATGCCGCCTGTGGCCGCAAACGCGATGTCCTCTTTTGCAGAAATGTCGTGGGTGAGGGTTACCGTGCCGTCTTTCGCTTTGGCAGAGGCAAGTGCAATGGCCACCGAGGTTATGGCGCCATTGTCCCACAAGAGATTGTAGGCTGATTTGCCGATATACTCCGCAGAGGCAACACGAACGGCTCCAACCGGGATAGTCGGGGTTTTGACGCTGGCAGAGAGATAACCATCAGTTACCTTGAAAAAATGAAAGGTGCCGCTACCGTCAAGGATGAACGCCCCCTGCTGATTTTCTTCTGAACCGACCGCCAGAACCGTGCCGGATGAGATGGTTGCAGGCAGTTTCACTGTGGCGGCGATTTTGGCAGTTGGCGGATAGAAGAGCGGCAGTGCCACTTGGGAGATCATCACCAGGATCCATACAACCGAAACGATGACGAAAACACCACCGATGCGGATAATGACTTCGGCAAGGCGGTCGTTGCGCCGGGATTTGTCAGTAAAATTTTTCATAGTTTTAACAACCGGAATGTCCGTAAATATTCAAGAGCCGAAATTCAAAGGCAATAGAACGCGGATAACATCTGATTTAGCGGATTAGCGCCGATAAAGCCAAACCTGAAATAGTTTTTAAATCAGCGTGAATCAGTCCAATCCGCGTCATCCGCGTTCTATTGCCGCTTCATCTACTTCAGTGCTTTCAACTGATCATCAACAAGTTTGGCGGTCAGTGGATCATAGCCATCTTTTACGACAATTTCCTGCCCTTCTTTGGAAAGAGCATAGCGCAGGAACTCTTCTACCACCTTCGGCAACGGCTGCCCCGGCTTCTTGGCAACATAGATATAGAGCACGCGGCTCATCGGATAGGAACCGTTCAGCACGTTGGCATAGGTAGCTTCGGCAACTTTGCCCCCTTCTTTATCAGAAAGCGGTACAGCGCGCACACCGGACGTGGCATAGCCGATACCGGAGTAGCCGATGGCACCGATATCTTTGGCAACACCTTCAACAACGGAAGCTGATCCTGGCTGCTCCTTGACACTGTTTTTGAAGTCGCCTTTGCTCAGGGCGTGCTCTTTGAAATAACCGTAGGTGCCGGATGCGGAGTTACGGCCATAAATGCTGATCGGCATGGCCGCCAGTTTGCCGGTTACGCCGAGCTGTCCCCAGGTAGTAACATCGGTAGCACCACGCTTGTGGGTTTTGGAGAAAATGGCATCAACTTTGTCGAGAGAGAGGCTTTTGATCGGGTTGTCCTTGTTGACGAATACAGCTAGTGAGTCGAGCGCCACACCGATTTTGGTCGGTTTGAAGCCGTGCTTCTTTTCAAACTCTTCGATCTCGGAGCTCTTCATTTCGCGGGACATCGGCCCAAGCTGAGCAGTGCCGGCGATCAGGGCTGGGGGAGCGGTGCTGGAGCCCTTGCCTTCGATCTGAATGTTGACATTGGGGTATTTCTTTTTGAACCCTTCTGCCCAGTAGGTCATCAGGTTATTGAGGCTGTCTGATCCGATGCTGCCGAGGTTGCCGGCTACACCGGCGGCCGGGGTGTATTTCAGGATTTTAGCGTCTACGGTAACTTTTTCAGCGTGAGCTGCTACGACGGTGACCATCAACAGTGCGGCGGTCAGGATTGACTTCTTGTACATTGAATGTACCTCCTTGAATGGTTGTTGTTAATATTTAAGTACAATAGCAGATCATTGTTACAGCAGTGTTACAATCGGGAAAACAGTCTGTTAATTCTTCATGTCATGACGACATTTTCTTAATTGTGAACGAAAACTGCGAGCCTTTTCCCGGTTCACTTGTTACAGAAACAATGCCGCCGTGTAGATGAATAATATGCTTTACGATAGCAAGACCAAGGCCGGTTCCTCCCTGTTCACGGGTTCTTGCCTCATCTACCCGGTAAAAGCGCTCAAATATTCGAGGTAAATCCTTAAAGGGGATTCCGATGCCGGTATCAGCTATAGAGACCTTGACACATTCGCCAGCGTCCTCGGTAAAGATACGGACGGTGCCTCCATCTGGAGTGTATTTGATGGCGTTCTCCAACAAATTAACCACAACCTGTTCAAGTCGCCCCTGATCTGCCATCACTCGTGGCGGCCCGCCAGCGGCAGTTTCGTTTATAATTGCAATATTTTTATGCCCGGCACGTTCCTGGAGCAGCATACAAGCTTTGGTCACCGTACTTGAAACATCAAGCGGGTTAAGTTCAAGAAGCGCATCTCTTGTTTCAAGGCTTGAAAGTGTGAGAATATCATTGATCAGGTTCGTCAGGCGCTCTGAGTGGTTGGCGATGATCTTGACGAAGCGAACGGCGCTAATTGGATCAGATTCGAGAGTGCCGTCCAGAAGGGTCTCAGCATATCCTTTGATAATCGTCACCGGTGTCCGCAATTCGTGAGAGACATTTGCGACAAAATCCCGACGCATGTTTTCAACCTTTTTCAGATCGCTGATATCATGAAATACTGCTACAATCCCCTGCCTGACACCATCGACTTTTAGCGGTACCCAGTGCGTGAAAAGGGTTGTATTGCCCGGTTGAATAAAAATCTCTCTCACCAGTTCATTCACATCTGGCTTGCAAAGGTCGTTGAAGGCCTCCTGCAGGTCGGGATGCCGTGAAATTTCTACCAGTTTATTGCCCTCTACCACGCCGGAAATCGAAAAAAGTCTGCGGAAAGCCGGGTTGACCATGGTTATGACACCATCAGGAGCAGTCACCATGACTCCCTCTCCCATACTGCGCAGAATGGTGTCCAGACGTTGCTTTTCGGCTGAAAGTCTCTGTACCTGGTCTTCAATCCTTTCCGACATGTCATTAAGTACGGTTGCCAACTTACCAATCTCATCATTCGATACTACCGGAATTTTAGCTTTACTTCCCCCGGAACCAATATGAGCGGCGGCATCAGCCATATCTCTCAACGGCTTTGATGTGATATTGGAGAGAGCATAACTGAATAGAAGCGCGATCAATATTGTCACAACGGTGGCCCCACCAATCAGGCCGCGAAGAGTATTCCTTGCAGAAGAGAGGTACTCCAAAGGCATCGCAAGCCGGATGATACCGTCAGATTTGCCAACACCATACGTCACGGCAGTGTAGAGCATGGAGGTTTGCAGGGTGTCTGAATAGCGCAGGGAGCTGCCGCTGCCATTTTTGAGTGCCTCTTGTACCTCAGGGCGTTGGAGATGGTTCTCAAGTTGTGCCAAGTGAGCCTGGCCAACATCCGAATCACCGACGACTGCGCCATCAGGTACAATTATGGTGACTCTGGCTTTTATGGCAGCCCCGATCAAAGCGGCAAGCTGCTGTGGTGGCGTCACCTGCTTATCACTCATCACTAGCAGGCGAGCCAATTGAATCTGGCTGGTTAGATTGGCACGACTCTCCTCGATCATTTCTTTTTGCAGGGAATAACTGAAGTAGGAATAAAAACTACCTGTAATCAACACAATCAGTATGATGTAGGAGAGTACCAGTTTGGTTCGAAATCCCATAATTACTCCTCTATCTTGTAGCCGAAACCTCGGACGGTCTTGATAATGTCGCCGGGTGCTCCCAGTTTTCCGCGTAAGCGGGTGACGTGGGTATCGACTGTTCTGGTGTCGCCACTGTTATTATAACCCCAAACGTTCTGTAAAAGTTGTTCGCGGCTCTGAACGCATTCCTTTTTCTCTGCCAGGAAGAGCAACAGCTTGAACTCAGTGCTGGTCAAATCAACTTCACCGCCGGCACTCAAAACAGTATGGCGTTGCTTATCAATGACTATGTTGCCGATCGAAAAAAGTGCGGGTGTCTGAATGTCCGCTTCATTTTCAAAGCGTCTCATAACAGCTTTTACCCGCAATGAGACTTCCCGCATTGAAAATGGCTTGACGATATAGTCATCTGCGCCAACTTCAAAACCGACGACACGGTCTATTTCATCACCTTTCGCTGTTATCATGATAATTGGAATTTGAGCTGTTTGCTTCTCCTTTCGAAGCGCCTTGCAGATTTCCGTCCCCAATAACCCCGGCAACATAAGGTCTAGAAGGATCAGGTCTGGCAAGTCTGTACTGGCTCTCTCAAGTCCAAGCTTACCATCATGGACACAGGTTGCGGCGTATCCCTCTTTCTCGAGATTGAAAGCCAGAAGCTCCGCCAGATCTTTTTCGTCCTCGATAATCAGCACTCTCTTCATATCACTCTCCTGCTCTCGAATTACGGTAATTTGAGAGACCATTTATCACTGTGAACCTGTTGTAGCATACAATTGTTACAGTCATGTTGCAGGCGTATAAAGATTGTGTAGAAATTATATCCGGCCAATAATAATCGAAAAATTCACAAAGAGTTTATCTGAACTCCACATGTTTGTAATATTTGTCGTGTATGATGAAAGAAAAACGAGAGGAGGAAAATGAAGATGAAAATACGACTAAATGAAGATTATTACTTCTGGTGCTGCGACTGGTGTGACTCGGAAAATCTGGTACTCTGGACAAAACTGCAGGACGGTACAACCTGCGGTGCCTGCCACCGTCCGATGGTTCTGTCAGACATGGATGGAGTCGTCACCCACACCACCATCGCTGCAGGGCTTTGCTAGGTATGCTCGAGTGGGCTAAATCACTGAGCAAATACTGGCGACTGCCTGCTATGGGCAGGTTAGCAGAATTAGATCAGCAGATCATTAAATTACGCCAACGTAAAGGGCCATATGCTAACAACGCTGGTTCCTCCTACGCCGATTGGCGTAAGACGGGCCTACCCAGATATGCGGAGAGCAACGAGTACGTCGTAGCTACGCCCCCCTTACGGTTTCCAGATATAAAGAACTATTTCAATGGCAATCAGGACGATAATGATCCATTCAAGGCGGGCAGAGCGACGGGCGTGGGAGAGACTGGTAAAGACATCGGTCATATCCAGCAGGGTCTCGGATTTATGTTTGATTTCCAGATAGCGCTGGCTCAGTTCGAACAGACTGGCCATGGTTGTATAGAGGCGGTCAGCCTCAGAATTGTCCCAGGTGATGTCAGGTTTATCCAGCACCATAATATGTGCAATTGAGGTGAATTTAAAGCTCAGTATAGATGATGCCAGACGAGCCATGTCCCGATCCGGTAACTCCAACTTACCCTTACCCAGATTGGCAATTAACCCTTCAACTTCATCAAAGACCATATCGACACGCTCCTCGATTCGCTCCAGAGCAACCGACTTGGCTATCACAAAACAGATAATATCCAGAAAAGCCAAATTATAACGCGGCATGACAGCGCGGTCATTGACAATCGCCGGCTCGCGTGCCGGATCGATTTCAAGTCGATATTCTTCTCTGTAGGGCAATTGAATCTGCCCTTTCAGGGACTCGGCGTATTGCGGAATGCTGTCAAGGAAGCGGGCAATGAGATCACCAGAACAGTTGAGGAAAACCACGCCTCCGAAATAGTACAGATAGACCCGTTCCTCATCATTACCGGTCGCAAGTGCAAAAGTCACCGGATTAAGCTTCATCGGCTCTTCCCAACGATATTTTCGGGAAAGACCCAGCTTGACGGCAAGGCGGTTCAAATCGAGTTCTCCGCCGAAGGCAAATGCTTTAAAAGTAAATAGTTCCATCTATGTTAAAACTTATTGAATACAGGACAGTGGGGACACAACCGCTGCAGGATTCCCAACTCGCGAATTCCTATTGCACGCAATCCATCATCATGTGAGACACACATTTTTTCCACAAGTTCATCCCATTCGTGGCTGGAATCAGATCTCAGTACCGGTATTGCCCTCATTCTACGGCCAATTTCAGCATAAATTGTGTTTTTACTTTGTGTTGCCATGGGGTTGCCCCTTTCGTTGACTTAAATTGCTGCGCAATACTCGCTTGGGTCAAGGTCGCTATCGTTTTCAGAAATCTTATCATTGTCATATAGCTTTACAAGATCATGATGTAACTGGATGACTGCCCTGGATGCAGTAAAGATAGACTCCTTCACTGTCTTGTCGCCGCATCCTTCGTAGGCATTTCTCAAGGCTACAATGGCAGTATTCGTAAGAATGTTCGTATTCAGGAGCGAAATATTCATGAGGGACTCCTTTTGCTTTCGTATTGAGGATTACTGCACACTATAACAAACCCAAGGTTACAACAGTGTGCCATATTGTCAAATTGTTTGTGACGTATGTACTGTTGCAGATACTAACTACAGCTCCGGCCATTATCGGCATCAACCTGCGCTGTTTGATACTGTTGTTCAACTGGGCTGCTATGATGTCATACTTGGGTCTGGTACGCGAAGCCAGGGTTATTTCACTGAAGATGTCGCGCCGCTGAACGCATTTGTGGGTAACAACGTCGCGATGCCACCGGCTCCGATAATTAGGACTCTGCTCATAGTATTTCCTCACTCAAGAAGGGATCTATTCAAACTTTTTGTTTCCGATTAGGCTTGACTGGTGATCAAACGTCCAGTAACCGCAAAAACAATAAAATTGTGCAGGAACCCGGCCATTGGTCCCTGCACAATTACATATAACTTACCGTAAAAATGGCACAAATAATCTGTCGTTTAGTAATACAGATAATTAAAGCGCACGCGGTGCCAGTGATACGGTAATGGTGTTGCCCCAGACTTTCGAATTCCAGCGATATTCACGCACTGTCATTTTCTTGGCATCGTTGTCGATGGACACTACCTGGAAAGACAGTCTCGTCGGGTCAGTTGCCGAGAAATTGCCCTTCATCGGAGAGTCAACGCGGAATATATTTAACCTGATGTCGTTGTCTGGACCGGTGTAGGTATAGTACTCATTGGCGTTATCATTGCCATGAAAGTAAGCCACGATGTTCTTGTGTGTCTTAAGCCAGGCGACAAAAGCTCTCTGCTCTATGTCTGTAGAAAGTGCAATCTTACCGGCAGCGTCAGAAAATGGAGTACTGAGTGGCGTTGTCTCGGCAAATACGTCTGAAAGCAGATTCTCAAACTTGTTTGTAGCGTTGATTGCCGTGGCACCCGTGTCAAGCGGGTTGGTGAAATGCTTAGACTCACTCGTCGGTTGGTCGTGGGTGAATAGAATGACAGGAAGTGTCGGAGCTTTTGCAATTTCGGCGTCGATCAGTGGGCGGGAAATTGAATCGGGCCACATACCGACAAACACGAAATTTACACCGTTTACAACCTTCGATGTCACAACCCTTTTGCTAGCGTAACTTGCAGCAGCAGTGACTCTAGCTGGTGAGGCACCAATGAATCCAGTATTAGTAAGGGCAGTCGCGGGTGACATCATGAGATTGTAAATCGCCACATACGACGTTGCGTCAAGGTAGGAAGTTGTATCGGTTGGTGTCTTGTGGTATCCGATTGCAGCAGAAACATCATGGTTACCCGGTGTCATCCACAGTGGTGCTTTTGTATTGGCGGCGGTCTTAAGGTTTAGCTTGGTGAAATAATCGGCATGAAACTGGGGCCAGGTATCTGTAGCATTAGCATATAGGTATGGAGTTGTGGTCCCATCCGGACGATTTATAGCATCGCCGGTCTCAACAACAAAGTCCACTGCAGTCAGAGTCTGACCGGCGTTAATGCCGGCATCGCTCGGTAGTGCAACCTTTGCAGTCTGTAGCCGATTCATTTCATCAATCATTGCACCATTAACCTGCTGCGCACTGCTCAAACCAGAAAACACAGCCCGCTTGATGCCATAGTGAGCATCTGATGTGTACACAAATGTTGTTACCGGAGTGGCTGCCGCCGGGCTATCACTGCTGCCGCAACCACTCATCAATCCAGATAGTGCCACCACTGATGCCAACGAGGCATATATGAGCCTTCTCTTCATTACATCCATTTCTGTCCCCTTTCGTCAACCAAGTTTAAATTGCAATGAATGCTTTCTATCACAATGGATATGACGATTGTGTGCCAACTCGGAAAACTCTTCGTAACCATAACGTTTCAGAATTGCTACAAAAAGCCATAAATTCTTCTGGTATGATGTGGATATGTTGAGGATACACACTCAAATGACGGTGATTATCCGTATGCTCGTCTTGATCACTCTTATAGTTGGCCTGAATGCCGAATATTCGCTGGCGCATCTTCTCACGATCTCGATCTGCGCCCCGGAACGTTTATATCGTAATCCGGCTGCATATCTTGCGATTGCTGACTCTGCAGAATTGCTGGAAAGGTCATTTCCTGCAGCGCAGATCACGCATAATGCCCGCTCCAGCCAGGTTCGCATTGTGTTGCCCGATGTTTCCGCAAACAGGGATCACTGTATCCCGGGCCCCTCAGCACGTCCCTACTTTTGCACGACGGTACCTGACCCTTCATATCACTGGCTGTCAACAAAACGAGACGGGATTATAACGTTGAAATTGGATGCCGTTTCTCCGGAAGGGGTTGCGGCCGGATTGTACGCCCTACTGCAGGAAAAACTCGGTTTCAGATTTTATCACCCCCGTGAAAGTATTGTTCCGTTTCTCACCAGTTGGCCGCTTCCCAATAGGTTCTCGTTCACCGGTGATCCCCGTTTTGAAAAGCGGGGCTTTCATCTCCACACTCAACATCCAATAGAGTTGACGGAACAGCTCATGAATCCATTGGCGCCAGACGCCTTTGAAGAGGTAAAAACCTATATCGACTGGCTGGCTCGTAATGGGCAGAATACCTTCCAGTTTTTCCTGCTGCGTGAAGTAGATCGTAAGACGTGGCCTCCCCACGCCAGGCGGATTGTTGAATATGCGCAGAAGCGCGGAATCCGTTGCGGCATCCAGATTTCACTGTCCATGATCCAGCAGCAGGCGTTTCAGACGATCACACTGTTACGGCCGTACCCGTCGTATCTGCGGCAGGTGGATAATTCGCTGGCCTGGCTATTTCAAGCACCATGGGACTACGTAAGCCTGGACGTCACTCTCGGCGAGCACCTGCCGTTTCTGGACAAACTGCTGCCCGACGTTCAGATGCATATCGAGCAGCAGGTAGAGAAACGTTACGGGGCGCGCCTTATGTACGCAACCCACGTGATCTGTTCCAAAGACGGCGAAAAGGTACGTCGCCCCAAACTCCCCAACAGCGGCATCATGATCCACACCGTCATGTGCTATTCAGCCTCGGAGGCTAGCGCGCCGGTGTACGGCAATAAAAACCAGACGTTCATGCTTGACGCTGCAATAGCTGAAAGTAAGCGCCGCGAAACCTGGTACTGGCCCGAATCTTCATATTGGGTCGGTTTTGACTCTTCTGTGCCTCTGCTGCTTTTACCCTATCTGGACACCCGCTGGACCGATATTGCAACCATGGCTAAGCTCGGTGTGAGTGGACATCTTACGTTCTCGTCCGGATGGGAATGGGGATATTGGCTGGTTGATTGGAGTATTGCCCGCTGGTCGTGGCAGCTAAAAGACAACGGCAAAGTGAGGCTGACAGCACCGCTATCGCGGTTTGCGGAATTGTGCAATGACCTGGAGTTGCAGAAGCTTATGGAGAAAGCGCTTGCGCTTCAAAACAGCTTCCTGAAGGAGAAAGAACTACTGCAATTCATGTCAGCCCTAACCCCGTTTTCGGAGTTGCCTCACCCCTTCGACAGGCCGTTTCAACCGGAACCGGGGTTCAGCTACGGATGGCTGCTTAATGAAGCCTCACCGACCGAGGCCTCACAGTCGCTGATTCGTCCTATTGCCGATCTTGAAAAATATGCGACGCAGATGGGTGGCGTAGTGAGTCTGCTGGAGAAGAGAATTGGATGTTTACGCGAGTTGAAACAGATCGGAGATCTGCAGTTCAGCCTGTTGATGGAGTTTGAGCGAGGCCTGCGAGTGACCGCCTTAAGAGCAAGCCACAGAGCTTTGACCTTACGATCGATATTTGCCAAACGACAAGAGCATGCAGGCAAAACGAATCATTCCACCGTTTCGGAGCCATTACTTGCAAAGGCGCGACAGATACGCCGGCAGGCCCAAACCATAGTCCAGTGTCAGGAAGGTATATACCGATACCCTGTGGACCAGGTTGCGCGACGGCGGCAAAGCATGACCGCCTATCCTTTCGGTTACCTTTACCCTGCATCAAATCTATACTTCTGGGAGCGTGAAGAGGAACAGGTGCGGCATGAGCGTTTCGATGCCCTGTTTATGAATCTCTGGGATATGCGAAGAACGTTGGGACTGGAAAGTCTGTTTTTTAATTGATTAACATGGAGGCGCCGCGTGAAAAAAGGCTATAAATGTCCGAAATGCGGAAACAACTACCCAGACAAGCTGGCAGTAATTATTCCTGAGAGCCGATCACTTTTGGTTCTGTTTACCCAGCAAAAAACGTTGAGCAGGGCGGATGTGCAGATTCGCTGTTCAAAGTGCAACCAGCAGGAGGAGGCGATCTTCTTTCGTACAAAAAGAGTCGCTGCCGTAAACCTGCTCCAGGAAGTTCAATGCATATCTGGAAACTCTTCCGGAACCGGCGCCGGAAGGACAAACCCGGCATCCAGTTCCAGCGGCAAAAGAATTATATTTTAGCTATCTTTTTAACCTTTTTTGTCTCACCCCCTGCTTTTGGCACCTTGACTTCTTTTGCCGCCGGAGTTTCTTTTGTTTTTACTGAAGCTGCGCCCTCTTCCTTTTTAAAGCCCAAATGCTTCTCAAGGCCAGGAATTGCCGCACCATCGTTTTTCCGGTACTTTTGATATGCTGCCGTAATCTCTTTGTGCACTTTAATAAAGGATTCCAGCTTGGGAACCAACGCTATCACAGCCTGAAAATCATCTGTCAATGCACAACCTTTTTTTTCCTTTTTGCCCATTTCAGTCTCCTCAAAGTAAAGTTTTTCCACTATACCAGTGGCTTGAAAAGTTTCAAGAACTTTAGGTGATTGTGACATGATTGTAACAAATTATGCCGTAACTAGGGGGTATACAGGTGATGATGGTGGAATTACAAAACATTTTGGAGAACTTAGGGATGTTGTTACTGGAGCCGTTGTGGTTGTTCCTGATTGTCCATTCTGAGGTATGTCTGTTTTAGTTAGGAGCATAAAACTTCAGACACCAGAACCATAAAAAACAGAACCCCCGTATCTAGTGTAAGGCGTCAAAGTGAGTAAAAATGGTCGTTTTACGCTTTTTTTCGTGCTGTTTCTGAAGCCTTTTCAGCCCCACTTTCCTTAACCTCTTGTGCCTGAGTATCACCATCAGACGCAAGCTTTTGAGCAAGATTGGAAATATTAACTTGATCTTTCTTCGCTACAACTGATGCTTTAGTCTCGGTTTGTGCTGAAGAACTATGTGCTACTGCGGCTGTTGAATTCTGTGATGCGGTGCTTGATACTGGAGCTACCATGGCATCCTCCGTTATAATTGCGTTCTTAAATACCTTATAGGTTTAATTCGCAACAAATAAAGGATTATTTTAGTCTTCTTTGATATATTTTGAACAAGTAGTGTTAACGGTGGGTAAGTTTATCTATAAAACGCTTGTATTCCATGTCTTTAGTTCTTATATGACTGATAAACCAGTGTAACAAAAAATCTTTTATTTTTGAGGACATCGGGGTGTCAAGCAATTCGCACTGCCTCCTAATGTACTGTACCTTTTCAATAAAAGTATCGTGCTCAGCTTCATGGTCAACTCTGTCGGGGTACTCGTATTGGGCAAAGATATCGGATTCAACTTTAAAATGGATATGAGCGTATTCATTTAATCTATCGACCAAAGGTAGCAAATCGGAGTTAGGTTGACTGTATTCAACAGCGATGGTTAACTCGTTAATAATGCCAATCAACTGCTTATGTTGGGTATCTACGTTGCCTAAGCCTATCTCAAGCTCTTTATTCCACTGTAATAACTGCATTTATATTGCTCCAGAGTGTGACGCAATCTCTGTCAGTATTGCACCGATATTTTGAATGTCATCATCAGCAATGTTTGATTCGGTTAGTAATTTGTAGATGGCAAACGCAACTGGCGCATGAGTTGACTGCTTATGCTAGATTAGCTTTCAAAGTGTATGATTAGTCAACATCATGTCATCAAAAACGCTTTTCAGTACTTTTTGCAACTGGTCAAATCTATAAGGTTTACTTATTAGTCCCGCTATATCCTCCTGAGCAATCCTTGAGGTGACAACTGTATCACCAAAGCCGCTGGATATTATAATTGGGATAGCAGGATTAAGCCTTTTAAGTTCATTGATCAAAGCGTACCCATCCATAACAGGCATGCCAATGTCAGTCACAACAAGAGTTATTTCATTAGCTTTGTGTTGATATAAATCCAACGCTTCTTTGCCGTTATTTGCTTTGATTACATTAAAACCAAGTTCCTCAAGCATTGCTTCTGCAACACATATAAGCTGTTCCTCATCCTCTACAAGCAGAATCGTACTGTTACCTTTCCATGATTCTGATGAGACAGGTTTCAGTGAAGTTTGTTCCCCTAAGGTATCAGCCGTCTGAATGGGCAGGTAAACTTTAAATGTTGTCCCTTGTCCCAACTTGCTGAAGAGTTGCATTGCCCCTTTATGCGCTTTGATTATACCAAGTACGGCTGACATCCCCAATCCACGTCCAGTAAATTTGGTCGTGAAAAACGGCTCAAAGATTCTTTGTCTTGTTTCATCGTCCATTCCAATGCCGTTGTCAGTGACTTCTAGACATGCATAAAAGCCGGCTGGAATGATTATGCCAAGATGGTCTATTTCATGCTGATCGGATATGACTGTTTTATTTGTAAGTGAGACTCTGACTTCGCCTTGTGACTCACCAATAGCTTCTGATGCATTAATGATCAGGTTCATAGCTATTTGCCTAATCTGGCTGGCATCGGCTAAAATCGGTGGTATATTGGATGCAAGATCACTGATAATATGCACACTCTTAACAATGGTGGATCTGGACATTTTTACCATCTCATCCACCAGTTCACCAAGGTGTATCTGGGACTTTGTAACTTTGGCTTTTCCTGCATATGCCAGCATCTGTTGACAGAGTTCAGCGGCACGTTCAGCCGCTGTTTCTATTGACTGAATGTTATCAATAGCTGTTATCGGTCTGATTTTTGCCAGAGAGCAACGACCAATGATGACCGCAAGAAGGTTGTTGAAGTCGTGAGCAATCCCTCCAGCCAACACTCCAAGACTCTCCAGTTTCTGCGCTTGAATGAGTTGATCTTGAAGGATAGTTCGCTCATCCTCAACACGTTTACTCTCTGTGATATCCTGAATGGTTCCAATCAAAGACAACATATTGCCATTGCCATCAAATTGAGCTTCGCCTAAACCTTTTACCCACCTTGTCTCACCATCGTTTTTACGAACTATCCTATATTCCTTTGAAAAAGGTGTTTTTCTAGTCATGACCTCTTCTCTCAGATATTGATCCATCATATTTCTGTCATCAGGATGAACAATATCTATCCAGCCCTTAACGCTACAGTCATAATTATCATCAATTCCGAAAATAGTACTTAACACTTCAGATGGTTTCCAATGGTTTGCGGTAAAATCCGCCTTGTAAGAGCCGATAAATGCTGAGCGTTGAGACTCTTTGAAAAAATATTCGCTTTCTTTTACGGCATCCTCTGCCATTTTGCGCTCTGTAATATCCATTATGAAACTAACGCAACATTGATTACCTGCAATTTCAACAACCTCACAAGAAACCAGAAAATCTCTTTCCTCCATATTTTTCATCCGATATCTGACTTCATAGTTTTTCGCAGAACCGTTCTTAGAGAGGTTCACAAAAAAACGTTGTCTATCGTCAATATCCATCCAGAAGGCTAATTCTTCGGAGGTATGCCCAATTACCTCGTGTCTTTCGTATCCAGTTAGCTCAAGAAACGAATCATTTACTTCAATGTATGTACCATCATCCATAGAAGTAATTGAAAAAGCTTCTGGACTTGTATTAAACGCCTTGGAAAATTTCTCCTCACTCTTTTTTAACATCTCTTCTATTTGTTTACTCTCAGAAATATCGTTTATTATTACTTGCAGATACGGTTTTGAGTTGAGGTTGACCGTATCAGCAGAATACAACACATCAAACACCAAACCGTTTTTTCGTCTAAGTTTAATTGGTTGGTTAACTATCTTGCCATGCGCTTTTATAATGCTGACAATTTCGTTGCGATCTTCACAGTTGACATAAAGTGACAGTTCCGTTGTAGTACGACCAATAACCTCGTCTCGTTCATATCCGAACATATTTAACCAAGAATCATTCACCTCAATCATTTGACCACTGTGGATATCGCCTACTCCAATAGCAATTGGTGCGTTATCATAAAGGTTCTTGAAACGAATTTCGCTTTCACTGAGTTCTTGTGCAATCCGCTTCTGAGGAGTGATATCTCTGACAAATGAGAAAAATAATCTACCATGCAAGGTGGAATAATTGGCAATGACCTCGACATCTATGACTGACCCGTTCTTGTGAAGTTGTTTGGTCTCAAATCGGAGTGAACCATGCATAATTATATTTTCAGAACGTATAGCCACAGCTTCGGCAGTATCAATTGCATCAACTTCTGATATATGCATGTTGAGAAGTTCATTGCATGAATATCCTAACATCTGGCAATAACTGTCATTAGCGTCAATTATGTAACCATCAGCGTTGACAAGCGCAAAACCATCTACTGATGAGGCAATTATGGATCGGAACTCATCAGAAGCTATGGAACTCTTATCTTTGGAATTAATAGTGACCTCGCTTATAAATGGAACGGTTACTCCATTATGACATAAAGGGTTGCATGTATTATAAAATGCTAACTATCCAGTGGTTGTGGATGTAAAATCAATCTGGTGTGCTTGGTATAGACTGCGAGATATTACCAAAAACCCTGATGACTATCCATATTTAATACGGCACATAAAAAAAGATCAGCCACATGATCTGACTAATCTTTAGTTTCTTCTGTTTTTTCAAATCTTTACTCAAGCGAGGTCATGGCGCGGCATGACCTGGTTGTTGACCATCGTTTCAACAAGCCTGTGTTTCGCCAATAGATCCTGAACGGTTTTTAGTGGCATGGGTCATTACTTGCGATAAATTAAAAATTGATTATAGATCCCTCACCTTTTCCACTATATGACGAATCGCAGCGACAACGCATAGTGCATATTCGCGTCGGGTTACAAGCGTCACATGGTCAGCCCCCCTGACGGCAAAATGAACGCTGTCTTCCGACAGGGAAGCGAGCTCTCGTTGCAGTTCAGGATGACCGGGCAAGACTCCCTTGGCCGCAGTCACTACAGCCAAGGGGATATTCAATTGTTTCTTCAACCCGCGAACTTCGGCACAGATGGTTTCCCAAGCGCGTGATTCGTCACGAGTTGTCTTGAGGTGCCGGTAGGCAGAGAGAAATGCCCGTGCCTCCGCAGCCTGCTGTTCAGGCAAACCCTCCGCCCAGACGTTAAAGATCCCGGCAAGGCGGACATAGCCCAATCGTGTCAACAGGGGAATGGCTTCAAGAAAACGAAACCCGGTGCTCATATGGGTACTAATAGCGGCGCTACGCAGATGCTGATCTGGATGGACGGCATCGAGCAGCACCATTCCGATTACCTCGTCAGGATAGAGATCAGCAAATACCCTGATAAAGAGACCACCCATTGAGTGACCGACAAGTACGTACGGTGCTGGTATATCAGAGCGGAGAAGAATTGAATGAAGACGCTGCGCTGCCAGAAGCGCAGACTTTGGCGCACTGTCCGGCCCGCTCCAGCCAAGACCACCCCGGTCATATGAAACAACACGACAGAATTGAGCCGTTTCCGGCTGAATCCACCCCCACGCCGTCGACATCCCGCCAAGCCCTGTTTCCAGAACGACCGTGGGTCCACCTGTTCCAGCGGTCTGCAGATGCAACCGACAGCCATCGCAATCAATAAGCCTACCGGGAGGTCGATGGTGGCGCTGTTCATACACCGTGGCAACAGCTTGATAGAGGGAACCGATACCGGTAGCAGTTGGAATGATTGCCGCGAGTAGTCTAGAATTTCCTCGAAGCCCGGGCGTAAAGCGATGATTGTGGCGATATGCGTAGAGGTGATCGCTGTCGTATTCAAGAGCTGGCGGTTCAATTATCGGCATGCGTCTCTTCTCTGAAGGTACGATAGTTTTTTTCAAAGCGTAAACCGAGCCAGATCAAGTGTTAATCCAGCGCTGACACAACATACTTTAGCGGCAAATTCCAGATTCAAGGTTTCCAGCGTATCAGTTGGGCGGTGATAATGAGGAGAGCGGAAATTGGTGGTATCGGTCAGCATAATCGCTTTGAACCCTTCGTCCCAAAAGGAGGCATGATCAGAACGACGGCTGTCCGGCAGCATTTCGCCATTGCCGGGCAGTGCCAACTCAGCAAAAGGGAGATCGACCCCATACCGCTCCACTGCCAGAGCAAAGCCGTCTATCAGCCCCTTTGATAGCTCGTTCCCCACCACCGCGATAAAGTTGCCTACTTCAGGTATGAGCACCGGTAGCCCGGCAGGTTTGGTCTGTACGACGGTATCTCCTGCGTAGGCTACCGATTCAAGTACCAGCACGCCTGCGATGTTCCAGTCGTTTTCACGAGCATGGGCTGCCAGAGCTCTGCTTCCTCGTGTTCCGGAACAGGGTTTGCTGTCGTGTTCATTTTCCTCGAGGCTTACGCCGATAAAATGGATTGTCCTCTCAAATGTGAAACGTGCCAGCACCCGGGCGATTTCCAACATAACAGCAACCCCGCTGGCATTATCATCAGCCCCCGGCGATCCGGCAACAGTATCGTAGTGGGCAAGGACGACTACCCGTTCGTGAGGGCGGTTAATTCCGGGACGAGTGGCAATAATATTGCGAAAGGGGCGGCCATTGTCACTGAAGCGGTGTTCTGACATTTCGTAGTCAAGGGAGTGGAGCGAATCTGTTATGTAGTCGGCGGCCCGCTCCAGCGCATCCGGAGCTGCCACCGGATGCCGCACCCCTTCCAATGCCTTGATGTGGCTGCGGATATGATCGCTGGACACCTCTTCCTTGAAGACCTTCCCAAATCCATACACTTCACGCTCATACCGTTTCATACGTCTCCTTCAGCCCTCCTGAGAGAACTATTTCAAAATATCAGAAATCAGTTAAATCAGGCTTCGATCATAATCATAAATTATTACAGGTAAGTGTGTATTGTGTAAAAGTTGCGTTACGTCTTATGAACATGGCGATAAATGGGAGAGAACGTGATTACTCTGGTCAACTGAATTCAGTGAACGTCACTTGCAATATCAAGAATATTGAGTGCTTAGCAATTGAATTGACACCTGATAGTTACACAATGTTCACTTGTGTATTAAGCAGATACATGTTTTCATCAACGTTAGGATCAAAAGAATTTAAATTATAAGGGAGGATGTATGTTCAACTTATTTAATGGAGTAATTTCAGTGTCTACAAAAAGCTTGGGAATATTGATGGAGTTAATGACTGAAGTACAGGATAACATCGTTACCATGTACCAGAATGGAGCTGACTTGTATTTCTTCGAAGTGTCCAGGCTAAATGAGGTACAGTTGAGTTATCTGAGGAAACATTTCGAGATCAATGTGGTCACGAATGTGAACTATTAATTTCGCCGAAGACACACCACTGGAATTATTATTTAATCACTGATGTAGCCCGTACTGAATACGAGCTATTTTCTCCCATGCCATCCTGACGGTACATCACCACCGCCGAACCATCCCAGTTGATCCAGCGTCTTGCCTTTTTGTTCTGGTCCGAGAAATCAATGATCCGGCAGGGAAAATCCCGTTCTCCGATCGTATACTGCGTGTTTTTTACCAGACGGTATTCTCGCTTGACCACGGCCAGTTTCTCCACATCCAGAACTCTCAGCGTGACCTTCGGAGCGACCGAAAAATCCAGCAGCGCTTCCGGACATTCCATGGTGGTGTTATCATAGCTGCTGCGTGGGATAACGATTGAGCGGGTCGCCCCCCGCTCGCGCACATCAAAGCGGAAAAATGAGTTTTCAAGCCGTCCTTCAATATCGATCTCGACCCCGTTTTCACTCCCCTTACGGGCATAGTTGACCAGACTTCCTTTCAGCAGCGTTCCCTTCTCCACAGTCTCCTGTTGGTATCCCATCCACAAAAACGATGCTTTGACCGCCGTTTTAGTTTCGAAGCGAATTGTAGTAAGCCCCCCATCTTCAGAAGTTCGCTGGGTAGTGGTTACATCACCGATTGAAAAACCTTTGGAGGAAACCTTGTAGTGGGTAATTGTACTGGCAGACGCACCGGCAATCGAAGCCGACAGCGTAAACAAAAGCAGGAATAACAATACCGTTGTAAGCTGGATACCGCCATTTACTGAATATGTGCGTCCTTTCGTGAGGGGGGTAACAGTTTTTATATTCATGTCAACGGATCCACCAAATGTTTGGTCTCAAGAACTCATATCCGAAAAACGGGTTGAGGTGTACCGGTAGAGAAAGAAGAAAAGAAGTCTTACTCTTCTGAAACCGTCTGGTAGTCGATTTCCTGTATTGGTAACAAATAGCAGCTATACCTTCGGAAGTTCTTTCTGGGCCAGTGATACGAGATAGTACACGACACCCAGAATCAACAGGGTACCGGCAAGAAATGCCTGGGTGGTGAGGTCGTCTTTGCGTAACGTGGAGATGAGGATCTCGCGGATCATGGCGACAATAATTACTCCTATGAATACCAGTATGTTGAATTTACCCCCCTTCAGGTTCTTTATTTCATTGTCCATCAACTCAATCATCATCCATAAAATCAGTAATGATCCAAGTGCCGACAAAATTCCCTTTTCCACATTTCCGTGCAGAATATGCGCGAGATCCCATACAAAAAGGAAGACAACTGAGATGGAGACACCGACCAGAGCCAGCACCAGCGCCAGGTTCAGGCCATACGTAAAGCGTTCAGTGGCTTTGATCAGGAATGATTCAATCTTGCGTGATACGAAAACCTTTTTCATTTCCTCTTCCCTGTAGGAAGAGGTCAATACATCCAGGTTCATATCAAGAATTTTTTCAACCGCATCCCGCAGGGCGCGCCGCTCATCACGTTCTGCAAAATGGTAATCAATCAGGTCCAGCAGGAAGTGACGGATCTGATTCATGGCCGCATTAACAAAATGGATACTGAGGCCGACCTTGACATGGGCATGACCTATGCGGGTCAGGTGGTTCATGTAATGGTTGTCGTAGATTCCGGAAAAAAGGGTCATAAACCAACTATTGTGCATTTCTCTCAGATGCGGTCGGTTGATGTTGTTAAGAATCAACGCCGTTTCAGGAATGCTGTAGAGGTAATCATAAAACTCAAGCGAAAACCGTTCCAGATTCTCTTCTGCCAGAGATTGCAACGAAAGTAGTTGTTCAGAATCCTGATCCGTAAAACGATAATGGTCTCGTAATTCCTGCATCTTATACATTGTGATATCTCCAGTAGAGGATTGAAATACGTTTGCAGACCCGGATTACGAGCGTTGGACTGCACCTCCTTCTTTATGCCAGAAATGTTATTTTTTCGGAACGTTTTATATCTAATACTTTTTGAGAGTCTAATCCGGATTGAACAGCACGTACTCAGGGATGACCATGAAAGCCGCACAGGCTGGCAATCATCGACGAATCTGGGGTAGGATCAATGTGCGGTATCTTGGTTTGGCCACCCAGTTTGCCGCGTTCAGCCTGAGACCATTGATAAATCCCATCTTCCGGTACCAGGAGCACTCCGGGGGCGTTGATGCGCCCCTGCACTCTGAAGGCGGCATAGTCGGCATTCAATTGACAGAGGGAGGCATCGAGTTTTCGAGTGGCATCACTGACATCGGGGCTGTCCTGCACCGCGAGAACCCACTGATGTTTCCTGTTCGATATGTCTGCACCGACCATGAATTCACGTACATTCCAGTCGCCGCTCTGGTTCAGGGTGGCGATGGCCTGTTCCACCTCTCCCTGAGTTACCTTTTCTTCAAGCTTATCAAGAAAGCGGTCTCGACCGGTAAACTCAATGAAGTGTGGAGTCGTGGATGTAAAGCGGATCGTGTCACCAATGTGGTAGCGCCATAACCCGGAACAGGTACTGAGAATAACCGCATAGCGCTGTCCGACTTCAACCTGTTCCAACGGGACGGCATCTGCGTACGGTGACGGTTTACCATTCCCGTCCAGATCTTCAAAACGGACAAATTCAAAGAACACCCCGTAGTATGGCGTCAGGCGCATCATCTCTTCCCCGGAGTGCTGGAACGCCATGAAAGCCTCGGAAGAGGGAAGTAGCTCAAGCAGGTTGGGAAGATCTCCTTCGAACAGCGTCTCAAATTCATGCTGATAGGGCTTCATGCTGGTGCCGCCATGAATAATAAGCTCAAGATTCGGTAGTAGCTGACGGAGTGGTACGCCTCCGATATCCATGCAGCGCTTTAGTAATAGAATGATCCAGGGTGGCACACCGGAGATGGCACGAATATTTTTATCGCGCAGCAACAATTCTGCCATGGCCTGAAGTTTTTCCTCCCAGGGAAGCGCCGATATTTCCGGCGGCGGCTCTACAAACGGATTCAGGTACCAGGGACGAAAGCGGAGTGTCAGGGCACTCATGTCACCCGACCAGATACCACGCCTGACGTTGGTCAAATGAGTAGATCCGGACATATACAGCACTTTGCCGTTTAATAACTCTGATTCGGGATTGGCAGCCAGATAGCACGCCATCATGTCGAGTGCGGCAGAGCGGTTTTCGGCAAACATACGTGCTGAAAACGGGATGTATTTGGTTGGTGCCGTGGTTCCTGATGTTTCGCAATACATCTTGATGGTACCCGGCCAGGTCACGTTCTGCAGGTCCGGTGCACTCCGCCCGTCAGATGAGACCGGCTCTGTGCGATAAAAATAATCCGCCATGAATTCCTGATATGATCGAATCGGTACATGACTTTTAAAATAGCGGTAGGCGTCGTTAAACGGTGTATCTGTTAACCGGGCAAAGTCGTTGTCCCGGCCAAACTGAGTGAGTGCCGCCGTAGCCAGCAATTCCTGAAATAGTTGTCGCTGTACTGCCAGTGGGTCGCGCAGATTACACCTGGCTGCCCTTTTTACTGCCTGCGCTTGAATACGACTCCGTACAAACCCGATTTTTTGAATCCCTGCGAGCATGCTCATCCTATACCGCCAATTTCAGGCGCGGGTAGAGAAGTTTGCCATACCAGTTGTCGAGCACTGAATTATATGCTTCCTGATGAAAGATGAGTGAGGCGTGGGCAACTCCGTCTCCTGCAATGTAGGATTTTACCGTCTTGACCCGGCAGTCAGGAAAAACTCTGTTGAAGAGCGAAGGTTCGCTGAACATTTTCAAGGTCGGTGACGACGGCACCAATATATCAGCTTCATTTTCGGCAAGAAGCGCCAGCACTGGACCGGGAAAGAGTGAGCTGGAAAAGTAAGGAAACCTGAAGCCGCGCAGCGCAGTGACCCGTTCAAAGCCACCTCGCGCGGTGGTGAATTCGATGACATCGTTGATTTTCTTTTGAATGGCAAGGTGACGCACACCGAGGGTTCTATTGCCTGCTCCGGCATTGAAAAGAGCCTGAAAACAGCGTCGTGACCGTTCTATCTGTTTTGCAATATCAACGTCATCAGCAGGGTCAGCGGCGACAATTTTTTTGAGAGTGCTCTCGAGGATCCGTATGCCATCACGTTTTTGCTCCGGTGGCCTGATCAGGTCGTCGGTAGTGATGACGGGACTGACCAGAACAAGTCCCCGGATACTTTCGAGCAGCCGTTCATTGGCCGATTTCAGAAAATTGGTGAGCAGACCACAGCCAAAGCTGATGGCCATAATCAGTGGTTTTTGTCCTTTACACTCAAGATCTTCTAACAGATCAGTCAACTGGGCGGAAAACATCTCCTGACAAAAACCGGTGCGTGCATAGTTCACGTAGTAGATTGAACCATGCTGGCGGAGCAGGGCACGCTGGAATTCAACCGTTTCAGTTGCATCAGGGACAAAACCACCAAGGACTATTGTCGGCACATTTCCGGCACCCTTTTCTCTGAAAATCTGACAACGACTGCGGTGGGAGTCAGTGGCCTGTTCAAGCAGCGTAAATTCACGACGACGCACTTTAGGAGTGTAGCGTTTTATGGCGATGCCCCGCATGAAACCGGCTGCTGCAGTAAATGCAGTGACCACCGAACGTTTGTTCTTTACCACCTGAAGTTTTGCCGCCTTCTCGCTCATACGTCCTCCTGTTTATTGAATTGGAGGACATGCTAGCATTGTCAGGTTACATACACATGGCAGGTGGGTAAATGTTGTGAAAATTTTTGCCAGGCCTGGCGGGTAGTGCGAACATACGGATAAAGATTCTACAAAACAATTACACAACCGAAACATAGCTGTAACATTGGCATGATATACCTTCGTGCTATGAACCCATATAAAGCTGACTTACATGTCCATTCAAGCCACTCCAACAAGCCAACCTACTGGGCCATGCGTAAATTCAGTGTCCCGGAGAGCTATACTTCTCCCAAACATCTGTACCGGGTTGCACGTGAACGGGGCATGGATTTCGTTACCATCACCGACCATAACGCCATCAGCGGAGCTTTAGAAATAGCCCATCTTGAGAATACCTTCGTCAGTTCCGAAATTACCGCCCATTTTCCGGAGAACGGCTGCAAAGTTCACGTTGTAGTGCTGCATATCTCAGAAATCCAGTTTCAATCGATAATGATCCTGCGTAAAAATATCTACGAGTTGGTGGCCTACCTTCATTCTGAGAAAATAGTCCATTTCCTGGCACATCCTCTCTACGCCCAGAATGAAAAACTGAACTGTGAGATTATTGAACGGTCGCTGCTTCTTTTTACCACCTTTGAAATCAAAAACGGCTGCCGGGCTCACCGTTTCAACGGGTTCACCAAACGTCTGGTTTCATCCCTGAGCGAAGCGGTCATTGATCGACTGGCAGATAAATATGATCTGCAACCGTATGGTGCCACTCCCTGGTTAAAAAGTGTTGTCGGGGGGTCAGACGATCACGGCGGCTTGTTCATCGCACGGGCCCACACCACAGTATATGACACCCCGACTATCGAAGGCTTTATTGATGGCATCAGGAACGGCGATAGTTGGGCCGATGGTGAAGATGGCGGCCCTTTGACCATGGCGCACAGCCTGTACGGCATTGCCCACAGTTTCTACCGGGAACGGTTGGGGCAGCGGCGACGTGGTGCCACTCCCTTCGTCAGTGCTCTCCTCGACCGCTTTTTCAACATTGGTGAAGACAAGGGCTCTTTCATTGACAAGATCCGCCTCTTCATTCTTAAAAATCTGCCGGCTTCGAGCAATCATACAGGTAAAAGTTTTGAAGAGATCCTCGATTCAGAAGCCAGGTTGCTGCTGAGTGACAACCGGTTTATGGCCGGTATCACTAACGCTGACAGCAATCGTAAAATATTTGCTGTGACGAGTCGCCTGGCGAATCGCCTGATTTTCCACTACACGAAACGCCTCATGACGTTGCCGATTAACGCCGGATTCTTCGACTATCTCAACACGGCCGGTACCATCGGATTGGTACATACTCTCATTTCGCCCTACTACCTGGCTTTTCACCACCAGCACAAGGGTAAGGAACTGATCCGGGATATCACAAAAGCACTGCCGGAAATGCATTACAAGGATACCCCTGAAAAAATTGCCCTGTTCACCGACACTCTGGACGAAATCAACGGTGTTGCTATTACAATAAAGCGCCTGATCAGTACTGCACAGAACCGGGGAGTAGAGTTGACGGTCATCACAACAGGTGATGATGGAGCGGACGCCGTTGACGGGGTGAAGAAGTTCCAGTCAGTTGGCGATTTTGTGCTACCCGAATATCCGGAGCTGAAACTTAATTTTCCGCCGATTCTCGATGTGATGGATTTTATCGAGCGTGAAGGTTTTACCCGAATCCATATCAGCACCCCAGGGACTGTGGGGCTTCTCGGTCTTCTGATTGCCCGCATAATGAATATACCGGTGGCCGGCACCTATCATACCGATATCCCCCAATATGTTCGTAGTCTGACCGACGATGAGTTTCTTGAAAAGGCCGCATGGAGCTACATGATCTGGTTTTACAGCCAGATGGAAGAGGTCATGGTGCCTTCTGTCGGCACCCGGAAACAATTGGCTGCGCGCGGGTTGCCTTCAGAGCGAATGAAACCGCTGCCACGCTGGGTGGATACAGAGACCTACACGCCGGAAATGCGTAACCCGAGTTTCTGGAAAAGTCGCGGCATCGGATTGGGCCGCATCGTCCTGCTCTACGTGGGGCGCGTCTCCCGCGAGAAAGGGTTGGCAATGCTGGTAGATGCATTCAGGGAGTTGGTAGACAGCGGGGCATCAATTGCACTTGCCGTCATTGGTGACGGACCGTATCGGGAGGAAATGGAAACGTCCCTTGTCGGGTATCCAGCGCTGTTTACCGGTTATCTGGCGGGAGAACAACTGCAGCGGGGGTATGCCTCGGCTGACCTCTTTGTGTTCCCAAGCGCCACCGATACCTTTGGCAATGTGGTTCTTGAAGCGCAGGCTTCGGGTTTGCCGGCAATTGTATCCGATGAGGGGGGACCGTGTGAACTGATGATCGATGGCGAAACCGGGCTGGTATTCCGCGCCGGCAGCAAAAACGCGCTTGCCACAGCTATCAGATTGATGGTCTCCGATCCTGAGCGGATGGCTCGTATGAGTCTGAATGCGCGATCCTTCACGCTGACAAACGCACCTGACAGCAGCCAGACCTACAGCACCATACTACACCTTGATTCTCCTCCGTTTGCCGATATACATGACTCAAATCCCGAATTCACCTCTGTTGGAGTGTAACTAATGTCGACTGTTGCACCACCTAAAACACGCCGAATAAAAAAAACAGACAGCGAAATCAATCTTTCCGACCCTTCCTGGTACCTTAACCGCGAATTAACCTGGCTGGAGTTCAATCGACGTGTGCTGCATGAAGCCGAAGACGAGCGCACTCCGCTGCTGGAGCGCCTCAAATTCATTGCCATAGTCAGTGCCAATCTTGATGAATTTTTCATGAAACGTATTGGCGGACTAAAACAACTGGTCGCTGCTGAATTACGCGACGTAAGCCTTGATGGGCTTACGCCACTCCAGCAGATTCAGGAATGCTATAATTTTATTCGAATTCTGGAGGGTAGAAAATACGAGCTGTTGCATCAGGTTTTAGGGTTACTCAAGGAGCAGGGAATTGTTATTTCCAGGGTGAAAGATCTGACGCCACGCGAGAGGAAAAAACTCCGAAACCATTTCACAACCAATATTTACCCGTTACTGACTCCCCAGTCTATCGATCCGGCGCATCCGTTCCCCTTTATCTCAAACCTGTCAATCAACCTGCTGCTTACCTTGAACAGTGCTTCAGGTCCTGACATGCAGTTTGCCCGCGTCAAGGTTCCGGTAGGAGTAAGTACATCACGGTTCATACCTGTTCCCGGCAGACCAGATGGTTTCGTCCGACTCGAAGACCTGCTCTGCTGTAATTTGGACATGCTTTTCCCTGGTATGGAGATTGTGCGCTGTGACCTCTTTCGTGTTACCCGCAATGCCAACACTGAACTGGACGAAGAGGAAGCGGACGATCTTGTTGAAATGATCGAAACCGAATTAAAAGAACGCCGCTTTGCACCTATTGTGAGAATGCAGGTGCTTGAAGGCATGCCGGCATTTCAACGGGGCAGACTGGCTGCGGAACTGAATATCAATGAAAATGACGATGTTTTTGTTGTTCCGGAAATGTTGGCCATGCGCGACCTGTTCGAGTTGTCGAAGCTTGACTATCCACATCTGCACGACCCGACGCATCATCCGGTTGTACATCCGCTACTGGAAACAGAGCGTAATATTTTTCATATTATCCGTGATGCCGGCTCAATACTGCTTCAGCACCCCTATGAATCATTTTCATCTTCTGTCGAGCGTTTTTTGCGTGATGCCGCAGCAGATCCCAAGGTTCACGGCATCAAAATGACGCTCTATCGCACATCAAGCCAGAGTCGCATCATAGACGCACTTCTGCTGGCGGCTCAAAACGGGAAACAGGTGGCGGTAGTAGTTGAACTAAAAGCACGTTTCGACGAGGCCACCAACCTCCGTCTGGCTGAACTGATGGAGCGGGCAGGTATTCACGTAACCTACGGGGTGGTTGGACTAAAGACCCATTGCAAGGTGATCATGATTGTTCGCCAGGACTTCAATGCTCTGAGACGATATGTCCATATAGGTACGGGTAATTATCACGCCGATACTGCCCGTATCTATACCGATATCGGCCTGTTAAGCTGCAGTGAGGCTCTCGGCCATGATGTGACAGAACTGTTCAATTACCTGACGACCGGATTCAAGCCACGAAGGAAATATACTCGACTGTTGACCGCCCCACGATTCCTCAAACAGGCGCTGTTAGCTAAAATCGAACGAGAGGCTAAACTACACTCTGTGCATGGTGGTGGCCTGATTCAATTCAAAATAAATGCCCTGGAAGACGGGGATATTGTCAAGGCACTTTACCTGGCGTCCCAGGCAGGGGTTACGATTGATCTTATAGTGCGCGATACCTGCCGTCTTCGTCCCGGCATACGCGGAGTATCAGAGACAATCCGCGTAATCAGTATTGTCGGGCGTTTTCTCGAGCATTCCCGAATTTACTACTTCAGGAACAGCGGAGAAGAAGAATATTTTATCTCCTCTGCTGACGCGATGAAGCGTAATCTTGAAGCACGCGTTGAGGTGCTCTGCCCGGTAGAGACTCCCGCACTGGCCAGTGAAATTCGAGCCATCCTTGATGTTCATTTGCGAGATGCCCGCTCCGCCTGGGATATGCATCCGGACGGGAGTTATGTCCAGCGAATACCTGGAGAAACTGAAGTTTCAGGTGGCAGTCATTGTCAATTGAGCGAGTATGCGGAAAGACGTGTTGAATTGTACCGGAAACGAAGGAAAAAAAATAAACAGCTACGTCTGGATCGGTCTGATTCCGAGTAGAAATTCATAAAAAAACAGGGGGGCAGTATGAAGCTTGAAGAAATTAAAGAGATTGCACAACGGTTCAACATCAAGACAGGTAAGCTTAAAAAGGCTGAGTTGGTAAGGGCTATCCAGAATGCTGAAGGTAATGAACTCTGTTTTGAAACAGGCACCGCAGATGGTTGCGGACAGAATACCTGCTTGTGGCGTGAAGCCTGCGCATAACCTGATTAGACAGTTTGATGCAACTCTGCTGATGATGTTACAAAAAGCCGGATTCCTGTTACGGGTATCCGGCTTTTTATTTACTCGAAACCTGTTTCATCGTTGAATTTTCACCGGTGATCCGTCACAGATCGACAATCCATACCTTGATGCTTCCTCTAACGGACTCACCTATCTGGTTGAGAGATTCAAAGATGAGGCGATTGCCGGGCATGTAACGTTGACTCATGGTGAAAGGTCAGAACTAGCGGAGATTGCGTCTAACATTCTATGATTTTGATGAAGCAGAGAAACTGCAGAGTGCTCGACATAACTCAATCCGCGTGAACAATTTGCCACGGCTCCTCAATTTCTCTGCGATTAATTACCACTGTTGAGCCAGGCAGTTTTTTAGCGGCTTTTTTGACCTCCGTGGAAATAGAGGCAAGTTGGGCGTATGAGCTAACCGGCGTTAGTCGCGTGTTAACGATGCCAATAGAAATGGAGAGCAGGCCGAACGTCTCATGTTCACCCTTGCGGTTTGCTGTACTGTAGCAGCCGGCAGAAAAATCCAGGTCACCATGAAATAGCGGCAAAGACTCTTCCACAGCTTTGATTACCTGTGATGAGATGTCCTCTGCATGGTGAGCTCCGGCTATGACAATGAAATCATCCCCGCCAATATGACCGCAAAAGCACGAATTAGCTGTAGCCGACGATCGTACTACCCCGGAAATGATTTCGCCTATGGATTTAATAACGACATCACCCTGCTGAAAACCATAATAATCGTTGTACGGTTTAAAGTTATCGATATCAATGTAGGCGATATCGAAACCGTCACCGGACTGGAGACGCCCGTTTATCTCTCGTTGAATACTCTCATTGCCCGGAAGTCCGGTCAGCGGGTTGGCGCCTTTGGCCAGAGTCAGGTTAATGTCGGTAATGGAGCTGATGAAGCGGTTAACATCCACAATCCCGTGATACATCCCGTAGTGGGAAACGCAGATATGATCCACCCGAACATCCATCTTTTGCAATTGGATTGCCTGTGCAGCATCTCTTATGCTGATATCTGCTTCAAGTTCTAACTTGATCGGAACCATGAGGTCGCGCATTTTTCTGGAGTGATTGATGTGGAAGCCATAGCCGTTCTTGCCGATGATGTGATCTTCCAGAAAGGTCGAACGGTTTATCATCCCGACGGCGCGTCCGCCATCGACCACCGGCAACACAAGCAGGGAAGGATTACCCTGGAACCGTTTAAGAATTGTAGAGAGGTTGTCGCCGGGATTTGCGGGCACTACCTGAACGGAAATGTCGCCGATAAGTTCTGCTACGACAGTCTCAGCCGGCGGGACGTCATTTAAATCGGTTTGAAGAACTATTCCCTGATGGGGTAGCGCCACTACGCTGTCCGGACCAGGAGACACGTCAGGTGTGGAAATTATTACGTCACTTGTCGACATACCTTGAACGACAAAGGCTTCAAACTGCTGCGGGTCGAGCGGGCGGGCGAAATAATACCCCTGCACTTGATGGCAGTTACGCTGCTGCAGAAAATCAAGTTGCGCACGGGTCTCCACTCCCTCGGCAATTACGTTAAGTTTGAGCGAGTGTGTCATGGCAACAATTGCATCCACAATCGCCGCGTCGTCGGCGTCATTAACGATATCACGGATGAATGAACGATCAATCTTGATAGTGTCAATCGGCAGATGCTTGAGGTATGAGAGGGAAGAGTAGCCGGTGCCAAAATCATCGATAGAGATGCTGATTCCCAACTCTTTCAGGCGGAGAAGCTTATAGACCGTATCGCTGGAATCACCCATCAAGACACTCTCTGTCAGCTCCAACTCGAGATAGTTCGGATCCATTCCTGTCTCTGCAAGAATCTGCATGACAAGCGGCACAAAACCGTTATCACGAAGCTGGCGAGCAGAGAGATTGACGGCGACTCTGAGTTTCGGCATTCCGGCATCCTGCCAGGCTCTGTTCTGCCGACACGCCTCTTGTAACACCCATGTCCCGAGCCGTACTATCAGGCCGTTCTCCTCTGCAACCGGTATAAACTTATCCGGTGGAATGATGCCATAGCCCGGGCGTTGCCAGCGTACGAGAGCCTCCATGCCGTGGATGTCTGTGCCGTTTATGTCCATCTTGGGTTGATAGCAGAGGAAAAATTCACCCTCTTCCAAAGCTCTCAGCAGCCCGGTTTCAATATAGAGCCGGTCAACAGCTTTCTGATTGAGGTCTTCGGAATAATACTGGAATGCCACATCATTTTGCCGCGCCTGATTCATCGCGACATGGGCATGTTGAAGAAGCAATTCACTGGTTGCACCGTCTGCCGGAAAGCAGGCTATACCAAAACAGGCAGGAATAAATGTTTCATCCGCTCCCAGGAGAAGCGGTGCAGAGAATACCGCCTGAAGCTTGTTCAGGATCATGGCAACATCCTCTTCCAGCACGGTCCCTCCCAGCACCAGTACGAATTCGTCGCGATGGATACGGGCGACCGTATCATATTGTCGTACCGCAGAAACCATACGCTCTGCTATGGCGCACACCACTTCACTCCCGCCACTGTGGCCGTGTGCGTCTACAATGGCCTTGAAGCCGGTCAGGCTGATATAAATAACCGCACTGTTATTACGTTTGCGGTAGTTGTAAGCAATTACCTGGTTCAGTCGATCCAGTAACAGGTTGTGGTTCGGCAGTCCGGTCTCCTGGTCGTAATAAGACAGTTTTTTTACCTCTTGTGCAGCAAGAAGAAATGTTTCCTGAGATGCGCGAAGTTGTTTAGCATAGTTACGGATCAGCAGATAGAGTAAGCCCGCAGTTACGATGATGAACAAAATTCCCTTAAATACCCCAATACGACTGAACTGGCTGACATCCTTCACGAAGTATGCGACTAATGTGTCTGAAAAAACTATCCAGGCAATTGCAAAGAATGAATAGAGCAGAACGATTTTGGCCGGTGAGAAATTTTGATCAGATGAAGACACATCAATGCGGGCTTTTTCAATCATATCTTAGTAAACCCTCCCTCGGTATCGCCGTAAGCGTGTATGTATTTACGGAAAAACGATTTAAAGTTTAATTTTACTCTAATTAGAAGAGGGAACGCGTTACAATTAGGTAAATTGATTGTTACGATTTGATGGCGGGGCAACAAAAAGACAACTGTATCGGCCATGCTCAAGAAGTAGTAAACACAGCCACACAGCCGAACGTTTTTTCAAAAAGGTCCTTCTTGGCATTGGCACCGAAAATCTCCACCGAAACGTCTTCCGCAGCAACCAGGTTGATCGTAACAGTTGTGCCGCCAAACTGACAGTCAGTACTCTGAACTAAGCCATTCCTGCGCCGGTCGAGTCCGTCAGCCAGGCGCAGAATGCCGCCAAGACGGGCAACTGTCACCTGATCCTTTTCCTTCAGGCTCTGGAAAGCGATATGTTTTCGTTTGGGGATCGACTTGCGATGGTAACGGGCAATCTGTGCGATCAGTTCTCTCTCGCGCGGGGAAAAGCCAAACAGGTCGGCATGACGGATGAGGTGATACGAATGTTTATGGTGACTGTTATAGCTTATGAAATAGCCGCTGTCGTGGAGAATGGCTGCCGCCTCAAGAAGTTTTCTCTCTATCGGCTTTAAACTGAATGGTAAAACCAGGGCATCAAAAATAGTCAGAGCCGTACCGGCAACGTGCGTAGCATGCTGAACATCAACGTGGCATGAGAGTGCAAACTCAATTATGGCATCCCGCCACGAAGGTGGGGTGCTAGCTTCCGTCGTAAGCCCAAGCCGCTTCATTGCCCTGATGAGGAGGCCCTCGCGGATTCCCCGTTCGTTAATAAGCACTCGGTTGGCTTCAAAAAAGCGCATCAGTTCATCAATCATAACCACGCCGGCCACAATGATATCGGCACGGTCCTGATTAAGTCCCGGAACACTGCAGCGCCCTTTCAAATCCCTGTGGATCAGCATGGCCAGCAGATGAACAACTTCAGCATGAAGTACTTCTGACCCATGTATGGACACGTAGTTTTCCTTGCGCATCTGCATGGCCATGCAACCAAGGGCTGTTAATGTCCCACCGGAGCCAATCAGGGAATCAACGGATATTTTCTTGCCGGTGAAGGTGTTTTTGAGGCTTCCCCGGATATAACCCCGGAGTTTTCGTAGCTCTCCCTCTGAAATCGGATCGTTTTTTAGAAAACGATCCGTCATGACAACAGCACCCAGGTCGAGGGAATAATATTCTTCCACATGGTTTCCATACGCCGTGACGATTTCGACGCTCCCTCCGCCGATATCAATCATGGCATAGCGTTTTCCATACATGTCGAAGTTTGCCAGCGAAGAGGCCGCCGTCAATTCAGCTTCTTCTTCTCCGGAAATGATTCTGATCTCATGTCCGAGCTCTTTTGAGAGTGTTGCAATAAGCTCTTTACCATTGGCTGCTGTTCTAACAGCGCTGGTGGCAACAGCTTCGACCGCCTCAACATTAAGGCCGTACAGTAGTTTTTGAAAACGCCGTATCGCCTCAATGGCGCGGTTCGACGCTTCCTCGGAGATTACTCCGGTCATCGCTAACCGCTCCCCAAGGCGCACGGTGGCCTTCTCATCATCCAGTATCTTGAACTTGCCGTCTTTTGAGGCTTCGGCAATGATACAGCGAATGGAATTGGAACCAATATCAATAGCGGCGATGCGTGATTTCTTCATGTACCCTCTTATATCAGGAATGTTTAGTTGTTTGAACGCGTACCCATAAAAGACCATACCAACAGCAAGCCACCCATTATCATATATGTCAGATAATCTGTCGGTACTCCCAAAAGCCAGTGTTTATGCCAGGGGATATGGCTCTGGGAGAAGCGGGTAAGGCCGAATGCAGGATTGAGGACGAACCAGAGGAAGTCCTCTGCAATCCAGAAGACCATTAATGCAGCAATGCAGCGGGCTTCCGTTCGCCATGAGAATCTGCCCTGGACAACATGGGGCAGGTGGAAGACCAGAAACATAAATGAAAATACCCAGGCATGGTACCCTGTCATGGCACGTCCTCCCCAAAAAATATCCAGAAGCAGGTGCTTTTCAATTCTCCATGTGGGCAGAGAAGCAGCCCAACCGTTTGCCCCCTCGATCTGGATTTCTGTTTCGGCAAAAAACATACTCAGCAGCAGCACCCAAAGCAGCAGTATAATTACATGCAGCAGCCGTCTCATAAGCACATTGGAATTTGTCTGCTGCGCTTTTCTGGGGGGATATAACTTCGTTAATCCACTTATCCCGTTGATCGGGGTGAAAACGGCTTTCATTAATTACCTCCGCTCAAGTTCGGCCAAGTACGTGATCAAGAACCTTCCGAGCCGAATCAGGCCGACCGATGAGCCGGGCTTCTTCTCTCATCTTTGTCAATCGCTCCGGTTCGTTGAGCAACAAATCCACTCTCCACGCTAAAGCATTCGTGTCACAGGCCTTGAGGGCAACGCCATGCTCAAGAAGGAAATCGGAGTTACGCTCTTCTTGACCGGGAATAGGCGATACAATAATCATCGGCAAACCCATAGCCAGGCATTCAGACGTAGTCAGTCCGCCAGGCTTTGTGATGACAAGATCGCTGGCAGCCATAACCCGCTCTATCGTGTTAATAAACCCCATCGGAAATAAACGCATGGGATATCGTTCCGCCAGAGAATTCAGTTTTTTAAGCTGTTTATCATTATTGCCTGCGACAGCTACAATCTGAAAATCTCCATCCATTGCGAGCAAATGCTCTGCGAGCTTCACGCTATTACCAACTCCCGTACCACCGGCCATTAACAACAGAGTTTTTCGTGTCGGATCCAGCCCGAACTCTTGAGTACATTCCGTTCGTGACAAAAGCCCGGTAAATACCGGCATGATAGGAATACCGGTTACGAGGATGTTTTCCGCAGGTATACCGCGTTGTGACATGCGCCAGGCCAATTCGTCGTGTGCCGCAAAGTATCCGCTCATTCCTTTATGAATCCAAAGAGCATGAACATCAAAATCAGTTACCTGAACCCACACCGGTTTATCGAATTTCCCTTTCCTGATCCGGCGCGAAAGGAGTTGGGCAGGCAGGAAATGTGTGCAGATGACATGATCAGGAGCAATGTCATTCAATGCATTTTTCAGCTTTCGGGTGTTTAGATTTTCTATGGCTCTGCGTAGTCGAGAGAGAGATGAATCGATTTTATCGCCGTCTGTCTTGTCGTAAAGATAGCCCCACAGGGCAGGATGCTGCTCGATTATCTTTACATAGGTTTCACTATAGATGGTACGAAACAGCTTTGGAACCAGTTCCATGAGATCAATGTGTACGACCTCTACATCCGGATACCATGAGTTAGCGGCGGCCTGGAGCGCTTGGGCCGCCCTGACATGCCCGGAACCTGCGGATACGCTTAAAATAACGATTCGTTCGATTTTCCCGAAGCATTTAGTCATCAGTTTGTCTGCCTGGACTGAATAAATTTATTTGGCAGCCATCGTAGCACTGTCAGGTTACAAACATATTACAGGCGGGTAAAAGTTGTGAAAATTTATGATGTAGTTGTGGCTTCGAAACTTACAAAGAACGGGAGCTTAACCATAATTAGGGATGTCCGCTATTGACAGCTTACATCAGCGTCTGGAGGTCTTCTGGAAAAGATGTATCTGGATAAGCTCGATGGGGTTATCAGTTAAGAAGAATTTTCAAGATGAAGCAAAAAGTTCAGGAGCGATTTGACCGATGTAACGTTTACTATTGGAAAAATGGTCGGAGAAAAAGATGACAGCATCGACAACGGCACGCGCGCACACGAACTCGACTTGGGCGGGTGGGATACTAACTCCAAACTACAGAAAACCTTTTGATATGATTGCGGCTTCTAATAGCGAATAACAAAAAAAAAGCCACTTTTCCGGAGAAAAGTGACCTTTGGATATTTGGCGTCCCTTGGCAGACGCGCTTAGAACTTTTAACTGGCCTTTTTGGTGGCCTTAAAGTTGCGAATTATGCAGCATGCCTCATTATCCCCCTCGTCTTCACCCTTGCATTTTTCCCATCCAAGGCAAGCCAGCCAGATGTGCCTTGGAATCGACTTCTCGCCGTTGCGGTAGTAAGCCAGCATACGCCGACTTATACCAAGTGCCTTGGATGCAGAATCAAGTGTCAATCCGTTTCGATGCATCCAGTTCCAGATCCGTTCGTGCGATATGCCACCACATTGTTCAACAGCCTCCGCCCTGAGATTATCCCCTGAAAGAGTCAGATCATCACCCCATGTAATATCATTCCCGGGTTCGCCTACTATCGCTTTGGTGAACAGAGTGGCATTATTCAAAGGTGATAGGAAATTGGTTCGTAAGTGCTTGTTAAATGCGTAAGTCTACTCCTCTAAGGTTCCTACACTCCGACGTGTATTTTTTCCTCCCGGATCGGAAGATTAACAAGTGCCGCTAAAGATGCCAGGATAATGTCTGCGTACCACATCCACAGGAAGTTGCCGTCATGCGCCATGGCAAGCCCGCCAAGCCACGCACCTAAAAATCCACCGATCTGATGGGTAAGCAATGTGAGGCCAAAAAGCGTCGCCAAATACCGTATGCCAAATAGTTTCCCGACAAGACCGGCTGTTGGTGGCACCGTGGCTAGCCAAGTGAACCCGAGTGCCGCTGCAAAAATATAAAATGTCAAAACGGTTTTGGGGGCCAGCAGGTATATCCCGATCATCACGGCGCGGCTGCCGTACATGACGGCAAGTATATACTTCATACGGTAACGTGTGCCGAGTGAACCGGCAAACAAGCTGCCGGCGATATTGAACAGGCCGATGATGGCTATTGAGGCAGCGGATACATTTGCGGAATGCCCGCACAGGGCAACTTCCCCGGGCAGATGCGTCACCAGGAAGGCAATGTGAAAGCCGCAGGTAAAAAAGCCCGCATGCAGGCACAGGTAACTCCGGTCACGCATAGCCTGGCGCACCTGATGCCACAAACCCAATGAAGGCTGATCTATCGTAACCGACTTTTCAGCTGACTCTTTACCGCACATCACCGAGGCAAGCGGGATTGTGAGCAGGGTTGTGGTCGCCATGGTAAACATGGCGGCAACCCATCCGAACCCGCTGATGATCGTCTGTAACAGCGGTGCAAAAATAAATTGCCCGAGCGACCCCCCTGCATTTATGAAACCGCCGGCAAAGGCTCGGCGCCCGGAAGGCAGTTTCTGCGATGTAGAGCCGATCAATACGGAAAAGCTTCCCGCACCTGCTCCGGCAGCACTCAGTAGCCCCATTGTTGCGACCAGAGACCATTTTGAATTCACGAACGGCGTCAGAGCCAATCCTGCCGCAAGTAGTAACGCCCCAGCCACCAGTACCCCGTAAGAGCCTTTCTTGTCTGCAATCGCCCCGAAAATAGGTTGGACTAAACCCCATATAAACTGCCCAACAGCAAGGGCAAAGCTGATTGAAACTATGCCTAATCCAGTTGACGCATTAATCGGCGAAACGAAAAGACCGACAGATTGCCTGGCTCCCATAGTGATAGCCAGAATTGCTGCAGCGCTCAGCATGATCACCCATGCAGCCCGAGTTTGTTTTTTATCCATTCATCTCTCCTTTAGAAGTAAAAAGCTGTAGCAAATACGAGTGATGAACGTCAATTACTTTTACCTGTGTTATAGCTATTACCAGGCGCTTGAAGGAGGCCGATGAGATCATGGGTTCAAGGTACTGGATCATATCATTGTAGGTGACGGGGAGTACCTGAGTTTAGTGGAAAGGGGGCTGTTGTAGGCCAAATGGCCGCTCTTGATAATATCAGAGGCGGTCTAAAAAACGAGCTACTGAGAAGAAACGACTTCGATCTACTGCAACCTATGTGCAACCTAGAAGGAAAAAGCACCCACAACAAAAGCCGTAGGAGCTTGTTTTTATTGATGTCACCTGGCATACGCACTTCGAACTATTTAACGGCATCGGTTCAAAGTCGGTTTTAAGCATGTTCAGGAACGAATCTAATTTCAAGATGGCAACCAACCGCATGAGCGTATTTTTTAAGTGTCGTCACGGATGGGGCGTGCTTCCCAGCAGCTTCAAGCCGTGATATTGCACTTTTTGTGGTTCCCATCAGTTCAGCAACGGCTTCTTGTGAAAGTCCAACGCGTGAACGCGCGGCAAGCATCTCCCTCACGAGAACATATTCTTCTTCCAAATCTTCATACGCCTTCTTGAAGCCTTCCCGCCTCTTGGTTTTTTCAATAAAAGCGGTATGGTCGTGGAGTACTGGTTTAAATTTAAAATCAGCCATTTTGCACCTCCTTAATGCGTTTTCGAGCTATTTTCAGTTCTGGCTCTGGTGTTGCGGATGTTTTCTTGATAAATACATGCAGAGTCAGGATTCAATTTCAGCTTGAACACGTGGATGGAAATATTCGATTGAGAAGTTCATGGTTGAAAGGTTAGCAAATTTGATAACTCGCGTCAATTTATATATCAGGAGCTTTGACACTGGTTCAAAGTTCAAGCATGCCGGAATAAACACTCCCCCTAATGAGGAGGGCGGCCCTAATAAACTTCCAGTAGAACAGGCAAGCAGCAATATTATTGGATGATTGCAGAGCAGTGGCGGTGTCTCTGGTAAAACTGGCTCCTCGAAACTAGGGTGTCACCAACAAACTCATAATAATTACCCGTACGGTATAATATATCATTGATCCCTACACAAAACTAACAATAGTCCCGTACGGTAAAAAATACTTTACCCCTGTAATTAAATGGCGCTATATTTCCTGTACGGTAAATATTAAGGAGAATAGCCATGAATACCATTGCTCTTGGTACTATCATCAGGGATCGGCGAAAAGAAAAGAAAATGACCTTGGCGGATCTTTCGACTCACTGCAACGTTGGGGTTCGGTTCCTCTCTGAGCTTGAGAACGGGAAACCGACAATCGAGTTGGGTAAGGCTTTAAAAGTGATGAGTCGGCTGAATATTGAACTCACGGTCTTGCCCACCAACGAAGTTCAGAAGAACAAATACAACACCTCTTCCAAAGCATGAATGCACTTCTTAAAGTATATTTCAATGAGCAACATATCGCTAATTTGTGGCTGGAAGACAAGTATTACAACTTTCAGTACCTGACCCAGGACACTCAGCCAATCTCCTTGTCTTTGCCCGTCAGGGTGGAACCATACATACGTGACTATGCAAAACCTTACTTCGCAAATCTCTTACCTGAAGGAGAAACCCGGACTTTAGTTGAGGCAAGACTTGGGATTAGCCGGGGAGATGATTTCGAGTTATTAAAAAGGATCGGAGGAGATTGTGCCGGAGCGATCACGCTATTTCCGGAAGATCAGGTTCCGTTTGTAACTGCAGGCTATTCAGCCCTTTCAAACTCTGAGCTGATTACGATGATAAGAGAGTTGCCGCAGGCTCCTCTTTGCGCCGGCAGAAGCAAGAGTATTAGGCTGTCATTGCCTGGTGCACAGAACAAAACTACTCTGTTCATAAAAGACGGAGTGTACTATCTCCCTGAAAACGGGGCGGCGTCTTCGCATATTCTGAAGGTGCCAATTACCAACATAGCTGGTATTACTGATACCGTACAAAACGAAACTTTTGTCATGATGCTGGCAAAAGAAGTCGGGTTAAATGTTCCGAATGTCGAAATGGTTCAAATTGGTGCTGTACCGGTTTTCGTTATCGAGCGTTATGACAGGTATTTCGATGCAAACCGGCATCTGAGGAGAATACTGCAGGAAGATTTTTGCCAGTTATTGATGCTTGAGCCAACGATGAAGTACCAAAACACGGGGGGAGTTGGACTTATTGATTGTATCCAGAAAATTCGAGAACACAGTAGTGATATCACAACTGATACAGAGCAATTACTCAAATGGGTGGCGTACAATGTGCTGGTGGGCAATGCCGATGCTCACGTGAAGAACCTGTCCATGATTTGGAGCAGTAAAGGAATCAGGCTGGCACCGTTTTATGATATTTTGTCGACAAAGGTATACGGAGGTCACGACGACGCTTTTGCAATGAGTATTGGCAGAGAATACAATATTGACAGACTTACTCGCACGAACTGGAAACAGTTGGCTGAGTTTTTGGATATCAATATAAAGTTGATTGACAAGATAAATTCGTGTCTGGTTGATACGATTGTACCAACAGTAAATAAGGTGTTAGACGTGTTCGAGTCCAAATACGGCACGAATGTTACAGTAGAAAAAATGGTCCGAGATATTGGAAGCCGGACAAACCTGTTGGTTAAGTAGGTTTACCACTATCTTCAGCTCCTTTTCGATGACTTGATTGGTGATGATCCCAATAGCAATTTAAGGCCGACAAAAAATTCTATCGTTCTCTGACATCCACGCAGCATTTGTGTAAGCATGCTGTCAAGTGACGACGCAAAACGTTGCCGGCCAGCGGGATATCGGTGGTGATCACCAGGTCTTCTTGTGCGGCATGTTCGGCAATATAATCATCGGCAACATCAAAGCGACAACAATTAGTTCAATCAGATTGGAGTTATGTTTGCTCAAGCTTTTGTTTGCCACAAGGAGAACAAACAGGTTCAGTCTTTCGGAGGCTCGAAAAATGATCTCTTTGATTACTTGTGGACAGGCTCGGCATCGATCAATACTTTCATGGTAAAAGTTCTTTGTTAATCCGGTCCTTTAAAATGCCGCTCGGCTTGAATGTCAGTATCCGTCGGGCCTCGATGGTGAGTGACTCACCGGTATGCGGATTGCGACCCCGACGGTCACCCTTCTGTTTGACTACGAAGTTACCGAATCCAGATATTTTCAGAGTCTCGCCAGATTCAAGGGTAGACTTCATGAGAGCAAAAACGGCTTCAACCATCTCGGCGGATTCTTTTCTGGTGAAACCGAGACACTCCTGTACCTTTTCAAAGATGTCGACTTTGGTCATTTTCCCCCCTACGTAATCAAGATAACGCCACACTACATTTTGAACGCACTTTTTTCAAGAATTTCCAGTGCACCCATCTGACTCTATTTACGACGGAAGAGTCAATTCACTTCCGGCCCAATCGCTTCGAGTCTTGGTAGAGTTGTACTGAACTGTTCCCGACTGACATAAATAACAGTTTACTGTGCACCTATGACTGGCCTGCCGACTGGATAACCATCAATTATGAAAGGAATATTGACTTCGTCTGTCAGAATGGTGAATCAGCATTTTGCTGTTGTTAATTAAAAGCATTTCCTGTAGCAATCTATCTATAAATGGGGCAAGGAGGCAATGGACTATGCTGGGTGAACATATCACTAAAATATTCGACAAGGATTTAGACAAATTGCGGCAAAACATCCTTATCATGGGCGGCAACGTTGAGCAGATGATCTCAGATTCGATTAAAGCCTTAATTAACCGTGAATCTGATCTGGCTCGAAAGGTTATTGCCAAGGATCATGAAGTTAATTATCTCGAGGTGATGATTGATGAGTTCTGCCTGGAAATGCTGGCCATGCGACAGCCCGTTGGTCGGGATTTGAGATATATAACACTCGCTCTCAAAATAGTGACCGACTTGGAGCGGATTGGCGACAAATGCGCCAACATTGCTAAACGAGCCTGTAAGCTAAATAAAGAACCGCCGTTGAATGTCAACGCGGACATCCCCCGACTGGCCGAAAATGCTTCAATAATGCTTAAGGAAGCGCTGGACTCTTATGTCAAACAGGACGCTGACTTAGCAAGTAAAGTATGTGCAGATGACCGTTATGTAGATGAGATTTACAATCTTATTCAGAAGGAACTATTGAATGTTATGCTGGAGGACTCAAAAGCGATTGAACGCGTGCTGCTGCTTCAGTATGTAGCAAAGTCGCTGGAACGAATTGCAGACCATGCGACCAACATTGCAGAGATGGTGATATTCATGGTCAAAGGCAAGGACATCAGGCACCTGAAGGCCCCTAATGGTGGACAAGACATAACAGGAAATTTTACGCACTCTAACGGCGATATAGTTACCGTTGACACGTTCACCGGTGGCACGACCAACCCTTAGGCGGCTGTCCAATTATCAGACGAGCAGGCGTGATGCCAAGCGCCGGATACAGTCAGAGAGTTCCGGGTCGCTGATCATCTTCAGAGCTTTGTTAACGGGCAGCACTGCACGTTTCCGCCATTCCATCTCAGGCCACTTTTTCAGCACAGTCGTTACTTTAAGCGGATAAATATAAAGGGTCTTCTCACCTTTACGATGGCAGAACGCACGGAGACCGGGGGCGCAACTTCCGATGACTCCGGCCTCCTCCATAGCCTCCATTACGGCGACGTCCTGACGGGGCATATCCGGTTCCGGCTGCCCCTTGGGTATAATCCAGCGGGATTGGGCCGCATTAGTCACAATGACAAGATATAAACGTCCACCACGAAATAGATAAGGCAACGCCCCAATCTGGTGCTCCTCTGCAGGCCCGTCAGGAATCCCGTGAAGTGCCAGGGAGAGATTTTTGTAGGCAGCCACGCCCGTAACTTCCTGTCCAAAGTAGTCCGGTATCTTAAAGCTCTCGCTCTCCTTCACTGAAGAAAACTCAACTTCTGCAACAAGTAGTGGTTCAAGGTCACCCAAATAGCGATCCACCTCAATCTGGAATGCTCCATAATTGACCAGCGAACGGACCTTCTCCAGCCTCCGCCCATCTGTTGATGGCCATAGCGCGAGAAACTGCTGCGGTGAGATCTCGATTTCAGTCTCACGTCGTGTCAGGCCCGAACCTTCTTTAACAGTAAGAAAATGGTTATTGCCGTACTGGCGAATACGCACTTCCATATGCTCGTCATGAGCAAGGTACCCCTGCTGGATTAACGCCCCGCCTGGCAATTCAGCCGGAAGCGTCTTCACTAAAAACTTTCGTTCGATTTCAATCATGGCTGTGGATTCAGCGTGGAGAAGATTTCGTCACAGAGAGCCCGATAGGCCCGAGCCGCCTCGCACGCGTGAGAATACGCCAGTAGCGGCATTCTGTGCAGGCCCATTTTTTCAACATCGGCAGAAAACGGGATCACCGTTGTTAAAAAGCCTGGATATGATTCCGGAAGTTCGCCCATAATCTCCCGATGCATTTTATTCCTCTTCTGCACCATGGAGAAAAACGGGCGAAGCGCCTTGCATGGTAACTCTTCATCCTTGAAAAAACAGGTCAACTGCTCAAAAGTTCTCCGAGAAAGCACCGTCGGTACAACCGGCACCAGGATAGCATCAGATGCCCGGAAAACGTTTTCCGAGAGGAGTGTTATGTTCGGCGGGCAATCCAGAATAATTACATCGTAATCGGGCCTGAATTCTTCTAATACCTTCCTGAACTGTTTTCGGCTCTTGGCCATGCCATCGAGCAGAATATCGAAATGCCGGTAGCCAAGGTTTGAGGGGATGATATCAAGTCCCGGAAAATCGGACTCCCGGATATTCCTGCGAAGTCCCTCAGCCATTGACCGGGCGTCACGCATCTTGAACTTTTCCGCGCTGCCTACGCGGAAATAAAAGGAAGCCGCCCCCTGCGGGTCCAGGTCGATAAGGAGGGTGCGGTGTCCGGCCTCACGAAACGCGAACGCCAGATTTACCGCAAGTGCCGTTTTTCCAACGCCACCCTTGATGCTGTAGGAAGAGATGATTTTCATAGTTTGGTCTGCCTATTGTGCACTCTTTGCTGAGACGGAATCCGAAAGTTTGAAGGTGTTCTTGAAGGCTGCAGCGGTTGAACCACCACAGAACTCTCCCAATGACTGCTTGATGAGACCACGCGTCTGCTGCTGCCGATGATACAGGATTGAGACGAGTCCTCCCACGCCCATGGCAACATCCGGGCCCGATTTCTTATGTTCCCAATAGTCCAGTAGCGATTTTTGCTGCACAGAAGCATCATTGAAATCGCCAAGTCGGCCCTGCAGCCGTCGAAGCATTTTTAGCATCTGCGCCCCTTCTTCCCCGGGAATGAGTTCACTGAAGAACTCCATGAGGTAGCGCAGTTTTTTGCACTCGATGCGGAGTTGGTGCACAACTTCATCAGGCGTCTCTGTCCCGATTCCCGCCGCGATCTCGCGGATCTTGCGATACCGTTTATAGATACACCGGAAAACCAGCGGTCCCACGGGGATATCGGCTGAAGACGAAGGTTTGTGTGCTGTTTCCTCGGAAAAATAGACTGCCATCTTACGGAGTAGCTTGCGGTTTGAGTGTGCACGGATTTTTAATGTGGTGTCCTGTACCTCAATGTCTCTTTCTGCTGAAAAATCCTCAAACATCCCCTCCAGTGCCGGCCGCAATTCAGGAGGCAGCAATCCGAGGTATTCGTCACGAGCCAAAAGATATACATCCAGGTCACGCAGCCGGTTGGTCTGCCGTGCGAGATCTCCGAGAATTTTCCGCATTCGCCCGGTTCCCTCCGCTGGGTATACGTCTTTAACCAGACTTAGTACCGAGCGAATCTTCCGGATACAAATCCGGTAATCATGGAGGAATTCCGTATCAAGGTCGTTCAGAATCCCCGGTATATTGCTAACGGCAATCTCCAGCATCGTGCGCACAATCCGCCCTATGGCTTCACGGGCAGGGGTTTCCTTAGTCAGGCCAAAAGAGGGGCGCAAGGTGTATTTCTGTGGTTCATTGTTCGCGTGTCGCAGCAAAACATCTACAGGGCCATCTCCGGAACTCTTGGCACCACGCTGCGTGAGGTACTCCACCACGCGTGCGGCTTCCGCTTCGTAGCCGCGCAAAGGCAGCACCTGACAGGTACGGAGCAGTTTTTCCTCACCCTCTCTCCCCGCTGAAACCGAAGACAACTCAAGGCGGCACACTATCTTTTCCGCCTCATTGCGCAACTCTCCCAGGCGCAGGTGGAATGTCCCCTCAACAACCATCGCAAGGCTTCTCAGTCCGAGTGTTCGCTCCAGTGCCGTCCGCATCGACACCGTCTCAAAATCTCCCCAGAACCTCCGTCTGTCCCCCGTTTCTTCTTCACATATTACCGCCCCTAACCAGCCCTCTTCGCGGGAGCAGAGGTGGTACACACCTCCATAACTGTACAGGACATACCCACCAAACCAGAGTCCCCATTCGAACGTGTCCCAAAATGCCAGCGTCCTTGATTCCTGCTCGTGAAATACCACGTGCCGCTCTTCTTGCAGGCTCGACACTTTGAGGTCATTAGGGAGTACCAAACGGATACCCTCATTTATTTTCAGCAAAGATCCCACAGCGTAACCTCTGATTACGTTCTTATCCAACTTCGTAGACCATATTGGCTCTGTTATTTTATTTCTTGTCTCAGTTTTTCCTCTACTGCCAGCACAATATATTCATTCATGCTGACACCTGCCTCGGCGGCCTCTTTCTTGATACTCTTGCGCACAGACTTTTTTATGCTGACAAGAAACTTGGTCATCTTGTCCTCTTTCGGAGCCTTTTGAGGTTTCGGTTCGACCGCCTCCTTGACACTCTTTTCTGCTTTTACTTTTTTTGCTTTGGGCGCTGCAACAGGTGTCTCATCAACCGGCTTTATTTTTTTTATTTTTTTCACGGCTGCTTTCTTTTCAACGGCCTGTTCGTTGACAGTTTCTTTCACTGCGTTTTCGCTGGGTTTTGCTTTTTCTTTCTTCATAGCCCTCTCCTTTTGATCAGAATTGTTAGAGTTGGTAGTGCGTTAACAAACCCTTGTTTGCAGAAACCTCCCGATGAGTTCTGCAAAAAAAGTGCTCCGCAACCGGCTCTCTTAAAATGTTATACTTATAATAACTATTATAGTCAATATAACTATAATAGTTATAACATTATAACGTGATCAAACGAGACATTACTTAATTTTATAACCAACGTTATTCAACAAGGTAGGTATATCCCATAAGCATCCTGTCCAATAGCTCTACGAAATGGCTACTTTCTTCAATGGTTATCTTTTTACTGACAATATTTTTCTCCAAATTATCCCTAACATGCTTGAGAATCTCCGACCCCTTGTATTGTACGTATTTGAGGGTATCCTGAGTTGCGTCTCCATTTATCACTGTGTCAATCATGTACCCGGTCTTATTATCAAAAGTTATGTGTACGGCATTGGTGTCCCCAAACAGGTTATGCAGATCACCCAGAATCTCCTGGTAGGCGCCTATCAGGAAAAAACCGATATAGTAGTCATCATCTTTACTGATTTTGTGCAGCGGTAGATACTTGGTACGACCATTCGTGCCGACAAAACTTGTGATCTCTCCATCAGAGTCGCACGTAATATCGGCTATTGACGCCATTACATCGGGTTTCTGATCGAGACGCTGAATAGGCATGATCGGGAAAAGCTGGTCGATTGCCCAGGAGTCCGGGATTGACTGAAACAGGGAAAAATTGGCAAAATATGTCTGGCGTAAATGCAGCTTGAAGTTCTGCATTTCTTCGGGAATCGGTTTAAACTTCTCCAGCAGGCCGTTGATCTTCACAATTATCTTGGCGTAGAGCCACTCAGCAATAGCGCGGTCCTTAAGAGTTAGGTACCCCAGATTGAACAGACTGACCGCTTCGCTGATCAACTGCATTGTGTCGTGGTAATCCTCACGAAGCGAATATCGATCAATACTTTTGTAGATATCAAGCAGCTTTTTTACCGTAGGTGCCACCTTTTCAGATTGATTCAGCATTTCTTCGAAATCAGGCATCAGGCTTAGTGTATCGGTATTGAGAACATTGGTTACCATTACCGAGTAGTGGGCAACCGTAGCCCGGCCCGATTCTGAAATGATGTTGGGACACTGTACTCCGGCCTCATCGCAGATGCTCTTGATCTGGTAGATGACGTCATTGGCGTACTCTGCGATAGTGTAGTTGACGCTAGAGAAATAACTGGATTTGGAACCGTCATAGTCAACGCCCAGGCCGCCGCCGATATCGAGAAATTCTATGCCGACTCCCAACTTTCTCATCTCGGTGTAGACGCGGGCCGCTTCGATCAGAGCAGTTTTTATTTTGTCGATCTTGGTGATCTGGCTACCGATGTGCGAGTGCATCAGTTTGACGCACTCCACCATGCCCTGTTCCTCCAGCATGCGGATGGCGGCGATAATTTCGGACATACGCAGGCCGAACTTGGCATCCTCGCCGCCGGAGGTGGCCCATTTGCCGGTACCTTTGGAGGATAATTTTACACGGATCCCCAGTTTGGGCATGATGCCGGTTTTTTTAGACAACTCGATGATCTTTTCCAACTCGAACAACTTTTCCACCACCAGCGTGATGTCATAGCCGATTTTAGTGGCGTAAAGCACTGTCTCAATATATTCGCTATCTTTATAACCGTTGCAGATAATCGGCAGTCCCTTACCGGTAGAAAAGGAGATACCCGCGATAAGTTCAGGCTTTGATCCCACCTCGAGCCCGATATTATATCGTTTTCCGTAGCGTACGATTGCTTCAACAACCTGACGTTGCTGGTTAACCTTAATCGGGTAAAATGTCTGATATTTTGCCGGGTAGTCATTTTCTGCTATTGCGTGTTTGAATACCTGGTAAATTGACGCTATACGCCGCTGCAGGACATCCATGAACCGTAGCAGAATTGGTGGCTTTATCTTGCGCTTGATCAGATCATCAACCAGAACACGCAAATCGATTGATTGCTTGGCGTTTGAGGAGGGGTGGACGCACATGTTACCGTTCTTATTGATCGAAAAGAGATCATCGCCCCAATTATCGAGATTATATGTCCTGGCGGAATCTTTAATTGACCAGCGTTTGCTGGCCGGGCTCTGAAGGCTCATGGCTGTAATTCCTTTTTAAAAGTTTCACGCTTTATAGCGTGCTGAATATTTTTCCTTTGCTGCCGCCTTCTGTCGTTTTTCCGCTTGCTCTATCATCAACTGATGAGTACCGCATGGTTTTTCATCATTCGAGCATGAGCGTTGAATATAGCTGCCGTCAGACTTCATGTCCCAGGCTGCACAGCGGTCGTTGAGCTGTGTATTGAAAATCATACGCAACTCCTGCATAAGTTCAGGCGCCTCCACCGGGCAGAAGATCTCAACTCTCGCCTCCAGATTGCGCTTCATAGAATCCGCTGACGACAGATAATAGACTTCTTTGCCGCCGTTTCGGAAATAATATAACCGGGCATGTTCGAGGAACCGCCCGACAATGCTCACGACACGAATATTTCCTGAAAGCCCAGGAATACCAGGCCTGATCCGGCACGTATCACGAACTATCAAATCGACTTTGACTCCAGCCTGTGATGCTCGATAAAGAGCACGAACAACATCACCGTCCTCAAGCGCATTCATCTTGAACTGGATCAGGCCGCCTCCACCATTTTGCAAACTATGGGCAATTTCACGCTCAATGCCCTGAAGCAACGTATTTTTAAGGAGCCGGGGCGCCGGGGACAACTTTTTGAAATTGCGATTGTTCATGAAGCCGGTAGTCAGGTAATTGAAGAGTTCACTGATATCCTGTCCGATGGCTTCATCGCACGTCAGCAGACCGATGTCGCTGTATATGCGGGCAGTTTCTGCGTTGTAGTTACCGGTGCCTATATGCAGATAACGCCTCAACCCGTTATAATCCTGGCGCACGACCATGATGACTTTACAGTGGGTTTTTAGACCGATCACGCCGTAGGTGACATGAATACCAACCTGCTCCATCCGTTCGGCGAGCTGAATGTTAGCAGCCTCGTCAAACCTCGCTTTCAGCTCAATCACCACAGCAACCTGTTTTCCTTTCTGGGCAGCAAGGATCAGATAATCGATAACACTGCTTTTACTCCCGGTACGATAAAGGGTCATCTTGATGCCGCGCACTTTGGGATCAGTTGCCGCTTCACGTAAAAACCGCTCGACCGAGGAGGTGAAGGATTCGTAGGGATGTTGCAACAGGATTGATCCTGTATCACGGATAATATGAAAAATGTTTCGCGGGGAGAGCAGGAGAGGATGATCAATGGGTGAATAATGCGGGTCATGCAGCCGTACGTAATCGAGAGCTGCCAGCTCGAACAGGTCGCGCATGGCCAGCATTCCGTTCACTTCAAAAACATCGTTGTCTTCATCCAACTCTAGTTCCGCAGCCAATCGTCCACGGTGGAGCGGAACCATTCCCTGGGCTATCTCCAACCGCACGATGGGAGCAAACTTGCGCTCTTTCAATTCAGACTCGATCATGGCCATCAAATCATCGGCCTGATCTTCGTCTTTCTCAGTATTGGAATTGCGGGTAACGCGAAACAATTCACAGGTAACAATGCTCATGCCGGGAAACAGTATATCCAGATTGTGTATAATCAACTCTTCTACCGGAATAAAATGATCTCCCTTGCCAACTCGTATGAAACGAGGTGTCCCCAAGCCGATAGGAACTTTTATACGTGCCACTGTAACGTCAATACTCTTGGGATATTTCAGGGTGACAAGCAGGTTGAGCGACAGGTTGGAGACAAATGGGAACGGGTGGGCCGGATCGATAGACTGTGGCGTTAACAGTGGAAAGACACTCGAATAGAAATATTCTCTCAGATATATCTTCTCTCGAGAGGTCAGAGTGGCATAGCTCTCGATAACGATACCCTTTTGGGACAGCAGTGCCAGAACATTTCCCAGCACCTCTTTTTTGTGAGTATTGATGTCACGTATGACTTGATGGCATTCGCGGACCTGCTGAAGTGGGGTCCTGCCGTCAAGCGTCAGTTCGCTCATCCCTGCACCTATCTGCTGTTTGAAGCCACCTATGCGTTTCATGAAGAATGAGTCCAGATTGGCACTAACAATGGCAATAAATTTGAGCCGCTCCAGAAGTGGAGTGCGAGTTTCTTCGGCTTCGTGCAGAATCCGGCGGTTGAACTCAAGCCAGGTCAATTCACGGTTGAGAAACCATTGGCAGTCGTCGAGATCAAGACTCGGAGTATTCAGAACTAACGGCGGCTTATTGGCAGATTCTTCCTTGCCGACATCCTTACCTTGTCCGGAAGGAGTTTTGTTTTGTTTGATAGTGTTTATCCTACTGGAAACGGTTGAAGTGGTCATAGGTTCGGCTCCGGCACATCATGTGATTGATTGCACATAATATCGATGAAAATGAATTTCACAAGTGTTTTTAACGCGTTATCACGGCAAATAATAATTTACAAATGTAACCAAACATTTACCTCTTCGCAACGTAACTTCAATAATTTACTGCTATATTGTTGTCGATTCAGATTGTACCGTTCACCCGCCATAGGAACTTGGTAATATCCGCTTATTAACAATCCAAAAATATTCTGAAATCTAAAAAAGACAGGGGGCCGTGAAAATGAAGCTAAAGACCAAAATTGTTTCAGTAGACTGCAAAAGCTATCGCCCAGGAGATCCTGAATTTGATGCCTTAGCCAGTTTAGTCACGCCACTGCATAAGATCAGGTCTGAACCGAGTGGTAAACAAACATTATACCATGATGAAAATTTTAATTATGGTTGGAAACGGAATGAAAGCGTTAATGATTTATACGCTGGTATTCCATATTTGGCACTATGAGTCACAAGCATAAACGGGAGATTTAAAATGATTACTGGTTCCTTGCTTGATCATTCAAGCGACACTCATAAAATTGAAGCTTTATATAAAGCCCTTAGATTGATTGGTGAAATAGATGTTAAACCGGTACATGGTGAAAGCTGGTTTGATGACCTGTATGACGCTGATTACGGTTCGGAATATGAGATACAAAGTGATGAGAGTTGGATGGATGACCTGGATGAAGCTGCCTGAAATAGTGCTGGATCAACAACTACAATAATTTGACAATAAAATTGCGAGATACATTATGAAACCAGATAATGACTGTTCCGTTTCAAAGTTTGGCACAAATGAATATTATTTATGCAGATCCAAGAACCCTCACGGAGATAATTGTCCGTACATAAGAGACTATTTTCTTGATAATTTATTATGTTATCACCCTGATAAGCTTGATTTCCCTAAAGGGACCAGAAGAGAACTCAAAACATATGAAAGATGATGCCTGCCGGACAGTCGGGCAGACTATCAAGTTGATCCAACGCTTCAAGAAACGAAAATGAGATTTAGGGATAGTATGGCCAACTTTATCCGGTCACATAGCGGCATGACCGCTTTACATATCAATTTTGAGGTACTGTGAATGAAATGTCCGAATTGCGACAACAGGAATATAGATGTCTACAATGCACAAGGTTTTACGTCAGTGGAAAGCCCGATAAAGGAGTGTGAATGCGGTCATGTTTGGCGCCTGGTACCTCTCCGCGGAGGCAAGCATAAAATAGACATAATTAAGCAATCTCTTGGCTTACCTTGAATATGGGGTACATGTGCCTCTGTTTAAAAATTATTTATACGCCGGTTCCTTGGCCGGTTTGGGGTGCCATTCCCGGGACATGGTCTGCCCTTCTGCAATCTGCGCCGGCGTCATTCTGAGTGACAGTTTATCGCGGGACGTTCTAGCTGTTTCGAAACCTCTGGCTACTGCAAGATTATACCAGAGATACCCCAACACAAAATCCTGGTGGACTCCGATACCCTGATCATATAATCGACCGAGGCGATACTGGGCCTCAGGGTGCTCCTGCTCAGCAGCCTGTCGATACCAGTGAACGGCAGCGACAGGATCACTATTCACCCATTCACCCTTTTCGTAAAGTTCTCCCAGGCTGTATTGGGCGTCAGCGTCGCCCTCCTTTGCTGCCTGTTGATACAGTCTCCTACTCTCCTCTACGGATCGAACGACGCCTTCACCCCGACGGTACATCACACTCATGTTATACAAAGCAGCAGCATAGCCTCGTTTCCCGGCCTGACGGTATCGACTGAGAGCCTGCTGATAATCCTGAGGCACCCCTTCGCCACGATGATACATTACTCCCAAACTGTATTGGGCCTCGACAATGCCCTGGTCGGCGGCCTTTTGAAACCACCGGGCAGCTTCAGCAGAATCGGGATCACCGAGTTCACCATGTTGATAGAGTATGCCGAGATTAAACTGGGCCGCCGCTTGTCCCTGCTCTGCCGCCTTCCGGTACCATTTGACCGCTTCTTTGGCATTTCTGATGACGCCAAGACCTTTGTCTAACATCACACCCAGGTTGTACTGAGCGTCACTATTTCCGGTTTCGGCCAACGGTTTGATTTCCTGAAGCGCCGCTTGATAATCTTTCTTCTCAAAATACCGGGTAGCGGCGGACATGTCGGCTCCAGCATGCAAAGGGACGCCGAAAAGAAAAGTACAGCAGAGAATGAAGAGGGTGGAATATGACATATGTGCTCCTCTGCTATTTGATATCGTAAAAGCGTGCACGATAATCCATTTTTCACAGAGAGGCACTCTACAAGGTGGTTAGCTGTCAGCACAAGAAATTTTTTTGCTTTTTTGTCTGATAAACATTGAGCCACAATGTAACAAAGACTTTTCGGCGCTGTAATATGTTCGTGACATGAGTGTGGTATGCTGAACAGCATGCTTGAATTCCTGCGCGAGAGAATACCATGAAAACAATATTGATTATCGAAGATGAATTGGACCTGGCAGAACTATTGGCCTTCAACCTTGAAAAAGAAGGCTATTCTACTTCATGCATACATGATGGGAAACTTGGCCTAGAAAGGGCCCAAGCGGAGCTTCCTGATCTTATTTTGCTGGACCAGATGCTGCCGGGCATGCTTGGAACAGAGATCTGCAAGGCACTTCGCAAGGACAAGCGCACTACTCATACACCTATCATCATGATAACAGCAAAAAGTGAAGAAATAGACCGGGTGGTCGGCTTTGAGGTTGGAGCAGACGATTACATTGCCAAACCGTTTTCAATTCGCGAGGTATTATTGAGGGTCAAAGCCGTCATGAGGCGTCTGGAACATGACAGTACTGCTTTGCTTACGGCCCCTGACCTGCTTGCAATTGGTGATATTGTTATCGATATAAAGAGTCACACGGTAATAAGTGCCGGAAAAGTGCTTGATCTCACCAGCACCGAGTTCAAGCTGTTACTGTTTCTGGCGGAAAAAAGAGGCTATGTCCAGAGTCGAGATCAGCTACTGGAGAATGTCTGGAGTTATGACAACAACTGTGACACAAGGACGGTAGACACTCACTTAACTCGTCTGCGCCGTAAACTTGGACCTCCCGGTGATGTCATTAAGACCGTTCGCGGCTTTGGCTATAAAGTTGAATAGTAATGATTTTCCGATCAACCGCTTCTCTGTGAGCCCGAGCGAGTAACAATATGCGAAGCTGCCTTATGGCGGTTTAGCATAAGTCCGAGTAATTTATCCTCAGGCAGGAGACTGATCGCTCTTTTGATGTCCTTTGTCGAGGAATTTCCTTCTTGTATAACCAGCAAAATGTTGTCAACCAGTGGTGAAAATACAAGGGTGTCTGCCCCGGCAAAAGTTGATTGCATGTCAAAGATAACAAACCTATTCGGATACCGTGTCTTCATGTCAGTAACCAACTCCTTCATGCGTGGCGAGCCAAGCAATTCGCTGCTGTCCCTGATGGTCCTGCCGCCTGAAATCAATGTAATTTTCTCGACTCCCGGCCAGGTAAAAAGTTCCGGGAGAGGAACGTCATCCAGCAAATAGTTGATAAGACCTTTGTCACTCTGATACCCCAATCTTTTGTGAATGTCCTGTTGCTGCAGATCACAATCAACTAGCAGTACGGTCTGCTGGAACTCCTTTGCCATTATGAATGCCAGGTTGATAGCTGTGGTTGTCTTACCTTCTCCTGGCAGGACGCTGGTAACCATAAGTGTATTCCCGTTAGAGCTCTTCATACGCTCAAGAATACGTGCCCTGATTACTTTATATGAATCAATAGTAGCCATATCTCCTTCAAAAGCGATACAGCGATTGGTTTGAAGCGTTTCAGGATCAAGCGTAACAGACCGCGAAGTTGAATAACTGGGAGAATGCCAGCCCAATTTGGTCAGGTCAACCACCTCTGCCGTGTGAGGTTCAGCTTCGTTATCAGTACTATCTGCCGTATGTTCAGGCAGATACTTCCAGTCAACATCCAAAAAAGTTGAAACATCTTCGACCGTAAAGGGCTCGTTAATCAATTCGGACTGTTCGATAACTTCCGCTTGACGTTCCTCTGCCACGGAACATTGCTCTACTAATAGGCATTCAACCTCTACCAGGCATTCCCCTGCCAACGGTGCACTGCTCTCTTGTGATATTTTTGCTTTAACTTTTATTGCCATACCGTACTCCCCTAAAATCGTTGTGCCTCTGTATGTACATTCTCACTACGGCGTTGCAGTGCCCATTTTCCGCATCAACTTGGCCCAGAAAACATCGAGATCCATTATCAGGAAATGGAATAAAGCCACAAACACTAAAAATGAAATAAACACACCTAAAAATATCAAGCGTTTGCGCTTGCGTGAGGTGGCCAGGTCGAGCTCTGTTTTGATTTCAGGAATTGCACCGAGTACCGGAAATCTGGTCGCCCTGGCAAGTTCCTCAATACTATATACTGAACCGTCGCTCGTTTCCTTGAGAGCAGCCGCACCACAACCTGAGCCGATTCCAAGGACTAAACCGATTAAAATAATAGCCGGAATATTAGGACTGATCGGCTTTTCCGGTAAACGGGCCGCATCAATGAGGGTAAAGCGTTCTCCCAGCTGCTCTTTTTCAAGGCCGTTGGCAACGCGAGCTTCCATGAATTTTCTGGAAAGATCGTCATTTTTCATCTGAAGACTGTTTCTCTCAGAAATCATCGCCTTATACCCCTCTTCAACGCGAGGGCTCGCTTCAATCCGTTTGCGGAAACTTTCACGTTTCAGAGAGTAATCATCAAGTTGCCGTTTGACGGAAGCGATATCGCTCCTGTTTGAGGCAAGTTGAGATTGCAGGTTTAAATAGGACGGATTATCCGGCTTGCCTTCGGGCGTTTCACGATTGGTTCCCCGGAGTTGTTTAGTCAGCTCTGAAATTTCACTTTTTGCTTTGATGACATCAGGATGTTTATCGGAAAGGCGGCTTTTCAGATCAACCAACCGGACCCGCAGCTCGCTCAGACGAGTTTTATCCTGGTTGGCTGAATCGGTTGGAATTGCGCTGAGCTCTGACTGGAGGTAGCTCTCCTTTTCCCGCAATGAACGCAGCTGCTCGTTAGCCTGCCTGACATCACGGTCTAGACTGTCGAGCGTCTGCAGATTGAGCTGGTTGAGCTCCGGCAAAGTATTCAGGTTCCGCTGCTTGTACGCTGCTATTCGTGAATCGATAACAGCCAGTTCCGTCTGGACACTTTTCATTTCGTCTTCCATGAAATGTGCCGTTCCGGTTGACTGCTTCTGACGAACCTGTAGATTTTCAGAGAGATAGAGTGAGGATAATTCATTCGTAATCTGTTGTACAACGGCCGGATTGGTACCGTCGTACGAAACCGAAAAAGCTATGGTTGCCTGAGCTGCCTGTCCGGAGCGAGGATCTTTAACATCGGCATTGATGGTACTGAATTTAATATCCTTGCGCATTTTTGCAACAACTTCTTCAATCGGCTTTTTCTTTTTAATATCTGCGTAAAGATTAAACCGGTTTATTATTTCCAACAGCCGGGTAGTGCCGATAATCTTCTGATTGATCGACTGTAAGCGCTGGTCGGCGTAACTGGTCACATTGGCCGAAACGTACTCTTTCGGAATCTCCTGATCTTCGATCAGGATGGTTGACGTCGAGCGGTATTTAGGTGGTATCAGAAATGCCGTCACCGTAGCGAGCAGGAAAATAGCCAGAAATGGTGCGACTACGTACCATTTTCTTCTTTTGACGATGGCAAGCATATCAGAAATGCCTACATTATTTTGTTCCATGAAAACCTCACTGATTAAATAATAAACGAGCTACGGGATAAACGGATATTTAGCTGTTGCCCTTACCATTACTCTGTTCTGAGACACCGTCATATCGTCGAGGGCGTAATTGACCGTGTAATAGGCATACTGGAAGCCGATATCGAAATATTTCGATATCTTGTATGTGAAGTCGGCGGTCAGGTTGAGCACCCGGTCATTGACACCTTGCGACGAATATTGACCGCTGTCCGCCTGATTAATGTTGTATGCTGCCGCACATTGGGCTGTAGCCTTGTCACTGAGGTTACGCCCCAGAGTAAGACCGAAAGATGTCGTTTGCACTGCACCGACCTGTCCTGAAGCTGCAGAGAAGTTGTGAGCAAAGGAAAAAGCTCCAAAGCCCTGTTCTGCGGTATAGTTGAGCGTGGTAGAGCCGATCGCGCCCCATGAACCGTTGCTCACCTTTGAAGGTGTCACAAACGTAGAATGGATATATTGTCCACCTGCAGAGAGGTTTATAGAGAGCTGTTCGTTAATGCTTCTGCTCGCCCCGGCACTGATTGTGTAATTGTCATTATTTGAATCGTGATAGAGAGACCTGCTGAAATTTGTGTTGAAAGTTCCTTTCAAGCGAGGCATTAATTCATCTAAAGCCTTTGAATACACCAGACCAGTCGAATGAACACGGCGGGATTGAGAAGCTTGATTGTCATAATCTTCTTGATTAAATGAGTACGACAGAGATGCGGAGGTCGTTTCATCGAGGAGTCTTCTTACATTACCTGAATACTGATAGGTATCACTTCCTGAAATAGTTGGCAGCCCTGTAGTCGTGTTGAGAGTATCGGGGCGTGTGTTCCGGATATAGGCGACATTCAAGCCAAGGTCATCTCGTTGTGTAATTTTGTTCGCCAGTTGTCCCGTATACTGGTAATCCGTGGCGGCAACACCTGCTGTTCGCGCATAATCGTGCCAACTGAATCCCGCCAAAAGATCAATATTAAGGCGTTCCGAACTACGTGACAAAGCCAACCCGGGCGTAATAGTCGTAATAAAGTCTTTCTTCTTGTTACCTGCCGTGAGGAAAACATTGTCATTGAATTCCTCTTTCAATTCGCAGGAGGGGCTCAGTTTTATTTCGGCGGCATATACTGTATGGCAATATATGGCAGGTGACAAAAAAGCTCCTGCCACAAACAAGCGACGCAAAAAAGAGACGTTTATCAGGCTCTGAAACTGGATATTAAAAATATTCATATATGCAATCGGTTACGGGACTACAATAACATCGCCACGTTTAAGCATGATATTATCGTCCAGATATGTACCGGATACAACTTTTGAATACCGGAATGAATAGACAACAGTTCGATCGTTATTCTGCCTGAATATCTTTATGTCGTCTTTGTCGGCAAAAAGATTCAATCCACCTGCCATGGAGAGTGCCTGTAATACCGATGTATTTGAAACCAATATCTGACGCCCGGGGTTATTGACCTTTCCAATGATATAGACGACGAGACTGTTGGACTGCTTGACATCAACAGAAATATCCGTATCTACAACATATGTAGAGAGCTTTTCAACAAACTCCTGTTTCAATTGGAGTACCGATTTGCCGCCGGCCACGATCTCTCCAATGAGTGGGAATTGAATTTTGCCGTCGGGAAGAACAACAGCGGTTCTGGTGAGCGACTCATCACGCCAGACCGAAATGCCGATAACATCGCCCGGTCCTATGATGTAATCCTGCCCGAGAAGTATCGGTGAGTTTTTAAGTTCCATCGGAGGAATCGCAGGTCTGTTATCATGCAGTCCCACCAGAGACAAAACATTCTGCCATGAAGAAGGTTGTTGGATTTGTTGTGTGGTAGCCGGAGCCGTTGACGACGCACGCAGAGATCTAGCTTTGTCTGCGGCGATTATCTCCTCAGCAGCCCTTAGATCAGCAATACGTTTAAGTTCGGCTTTCTCGGCAGCCAGACGCAGCCGTTCAGCCTTTTCGGCCGCTATTTTTTCTTCAGCGAAACGGATCTGCTCAGTTTTTTTAGACGCCATTTGTTCCAGTTCAATCTTCTCTGCCTTTAATTTATCAAGGGCAGCATTTTCATCTACACTACGATTTTGTTCTGAACCATTGACTGCTGGCTCCTCTGCAGCAACCGTCTCCGCTGTTGCTGTAATGGCCGGGATTTTTGAGGATTTGATTTCAGGAGCTATTTCTGCGGGCGTCTGTTCAATGGAGGCTGAGACTACAGGAGTTTCACGGTCAAGTCCTATCAATACACGTAAGCGCTTCCATGTTGACGAAGACTGATCAGTGCTGCTTATTGTAACAGCCTCACCGGACGATTCGTTATCTTGAATCACTTCAACCTGGTCAGCATTTGATGTGAAGGGGAGTGCCAGACACATCAGGAGAACAAATAGCGTTAACGTGCGTAGCGACTGAAAAATCAATTTTGGCATAAGGTTCGTACTCGCATGTATGAATTCTGGAGCATATAAATAATTCTGCAATATAGCATTTGATTCTTACAACCGTATGTCGGTTGTGTGAATATTTCATGAAGAAGCAGATGAATGCTTTTAAAAATTAAACATAAAAGCACTCAAAGTGTTTTTATGATTTTCTCAGCCTCGTTTCTTCCGGCGAACTGCTCGTTTGATGCTAATGATTTTTTGAGTGATTCTTTTGCTTCCGGAAGCTTACCCGCTTTATACTGCGCCATGCCGAGATGATAATTCAGTACCGGGGATCCGGGAACTGCCGCCTGGATCTTGGTGATCACTTCCAGCGCCCTTTTGAAATCCCCCTTTTTGTAATAGACCCATCCCAGAGTATCGGAGACTGTGAGTTCTTCGGGACTGAGCGTCTGTGCCTTTTGGGCCAGTGTCAGCGCCCGGTCCAGACTGGCTGCTGATTGGCTCTTCTCGCTGAGGAGATATGCGAGATCATTACAGACACGCCACGACTCTGGATTGCGTTTGTAGGCCTGCTCCAGTTCGTTCAGAGCCTTATCCGTCTGCCCCTGTTTAATATAGAGTTCGCTGAATTTCACATAGCCGATCGGTAACTGGGGCGCTTTGCGCTTCAATTCTGCATACTGGGCTTCGGCTCGCTTCAGATCACCGGCACGAACAAACAGATCTCCCAGGTCACTTTTGATTTCCAGGTCAGCCGGATTCTTGGCAAGAATCTTGTTCAAGGTCTCCTCCGCCTGCGTATACAGTTTCTGGATCATCAGCACCCGGGCCAGACCGCGCAGCAGTTCGCGAGATTCGGGCTCCGCCTTGACGGCCGTTCGCAGCACATCCAGAGCCAGAGTGGGCTCTTTGTTGAGTTGGTGCGCATCAGCGAGACGAATCTGCGCCATGGCAAATTTGGGATTTTCATTGACGACAGTACGAAACTCCGCTACTGCCTTCGAACCGTCCCCTTTAAGCAGGTAGATACTCCCCTTGGTAAAATGGGCGTCACTGTTTTTCGGGCTTTCCTTAATAACATCATCAGCAAATGTGGCACTGGTCTCAAGATCGCGCCTGATCAGATAAATTTTAGCCAGCGTAGTTTTAATCTGAATCAGGTCCGGTTTTTCGAGATCTTTGCCTTTAGCAATCGCCTCTTTCAATGTCTCGATAGCCAGATCACCTTTGTTCAGATTGGCATACAGCTCGCTGAGTGCGAAGCGGAGCTTGAAATTTTTGGCGATGGCAGCAATGCCGTCTTTCAGTTCACGTTCGGCATCTTCAGGTTTGTTGTGGGAGAGATAGAACCCGGCTGCCTGCAGACGGATGTTCTGGTCCTGGGGGGCAGCGGTTATCAGGCCTTTCACGGTATCCTTCGCTTTCTGCTCCTGCCCGGCAGACCAGTAAAGCTGCGCCAGCGTGATGCCATGGCGGGGTTCATTCGGCTCTATCGCCATAACCTGTTTAATGACGACGGCTGCATCATCAATCTTTCCGCCCCGCACCTTGAGGTCGGCCAGCGCCATCAGAATTTCTACTGATTTGGGGTTAGCGGCAGCCCCCTTGCCGAGAGTCACCTCAGCAGTTGCGGTATCATTTTTCTGCAGATGGGCAGAAGCCAAAAGCATATAGGCATCAGGCTTGGTGATTCCTTTGGCAATGAGTCCCTCCAGGTAGGGAACCGCTGTTACGAACTCCTTGCGTGATATGTACACCGCACCTTTCAGCAACTGTCCATCCGCATGTGTGCCATCTTTTTTCAGTATCAGTTCGGCCTTTTCCAGCGCTTTGTCAGACTGGGCAGCGCCAAGGAGCAGTTTTCCCATCTGGTACTGAGCATCAAGATCGGCAGGGTTCAGCTCAACGGCCTTGGAAAACAGACCAAAGGCGCCCCGCAGATTACTCTCTTTCAGGTCGATCATGCCGAGCATGCGATAGGCGTCGGCATATTTAGGATCAATCTGGGCGGCGTTTTTGAACTCAAGTCGGGCCTTGACGTAATCGGCCTTTTCGTAGAGAGCTTTTCCCTTGTTATAAAACTTGGCTTTTTTTACCTCTGGACCTCCGCAGGCCGCCAGTACAGAAGCAGTTACAACGAGTAAGCAGTACCGCATAAAATTATTTCTCATGTTCTCATTTCCTCTCTCTTTTGTATTTTGTGCGTTGTTCTGTTTTCAGCCAGTGTCGTCCGGTTTGATCTTTGCATTTAGCCTCCCCTCCCGCAAGTGGAGGGGGGACTTTTAAGGCGACGGCATAAACCAAACCGGACACTGCTGGTTTTCAGCGGGTTATCAGCACAAACAGTGACAGCATGATGGTTCCGGCAATAAAGGTGTATTTGCCGCGTAGTTCGGCCAGCAATACTTCAAAGCTGAAATAGAGCATGATGACTTTTGCGGCGACGAGGCCATATTGATAGTCGAGTACATTGTTGTTCGGCAGATTGGGTACGGCCACAGCCAAAATAATTATCAAAAAATCCATCGGCGAACTTTTAAATCCGCTGGTTCGCCGGGAGAACTTTGAAATCACCAGAATCAAAACCGCAAAAATGCCGAACAACGTATTGAACATTGTACGGGGAACTCCATCAAGCCAACGATTTGAGGCGGTTTCGCTCAAATAGACAGCGAAGGGAACAGACAGATAGATTGCCATGCGCAGCGTCACCGCCAGCCATGGTTTCGCAAAAAACCAGATCAGCCCGATCGCAATAAGTAGCAGCAACGCTACCACGGAGAGGTAGCGGGGAATTTCCCTGGCCAAAAAGCAGGTGGAGATGAGTAGCAGCGATATACCGTACACAAAGACCGGAAATGTTTTTTTAATAGCGGTCCCTTCCCGCTTGAGGAGTCTAAAGCGTCCGGCGATCCGTACTTCAAAAAATTCGAGGCGTTGTGCCCGCCAGCCATTTTTTCGTGCCCTGTGAAAAAACAGTAAAATGGCAGCTGAAAACCCCAGGTATTCAATCAGGAGCAGCCAGTCGGATTGGTAGCGAAACAGTAATGCTGAAATGATCAGGAGCGTCTGAAAAACATAGATGACCACGACAGATTCAGCCTGGTGCAGGCCAAGGCCGATCAGGTGATGGTGAAAATGCTTCTTGTCGGCGCTGAAAGGAGATATCCCCTTTGAGATTCGGGTTATCATGACCGTGAGAGTATCGAGTACCGGAAAGCCGAGTAAAATAAGCGGCAGCACCGGGCTCAAGGTTGGAGCTGTCTGGGTCAGGTGGATCGACAATGAAGCGGCTGAGAAGCCGAGGAACTGGCTGCCTGCATCTCCCATGAATATTGATGCCGGATGCGTGTTGAAGCGGAGGAAACCGAACAGGACTCCGGAAAGCGCCAGGGCGATCAAGCCGATGGAGTCGTTTCCTTCAAGATACGCGAGACAACCGATCGAAGCGAATATCAACAGGCATATTCCGCCTGCAAGGCCATCCAGACCGTCAGAAAGATTAATCGCGTTGGTAGCCCCAACGATGGCCAGCAGTGTCAAAGGGATGGCGATAAATCCGGGCAGCAGAAACCCGTCCGGCAGCAGCATGCCAAGAGATATGATCTGGACATCACCAGCGAAAATAATTACCACTGTGGCTAAAACCTGCCCCAGAAATTTAAACTTGGGGGGAATGTCCAGAACATCATCCAACATGCCGAAAGCAACGAGGATGGCTGCTGCGCCCAGATAGGCGGCGACGAAATGATCGGCATGCAGCCAATACAAAAGCGGCACAAAAGTGCCTACCACCATCGCTATGCCGCCAATACGAGGCACAGGGAGTTTGTGCACCTTGCGTTCGCCGGGGAGATCAACTGCAACATTGAAATGAACTGCCAGCAGACTCAGTACCGGCGTCATAGCAATGGTTATAAGGAGAGCCAGCAGCAGTGTTGAAAGAAAGATCATCGGATATTTTTACCAAGGAAGCAGAGACGGATTTTGTGTGACCATGCATACTAGCAAAGTAATGTTACGGCTGAGCGTCGATTGCGTTAATGTTTGATAAAGAGTACGTAACGGAAACATACATGTCACATGTTACTCCAGATCCTTGATGCCCTTTAGTATCTGAGCAGATGTAATCTCGCCGCTCCCGACCAGAACCTTCATTTTGCCGGTTTTACTGTTACGGATGATCAGCGTCGGGGTCGAGTTGACCCTGAATTGTTCAGCCAGCTTGATGGAGTTGCCCATCTGCTGGGTAACATCGAGAAAGGAGAGTTGTTTGTAGGCTATTTTCTGGGGGGCTACGGCGGCCATAATGTCATCGTTTGTCGGATTTTTTGTTTTTTGAGCAACGGCAAAGAGGGCTTTGCGCAGCTGCGGGTATTTGTCCTTCTCATATGCGGCAAATGAAAGATGGTACGGTACGAAATTGGTGGCTTCGGGGTGGATGATTTTGTCGACAAAGAACATCTTCGTTTTATTCGCCAGTGTAGGGTAGAGCGGCTCGATAACCCCTTCCACCTTGATGCAGACCGGACAGAGCCAGTCGGAAAACAGGTATATTTCCACTTTGCTCTGCTGATTGCCGAGCGACAGATTAAGCTGGCTGGCTGCGGCATCAGGTTTGGCAATGCCGGAAAAGGTAGCGATAAAACTGAACAGTGCAACAACAACAATTGACAGCGACTTGAAAACACTTTTTTGATACATGCAGATTTTCTCCTTACGGTTTATAAAATATCTGACCAGGTCAGTTACTATCAAAAGATAGATCAGCGCAGCGATGGCGAGGCAGACGGGGCACCAGGCCTTGATAACGTTTTTCTGCAGCAGGATCATATTGATTTCTGCGCCCCCGGCGCCGGCAAGAAGCAGGTTAGAGAGCAGTGCAGCGGCTGAAAACCTCGTTGTCAGTACTGTCAGCAGACCGGCCAGGGTGAAGAAAGTGACACCGACGACTGGAAAGGAAAGCCCCAGCAAACGATACTGATGAGTCTCGCTGCAGCCGCCGAAGTTGCACAGATCGGTGGCCGAGATGATGGAAAGTACGAGTCCGATCGTAAGAAGTGTCAGAACGAAGAGGCGATAACGAATGCCCATGAAGCTAGCTCCCCTGTTATTTTTTTCCTGAAGCGCCGTACGCAGTCAAAAGAGTCAGCGAAAGTGCGGCGACAACAGCCAGCGGCAGCGGCAAACCGGGGACCGGTTCAGCTGAAGCAGTATTAATTAGTGAAACGGAAGCACTATTGTTGGTCGGCAGAGGATCAGTTGTAGTTGCTGAAACCTGTGCCGTATTCAGATCGGTGCCTGGAACCGTAAAATGCAGCGAGACGGTGCTTACGACACTCCCGCCAGCGAGCAGATCACCGATGCTGCAGTTGATCGTTCCCAGGGTAACGGTACAGCCGACCGGAACGGAATCGATGATTGAACCGGCAGGTGTGATATCAGCAAGTATTATACCCGTTGCCGTGGAGGGGCCGTTGTTGGTGACAACCAGGCTATAGGATATGACATCACCTGTTGTAATCGGAATGACCGGCCCGGTCATACCGAGCGCCAGATCGGCCTGCTGCACAAGGGACCAATTGAGCAGAATCAGCCCGGCTGCGCCGTTGACCCCGTCAACGGCGATCTGATACGTGGTTCCGGCCTCGGCAATAAACGAGACGCCGCTGGTGTTGCCGGCAGAACCGTCATTGTCGTTGGCTGCTATAGAAACCAGACTGCCCAAAGTTGTACCGGTATATACCGCCAGCAGGGTATCGAGCATGCTGCCGTGGGTGTTGATCGCTGCGACACCGCTGCTCGGCGCGGTCCAGCTCCACCACACCGACCGGCCGCCGGTGACTCCAGCATGATTCGACTCACCGGTCTCTGAAGTGGCGTTGAAGTTTTGCGCTGTAAGCGCGCCGGTCTCTCCGTTCAGGATTGTGCGGTCAGTGAACAGGTCGTTAGCCGGTGGGCTGACGGTTGCCAGGAGATTGAGGCGAGGCACAGTGACTCCGTTGCGCGGGTCGGTTATCTTAACCCCGGTAGCGGTCATACGGGTAACAATCTGGTCCAGAGATTCAGTCGGGAAAGCCGCTTGTAGCACCGCTGCCGTGCCGGCGACATGTGGTGAGGCCTGCGAGGTTCCGGCCATCTGGATGCCCGATGCGGTAATGAACGCACCTGGGGCGAGCATGGTCAGGAATAATGCGCTGTTGGAGAAACAGGGGATTCTATCAGGTCCGTTAGTACTGTCGGTACACCCGGAATTCCAGGTAAATGGGCCATTCCAGGTGGTGTCGTACACCGCCCCCACCGATACGACCCCCGGAGTGCAGGCGGGACTTGATATGCCATCTGTAAAGGCATTGTTACCCGATGAAGCAACAGCCAGAATACCGGCGCTCCGGGCATTTGCGATCGGAGTAACATACGGGTTGGTTACGCTGGAGGAGCATGGAACGGTATAGTTGACACTGTCACCCAGGCTCATATTGATGGTGGTGATGCCGTAGAGGTTTTTTTTTGTAATGCCCCAGTTGATGCCGGCAATAACCGTGCTGTCGGTCCCGGAACCGCCCGGTAATGCGTTAAATGATGCGATATGTGAACCGGGTGCAACGCCGGCAACTATACCGGCAACATTAGTGCCATGATTACCAGCGGTCGTTACCAGGTTTCTATTGCCGTTGACATCCACAGCTGCAACTATCCGGCAGCCGATGGGTACTCCCGGTTTGGTGCAGGAGCCAAAAGCGGAGAGTGTATAGTTGACGCCGGAATCTATCACCAGAACAGTTTGCCCGCTGCCACTGAATCCTGCCGCTGCAGCAGACGGTTGGCCGATGAACGGCAGGCTGTAGGCAAGGTGCGGATACACCGGTTTGTCTTCATAGACGGCTTTTACTTCAGGTTGAAGCAGGAGTTTATCCAGGGCCGCTCTGGATTTGAGACGCTGTAAACGCATCGGCAGGTGTGAGTAATCGTTTACCGTTTCTGTCTCTGCCGGGGTAAAACCCGCTTCAGCCCTCTCTTTCAGCTTCTTATAGCGCCCGGCTTTAAACGCCAGAATGACGTCATCGTCGTGTTCCACTCCCCTGTTACGGCGCATATCCACGCTTTCTTTCTCCACGTCCTGATCATCGTAGAGGACTATAATATCCTGGGAGATGCCGGCATCGAGCTTGCGGACAATCGTGTGCGGAACGTCCGCCAGAGTGGCGGCGTCAGCATACGGTGCAGAGGAGATGGAGCAGGCCGCCGTCAGCAGGCAGCACACTATGCATGAGGACGATTTCACGGCTGTATCCTCGAAGAAATTTAAAAATCCGAACCGGTGAATTATCCCCAATCCGGATTTGATTCCCTGAAGTAGATCTTCTGCCCCGTTTTCAATAGTGTGTTTGGCGGGAACTGATCGTTCGGAGAAGCTGAAAACATCCTAGCATAGTGATATGTCAGCGGTGTTACAGGAGGGTAAATGTTTCGAAATAATTGAATATGCACCTATTTGTCATGGATATGAGATTGACAGGTCAAAATGCTATGACTATCATGGACATCTCAAAATCCGCTATGGGGGTGCTGTATGCAACGAGCTTCGGTTTCAGAATTAAAAGCTTCTGCAAGTGAGTATCTGAGGCAAGTAAAAGCCGGAGAAGAAGTATTGATTACTGACAGGGGAAAGCCTGTTGCCAAAATAATTCCGTTGCGGCGAAGCGAATTGGCCGCTGATGTTCGAATGGCTCAGCTCGAACTTGCCGGTCTTGCGAAAGTCGGCACGGGTAAATTGCCCGCAGACTTCTGGCTCATTTCCCGTCCAGGCGATAAAGAAGGGGCCGTATTGGCGGCGCTAATTGCCGAACGTGAGGAGGGACGATGAAATTCTGGGATAGTTGTGCCCTGATTCCACTTTGCATTGATGAGCCATTTACGGGAACGGTTCGCACCATAGCTGAAGAGGATGAAGGCCTGGTTGCATGGTGGGGAACACCAGTGGAGTGTTGTTCAGCATTTGCCCGCTATCGACGTGAAAATAAAATATCAGCGGACGAAGAGCGGATATTTCGCAGTTTAGTGAACACTCTTGCCGAATCATGGACAGAAATCAGCCCCACTGAAGAAGCAAGGACTTTAGCTAGTCGGCTCTTGTTACGGCACCCGCTTCGCGCTGCAGACTCGCTCCAGCTTGCCGCAGCCGTTATTTGGACCGGTAAACGCCCTGAAGGTTTTGAATTTGTCTGCCTGGATAAGCGTTTGCGTGAGGCAGCACAAGCTGAAGGTTTTACCGTATTGCCGGCTCAGCAGGCATTCGACGCACTATGTTCATAATCGGCGTGTTTCCGCTCAAAGGTACGCGCAACGCTTTCCTGGCTAATTTGCTCATTGGTACTTCCCTGGCACTGCTGATCTACTTTATCGAGCAGACCGGTATGGTGGCGAAGCTCTTCAACCGCGTCCTGTATCTGCTGCTGGCTGCAATCGGCGGCGTCCTCCATTTCAGCCAGTTTTCGCCGTTTACCATCGAAGGGCTTGCCCTGGATGCCCTTGCCGTTGTTATTTCCGTCTCAATCTGGACCTGGTTTTCCTCACTGGCGCTGCGAATCCTTGCCAACCTACTGCTCTGTGCCGCCCTGATTCCACTGACAATCTTCCTGATCGACAATTACGGCATACTGCTCAGTGGAGTGCCGATTGTCGCGGCAATTATTGTCGCCTTACTGCTTGATGCTGCCGCCGACCGCTTCAAGAACCGCTTGCGCCGCCGCATTGTCGTCGAAAAGCAGGAAGCCGAGTACAGTGTCATCCGTCACTTGGCGCACAATGTCAAACCGGGGCTGCAGATCGTCCGCTCACCACTGTTGGCGCTACAGGAACTCCTCGATCGGCGCGGACTGCTGACAGCCGAACTCTCCCGACGTCTGGACGGTTCAGTTGAAACTGTTGGCGATGCCTTGAACAACGCGATTACCAGTCTGGGGCAGATCAATGCCATCATCGACAACACCCGTCAATTGGTGACCCGCGAAATAGACAGCGAAACGCTCTGTGAAGTGGAATTGCAGGAGTTGCTGGTGGAGGACATCTTTCCGCTGCATGCCGGTAAATTCAAAATGACGGTGAATGGAGGTCCGGTGTGGGTCTCCCTGCATCGGGAATCATTTATTGAGGCGATCAACAACCTGCTGCGCAACGCCGAAACACATGGGTTTTTGGAGCCAGCTGCCGCCAATGAAGTCTGTTTCACACTGCGTCAGTCCCGCAAAAAGGTTGTCATTGACTACACTAATAACGGGCGGCCGTTTCCCGCCAACCTGAGTACGGACGACTTCCTCTCCTTCGGCAGGAAAGGAGCGGACAGTCCCGGTGAAGGATTGGGCGGCGCCTGGATTGGCAAGGTCATTGAGGCGCATAGCGGTAATTTTGAAATCATTCGCGACGGGCAGCCGCTGCATTTCCGCATTACTCTGCCGAAAAGGGGAAACTAATGAACGCAACTGGTCAGGCTATGGAGCGGATGCTGGTCATAGATGACAACCGTCCCTACGTTGAGTCGCTGCACCGCGACGCTCAGCGGTATGGCATTACCCTGGCTCATGCCGGGAGTCTCGAAGAGGGGCGCGAAATTATGGAGCGGCGCGACGGCTGGTCTCTGACAGGTGTTGTGCTGGATGTGAAATGTCTCAAAGAGCGCAGTCAGCAGGTGCCGGACAGCAGCTTCCTCACCGCCGCCGTACGCTACTTCAGCGAAAAAGCGCCCAATCTGCCGATGGTAGTGCTCACCGGAGAACCGGACCAGTTTCGCAGTCTCAGTGAGCTGTACGCAGGAACGCTGCGGGTTTTTTCCAAGGGGCGTGATGAAGCGGAGATGCTTGCGTTTCTAAAGGAGGAAGCCGGCAAGCTCGATTATGTCCGGGTCGCAGGAGCCTATCCCGAGGCGTTTGCCGCAGTCAGGAACCATCTGGGGAGCGATGCCGAGCAGGAACTTTTTAACTGTCTGCGCGATATGGCCAGTGGTGAGCCGGCCACAATCAAGAACACGCTCGGCTGTCTGCGCCGGCTTCAGGAACGGATCTATATCGCCCTCAGTCGGGCTGATGAAAAACTTCTGCCGAGTCAGTACGTTGCCGGTGAAATCAATCTGGTTGGTTGTTACAAACATCTGGTGGAGAAAGGTGTTGTCGAGCGCTACCGCATCATTGACCGCTTTACCGAATTAATTTACAAAATAACCAGTGACAGCGGTGCCCATACACCCTACGCCGATCCCAAATACCCTCCCACATCATACACGGTCCGGGCGGTTGTCTTTGCTCTGCTCGATTTAATTCTCTGGTTCGACGGGATCATGGATGAAATTAACCAGACCGGTCATGGCTCTATTTTACCGTTACGGTAACCCCGTTGATAGCGGTGGTTGTACTATCTACTGCCTTGACATTTCGTATGCTGAATGTCGTTGCAGCAGGCTTTGACCATCCCGGTACCATATCGCAGGTAATAGTCACAAGGTCCCCGACTCCAACGCCTTTACTGGTAGTCACTCCAAGATGCAGTACGCCGTCTGATGGGCCGTACCATGACAGAAGAGATGCTGCGGATGCTGCGGCAGTTGGAGACACTGAGACGATTCCGGGAGATGTTGCTCCGCTGGTGGCATCAGATCTGATTGTCAAGCCGGGTGGAATAACAACTTCAAACTGAATCCCCTTAATGGTATTTACCGCAAAACTGCCCTGTAGAGCCAGCGTATAGCTGGCGATAGAGCCGCCATTAATTTTAGCCAGGCTTGTCGCGGCTATGTCGGTAATACCTGTCAGGTTCTTGGAACTGGAGATAAAATCTGTAACCGCTTTTTGAAAATTTGAGACTGTCTGGCTGGTCATACCACTGGGGCTGATGTTCCCCGCTACGCTTGCAAGGGTAGCGGCAAGCGGCACACCTTGAGTTTTAGAAAGTTGCGAAATTGCGGCCAGCGCCAAGGTGTAATCTTTTCGGTTCTGCTCTGCCGCAGCTATTGCAGCAGCATCGGTAGGCGCAACCGGTTGGGTGGAGATGATATCAAACTTGAAGATATCGGACACAAGTTTATTGCCCTCTATGATATTTGAACTGCTGAGCGCCCCGACTTTTTGTTCAGCTTTCTGCACGGCAAGTTCGGTCAGCGGCGTTACGGCTATTTTCGTCGCGGCGGCTGAACTGGCGAGTGCTGCCCGCAGTGGCTTGGCAAGGGTAAGAACTAAGCCGGTCGCCTCGTCGGTGTAGCTACCGCTCACCTCGATAATCACCGGTATGTCGTATTTCCCGATATTTACGGCATAATCCCCCTTGATCAGCGCCACGCCCCCCTTCAACAGCGCTCCTTTACTGCCATCGGCAGTGATGGCGTAGATAGCAACAGTGCCGTCGATCGGCGCTTTAGAAGCAATGCCCGAGATAACGCTATCGCTGGCCGTATTGGGAGTAACCGGCGGCACAACGGCTGCGCTGTTTGAAGATCCTCCACCGCCACAGGCGGCCAGCAGGAGGAGAGTAAGTGTCGATGCTGCCAGTTTTTTGATTGAATACATGGTTAGAACCTCGTAAATGGAATGTCTAAAGCGTTACTGCAACAATACTGCTCGGCGCACTTTCGCCCTCGCCAACGGCCGTGACGACGTAATAATACGTCTGTCCAGCTATGAGGCCGCTGTGGGTAAAATATGCTTTACTGCTATCGTCACTGTTTTTTTTGATCCCTTTGGCCATCAGCTCAGCCGGGGTGTTGGCGTCAGTTGTCGAAACATAGATGTTGTAGGTAATGCCACTAAGGCCGGAACTGTCTTTACTCCAGTTTAGCGCGACCTGCTGTTCTCCCTGAGTGGCGCTTACACCGGCGGGGGGAGCAGGGGTTTTCAGATAAGGGGTCGCCGCAACAACTGGACCGGGTGTATAGCGCCCCTGTATTGGGAGGGCACTTGCATTTTTAACTGCTGCAGTTATCTGATAATAGTACATGGCACCATTCGTGAGGCCGGTGAACTTGTAGGTGAAAACGCCACTGGCATCTTTTACTAGAGTTTTCGCAACATCGTCGATTTGGCCTTTGATGTTATTAAGAACATCCGGGGAAGTTGACCAGTACAGTGTGTAATATGGCGAGGAAAATACCGCCGGATCAGGATTTGATATTACGAGCGGCGCAACGTCACTCCATCTGAGGGTACATGCACCGTTGCCCGGTTCGGCTGACATGTCGGTCGGTGACGCGAATTTGGCCAATTGTGTTGGACTGGAATCAACTGCAGCAGTTTTAGCCTGTGGCCGGGCTGCGGCAATCGGGCTAAACACGCTTTCCTTGCCGGCAATTACGGTGGTAATCGCGTAATAATAGGTCGTACCATTTGTAATATTTGAATCACTATCATTGTAGGTTAAGGCTGTAACGGAAGAGGCTATTTTGCTGGTGGCAGTAAGACCGGTTATAGTTGTGGAACGGTACAGATTATAGCTGGCTGAGACGGTGGTGGCAGGAGTCGGCACCAGAAAGTCCAGTTTGATCAGCTTGACTGGCGAGTCAACGGCGGTCACCTTGAGACCGAACGGCGCTGCAGGCACCACACTGTAGGGAGATGCGGAAACAACCCTGCTGGCCGGGCCTTCGCCGGCAGAACTGACCTCTGTGACAACATAATAATACCGCTGTCCGTTGGTCACGTTGGTGTGGTCAAAGGATGTGCCGGCGTAATTTGAGACGATTTTATTCCCGGCTTGCAAAATACCGGTCGGATTGGTTGAAGAGTACACATTATAAGTAGAAAGTGCCGTACCAAACGAAGAGCCGGTCGCCCTGTCCCAGTTGATATTTACCTTGCCATCCAGTGCCCGGACGGAAACATTTGTCCAGGATACCGCTTTGGCGGTCGAGGTGGCAGTACTTGCCGTTGACGAACCAGAACCACCACACGCAGAGAGATAGGTAGACACTGCAATCGCTACCAACAAAAACCGTACAGCAACAAACATTTTTCCCATCGAATTCATTCTCCTTGATTTGAATATTTTATAGGGGCGACAGCACGGTTTTTGGCAAAAGGCAAAGATAAATAAGTTAAATTATATACTAATCAAACCAAATTCCCTTGAACCGCAAAGAACGCAAAGAGAATCAAAAACAAAACAAATTATTGGTTTAAAACCAGAGATTTAAATCACTTGATGCTGACCTCCTTTGCGAACTTTGCGTCTTGCCTGGAGGCACCTACTTCTGGTTGCGGTAAATGAATTGCTTTTTGTGTATGTTATCGCCCTTGCAGCAGCAGCCTGAAACCGACTCCATCCCGGCGGACAGTAGGCGTTAGATATTCGCGGTAGCTTGTGCGCAACTGACCGTTGACGCTGTCACTGGCGCCGCCACGCAGGATGCGGTTGATACCGAAGGGGTCACCCTGGGGATTTTGCCTCGGACTCTGCCGATAATAATAGGGATCGTAGCGATCCTGCACCCACTCCCAAGCATTGCCGCTCATGTCGTACAGGCCCAGATCATTCGGCTTCTTCTGCCCTACCGGCAGTTGGATCCCGGCACAAGAAGCCTTGCTGCAGGCGTACTCGGCCAGCATTTTTTCCTCATTGGTGCCAGAGTACATATGTTGTTTACCGCCGCTGCGGGCGGCATATTCCCACTCCGCCTCGGTAGGCAGGCGATATTTCAGACCGGAAAGTCTGTTCAGCCGTGTGATAAACTCACGGGCATCATTCCAGCTCACACCGCTGGCAGGGAACAACGGACCACGCTCGGATAACAGCTTCTGGTCGCTCCCCATAACCGCCAGCCATTGACCCTCGCTGACCTCGAAAACACCCAGCCTGAAATCATCTACACATACCTCATGTGCCGGCTTCTCGTCGTAGCCGCCGACTCCGGCTTGATCTCCCATAAGGAAACAGCCACCCGTTACGGCAACGGTCTGGATAACAGGGGCGACAGCGCTCCGCGCCTGCCGGGTTATCAACATCAAGAAGACGAATAGCAGGCTGAATGCTGCACGCAGGTACCACGGGTTATATTTTCCGGAAGGCTTCATGTTCTGACGATTACTCCTGCTGCTGTCGCTTGCGCAGGCCGGTCACCCCAATAAGGCCGGAGGCCAGCAGTAAGCCTGCTGCCGGTAGTGGCACCGGATTGACGGGAGTAATTGTCGTCGTAAAGGTAAACTGGGTAGCGGGAGTAATGGTAGTCGTAAAGCCGAACTGGGTAGCGGGAGTTCTGATCAGCTTCGACTCCACCGGCGCTGTCGGTGCCGATGAACTCGCGCTTGTCGCCGTAGCCTGTGGCGTTTCGGATTGCGCACCGAGATGCACAGTGGCCGTCAGGGAGAGATTGGGAGCGGCTGCCGATTCTATGGATGGCGCAGTCAGAATTACAGGAAGTCCCACCGGTTGCACCGAACCGTCGCGTTCAAAATAGCCTTCCATTGTGCTTTTGGCTGGTTGAGCTGACCCCTCATGCTGCTTCAGTACCGATCCGAACAGGTCTGCATGGTTGCCGCCTCCCAGTAACTGGTCAAGTGGCTGCAGTGATGAGCTTTGAGCTGTTTTCTCGATTGAGATTTCGGCAGTCCCATTATCCCCTGACAGGGCCGCATTGGCCGATACGGCGCTGAGGGAAACAAACAGTAGCGACAGTGATGTTTTTTGTGAAAGATTCATGGGCCGATTCTCCTTGATTGCGATGCAATTTTAGCCATGACTGATTACTGGGGCCATCAGACTGCCGGGCACTATAGCAGGTTAATATTACAGACACGCTGAAGTAGTGTAACGATTATCAAACAATTTCAGTGTGTCGAATCTTCCGCAGGGATGTTTCCGGCGGATCGCCCTGGCTGGATATACAGTAATGTTGTCTAATGCACCGATTTTAAATGTAGGGGTAAAGCATATGCTTCACCTGCTTTACCCTGATTAGTGCTGAATCAAAGGAGGAGGGCGAAAACGGTATGTTATTAATTTCAGAGCCCCCAGGATGATAAACTGGCGGCTTAAATGCGTAACAAAATTGACATGCACATTTATAACATGCTGTAATACAAGGCATTTAATAAATATGCGCCGTAACAATATATTTTCATATCCTTAACACGAAATTAATATTTACCTGCTATGATGCCTACCACATTGATGCAGTTCAAAATTTATCCGGGTACTTTGCTGACCTGTTCCAGGTATCAGAAAGCCCGTCACGATGTTTATCATCTCGTGGCGGGCTTTTTTTATGCGCAGATAGATGCAGAACGGTGCGAGATAACTGACAACGTGACTAGGAATTCTGATTATGCGCCTGAACATCAGAAAAATGATTCTTCTCTCCCTGTTCACCGTGGGACTGCTGCTCTTTCAGGCTGGCGTCCTGCTATTGCATCATCATTACAGCGACTCATACCATGACGATCATGATGGTTTCCACACTCTCAACACTGATTCAGTCTGCCCCGCTTCAAACACCCATTCAAATCCACACGCTGATACGTCTTTCCTGATCCCGCCTTCACAGACACTCCCGACTTCTCACATAACATGCAATAATCTGGACGAACCGTTTATCAAACACATGTTATCCACTTCTCCCCATTCAGGAACAAGAAGCCGGGCATCCCCGGTCTGATCACCACCCCGAATGCATCACTCATTAACAACTGTTCAAAGCCAAACCCATCGCAAGGTGGGGACGGAAAGCTACGGATCCCAAGCGGATAGCCGGGTTGCCTTTCAGAAACGAAAGCCGATCCGGCTTTTGTTTATTCAAATTAAACGAAATAGCAGGAGGTGCGCCAGGGAAATATTCCACGACAAGACATAACAATTGAATAGCAGTCAGATTTAGTCGCAACCACCAATAAAAAATGGAGAAAAGGAGAATTACGTGAAAATAATTATTACCCGTAAACAAGTGCTTTCAGCTTGTGTATTAACCTTGATTGCCAGTTCGGCCTTCGCTACCCCCTGGAAATTCGGCGTCATGTCTGACACCCAGTGGCCCACCTCTCCTGATAACAAAAACCCGAACGTTGCGGTCAACGTGATTCGGCATATCAATCAGGAAATGATCAACAAAGGAGTGAAGTTCGTCATCCAGGTCGGCGATCTGACCGATACTACCGGCACCGCCAACATCAATATGGATGTACGTGCTACCTTTGCTCAGGATCTCTACAACGCCGGTGTCGGCTTCTACCCGCTCCGTGGCAACCATGAATCTTCAGGTCCTAATGCAGTCAGATTTGAGCAGATATTCCCTCAGACCCAGTCCGGTACAAATAACCTGACGCCTAATATGGTATCAACAACCATCTATGGCGCTCAGGCAGTTAACCCCGGAACTTTCTCCGTTGGTGGCAATTTTGCCACTGAGTCGAGCATGGAAGGCCTCACCTACTCCTTTGATGTTGAAAACGCCCGTTTTGTAATCATCGATCAGTTCACAAAACCGACTGGCACTGCCCATGCAAATCTTGACGCAACCGATGTCGCCTGGATAGGTGGGCGCCTGACTGACGTTAATCGCCCAGCTCACGCATTCTCATTTGGCCACAAAGGGCTCGTCACCGAAAACCACGCCGATAACCTTTTCAACAGTTCCAATCCCACCGCCAGCGCGGCTTCCATCGATCTAATGGATACCTTCATGGGGTATCTGCAGAATAATGGTGTACGCTACCATATGGGTGGCCACGACCATATGCACAACCGGGCTATTATCAGCAGCCCGAAAGTCGGCAGTGCCTACAAAGTACAGAACATCATTGCTGCCTCTAACAGCTACAAGTTCTACATTCCTCCTACACAGACCACCTTCACCGGCCAGTCGGCATTTCGCAATCTGGAGAAGCCGATTGCCCAGGAGCTCTTTACTGTCGGCTATTCCATCTTCACCGTAGATGGCCCTAAAGTCACCGTCGATCACTACGCCATGCCCAACGGATGCGGCGGTGACTGCGACCAGACCTATGACGTTATTCCGTACGCAGGCAATACCCCGACAGTATATCCCTTCGGTTCCCTTACGCCGATCGCTTCCTACAGTACCCCCGTTCCGTTCACCAAACATGACACATTCGGCTACAGCCTGAACGGCAAGGAAGTTCTCATAGCTCAGGGCGGCAGCTATGCATTGACCGATGACACCACCAAGGCAATTGCCAACGGTGAAACCGGTTACAAAGGTACCACAGCCGCCATCCTCAGCGGTACCAACAGTAGCACCGGCAAAGACTTCAACCTTCGTGCGCTGACCAAAAGCGTAAATACCGGATGGACTCCCGCTACTGCAGGACTGGCCAGCGATATCTTCACCGTCTGGGGTATGCAGGACAGCCTTGCAACCAAACTTACTCCGTCCGGTGCTTTGGCCACAAACTACTCTTTCGTCGATCCCAACCTGACTAAAACCGACACCTACGCCCTGTCACTGTCGTATGACTCTGCTACCGTTGTGGACACAGCCTTCATCAACGCCGGCCACGCTGTCACCCTGAGCACCAAGGACGCCAACGGCAACTGGGTAAACGCGGCAGACTTGAATGTCGGCGGCAGGAAGAGATTCATCCTCGGCAAATACAACAGCGCCTACCCGCTTGGCACGTACGGTGTTGACGCAGCGGCTCACACCGCCTGGGCCGTCATCAACACCACCAACGGGCCTGCCGAGTTCGCAGTTGTTCAGAAGTAATTTTGTATAACCAATAAATCACACTAAAAAAAGGAGAAATGAAATGTTTAAGAAAATGATTGTAGTTGCAGCAATGGCACTGCTTGCCATCACCGCACAGGTTGGAACAGCAAGCGCAGGACTGTCCAACGGCGGATTCGAGACAGGAGACTTCACCGGCTGGTCGGTTGATTCAGTCAATAACTATGCCTTGGTTATTGACTCAGGGACGCAGCATTCCGGTACCTATGAAGCTCAATTGGGAACCTACGGCACTCCCGGTACACTTTCCCAGGCCTTCACGACGACAGCGGGTCAGTCCTACGTGGTAAGCTTCTGGCTTGCCAACGATTCCAAGGATGCTACCAATGTATTTCAGGCACTGTGGAACAATCAGGTACAGACGCTCAACCCGGTACTGGACCCTACACAAGCCTCCCCGTATACGCAGTACCAGTTTAACGCCACAGCAACCGATGCTGCTTCAACGCTCGCATTCAGCTTCCTGAACGATCCGAGTGTATTTCATCTTGATAACGTCGATGTAACCCCCACCCCGATTCCGGCTGCCTTCTGGTTGCTCGGTTCCGGATTGGCCGGGCTGGCAGGCTTTCGTCGTAAAAACGCATAACTGTTTGTGATCATGGGCGGCGCACCATTTGCCGCCCATGAATCAATCAGATTTAAGGGAGAACAGGAAATGAAAGGTTCAAAAAACACATCGTACAAAAGCCTGCTGTTAGCGCCGCTATTCATGGCTTCTCTGCTGTCATGGGCCGGGAGCGCAGAGGCCCAGGTGGCGGTTTCGTTCGACACACAGATACCGCTTGTTGACCTGATCCAAACTTCAAGTGCAATTACCGGTTGGAGCTTCACCGCCAACCGCGATTTGTATGTGACGAAACTGGGGCTCTGGGATTTCGAGAAAGACACCACGTCCGAAACCAATCACTTTGTCGGCCTGTGGGACACATCGGGGAAATTATTAACCTCGGTGGCATTTACCGAGGCGGCACATAAGGCTGATCCATCAAACCCGTTTCATTTTTATGATCTGGCGGCGAGTTACAAACTTGATGCCGGCAAAACGTACGTCGTTGGTGCCAATATGGCTTCGGACTTCTATGTCCAGCATGTCCCGACAGGTTCCGATGCAACCAGCAACACGGTGGCAATCCCGAACCTGCAGTTCAACAGCAACATCAGCTATCTGGCCGACAAAAATTTCGATCTGACAACACTTGCCAGTGGCCAGAATTATTACAACACAAGCCTCAATTTCACGAGTCTGACAAACGGCCCCGGCGGAGTCAATGACCCGAATACGGTCTATTCCTTCGGTGCCAATTTTGATGCCACCCCGACCCCAATCCCGGCTGCCGCCTGGCTGCTCGGTTCCGGTCTACTGGGCCTGGTCGGCTGCCGCCGCCGGTCATAGCAACAAACAGACAGACCTCCAAACAAAGGAAGAAAAGGGGAAGGACAAATGAAAAAACTAGTCGCAGCGACAGCACTTTTGGCAGCACTCGCAGGGGCAGCAGGTTCGGCGGACGCGGCGCTCTACATCAACCAGATTTATGGCGGTGGGGGATCAGCAAGCGCATCAGTAACCTACAAATATGATTACATCGAACTCTTCAATAGCGGGACAACAGCGGTTGATCTGTCGAGTTACTCGATTCAGTATGCTGCTGCTGCCGGGGCTTTTGGAACAACAAACATGCACTCGCTGACAGGCACAATCGAGGCGAATAAGTATTACCTTATCCAGGAATCAGTTGCAGCTTTAGGCGGTACCCCTGGAACAGGTGGTGCAGAACTGCCGGTTACCGCTAATCTGCAGGGCAAGTTGAATCTCAGTGGAACTGCCGGAAAAGTGGCTCTTATAAATGGTACTGCTCTTTCTGGTGGAGTCACAACTGCAGGGGTATACACTCCCATTACCGGCGCTTTCGTTGACCTAATCGGCTACGGTGCAGCTGCAAACTTCAACAATAATAAGGCGCTCACCGCCAATCTCTCACTTACAACTGCAGTTTTCCAGGACAATGCCGGTGTACTTACCGTAGGACCGACAGGCTTGCATGCACAAAGCGATTACTCAGCAACTGCAACTCCCACCCCAATCCCCGCTGCCGCCTGGCTGCTTGGCTCCGGTCTGTTCGGGCTGGCAGGTTTCAGAAGGCGTAATCCGTAGGGGCGCATTGCATGCGCCCAATGATTTTCAGCGATAGTCTACCCCCGCCAACTTACAATGCCATAGTGCTACTGGGGATGAAGACTTACCGCTGGAAACTGTCTGCACCGGGGATGGCCCCGGTGCAGACAATTAATAACGATACAATTTCCTGTTTCTAATCTCTAAGGAGTTCAAAAAATGATACGACGCAGTAACACCATATCCGGGACCGGCATTCGTTCCCTGCTCCGACTGGCCGCATTCGTGCTGGCGATGGCTTTTGCCTGCCAGGCCTTTGCTGCCTCGCCGGATATCGTCATCAGCCAGGTCTATGGCGGTGGCGGTAACGCCGGCGCAAACTACAAAAACGACTTCATCGAGCTGCACAACAACAGTGCCAGCGCGGTCAGCCACAACGGCTGGTCGGTACAGTATGCCTCGGCAACCGGCACATCCTGGGCGGTGACAAACCTCACCAACGTCACGCTGCAGCCGGGTCAGTACTATCTGGTTCAGGAAGCAGCCGGGGCATCCGCCACGGCTATAAACCTGCCAACACCTGACGCAACCGGCACCATCGCCATGAGCGGCACCGCTGGTAAAGTGGCGCTGGTAACCAATCAGACCGCACTGACTGCCGTCTGTGGCGGTACCTGTGCAACCAATGCAGCCGTGCGTGACTACGTCGGCTTCGGCACGACAGCCTCCAACTTTGAAGGTGCCGGTCCGACTCCGGCGCCAAGTAACACCACCGCTGTTCTGCGCGCCGGTAACGGCTGCAGCGACACCGATAACAATAACATTGATTTCGCAGCCGGCGCTGTGAATCCGCGCAACAACGCTACAACTCTCGCTGCCTGCACCGTTACCGTCATCAACGGCTCCTGCGGCGGCGACAACGGCCTGACCCTCGCTGCGCTGGTACCAACCAACCTCTGTGGTGCCGGAACAGCTTCAGCTATCACCGGCAGCGGGCATCCCTGGGGCTGGAGCTGTGCCGGAACTGGTGGCGGAACTACCGCCTCCTGCTCGGCCGCCATCCAGAGCTACACCCTGAACTTCACCGCTGCCGCCTACGGCTCTATCAGCGGCACCTCGTTGCAGACGCTTGATTATGGGCAATCAGCAAGCTCTGTCAGCGCAACAGCCAACTCCGGTTACTCCTTCCAGAACTGGACCATGGGAGGAACAGCTTTCTCCACCGCCAACCCGCTGACGGTCAGCAACGTCATCGTCAGCCAGAGCATCACCGCCAACTTTGTCTCTGTCTCAGCGCCTGTTAACGGCACCTGCGGCAGTGCCAACGGTTTGAGCTCCGCAGCCGCTCCGACCACAAACTTCTGCAGCGCCGGAACAGCCTCCGCAGTCACCGGCAGCGGCCCCTGGAACTGGAGCTGTACCGGTAGCAACAGCGGCAGCAGCGCCAGTTGTTCGGCACCCAAAGCATCCGGCATCATCAGCATCTTCCACGTCAACGACACCCATGCCCGCCTGACGCCGCACAAAATGGCGGCTCCGATGCACGGCACGACCAACTCCACGTTTGAAGACGTCGGTGGCGCGGCCCATATGGCCGGCAAAATGCTGGAACTGACCGCCGCCAACCCTGATTCGCTGGTGATCGACGCCGGCGACATCTCTGAGGGGAGCCCGATCGGCGACTTCAGCGCCACCAACCCGATAGCCATCCCCGGCTTCAACATTTCCGGCTGTGCGCCGCTTTCGACCGGCGCACTCAGCAGCAACTGCGGCATGACCCAGTTCTATCAGTTGCTCTCGCAGAAACTGCAGACCCAGCGGGGCCGCGGCATGGATGCTGTCGTTGTCGGCAACCATGACGTGCGCGACGCCAGCTACATCACCAATCTTGAAAACCTGCAGGCTTCCGGAGTTCCGGTTATCTCGGTCAATGTACGCAACATGGACGGGACACCGCACTTCAAACCCTATACCATCGTCAATGTCGCCGGAAAAAAGGTCGGCATTCTCGGCTATACCACCCAGTCCGCCGAAGTTGGCGCCTCGCTGGCCAGCACCCTCCAGGTGGTCGATTGTGACTGGAGTGCGGCAACCAATACGCTTTCAGCTGCCACAACGACATGCCACCTGAAGTCGTACGTCGATGAACTGCGGGCCGCCCCGAACAGCGTTGATCTTGTCGTACTTGCTGCCCATATCGGGCACAGCGGCATGGTTGACCCCAATCCTACTGTTTCCCCGAAACTTCTGGTTGACGACGGTGTCACCAAACTGCCGGAAGTCTCCGTCAACGGCCACTGGCACACCTGGGCTGAAACCCCCGCCTGGCAGCCGGCTGAACTCAATTACAAGACCACCATCACCGAATCCGGCAGCTACCTGACCTACATCGGTGAATTGAAGATTGACGCTGCCGGCAAATTCCTCAGCGGTTACAACCACCTGCTGCGCACCGCCGACATTACCCCCGACCCGCAGGTGCAGAACTTCGTCAACCAGCTTATTACACAGTACGACGCCGATGCAGCCTCCAAGGGGAAGCCGAAGGCCTTTGACGTAGTCGGTTACTCTTCCGACAACCTGCTGCTTGATAATGAAATGCGCTGGTGGTCCCCCAACGAGTACCCCTGGGCCGGCAATAATCCGGCTGGACAGTGGATCTGCGACGCCATGCAGTGGAAAGCCGCACAGCTCTTCGGCTCCTGCGATCTGGCCATCGAAACCGGCGGCGGCGTTCGCGCCGACATCCCGGCCGGCCCGGTTACCTACCTCCAGGTCTACGAGACTTTCCCCTGGAGCGACGATACCTACGTCCGGATCAACATGTCCGGCCAGGATATCCTCAACTTCCTCAAGAACACCAACATGAACGCCGGCTTTTCCCGCAGACTGCATGTGACTAGCGTGGACGGTGTGCCAACGTCAATCCTGTTTGACGGTGCCCCGATCAACCTGGGACAGACCTACACCGTTGCCATCAACAACTATATGTTCGCTCACCCGCCAGCAGGCTACACCTGGCCCGCCAACAGCACACCGCTGACTAACGATTCCCTGGTCCGCGACAGCCTGGTGGAATTCATGCAGACCAATCATGCAACCCCGGACGCAGCCTACAGCGTCGGCGGCCCGCGCTATGACGTAAACACCGAGTTTGCCGGCGGTTTCCGCGCCGTAGTCACCATGATGAACGATAATGATACCCGCCCGATCTTCGATAACGCCTTCGTCCGTCTCCTCAGCGCCAACCCGGAGACTACAGCCCGTCGCGGTCAGGGGAAGGTCCCGACCGATCTGGTCACAAGCGACGGCAGCATCAATCCGGCCCATCATCTGGCCGAAGCGGAATGGTTCCGCAGCTATCTCGGTTTCAAAACCGGCGCCCTGAAAAATGGCGACATCGTTGAAATCTGGGGCAAGGGGAGCTTTTTTGACGGCAACCCGGAATTTGTCGAGCAGGAGGGGATTTACGGCCAGGGAGTTGAATTCAGGATTCTCGGCAACGACCCGAGTCTGGCCAAACCGGCCTTCAAATCCTCGATAAACGAGTTCTGGAACGATCAACATAAAAACCACTACGTACAGTTCAAGGCAAAGAAGACCGGTGCCAGCACGGTGCAGGATCAGAACGGCCAGACCATCACCATCAACGACCGCACCGCCTACACCAGCTACACTCTCCCCGGTGCGGTCAACGACATACTGCTGATCTCCGGTATCCCGACCATGAAGAACTTCGGACTGGTCTTCCGTGGCGACACCGCATCCGTAGTAACCGGCGGCAGCCTGCCGGCAGCAGCATCGATTTACTCCCGCGTCAACCCGGCTCCGGCCGGCACCGATGCCACCTCGGTCACCCTTACGGCAACCGCCTCCACCTCCTCCGGTTCCTATTTTCTGGCTCCGGTGGCTGATGCCCAGGTGGCCAGCGGCAATCCGACCACCAACTACGGTACCAGCAACAACATCTATATCCAAAGCAGCAGCACAAGCTACGGCAACGAGCGGGGCTGGTTGAAGTTCGACCTTTCCTCCATTCCAGCCGGCGCCACCATCAACAGCGCCACCCTGCAGCTCTGGAACTGGAAATCAGCCGGCGCCTCACTTGACGCCGCAGTGTATGGCGTTACAGATGACACCTGGACCGAGACCGGCCTCACCTGGAACAGCCAGCCCGCTCTGGGCTCTGTTCTGGACACCAAAACCCTCGCAGCCGGGGCCATCAACAACTGGTATTCCTGGAACGTGACCTCCTTTGTCCAGGGTCAGTTTACCGGCGACAAGAAGGTTTCCCTGGCGGTCAAGGCCGCCACTGAAGGTTCGGCGGACGCTACCGCGCCAAGCTATGGTTTTGATGCCAAAGAGTACGGTAGCAATGCACCGCTGCTGCAGGTATCCACCGGCGCAACGGCGGCCACAATTACCCAGGTTCAGTACTTCTACCGCTTCTCCGCCAACAATACGACCTGGGGCTCCTGGTCTTCAGCAGGAACGGCGACCGTCGCTCCCTACACCTTCTCCTTTGCGTTCCCAAGTGGCGAAGGGTATTACGAATTCTACAGCATAGCCACAGACAGCACCGGGGCTGTAACAGCAGCGCCCTCCGCCGCCCAGACCGCCACGCACTACACCTCGGCGCCGGCATATTACCCGATGGTATCCATCGATAACCTGTATCAGAAGTACAACGGCTCGGCCAAAGCGGTAACCCCGATCACCATCCCGACCGCCGCCGCTGCCACCGCCACAGTGACCTACAACGGCCTCAGCTCCGCGCCGACCGCGCCCGGTGTCTACACCGTGGTTGCCAATGCCACTACCGGCGGCAACACCGGCACCATCAGCGGCTTCCTGGTCATCGGCAAGGGAACTCCCACCATTGCAACACTGCCAACCGCTTCCGCCATCGTCCATGGTCAAACCCTGGCTTATTCAGCCTTGACCGGCGGCGCTGCTTCCGTTGCCGGCACCTTCGCCTTCACATCGCCCACCACGGTTCCGGCCATTGGCACCGCAAACCAGAGCGTTATCTTCACTCCATCAGACACAACCTTGTACGGAGCGGTCAGCGGCACGGTCAGTGTGACCGTCACACCGGCTGCTCCAGCCGTAACAATCTGGCCGACAGCATCCGCCATCAGCTACGGCCAGACTCTGGCCGCATCAATCCTGTCGGGCGGCGCAGCTTCCGTACCCGGAACATTCACCTTCACGACGTCAGCTACCCTCCCCGGCGTCGGCAGCGCAGCTCAGGCGGTCATCTTCACCCCGGCTGATGCTGTCAATTACAGTGTGGTTTCCGGCACGGCCACCGTGACGGTCAACCAGGCAGGACAAAACATCGCCTTCCCGGTAATCACCGCGACTCAACTGGGCAGCGGTCCGGTAACACTGGCCGCCACTACCGATTCCGGCTTGCCGGTGTCGTACACCTCTTTAACCACCGGCGTCTGTACGGTCACCGGTGCCACAGTCAATCTGCTGGCCGTCGGCACCTGCACCATCGCCGCCGACCAGATTGGCAATGGCAGCTACACCGCCGCTCCGCCCGTTACACAGAGTTTCACCATCACCGATGCAGTCATCGGAGCAACACCGGTACCCGCCCTCGGGCCGTGGGGAATCATGCTGGCCGTAGCCGCTCTTGGCGGCATCATGATTCGCAGACGCACCGCCTGATTAATATATAGCTGGAGATGAATACAGAAGTGGCCCGGAGTTTATGAGACTCCGGGCCACTTCTGTTTGTAATCGACTCGATGGTTGCAATAGGATTATCTGATTCGTTCTAATCTTCCGCTTGATCCCTTCTCCCTGAGGGAGAAGGTGGCCGAAGGCCGGATGAGGGGAAAGAGCTGCATAGTCCAGCATTTCTTCCTCACTCTAACCCTCTCCTTTAGGCCCTGTGGGTCCTCATGGAGAGGGGACTGTTTGGTCACCAAGCGGCAAATTAGAACTAATCAGGTAGGATTATTTATGTATCGTCACCATTAACGGTCCTGATTCCCAGGTGACTTCCGGGTAGAGTTTTTTATCAAGGCGAAGATAGGTTCCGTCAACACCTGAGGTAGCCCACCAGCACTCATTGCCACGGTTGGGTAACTCGTTGAACAGATAGAGGTCGTCGTTTTTGTCTCTGGCTAAGTACATCTGCGTATCTCCTTAAGAAAAAAATTAGTGCTGCGTTACTGGTATAATACACATTATGCCTTATGCCTCAAGCATCTCTTTTTCATGACGCCCAATACTCTTCAGCTTCGGGTCTTCCGAATCACACAGCTTATCAACAAATTCTTCCCACTCATGGCAGACAAAAGAGCATTCCTGAAGCGGCACATTAAGGTTTTTACTCAGTAACTTATTGAGAAAATTCTGCTCTATCGGAACGTAATAATAGATTCCGACGGCAACAGAACCATCAGCTTCATGTGTGACATACACGCACATTCCGGTTAACCACACGTGGATAATTGGCAACTTAACCTTAATAGCATCGTTTTTCCCGGGAAGGTCAGTTGGAGCTATCAACTTCGGGATTGTAACTCTCATACCATGAGCACAAAAATTAGCTACATTAGCTTCAACTGAAGAATCAGCTCCCCAGGAGATTGTTACGTTACTCAGACTTTTCGGGAGTCGTTGAGTATCATACCGGGCTAAATGGCGCTCTTTCATATATCCCCCTAACCCGGACGAGCCGGAACAAACAAAACCTTTTCACGCAGATACAATCTGATCTCTTCTGATAAAAACGGTTAAGTCTTTTATAATTTAAAATCAGATTCCTGTCAAAAATTATCCTTTATTACCAACTCAACATCCCCAGCGATCTTTGCATAATTGCCACAACGTCAGCTATATCGATCTTGCCGTCCGGGCTTCTGGTACACGTCACCAAACCCGCCGTGTTCGACACACACCCGGTCAGTGGAGCAACATCGCCGCTGGCTATGTCGGCAGCGGTCGGTATATCCAGTCCGATGGCGAAACGCAGTGCCTTCAGAGCGTCTTGTAAATAACCTGTTGGTGTTTTGATAAACGTTGCCTCAACAGTACAGTTGTTCAGGATACCAGCGGTGCTGTAAACGGAGGTGCTACGGTTTAATGTGCCGTCACAGCCGGTGACAGTTGCGATCTGGTAGCCGCTGTCCGGAGTGATGACAAAACTGGCGGTTGCACTGGCGACGACTGTCTGGTTGGCTGCAGGAGCAATTTTGCCGTGATCGCCGGAAGTGGGGAATACGGTGAACGTAATCGGCGGATATTCCGGCGTTGCAACGTTTGATACTGCCGATGCCGCTCCTGTTCCGGCGACATTCTTTGCCGTTACGGTAAAGGTATATGCCTTATAGTTGGTCAGGCCTTTCACGATTATAGGGCTGGAAAGTCCAGTGCCAATGAGGCCTCCCGGCGATGAAGTTACGGTGTAGCCGGTTATTGCGCTACCGCCGGTGAAGGCCGGCGCCGTGAAAGAGACCGAAGCCTCTGCATTGCCGGCTGTTGCGGTAACGCCGGTTGGCACGCCGGGTGAAATTGCTGAAACGGTAACAATCAGGATAACCGGTGGTGCTGCGTTATAGTTGGTGTCGCCTGCCTGATTGGCGGTAACGGTACAGGCGCCTGCGCTAACGCCGGTGATTGTTGCACCGTCATTGGTGCAGACCGTCGCAGGTGAGGAAGTAAAAACGACAGCATTGACGGACGCACCAAAGGTTGCGCTGACCGTGCCGGTACCGTTCACCACCACCTTTGGTGCAGCTGCAAAACTAATGATCTGGTCGCCTTTGCCGGCGACAGTCAGAGTCCCGGCACTGTAGGTGATAATGTAATTGGCAGCCGAACCACTACTAAACAGTGCCGCGCCCGGCGTAATAGCGTGGGTGCTGCCAATTGCGGCGGTCGACGTAGCTGTCGCCGCATAGCTGGACGTAACAGTGGCGATGGTGTCGCTACCGACCAGAGCTGGAGCGGTAAAGCCGGGTGCTGCCGGGTTGGCGGCAGCGTACACCCTGCTGGCATTGGCGGCGGTTATTGTCAGAGCCTTGGCGGCTACCTGGATGGTCTTCAACATATCTGGAGCCGCTGCGTAGGTCTCATTACCCGCCTGGGTGGCTTTTACCGCGATGCTGCCGGCGCCGGTGATAGTCAATGTGCTACCGGAAAGGGTTGCAGGACCGCTGACCAGTGTGAAGCGCACCGGCAGCAGGTTGGAACTGGCAGTAGCATTGAGAGCAATAGCCGCATCGCCGTAGGTGGCGCTCGCAGGAGGGGAGAAGGTAACTGTCTGGCCGGTGCTGCCGGCGATGGTCAGAGTGCCGGAAATATAGGTGATACTGTAGTTGTTGGCAGCCGACACGGGGCTGAAAACTGCTGCGCTCAGCGTAATGCTGTGGGTACTGCCGAGCGCAGCGGTCGACGTAGCTGTCGTCGCGTAGCTATACGTTACGCTGGCGATGGTGTCGCTACCAACCAGAGCCGGAGCGGTAAAGCCGGGTGCTGCCGGGTTGGGGTCGCCGAACGCTCTACTGGCGTAGTCGGCCGTTACCGTCAGAGCCTTGGCGGCAACAGTGATGGTCCGCTGCACGTCCGTCGCGGCTGAGTAGCTGGTTGTCCCCGCCTGTGTGGCTTTAACTACAATACTGCCGACGCCGGTGATGGTCAAGGAGCTTCCGGTAAGCGTCGCCGGTCCACTGACGAGTGTGAAGCCTGGTGTCAGATCGGAACTGGCAGTGGCGATGAGAGCAACAGGCACATCGCCGTAGGTGGCGGTTGAAGGCGGGGTGAAAGTTATTGTTTGGCTTTTTTTAACCACAGTAATGGTCTGAGTGGCCAGAGCAGCGGCAGAATAGGTGACATTGCCTGCCTGGTTGGCTGTAACGGTGCAGGTGCCGGCGGCAACGCCGGTGATTATCGCACCGTTGCTGGTACAGACAGAAGCGGGCAACGCAGTGAAGGTTACTGCGTTGCCGGAAGCGCCGCCGGTGGCAGTGACAGTGCCGGTACCTCCAACCGTAACTGTGGGTGCAGTACCGAAAACGATGGTTTGGCCGGTCAGTCCGGAAGTATCAGCAGCTACTGTTATACTCTGAGTGACCTGAGAAGCAGCGCTGAAAGTGTCGCTACCTGACTGGTCTGCTGCTATTGTACAGGTGCCTGCAGTTACGCCATGAACGACATCGCCGCTAACGGTACAGACGCTGGGGGTTTTAGATGTGAAGGTGACGGTGAGGGCGGAGGGTGTTGCCACGGCGCTTGCCGTGGTCGTTCCGGTAGGCGCAAGAGTTGCAGGGGTGAAGCTGATCGCGCCTATGGTCTGAGCTGTTTTAGTTGTCGGGGGGGTGACTCCGGCAGTGGTTGTCACACTGAGGGAAGGACCCGAAGGGTCACTAGTTAGATTTGCTGCATTTTTTGCCGTGACGGTAAACGTGTAGGGAGTGCTGTTGGTCAGGCCATTAACGGTTATCGGGCTGGCTGTTCCGCTGCCGGTTATACCACCGGGGTTAGAGGTCGCCGTGTAGAGGGTTATGGCACTGCCACCGTTGGATGCCGGGGCGGTGAATGCCACCTTTGCAATACCATCACCAAATGCCGATGCTGTTCCGATTGTTGGCGCACCAGGTGCGGTTGCGGCAGCGGGCGGCGGGGAGATTGTGGTGGAACCGTCGAAGTTGGTGGTGATGGTGGCGACTATTTCTCCGATATAATCAGCGGCAACGTTTGCATAGCCATTGGCCCAAAAGTACAGATTCTGGCTTACTGAGCCACTGGTTGCACCAACCAGGGTGGCCAAGCTGGTTTCAGCAGTGCCACTAACATCGAGAGCATTTGCCAGAGTTCCGGCCGGGTTAGCGGACAGCTTATTCCTGTAAGAATTAGCGGCACTCTGAGAACCGATACCGAAAGCTTGGCCGGAAGCTGTGGTCCCTTTATCGGTTTTGATGCCTGTAGTGGCGTTGTAAAAACCATACAGATTGATCGTTCCGCTACTAATTCCGGTCAGATCGCCCATGGACTGGCCGTTTTTGCTGCTTGCCCACAATTGACCGTTGGTGCTGTCGAGAGCGAAATAGGCAACGGCCAGGTTTGCTGCAGTGCTGACCGTTGGGAGGGACCCGGCAAAGGTTCCGCCAGCAGCGAGTACAGAGGTTACGTTACCCAGGTCAGTCAGGGTTTCCGTGCTGCCGGTGGTGCGCTCATACACTACACGAATCAGTTGCAGATCTTCGAAGGTGGCGAAGGCGCTTCCTGTTATACTCAACGTGAGGGTGGAGGCAATAATGAAGGCGAACAGTTTTTTGAACATGCGTGATTCTCCTGATGGTACGTTTTCATTTTTTCAGAGTAGGTGAGTCAAGTCGGAGGTTGAATGAAATTTTTGTCGGTGGTGACTATAGCAGATGAATATTACAGAAAAGCTGAAGTAGTGTAACGATTGTCAAACAATTTGGGTGGGGTGGGAGAGGTCGTGGTCACATTGTATAGTTTACTGGAACTGCATCAAGCAAAGCTTACCGCACTAAAACATGCCATTGCCGTTGGTCTTTAAAGCACGTCCGTTGAATGTTCGTATGAAGATTTTATGACGGATATGGAGAAAGTACGCGAAGAAGAACGTCAGCGCTTGACACTTGAAGCGTTGGCGGATGTTGATGCTGGCAATGTCATAAATCATCAGGCGGTACAAGCTTGGGCGAATAGTCTGAATACCGAAGCACCGCTGATTAAAATGGTAATGGGGCATTTTCTATACTGCAAACGGCATAAAAATGCGTATTTTGTAGGGGCGCGGTCTTAGACTCGCCCTTGCTGTGATAATCGCTAACGCAGCGGGATTGTACCATATCGTGACAGGGCGGGTCACAGACCGCGCCCCTACATAAAACAAAACCGCATCTTATCACCGCTCGAAGTATACATTCCAACGGACGAGTTGGAACCAGATGTTGTCGAAGGTTATGAGTTTAACCAAAAATCTTTGTTTTTGCCGTTATCCTTTTTATCTTTAGGCCCGCTTTTGGGTCCTGTTAAATAAAGGTTTGCTTTTAACTTCAAGCTGGTCGGATAAGGTGTTGCTAAAAATATTAAGAAGTGGAATACCCTCAGGTAGAATTGCTGAGGGTATTTTCATGTTTGGTTGTTTTTGTTTTTACTTGATTATTTAAACAAAGGTATATATTGTGTTTATATATACTTCCGTTTAAATTTGAATTATATGTACTTTTGTTTAAATATGGAGATTCGCTATGAACATGAGATTAATATCATCCCCACAAATTTTAGGCGCGATAATCAAGGACAAAAGGAAATCCAAAAAATTAACACAAGCCCAATTGGCAGGAAAAGCAATGATTACCTCTATTGCGTTATCCCATATTGAATCTGGTCGCGATGGCACAAGACTGCACTCAATTTTAAAAATCCTTTCTGCATTAGATATGGAGCTTATGACCGGAGACAAAAGCAAAACAACGCTAAAAGGAGATGAATGGTAATGCCAAGACCAAGCAAAACAAGAAGTTTATTGGTGTTCATGAACGGCGAAGATGTTGGCAAACTAATTTCATCTCCGACAGGCGTGCTTACTTTTACCTACAGTGACAGTTGGCTTAACTCAAAAAACAAGAGATCCATATCATTATCTTTACCACTGACTGCACATGGGGTCAGCGGATATTTAGTGGATAACTTTTTTGACAACCTTCTCCCTGACAATGTGAATATAAAGAATAGAATTCAGGCAAGGTTTGGGTCTGTCAGTAATGGTTGTTTCGATTTACTATGGCATATTGGTAAAGATTGTGTAGGTGCTCTCCAGTTTTTGCGCGAGGGAGGAACACAGGGCAGTGTGAAAAAAATTGAAGCTGAGCCGGTTACTGATTCAAGCATTTCTGAAATATTACAAAATTATCAGACAATGCCGCTTGGAATGGGTAGAGATGATGACGACTTTAGAATATCAATAGCAGGTGCTCAAGAAAAAACAGCTTTGCTTTGGCACAATAATCAGTGGTGTAAGCCAATTGGGACAACACCGACGACGCATATAATAAAACTTCCCATAGGGGTTACAAGGAAGTTAGATTTATCTGAGAGCGTGGAAAATGAGTGGTTATGCCACTTGATACTAAAAGCATATGGGCTTGATGTTGCCAATACATCTATGCACGTGTTTGACGAAACAAAAACTTTGGTTGTTGAACGATTTGATAGAAGGCTTTCGTCAGACAAATCCTGGATAATTCGGCTCCCACAGGAAGATATGTGTCAGGCAATCGGGGTGCCCGCCCAACTTAAATACGAGCAAGATGGTGGGCCAGGCATCCAGAAAATACTTAGATTGTTGAGAGGCTCAGAAAATAACGAGCAGGATCAGTATGTTTTTATGAAAACACAATTTTTATTTTGGATACTTGCGGCAATAGATGGCCATGCAAAAAACTTTAGTGTCTTTCTTTTACCAGAAGACAGATATAAACTAACCCCATTGTATGATGTAATGTCGGCTCATCCGTATGTAAAATCGAAACAGATCCGTATTCAAAACATAAAAATGGCTATGGCACTGGACGGCAAAGGCAGACATTACGCCTGGGAACAAATTCAGGAACGGCATTGGGCTATAACGTCTAAAAAAAATGATTTCAATGTGTTAACGATGAATCAAATTATTACTGATGTTTTCGATAATTTACAAACAGTCGTTGACTCTGTGAAGTCGTTAATTCCTCCAGGATTTCCTGAATTGATAGCTGATTCAATTTTTAGCGGAATGTACCATTCTAAACATTATTTCAAGAGACAAGGGATTAGAATAACAAATCTCATGCGTTAGTTACTCAGTAGCATACCCGCCTCAAAGATGTTGCTGAATCGTAACACCGCGCCGATCACTCCTGATATATACTCCCCGTTCAATGCACCCCCATCAGCCGGACATACTCTTACCTCCTGTTGTTAACTCCCCCCCCTGGCTCCGTTTTGCGCTGCTCTGCACTTTGCTGCTGCTGGCGGCGGTCTGGCTGGAGCCGCATTTGGGGCCGCTCTGTCGTAGCACCGCCGCCCAGGTCGGCATACTGCTTGGCCTGGCCGGGTATGCGCCGGTGGTGCAGGGCGATCTGGTGACGCTGCCCGGATTTACTGTCCGAATCGTTACCGAATGTACGCCGCTCTATGCCTGTCTGCTCTATTGTTCATTTGTCGTGGCGCAGCCATCTGGTTGGCAGCGTACGCTGGCAGGGCTCTTTACCGGAATTCTGGTTATCAGCACAGCCAACCTGCTGCGGATTGCCTTTGTCACCGCTGCCGGTACGGTGCTCGCTCCGATTCTGTTCGATATCCTCCATGTCTATCTCGGTCAGGTCGCCATGCTGCTGCTGGTTATCTCTGTCTGCCTGCTCTGGCTGCGCTGGAGTGCCGCTGGCCCTGCGCCGCTGCCGTTTGTGCTGCGGGCTGGTTTGATCGCCACGGCGCTGTTTCTCCCCTGGCTGCTGATCAACCGTGACTATGTCGCCCTGCTTGATTCGCTGGTGGTGCTGCTCTTCTCCTGGCTCTATCCTGGCTATCAACTGCTGACACCCCGCCCGATGCCGATCTACAATCACACCTTCGCCGTGCCGCTGCTGCTGTCACTGGTCGTGGCCGGGTGGCAACGCTGGACCCTGCGCCGTTGTGGCGCGTTGCTCGGCGGTGTCGGTCTGATTGCCGCCTGGCACGCACTGTTCCGCGTCAGTCATGTCGTCTGGACCGCCCTGAATGTGCCGGAAATCGAGCCGCTCCATCAGGCGATCTATCTGCTCGGTCAGTTCCTGCTTCCCTTTCTGCTTTGGTTCCGGTTGGATGGCCGTTCGTTCCGACCGGAGAAGGCACACGCTGTTCCGGGCAGACCGGTTATTATCGCCATGCTGCTGGCGCTTTGCTCTGTCACAACCGCAGTGGCCGAACCGCTCATTCTGGTTCACCCCGACGGTCTTGACGGCTTTGCCATCAGTGCGGAGAATCTGAACCGGGTCAGCGAGGCGGAAATCAGCATCGCCTACCAGAGTGAAGAGGAGACACCGCCACAGGTAACCGGAGCCGGCTTGGGGGCGCAGGCCACCATAGTCGTGCAGAACGATACCCCCGGTTCGATAACCATTCGGCTCAAGAGCGGTAAGCCTTTGAGCGGTCATGTCCTGCTGGCGATGGCACAGATACAGGGAAGCGTTACTTTTCTGACCGCCTGGCTGCGTGATGAAAAAGGGATGACTCTGACACCGCGAGTTTCCATCAAAAATCCGGGCGATGATGAGTTGCGCGCCATGTCAGAGCTGCGGCAGAAAATAATCGCTCCCGTCGCCGAACATGCAGTCGTGCCGGCACCTGTGTCTGCCGCTCCTGCTGCCGTTGCCGTTGAATCAACTCCGGCTTCGCCTCCGGCGGGCGCGACAGTCGTTGCTACTGCAGTGGCAGATACTACCCCGCGAACCCTTGCCTTCAGCAGCCGCCCAAGTGTGCTCGATGCCTTCCGCAGCTATTCCGGTGAGCGCACACCGGCCGCCCTGGCCGGCTTGTTCGTGCGCCATGACGCCATATTTCGTCAGGAGCCGCTGTTGCTGCTTTCGGATGGCACAGCCGCACTGCACCTCACGGTTCGTGCCGGTAACCAGTCAGAAAAGGCGCCGCAGTTTTTTATCTCCGGCGGAACCTGCACCGGCCTGAACAGTGGTGAAACTGGCGAATGGGAATTGGCGATCGTGCCGGATCGGGGCGCTCTGCTATCGACAGTTACGGTTTTGACCGGGAGTGAGATGATCGAATACCCGCTGGCAGTCGCGCCGCCGCAGGAGTTGTTTGATGGAACCAAAGCAGGGGTTGGTGAGGCGGAGTATGTTGCCGTGGCAAACCGGTTGGTGGGAGGGAATCAGAAGCCGTAGGGACCCTCTGGGGCCTGAAGGCGACGCCGGTGGGTCTCCCGGTTGTAATGTGCGCCCGTTATTCTACGGGTGATTATTTCTGGCGGTTTTCCCATATATTTATGTGACTTTCAGTGCCCCAAACCGTAACACCTCAGATCCATGCAGTACCTTGATTATCCTCAGTAGTGATCCCTTCTTAACGTACACGGCAATATACGGAGTCCGTAAAATGACAAGCTCCATTGTGCCGGGTACCCTCCCCTTTTTACCACGACGGGAAACAGATACTAACATTAATGAAACTTGCTGATATATTTCATTTGTGACATATACAGCGGCTTCAATGTCATCTCTTGAAATATATTCAAGAATCGAATCTAAGTCTGCTTCGGCCTCTGGCTCCCAAACTATAGACACACCAGGCACGTTAGGCCGCCTTTTTAAGAAGAAGAGCTGCCTGCTTAGATTTCAGCCGCGTACCAACGTCCTCATGCGAAGCCGAAATCCTAGCCGGCTGATTCACTTTTGCCAGAACAGCTTCAACTTGCTCTTTAAACCAATGATCGTGCTCAGAAGCAGCAGTTGCATTAAGCTTCAATTCAAAAGGTAAGCCCTTTACAATATTAACCTGACGGATAAAGAGACGAACCGCCTCGCTCATTGTGAGGCCAAGATTTTTAAAAATCGACTCACACTCAAGTTTTTCTAGTTCGTCAACACGAGCTCTAATAATGGTTTCTGACATGAGTATCACCTCCATGATATTGTAGCCTATTGTAGCTACAATAAATCATCTTCGCAACTCAATTCGTACTGAATTTGAAGTTGAAGAAGCTAATGAAATTATTATCGGATCCATATTTTTAGGGCTGTTTGTAGGGGCGCTGCGTGCCGCGCCCGCCTTTACGCCTTTAGATATTGTTTTTCAGGGAGAGAGAATGCGAGTACAGGAGTGATATATTGGGAAATAGGCAACAACAAAAGCCTGACCCCGCTGGCACCCAACACTAATATAGAACATAAGTTGCTGACTTTTCTTTGCGCCTTTGCGCGAGTGAATTGCCGTATTTAGGTAATGCGAGGAATGTTCCTAATTATCCCTGTAACATGCGTTTGCTCTGATGTGTCGGAGCTTCAACAAGCCGTCCGTTGACATATTTATGAAGTATACTGGCTATCAGCGTCTGGTACGGCATTCCCTGCTCGGCGGCCCTTGTTTGAACATCCTCAAGATCCCTCGAAGAAAGACGAATATTGATCCTTTTATCTTTAAGGAGTGCAGCGGCAGCATTTGATGCGTAACGGTCGATGTCATTCTTTAAATTGGCGATTGGACTCCATTCTCCTTTTTCGAAGGATGTCAGGACCTCCTTCTCATACGTTTTTTCTTCAGTTTTCATGTTAAGATCCCTCCGACAGATATTTTTTAGCAGCAACCCGGCTTGGAATAATTGTCTTTAAAAACAGCTCGTTGTCAGTCTCTACGAAAGGGACCAGATACACGTAATTCCGAATTCGAACAATAAAAAGTCTCTGGTTTGAATATTTTAAACTGTTTGGATGCGAAACCACATCAAGAAGACCACCATGCGACATGGCTGCCAGAACTTCCTCAAAAGAAACATCACGCTCCAATTTAAGCTGGATGTTCTTCTCTGTATTCCAGTTGAATGTCTTCATAAAGCCAACATACCTAAAAGTATGCCTTTTGTCATCATGATTTATTCTAAAAAAACCAGTTTACGTCCCCCCAGGTGATATCCGTTTGGTTCCCCCTATAATAGGCAACAGCAAAAGCCTGACCCCGCTGGTTTTAGTTGTTGGAGAGGCCCCCCTTTTTCACCCCTTTAGGACATAGCGACGTTCTGGGTTACTTTTGATCTCATTGTACATTGTATCAGGAGCGAGATCCAACCCATTTGGCCAGGTAACGACACCGTTATCAACTCTCGCTTGCCGTACCAGGTCATCATCTAACAACGCCTTAAACACCCCGGAGCAAAATGAACTGTCTATTACAATAAGACCGCTCAAACCGTCATCAAATTTCACTCTAAACTCACGCGGGTTTTCCGTTTTTACCTCGATGACATCCCAATACATATAGGCTTCCTTATCACTGCTTATTTAAGTGGTGAAATTTCTTTAGGTTGCTGTTTTGCCATACAGAGGTCCCAGTCCTCCAGCAACTCATCCTGGTGTAACTCTGCCCAGTCTAAAACAAGTTCGGTGGCCCTTCTGGGGAGCCTTCCCACGATAATTTGCAATGCGCGAATATCAACGGTGGCTTTATATTCACCATATGTAGCATGGCAATGAGGAGGCGCGTGTTCATCCCAAAACATTTGAACCATAATCCCATAAAACATACTAATTGTCGGCATGTTCAACCTCTTTGTAACAACGAAACTTGGAATCAAAATACCCCATAACCGCTCTTATGTCAAATTGAGTTCCATTTACTCGAATAGGCAATTACAACAGCCTGACCCCGCTGGTTTCCTCAGGTGATATTGAATTCGTAGGGGCGCTGCGTGCCGCGCCCGCCTTTTGATGTGCTTCGCTCAGGTGACAGGTGACAGGTGAATAGCAAGTTAGCAAGCAACGTCCCCCCAGGTGATAACGGTATTATCGTGCTTCGCCAAGGTGACAGTGAATTTGGTAGGGACCCTCTGGTGCCTAAAGGCGCACCGATGTGCGCCCAGTTTTTTAGGCAACAACAAAAGCCTGACCCCCGTTTGGTTCTGAATTTTTCCGGGTACTTCAGAACCGGTCCAATTCCAATTCCGAAAAGCAACCGGCCATTATGCTGCTTTCTTCAATTCTTCGCGGAGTACCTGCCTGATTACCTCTTCAATCGGTTTTTGCGGTTCAAATTGTTTGCGCAGCAATTCATTTAATACCGTCTGATACCCTTTATTTTCAGATTCTCCACGTGCCTTCAGAAGTTCCAGCACGTCTGCGTCAAGATACGTGGTTATCCTGACTTTGTTAGGGTTCGGAATGACAGCGCCGCGTTTGCCTTTACTGAAATCATACACTGCTCTCATGTCAGGATCAGTTACCATACTCTTTCCTTTCGTGCGGTTCTGCTTTACGAGCAGAAATCAGGCGGATAGTTGTATCATCGGGGTAGCTGTAGACCAGAACCAGCAAAACAAAATTATCACCCATGCCTATTGTAATAAAGCGTTGCTCTTCGTGGTCGGTATCTTCAATAGTGACTACAGACACATCGCATAAGATAGAAACAGCAGACTCAAAAGTCACACCATGACATATTCAGGTTACTGGCAGCTTTGTTTTTGTCCCAGATGATATTCATGGTTCATTTATGCATATATAATATGTACAAGTCAACAAATTTGCCGTCTATAAAATAAAAACGGAATAGATTTGATTTTTTCGTTAACGCTGAGGCGCTTCGACATTCAGCAGCGTACAAATGAATTCGCATGAATGCATAAATATGCAGGCTGGTTCAGAAGCGAAGAGCGTCCTGTAGCTGTGCCGGGGATGGTATGTTAACCTCCCTCTTCAGAAAAGACCCTCTGGGGCCTAAAGGGGATTGAGGGGAAAATGCCTGTGAATGAACTTCATTTCGGATGTTGTAGCCCAGTTGTTATCTTTGCCAGTAGGGGCGCTGCGTGCCGCGCCCGCCTTTAGATGTTGTTTTTCAAGGAGACAGAATGCGTGTATTATACCGCAACCTCAAGCATAAACCCGTCGTAATGCAATCTTGGAGCTTTGTTTTTGCCATGTTTTTCCATCTCAATCAGATCCATATCCAAGAGTATTTTTACATCCTCAGATATGTTTTTCATATCGCGACTTGTGATTGCAGCCAGCTCTTTAATAGATTCTGGTTGTTTATCGCGAATAACTTTAAGCAGGGCAAATCGCTGTGGAGTCATTGCTTTACGGAAAGCCTCAAAACTAGTGAAGGTGTATTGCGGCTTTTCCTCCTTTACATTTTCCCCACGGATTACGGCATCCATTATTTCGGCGCACTCGCGCAGAGTCTGTTCATGTGGTTTTATTGTGATTGTTTTGAAGGTAGCTCTCATATTTCCCCCTTTTGATAAGCTTCTATGTCTGCTTGAAAGTCTGACATAATTTTAGATGGCGTTGAAAAAGTGTAAGGATATTCCAAGCCGTTAATATGCTTGTGGTCACCTTTGCCTCGTTCGTTGTCATATCCGATTATCCTGATGCCATTTACGATATAGACGAAAGAGTATTTGAGACCATACTGATTGTATTCCGATATAGGAACAGACCATATCTTGATTTCAGCGATATGCCCGTCTGCATTCCGCTCTTTTCTATGTGTTAGTAGCTTTGCTTTCATAGTTGGCATATTAAACCAATCGTTTTTATTTTGTCAATAAATGTGGCCGCACATCAAAATAGCAATGAGCAGGAAACAAATCTCCCGTAATTTGAACAATAGCAAAATAACAAACAACGTCCCCCAAGATCCTTACAAATGAATTCGCATGAATGCATAAATATTCAGGCTGGATGAGAAGCGAAGAGCGTCCTGTAGCTGTGCCGGGGATGGTATGCTACCTCCCCTTCAGAAAAGACCCTCTGGGGTCTAAAGGGGATTGAGGGGATTTTCCAGTGAATGCGATAATCAAAAAAAGGGCCCCGTTGCCGGGGCCCTGATGACATCAAATAGGGAATGATTGTAAATTAAGGAGTCTGCGGGCTTGTTGCAACAGCTTTACCTGGGTAAGAAATATCTGAACCCCGGTTGAATTTCATTTCGGTTTTTGCAGCCCAATAGTTCGCCTTAGTGGATGGCACGTTGGCCGGCTTCTGAGCATAGGCGATCAGACCATTGGTAGCATCATTGGCAATGTTGTTGGCATCAGTTGCGTCATTATTGGTATAGAGCCAAGCGTTAGTATAGAAGTCATACTGGCCGTTACGGATAGCGGTACGGGTTGGGTAGTAGCCGTTATATTTCAACTGACGTACATTCTGGCTGGTTGTGGTAGTCTGGTCATTTACAGCTTGGTCGGCGTCAGCATAACCGATAGCGCCGATGAGGGCACCAGTGGGATTAGCGTCGGAGTTGCCGTTGACACATTTAATTTCATCGCCTGAACCCTGGTTGAAATAGATATATGGCGGTGCTTTCGGCAGTGTGGACAGCGTTTTTTCTTTGCCTACAATGTTGGAACCCCAGTTTGAGTTCAATACAGTCAGGTCAAGAGCGGCGTGAGTGCCGGAACCGGCGTGACGCAAGCAGACCGTGACCGGGTTAGATGTAAAGTAACCGCCCAGGTCGGTCCAGTTTTTGACATACCCGGAGAAGAGCAGGTTCGCCTCTTCGCGGGAGATATTGGTGATAGTTGCAGCAGCGCCAAGGACGCCGTCGCCTTTGCCGGGAGCGGTATCACACTGTGCAGCGGTAGTAGCGTAGTTACCGATAAGACCTGCAGTGCAACTTGTTGCCTTAACAGAGGCGTTGACAAAAAAACCAAAGGGAACGATTACCGTATTGTTCGGGTTGAGGGCAGATGTATCAACACCAGTCATTGTGACAGCGAATTGACCACCTGTGGTAATGGCGCCAAGCTTCTGGCCGCTGGAAGATTGGGTGAGAGATTCACCGGCTACGTCTGATGTGCCGACGTGAACCTGCTTGCAGACGGTTGTGGTGGCAGATGCGTACATGGCACGTTCACCATTGGCAACATTACAAGCGCCGGCGGTGCTGGTGATGAGGGAGACGTCAAGCGGCGCCTGTTTGCTGGCGGCCAGCGGGCCTTCGGCTGAAGCGATGCCTGAATAACGAATGTCGAGGTCACGAGTACCTGTGACGCTGTTTACCGGCACCAGAGTGCTGGTACATGCGGTGGCGGAGACGAAACCGTGCTTGCCGCTGTTATTGACTGCACTTCCAGCAGTACAACCGAGTTGAGTTGATGCGAAGTGGGCTGCCTGGGCATTCCAGTATGTATACTGTGCAGATGCGCCGTAGACGTTCAGTTCAGCAGGAGCTGCATGAGCGATGCCGGACATGGCAAGCATGGTGGCAGCAATGGTCATTGATACTTTAATCTGCTTTTTCATTGGGTATTTCTCCTTTGTTTGGTTGGTGGTGAACTTCATTGGTACTGGTATTGGTGGCCGGGAAACAGGGCTTCCAGGCCACCGATAAACGAATTACGCTACTTTATTCTTACGACGCAGTCCGAACATGCCGAGCAGGCCGGAACCCATCAAGAAGAAAGCTGGTGGGATTGGGGTTGCGGCGGTGACGACACTGGTACCGTTAAAGTTTGTTGTAATGGTAAAATTATTAACACCGGTATAATCAGCGGGATCGTTGGCGTAACCATTGGCCCAGAAGTACAGATTCTGTGTTACCGAACCACTGGTAGCGCCGACCAAGCTGCCCAGGCTGGTTTCAGCGCTGCCTGCGAGAGGTAATGCATTACCCAGTGTACCGGCTTGTCCAGATGCGGACAGTTTTTTCACGTAGGAACTTGCGGCACTCTGTACACCGATACCATAAGCTTGACCGGTAGCGGTAGTTCCTTGAGTGGTTTTAATGCCTGTGGTGGCGTTGTAATAGCTGTACAGACTGATCGTTCCGCTACTCATTCCGGTCAGATCGCCCATGGACTGGCCGTTTTTGCTGGTTGACCATAATTGACCGTTGGTGCTGTCGAGGGCGAAATAGGCAACGGCCAGGTTTGCCGGTGTGGTTGCAGTGAGGGCGCCTGTGCCGGCAAATGTCTGTGCACCCTTTGTAGTAGCGTCATTTAGAATGGTGTTTACATTACCCAAGTCAGTAAGGGTTTCGGTGGAACCTGTACCGCGCTCATACACAACACGGATCAGTTCGAGGTCAGTAAAAGCTGCGAAAGCGCTGCTGGCGGAGAGGGTCATAAGTGCTGCGGCGATAAGCATAACAATTTTTTTCTTAAACATTTGAATCTCCTTTTCTTCCATTTTTTAGAGTGTGAAATTGGTGGTATCTACGCTTCCTTCTCAATTTCCCTGCAGACGACCCGGCCATCCATGTTCTGGACCCGTCGGCTTTCCGTCACCCGGTTACCCGTGGTTTTGGCTTTTTCTGAAGAGTGGCTGGTATCTTCAATCAGCCGTTCTTGTTATTGTTTTAATGTTTGGTCTTTTTTTCGGTGCACCTCCCTTTTGACAGCTGTCTGTCGTGTTAAAAAACAAAAAAACCCACTCCATACGACCTGGTGTAGTCCGGTCAGTTGTACTGATCCGTGCTACGGTCTGCGAAGTGGGCTTTCCGGTCCCTGAATTTTTTCCAGGTCAGCTAAAGTTCCCAAATATTCAATTGTCTTTTCTTTATTCTACGTTTTGTGCGCCGAGCTGTATCTCTTCGTATTTCTCAATGCGACCGATGCCGCCCTGGGAAAAGTTAATCTTGATGTGACCGGTGAATTCCTGCTCATTCATCTCCTGAATGACGCTCATCAGATCCGCCAGACGGCCCATCCTGTTACCTGTGCCCTTGCCGCGGTAGCCGCTCTTGATCAATACCGGTTTGTTCGCTTCACGCATCATCATTACTCGGTGCCCACCAAAATTTTTGCTGCCTCATTCTTGTCAGGCACTGTAACAGAAGTATGTTACAAACAAAGGTCAGATTGGAAAACAGTTTGTTAAGATTTGAATCGGTGCTTTTTTGCTCTTGATTTCTGCTTACCGGATTACAAATATATCCCTGTAGTTCCTGTTAATGAACATTCAAATTCTATCCGTTTTGAATGACGCGACTATAGCAGATGCTTGTTACAAACAAAGGTCAGCTTGGAAAAGATTTGGTAAAATGTGGGGGGGAAGGGGTGATGTGATTTATTGTAGGGGCGACAGCACAGGTTTACCGTGCTTCGCCCGCCTTTGATTCGTGCGCCAACCAGGGCGAAGCAGATGAACCTTGCTTTGCCCCTACGAAAACCGCATTTTTAGGCCGTTTGCAGTATATCTTGGGAATCGGCAGCCATGGGTTCAGTTTATGCGGCCTTCTTCAGCTCTTCCCTGACGACCCGGCGCAGGGTACTTTCAATGTCTTGATGATTGATAGCCTGTTTCAGAGTTTCATTTATAAGAGTCTGGTAGCCACGATCTCCGGCTTGTGTTTTAAACCAGGCAACGATTGAGGCGTCCAACATAATGTTGATCCGCTTCTTTTTGGCATTGACGGATGCGTGCCATTCTTCGCGGGAAACGTCTTTCATATTGATGCGGAAACGGCCCGCGTCAAACATTTCCTGTGTGATGGGCGGCGCATCATCATCTATTTCTGAAATAGATAATTTGCTCACTTTTTTCTGCTTTTCGCATGCTGATAACATGAATTCCATCCTCCGATTCGGTGTGGGCGATTACTACGACAGTAGTGACGAGTATGCCGAGTGTATACCAGCGCTGTTCTCCATAATCAAACCGGGGGTCTTCCATGGTATCGGTCGGCTGATGGAATACCTTCTCAGCATCGGCAAAATCGAGCTGATGCTTTTTAAGGTTTGCTTGTCGCTTGTTTTCATCCCAAGTAAATTTCATAAGCAGTATATACACATGATTATGCATACAGTCAAACGGTAAAAATGACGATTTTCGTAGGGGCGCAATGCTTGCGCCCTGCTGCGATAGGCAACACTGCTGCATATTGCATCCGGGCGACCCGCCGGGATCACCCCTACGTTTTTATCGGTATTACCCACCTTCAAATAAATGGATTCTGGTACATTCCAACCCACTTAACTGAGCGTCGGCATGCTCATCATATACTGTTTGCCCCATCGCGCATTGAGCCAGCGTTTCAGTAGCGGGTCAGTGAGAGTGATGAGTCCTTTATCATCCTGTTGCATCTGATTAACGCAATCAACTACTGATATTAAACTGTCGGCATAATACCAGTAGTTAAAAAGTACGCAAGTGACTTCTCATTTGGCACTTGGAATATATTAAGATGACCGGACATCGCATAAAAGTCAGTGCTGATTTTTATGCTGAATAATTACCTGCAGGTATGGTATAAAGTCCCATGCCTGAAATCAAAATCATAGACAAATCCTTTTCTCTATCACGAAAACGTGGCAACGGAACTGTCAGGTATGAAGTGTGGGAGATTGACGGAGCCGTATCCCGTTATAATCTGGCGTACATAAATCACCGTATCTATTTCGGAGACAACGGCAGAGTCCTCGGTTATGACAACAGACACGGACACCATCGACATTACATGGGGGTTGTAGAGTCTGTTGATACAGACTGCTATGAAGAAATCGAGCAGCGGTTTGAACAGGAGTGGGTAGTTTTACTGGAGGCTTATAATGCGAAACATAACCGTTAATACGGGAACAATAGAGACATACTTTGCAGATATACGCAAAATAGCCAAAAAGATCGATCACAATAAACCGATACAACCGGAATTTACTCTCACATTTGAAGACCCTGGCGACATGTTTGCGGTCATGACCCCTGTACGACTGGCGCTTTTCAGGGCGGCCAAAGCTCAACTCTCCTCGATATCTGCTCTGGCACAAAGATTGGGGCGCGACCGGAGCACTGTAAAAAAAGACGTTGATGTTCTCGTCGCTGCCGGTCTCCTTGATATTGAGGAAGTTCCGCTACCGGGTCATGGCAGACAGAAATTTGTCAAGGTCATGGCGGACAGGATTCAACTGCACGCGGTTGTGACCTGATTTTGCTGTAATTTCATTCATGTCGATCCCCTTAACTCCAATTACAATTTCCAACCGTGCTGTTTATAATTTTGTTGCGGCGCACGTGAACATCCCCCCTTCCCCCTCCTCCACCCAAAAGTTTACCAGAAATTATTCCAACTGAGATTTGTTTGTAACATTGCTGTGCTAAGTTGCTGCGCTGAAATGCACCACTGCTTTCTATTTCAGCCTACACCGGAGCCCGGCACAATGCGTGAATATCTGGAACATATACGAGTTATCTCAATCTCCGCCCTGATCGGCCTGCCGCTGACAGCCTGTTCCACGGCGCCTGTCGTTGTCCACCAGGGTGACAAGGTAGAAATCAATTTCACCTGTCGTCTGCAGAATGGCGAACTGGCCGCCACCACCCGCCCTGATGCCTCGGTCAGCGGCGAAACAAAAGCGCCGCTCTATATGACCCGTCAGGGGGCAGAAGATACCGTTGCTGTTACGGCGGGCCCGCCATCAGCTGAAGTGCTGAAGCGTGATCGGGAACCATTCGAGCAGGAGATCATTGCGCGGCTGGCGCCGAAACTGCCTGGCTTAAAGTCAGGGGAGCAGGTGCAGTGGCTTATTGCGGCTGATCGTTATCCGGTTGCAGCGCCGAAAGAAAAGCAGGTCAATATGGCGCTCGTCAGGAAGCGCGAGAAAGAGATGCGCCTGACTATCGAAGAATATACCAACAAAACCGGTAAGAGTCCTGAAGTAGGGCGACCGTTTGTACTGGATAAACTGGTGCCGGGGAAGATAGCTGAAGTCAGCGACAAAGAGGTGCTGATCCGCTTCGCTCCGGCTGCGACGAAGGATCTGGTAACACCTTTCGGGCCGGTAACCGTGCGTGAGTTGGCCGACCATTATGAACTTGATATTGCAGCAGAAAAAGGGCGACTGGTGCGCACCGGTCCAATGGCAGGGCGGATCAGCGATATTAATACAGATTCCATGACGATTGATTATGGTCATCCGTTCGCCGGTGAAAAGCTGAACTGTGAAGTGACGGTAGTGAAGGTAACCCCCGGAGAACGGCAGGCAATCGCCACATCTCTGCCGGTAACACAGGCGGAGGCGGCTGTTGAAGCGGCAGCCCCGGTTCCGGCCCTTGAACTGAAGAATGAATCGCAACTTGACCCGCAGATTGCCGCACAGCTGGAAGAGGCGCTGCGAAAAATAAATGCTGCCAATCTGGCGGAAGCTTCAGCGCCAGCCGCAGTCGGTGATCTTGCAGCAGTGAACTATACCGCCATGCTGGAAGATGGCGCGCTCTTTTACACCACCCGTAAAGCAGTAGCCGATGATCCGGCCGCAAAAAAAGCGCCCTGGTTTTCGGCCCCGAAAGAATTTGCCGCAGAGATGGTGCCGGTAGGCAAGTCGGCGCTGTTTCCCGGTGTCGGCGATGCGCTGGCCGGCATGAAAGTCGGCGGCACGAAGCGGTTGGTTCTTCCCCCGGAGCAGGCCTTTGGCCTGAGCGACCCGGAGAAACTGCAGAAACTGCCTCTGGCGAGAACCATGCCGCGCACGGTGACGGTGTCCGCAGAGGAGTATGTCAAACGTTTTAACGGCTTCCCGGTTGTTGGTAAAGAGATCCAGGCAACCGCGTATTTTCCCGCCAAAGTGACTGCAGTCCGGGAGCGCGAAGTTGACCTGCAGCTTATGGCCGAGAATGGTAAAACCTTTAGTGAGCCATTTGGCGACACCGTGATCACGGTTGATGAGACGAACATTACCACAACGCTAAAGCCGGTTGTCGGCGCTGTTTTCCCCGGCCAGAACGGCTATGGAATAATCACCGCCAGCGATGCCGACAGCTTTACGCTGGACATGAACAATCCGCTGGCCGGTAAATCGGTGACTATTGATCTGGAACTGACCGGTTTAACGGCAGCGTCCGCTCTGTCGCCGGCAGAACTTCCCTGGCAGGAAGACCATGATGCAGCGCTGGCGCAAGCCAAAAAAGAGGGCAAACCGGTCGTTCTGGTGCTGCACGCCGACTGGTGCAGCTTCTGCAAAAAACTGTTCAGCGAAACCATGCCTGATCCGCGCATCAGCGCACTGCGCGACAAATTCACCTGGATCAAGGTGAATTCCGACAAGCTGACCGAGTACAAAAAGCTCTATGGCCAGGAAGGCTACCCGATGATCGTGCTGTTCAAGCCCGACGGCAGCATCGCCCAAAAGCTTGATGGCTTTCAGGAAGCGGGACGCCTGCGGGCCGCACTGCAGGAAGTGATGTAGGAAAAGGCGGGTTTATCTGTAGGGGCAAAGCAAGGTTTTATCTGCTTTGCCCGCCTTTGGTGGTAATCCCGGCAAGGGCGAAGCAGGCGGGTCTTTTGCTTCGCCCCTACGGTCAGAAATTTATCTTCATTAAAAAATGGACTGAAATGAACAATTTACCTCAGAAAAACAATTGGAATCCACGGCTGCTCACATTGCTCTGCGTCTGTCTGCTTATCTCCGCAACCGTTGCTGCGGCGGAGGAACCTGTCGCGACTGAGGCTGCACCGGCAGCGCCCTCTGCAGTTGTCGAACAGGAACAGACCTTTACCATCCGGCGTATCGAAATTACCGGGAGCGCCCTCTTCAGCGACGAAGAGCTGCAGAAGCAGCTTAAGCCGTTTATCGGCAGAGGCAAGACGGCGGCTGATGTCGAGGGGGCCCGCGATGCGCTGGAACGCTTCTTCCATGATCAGGGCTATCCGACGGTGATGGTGAACATCCCCGAGCAGGCAGTGCTGAGCAAGGTCATCCACCTTGATATTATCGAGAACCGCGTCGGCACGGTAACTGTAACCGGCAACAAATGGTTTTCGACGGAAAAGATCCTGAGCGAGCTTCCCTCAATTGCCCCCGGACAGGTTATCAAACTTCAACAGTTGCAGCTTGAAGCGAACCGTATCAACCGCAACCCCGATTTCAAGGTAATTCCCGACATGCAGCCGGGAAAAGCACCCGAATCAGTCGACATGACCCTCAAAGTTACCGAGCAGATGCCGCTGCATGGCAGTCTGGAGCTGAACAACCGCTCCAGTTACGACACGACTGCTCTCAGGCTGAACACAGCGCTCCGCTACGACAACCTCTGGCAGCGGGATCATTCGTTCTCGCTGCAATATCAGATGTCGCCGCAGCAGTTTGGTGAAGTGAAGGTCGCGTCCGGTTCATATACGCTTCCGGCCTTCTGGGACCGCGACGATAAAGTTGTACTCTACGGGGTCTGGTCCAACACCGACACCGCTTCTGCAGCCGGTTTCAACAACCTCGGCAACGGGACAATCTTTGGCAGCCGCGTGATAATTCCTTTACAAGGTGTAGGCGATTACAGCCACACGGCGGTGCTTGGGGTTGACTACAAGAATTTTGAGGAGACGGTCGGACTGATCGGCGCTGAAGGGGTCAAAACACCGATCAGCTATTTCCCCTTTTCCGTCGCCTACAGTTCATCACTTCGCGATGATGGCGGCTCAACCTCTTTCAATGCGGGCTTGAACATGTCGTTCCGGGGAGCGGTGTCTGATGCGCGTCAGTTCGAAGATAAACGCTATAAGGCCCGCGGTAACTACATCACCATGACGGCCGGTGTCGAGCGGAGCCAGAAGCTTCCGGGCGATTTTACGTTGCTGGCAAAGATGGACGGACAGTTGGCCGACCAACCGCTGATTTCCAATGAGCAGTACTCGTCCGGAGGGGTGGAAAGTGTCAGAGGGTATCACGAGAGTGAAGCCAGTGGCGACAATGCGCTCCACGGAGTGCTTGAATTGGCAGCCCCGGATCTGCTCAAAAAGGTTGGCAAAGATCGTTTCAGCCTGACCCCCTACATCTTCTACGATGCCGCCGAATTGTGGGTGAAGGAACCGCTGCCCGCTCAGCAGTCACTTGCCGGACTTTCAGGGGCCGGTTTCGGCATGCGCGGCACGTTGTTCGGTGCTCTCGACTATCAGTCCGACTACGGCTTTGCCCTCCGCGATACGAACCGCACCAAAGCCGGTGATTCATACCTGCATTTTAAGGTGAAGTGGCAGTTTTGACTCTAACCACCCCCAACCCCCTCCTTAATCAAGGAGGGGGCTATAAATTACAGGAACCTATCCGTATGGAAATGAAGACCCACAGATCTCGAAAGATGCTGCGACGCCAGACGTGCGCGCTGGTAGTGGCTGTTACTCTGGCGTTTTCACCCGCACTGGCTGCCGCCGCTGCGCCGACCATTCCCGGCTTTTACGGTACGGTCGCGATGCCGAATGCTCCAGCTGCCGGTACGCTGCCGGTACTTCTTCCCGGTGGCACATTGAGCGGTGCCACCGTAAATCCTGCAGTCGGCACCACTCTGACGGTCAACCAGAATGCCCCGCAGGCGACCATCGACTGGAAGTCGTTCAATATTGCTCCTGGTTCCGTTGTCATTTTCAATCAGAAAAAAGATGGCGTGGCACAGCCACAGTGGGCTGCGCTTAACCGTATCTATGACGCCAATCCGAGCTTGATTTTTGGCAAGCTGCAGGCGGACGGCAAGGTCTATCTGCTCAACCGCAACGGCATTCTTTTTGGGCCCGGTTCTCAGGTGAACGTGCATTCCCTGGCCGCCTCAAATCTTAATATCACCGATCAGAATTTTAAAGACGGCAAGCTCATCTTCACGGCACTGCCTTACGACGCCACTCAGGGTGCGCTCTCAGGCGATGCCTTTGTCTCCAATTACGGGACCATCACCACTGACAGCGGCGGTTCTGTCTTCCTGGTCGGGCCGAATGTCGTCAACGCCGGCACGATCAGCGCTCCCTCCGGCAAGATCAATCTGATCGGGGCCAGGCAGAAATCTGATGGCAGCGGTGAGGTGGAAACGTTTGAACTGACGGTTGATGCGACCGGTAACGATGTAACCTACAACGACCTGCAGCAGGTTCCGGGCGCAGCCTACAACTCAGCAACCGGTAAGCTGATCACAGAAAATGGCGGGCGGGTCGGCATGTATGGCGCAACCGTGCAAAATGATGGTTTGATCCGCTCAGTGACCGCTTTTAAAAAGGGTGGTGTTGTTATACTGGCGGCGCGTGACAAAGTCACAACCGGCATTGGCAGCGTTATCGAATCGCCGATCGCCACATCGATAGATCCTGCTACCGGAAAGGCGGAAACGGCCGATCCGCAATTTTCTTTCAGTCACCCGGAAGTTATTGTCAAGGGGGTGGAAACAAATAGCGGTATCAATCCATTGAGTGCCATTGAACTTCAGGGTTCGATTGTTGCGCCATCCGGAAATGTGACTTTGACCGCCAGGGACAAAGTTTTTCTTGGTGACAGCAGCAGCATCAATGTAGCGGGACTCTGGCTTGACCGGCCCGCTTCGGCCAATCTGATGGAGGTGCAGCTTAACAGTGTCGATTTGCGTGACGATTACGGCCAGAAAATCGGGACTCTGCTGGGACAGAAAATTGCCGTAGATGTCCTGACCGGCTCAACCATCGGCAACCTTAAAAACAACTATTTGACTATTCAGACCGGAGCTGAAGAGCGCAGCACCAGGGGTGGCCATATAACTATTTCGGAGCGGACTGATAATGTCGCACTGGAACAGCTGATTTTCAAACAGGGAGCGCAGCTTGATTTTTCCGGGGGCGGCATTCGCTATGGCAGTGGAGTCATGGCAACCTCACGGCTTATTTCCGGAAACAAAATCTATGATATAGGGACTGCTCCGCAATGGCTTCAATATAATCTCCTGGCGGACAGCCAGGCAAAAAGCTATTCGCGCTTTGGGGTTGCTGCCGAAAAATTCAACGGGCTCTATTTAGGTGGCGGCAGCTCGATTGAGGATCGTACCATAACCGCAGCCAGGGTTGTCGGGAGCGATGCCGGCAGCGTGCTTTTTAATGCCCGCGTGGCAGCGCTTGATGGCGCCCTGATCAGCAGTGTCACGCGTGGACAGTACCAGACCGCTGTCACCAGCCGCTATGCACAGGCAACCACAACCTCCGGTACGCCGGACAATCCGGATTATCTTGTTTCCGTCACGCGTGGCCTTGAAGAGCCGCTGGGCGGAACGGTTACGATCGGTAATGCACTGCCGGCTGCTCCGGCGGCACAAAACAGGGATAACGAAAAAAGCTTCATCGTCAACGCTCTCACAATCAAGCCGACAACAGCAGCACTTGCGGCGAATATTGACGCCACATACGTTCTTGACCCGACGGCAGCGACTGAAATATCGACAGCGTTTCTTAACAGAGCTGACTTGAGTGCGCTGAACCTGTTTGCCAACACAACCATCACCACCGAAGCGGGCGCCGGCATCAATCTGCTGCCGGGGGGCAGTTATGTTGCCAGAGCACGGCGCATCGAATATGACGGCACCATCGATATAGCCGGTGGCTCGGTAGAAATGTCCACTCGCCCGAACGCTTCTTCTTATCAAACATTAACAACAAAAACAGATCCGGTAAATACGCTCTACCAGCCGCTGATCGAGACCATTTACCTGGGATCGGGGAGCCGCATTTCGACTGCGGGCCGACAGATTGATAACAGCGCCGCCGGGACTTTTCTCAGCGCCGTGACCCCGACCGGTCATACCGCTGGCGGATCAATACTGATCCAGGAGCGAACCGAACAGGGGACAAGTGTATCTGTCGGGACATCAACAGAAGGGCACACCCTGGCGGTGGCGAGCGGAGCAGTGCTGGATGTAAGTGGTGGCTGGACAATTGACGGTAAGGGAGCCATCTCCGGAGGCAATGCAGGAACTCTGGATTTGAAAGGGTCGACACTGAGTCTCGGCGGAGAGCTGCGCGGTTACTCCCTGCCAGGGAAAAATGGTGGTGAGATCAAGCTGCATGCCGGTGAGGTGACGGTGACAGCGCGTGACCTGGTGCTCCCTGACAATATGCCGGTTGATGCAGTTGTGCCTGACTACCTGCTGGGCAAGCTGGTGCTGGGAGAGAACCGCCTTTCAGAGAGCGGTTTTTCACGGATCAGCCTGACCGCCATCAATGACCTTAGTTTTAGTGATGGCGCGATTTTAAGCCCGTCACTGGTCAAGCTGCCGTTGCCGGTTCCCGCCATTGTCTCTCAAAGCGCCAAGACCGGCACTGCCGTTGTACCGGCCGGTTCTGATCTGGCCGTCTCGGAATATGCAGGGGCCACCGGTGTAACCCTGGTTGCAGGCAAAAATATCTACGAAAACAGCCCGCTTGGAACCGGCGGCGATTCCACCAACAGCAGTATTGCAAAAATCAACCTGAATGCCGGTACCGGAATAACGGTTGCTCCCGGCGGCAGTGTCACAATTTCGGCGCCATCTATTGACATGGCCGGTCATATCGAGGCCCCAGGTGGAAATGTAACTGTACGAGCGGATCAATCCCTGACGATCAAAACCGAAGGTCAGATTTTTGCCGGAGGTTACATCAAGCCGGCCACGACAACAGTTGCCGGTCTGCCGGCAGGATCTTCCCCACAGGCAGGCGGAACCGTCAGCCTGCAATCAACAGCGGGTGATGTGACGCTGGAGAGCGGTTCACGGGTTGACGTCTCCGCATCGGCAGCGACGCAGCGGCTTATCTCCGGCACAGATGGTACGCCGGTTACGGTGGTGACTTCCGCTGACCCCGGCACGCTGTTACTTTCTTATGCCACAAGCATGACTCTCGATGGCGAGATTAACGGCACTCCCCGCGTCAGCGGAACTCGCGGCGGCACCCTCTCGGTGACAAACTCGACAACCGACCTGAAGATAACCGCTGCGGATATCAATCGCTACCAGCAGAGCGGTTTTGACGCGCTCACCTTTACCAGCACACTGGGATCTCTGGTTCTCCCCCAAGCTCTTGACGTGACTGTCGCGAGAAGCCTGACTCTCGATAGCGCTTCTCTGAAAAGTCAGCCGGGTGGTGATGTTACTGTGCGGGCACCCTGGATTACGGTAACCAATACCCCAAACAGTATTAAGGACCCTGTTTCCGGGGCATCTGCTGCCGGTACCGGCAGCTTGTCGCTTGTGGCAAGCGGGTTTCTGGATGTTACCGGCAGTGTCGGACTGGATGGCTTCAGCAACGTAAACCTGCAGGCTGGCCGTGACATCCGTTTGTCGGACTCGTTATATACAAAGACAACCCAGTTTGCGGGGGAGTTGCGGTCGGGTGGCGATCTGACCCTGCAGGCATCACGCATCTATCCGACCAGTGTGAGTGATTTCACCATTAGCACGCCGGGCAAAGTTACTGTTTTACCTGGTGTCAGTAACCTAAACCCGGTCTATTCGGCGGGTGGCAGTCTCACCATCGCTGCCGCCGGCGGCATCGAGCAACGCGGTGTGCTGGCAGCCCCGATGGGGAGTATCACTCTTGATGGCGGCTCAACGGGACGGGTGTTCCTGGCTGACGGGAGCAGCACCAATAGCTCAGGAAGTGTCGCGTTACAGTATGGCAGTTATAATGGATCGACCTGGACCACCCGCTCTGAAACCCTTGCGGACGGAAGCATCCGCAATTATGGCTCCGAGATCACCGCAGCACCGAAGAATTCAGTCGCCTTGAAGGGCAAAGAGGTTGTTGTCGCCGGGAATGCTACCGTTGACGTCTCCGGAGGCGGTTCGGTGGAAGCACTGTTTTTCCAGTCCGGCATACCGGGCACCAAAAATCCTCTTACCATTCCGGGACGCTACGTCATTCTGCCTGATCATTCGGTGACGCTCCCCGGCGCCGCTGTCTATCTCGATGCGCTGCCTGCGCTGGGACTCGCGGCCGGGGTTTATTCACTACTCCCGGCAGACAAGTATGCTTTTGTCCCTGGCGCACTGGTTATTCAGGATGCCGGCATACAAATGGTGGCCGGACAAAAGGTACTTTCAACTCAGGGGTATCAGGTTGTGGCCGGATACGGAACAGTAACGGATACAGCCATCGGTTCTCAGGCCTACAAAGGGTACACCGTCCGGAGCGCTGCAGATGTTCTCAAAGAGGGGGATTTCAGTGACAAGCGCTCTTTCATTGCCGGAAACGGTGGGGATTTCTCCCTGACGGCGCCAAGCGCCGTTCTGAGCGGCACCTTGAATGCCCAGCCTCTGTCCGGATACCAGGGTGGTGCGTTGACCCTGAGCGCCAAAAACGTCATTGCCCAGAATGGGGCTGCCTCACTACCCGTCGACTTTTCCTTTGATGATCCTCTTGCTGCTGACCTTTCCGGTAAGCTTATTGTGAATACCGCTTCGGTCAAGGGGTTTGGTGAAGTGGCACTCGGCAGCCAGGAGTATGACAGCGCCAACAAAAAATACATTGATACAACAGTTACGGTAAAGAGTGGCAGTACGTTGCAAGCGTCTTCGGTTACATTACGCGCCAATACCAGCGTGACGATCGAAGCCGGCGCGGAAGTTCTGGCAACCGGCAGCAGCAGCGGTATTGCGACGGTCGATACTCCGAATGGCACCTTCAACCTGCAGGATACCGCCGGAATCCACGCCGTCAATGGCTTGGCTTTCAATGCCGGCACCCTGGCGCTGCTCGGAAAGTTCGGCGGCATAGCACCGTCAGGCACGCTGCAGAAGGCCGATCATGGTTCATTCACCCTATCCGCCAATGCCCTGACTTTTGCCAACACCAATAATGATGCCAAACAGGCAACCATCAACGGAGTAAGTTGGGCCAATCTGACCGGCTACGACAACCTGACACTGGTCAGCCGTGGCGATATGAACTTTCAACAAAACGCCGATATGACGGCAAAAGGGACATTGACGCTCGATGCAGGGCGGTACACGACATCCACAGATGTCACAGACTCCTTCAGCACTTCCGGTAAACTGACCATCCAAAACTCTGGTGCTGTTGCAACCTCACAGGCAGGCACCACCAACAGCAGCCTGACGTTCAAATCAACCGGCGCCGGTATCGATATCAGCCCGAAAGGGAGCGGCATCGTCTTCGACCAGTTCCGTACGGTAACGCTTGACAGCGCCGGCGACCTGACCCTGCGTGGGGCAGGGAGTGTAAAAACCGCCCAGGATCTGAACATCAAAGCTGCCCGAGTGACAACCTCATATATTAAACATGATGCCGATCCAACGAACAAAGCTGACGTTGCCATCCCCTACACCGCCGCTGCCATCACGCTTGATGCACGCAGCGGTAACGTCACAATTGCCGGTAATGGCGGCACGGCTGGCACCAACACAGCGCCGGGTGGTTCGTTGGAGATTCTGGGAGCATCAATCACCGTTGGAGACCCAGGCAAAACAATCGATGGCAAAACCGTCATAAATTCAACACTACTGGAAGCGCCATCCGCTCAGGTGAAGTTGACTGCCAGCGGTGACATTACCATCCTTGATAACGCCAGTATTCTGACGACCGGCAGCAAACAAACTTCTGCGCAATCCGGCACTTCAAGCTATTTCAATGGCGGCTCGATCGAACTTCAGAGCTCGGCTGGTGCGGTCAATTTGGCCGGAAATAGTCTACTTGATGTTTCAGCTCATAAAGAGATCGATAAGTCCGGTGTAGTTTTTTACAATGGTGACGCCGGTGCAATCCTTTTGTCGGCAGCGGCAAAGGGTGTGACATTGTCAGGTACTGTCATGGGAAAAACAGTAAACGGGCAGGGTGGTTCGCTCACTGTTGACAGCGCCACACTGGCGGGTGTGGGTGGATTGGACGGGTTAAGTACGACTCTGTCCGGTGGTGGTTTCAACAATAAAATAAATATCCACTCCCGTTCCGGCGACCTGTCACTCTCTGCCGGTAAAACCCTGACCGGCCGTGAGGTAGTAATTGCGGCTGATGGCGGAGCAATCGACTTGTCCGGTACGATCAATGCCAATGGTGTCAAAGCCGGTGAAAAGGGCGGGCGGGTGGAGTTGTACGCCGGAACTGCGCTGGAATTGGAGAGCGGAGCGTCAATCTCTGCCAAAGGCGCTGACGGTGCTGATGGCGGTACGGTTACATTGAGCTCGCTGGCAGCCGATAAGATAGCGGGCGATTATGCCCTGCAGGCAAAGTCGGGATCAAAAATCGACGTATCCGGTGTGGTTGGCGGAACTGTTTCGTTCCGTGCCTATCAGCTACCCGGATTCAGTGACGTCAATATGGCCGCGCTTCCGGGTGATGCCATCAGCGGTGCTTCACAGGTTTCAGTCGAGGCGGCCCGTCAGTATACAGGAGTGACGACTGTCGGGGATTCAACAACCTACATGACCGATGCCACTGCGTTCATGAACAACAAGGACACCATCAAGGCACGACTGTTCGGGAGTAAAGATTCCACAAACCGTCTCCAGGCCGGTATTGAACTGGCAAGTGCTGCCGGGACCGATATGGCCGTGGATTCGGTTTGGGATCTTTCGGCGCTACGCCCTGGCGGTGAAGCGGGAATACTGACCATTCGGGCCGGAAAAAACCTGAGTATCAATAAAAATATCATCGATGCACCCACGGCAGCAGCAACGCTCTACAGCGACAGCATGAAAAATTCCTGGGGCATCAACATGATAGCCGGTGCCGCAAGCGGCGCCAATTACAAGAGTGCCGAAACCGGAACCGCTCTTGCCGCAGGAAGTGGAAATTTAACCATAGCCCAGAATACGACCGTCTACAGTGAAAATGCACCCGTTACTTTTGCTGCCGCGAACAACGCAACCTTTGCCGGTTGGGCAGGAGCAACCGGCCCCGGCTACATGATCAATGACGTAATGCAGTACAACCTGGGGAGTTATGGTGGGACGGTGCGCGGTGCGGTCGGCGTCGATCTCAATTTGATGAAGAGCGGCAGTGCCATTCAAACTGCCCTGAGTGACATTGATATCAAGGTCGGCGGGAACCTCAATCTGGGGACCCAGCCCAACAGCGGGGCAATTCGCACCAGCGGCGAGTACGATAACTCTCAGCAGGTTGAAACGATGCCCGGATCAGGTGTCAAAGTAGCTGCCGGGGTGACAAGTTACTGGACCTATCATAATGGCGGCAGCATCAGACTTGCTGTAGGAGGATCGGCAATCGGCAATTTGAACGCAGTCAATGGTTGGGATGGTGCATTTATTGATCCGACTGTTGATGGTGCTGAAATGCTGATCAACCCTTGGTATCTGGCTGCAGGCTTCGGCGGCAAGGAAAATGGAGTAAATAACAACATTCCGATAACGGTCGGGATTGCCACTATGGGTGGCGGCGATATTTCATTGCGCAGTGGCGGCTCACTGCTCACTCAGATCGGCGCATTCGGCAGATCAAACAGCGGCAACCTGAATATCACCAGCGGCGGCGATATGACCGGCCGTTTCCGCATCATGAACGGCACAGCATCCTTGATCAGCGGTGGCGGCTTCGGCAAGAACGACAGTTCAAATGCGACCTGGCGTTCAGTGGTAGAAATGGGCGCTGCACAGGTCGGCGTGACTGCACAGGGCGATGTTAATCTGGGGAACATACTAAATCCGGATAACAGCAGGGACCGCATTTTTGTTGGTGGCGACAACAAATGGAACATGACCTATGCCAGAAATTCCAGCGCTGATATCCGTTCACTAGCTGGTAATGTGGCTATTTACGGAACTGATGGTTTTAGTGCCTACAACTTCACCGGAAGTTCTACCTTGCTAAGTTCGCTTTTAAACCGACAAAGAATTCTACCGGCTTCTTTTACACTTTCTGCAGCGGGCGATTTGACTATTTATAATCGTTTTTTTCTCGCTCCATCAACAGCCGGAAATCTTGGCATATATGCAGGTGGTAATATCACTGGGGTTAATGCTTTTGCAGGGTTCAAAATGTCAGATGTAGATGTGTCAAGCTATTATGGCAGGCAGGCTGATACCGGTTCAGAAAAAACTGCCCGACTGATTACTGACCCGGCTGTCGGCGGAAGTACGCAGATTAACCACCTGAACGATCCTACCTCGGTTGAAGTCAAGGCTGGCACGGATATCGATACGCTCAAGCTGGTGCTGAATAAAAAAGCGGTGATATCGGCAGACGGCGATATCAACAGGCTTGATTTCATCGGCCAGAATACCGGCGTGGATAGCGTGACGATTGTTTCAGCCGGTGGGAACATTGACCAGGGTATTCTCACAACCAACACCTCTGAAATAAAAGTCGGCGGCCCAGGCACCCTGCTGGTTGAGGCTGGCAAGGACATCAACCTGGGTAATTCAAAGGGGATTGAGTCGATAGGCAACAGTTATAACAGCGGCTTTACCGGTGACAATACCGACAGCTCTCTTATCGTCAGCGCCGGAGCAAAACAGCGCATGCTGCCGACCGACACAACCCGCAACGCAACCAGCGTGACGGCAGATTATTTTACTATCTTGCGCAAGGCCGGGGACGATTATTCCACCCTCAAAGCGGCCGGAAAGAATGATGAGGCGCGGCAAAGAATTGAGGACGCCCAGACAGAGGTGAAAAAATACTTTGATGCGCCTGCACCGAAAGGTGTTGACACCATCGGCAGCATCACCATGGTTGATTCGCTGATCCGCTCCCAGAAAGGCGACATCTACCTGATGGCCAAGGGTGACGTGAATGTCGGCCGATCCAACGTTTCCGATTCTGCTCAGGGGAAAAAGGATACCGGTATAACGACGACCTTCGGCGGCGATCTCAATATTTTTTCCGGGCGCGATCTGAACGTCAACGAATCACGTACGATGACATTTATGGGGGGTGATATAACCATCTGGAGCGATCAGGGCAACATCAATGCAGGACGAGGTTCCAAGACAGCTCTCAGCTCGGGCGGAAGCGCCCAGGAAATCAGAGACGCCAATGGTGTCCTGATCGGGCTACTCTACCCGGCGCCGTCTGTCGGCAGCGGCGTCCGCGCCAGCACCTACGACCCTGACGGTTCGACCGGGCCGATGCTGGCACCACCACCGGGTGATATATACCTGTTTGCCCCGGCCGGAATCATCGACGCCGGCGAAGCCGGTATCGCCGGAGGCAAGGTTACCCTGGGCGCCACTCAGGTGCTGAACACCAAGAACATCAGCTTTTCTGCCGGTTCGGTCGGTGTGCCGACATCAGGCGATAGTTCGGTCAGTCTTGGCTCTCTGGCTGGTAACAGCAATTTGGCCGACAGCAGCAAACTGATCGAGACGGCATCGACCGGTGGTTCTTCGAAAGATGGCGCCAAGCAAAAGTTAACTCAGGCTGCCGATGATTTTCTGTCGAAATTTCTGGATGTCAAGGTGCTCAGTTTTGATATGGATACGATCAGCAACGATGCAGATACGAAAGAAGAGTTGGAGAAGAAAAAGAAGAAGTAACCCCGTTATCGTAGGGGCGCATTGCATGCGCCCTGGTGGGACGAGGCCTCAGAGGTTTTAAAAACCTCGGAGGTCTGATTATTATTCCAGAAGCGGTCCTAAGGTCCCTGACTGTTTCCCCCGCAAATCTAATCCTGCCCCTGCAAATTTTACTCAATATTAACGTGACTGACGTTAAACAGTAACATAGATGCGCTATAGTGTGACGCTTAGTAATAAGAGAAATTTCAAAAGCAGCAAAGGTCCGGAGGAGCTTCATGGTACGAAATGGTTTGAACAGATTGACAGGGATGGTGGCAGTTATTCTTCTGCTGACACTGGTATCCGGCGTAACACGAGCGGACGCCTGGTGGGACAAGAAGTGGCAGTTCCGCGAGAAGGTTTCCTTTGACTTGTCGGACAAAGGTGCCGCTATCAAGGAAAATCTGATCGATATGCCGATGCTGGTGCGCCTGCATGGCGGTAATTTTCAGTTTACCAACGCCAAAAAAGATGGTTCCGATCTGCGCTTTGTCACTGCTGATGACAAAATTCCGCTCAAGTTTCATATCGAAAAATTCGATCCCAAGCTGGGCATCGCGCTTGTCTGGGTGCGGGTTCCCCAGCTTGCCGGCGGCGGCGCCCAGGATTCCATCTGGTTGTATTACGGTAATGAATCATCAACGCCTGGCCAGGAAGCGGGAGCGACCTACGATACCGGCCAGGTGCTGGTATATCACCTGAATGAAGAGCAGGGTGGTCCGAAGGATGCAACATCTTATGCCAACAATGCTGCCGATTTTGCCGGTACCCACTCTGCTCCGTCAGTCATCGGCAACGGCTACAGTTTTAAGGGGGGCGAGAAGATCGTTGTGCCACGTTCTCCATCGCTCAACTTTGCCAAGGGACTTTCCTTTTCCGCCTGGGTGCGGATACCACAGGCGCAGGCCGACGCCCATATTTTTTCCTGGCAGGACGGCAGCCAGTCTATCGTCGTTGGTATAGACCAGGATAAGCCGTATCTGCAGGTTGGTTCAGTTATCAGCGATAAGAAAAGTACTCTGACTCAAAAGGCCTGGCACCATCTGGTTGTTGTCGCTGATTCTGAGAAAAAAACAGGGGTTTTGTACATTGACGGGAAAGAGGTTTCGACGATAGCTCTGGCGGGCGCGCTTCCGTCACCCGCCGCAGATTTTGCCATCGGCGCGGCTCTGACCGGAAAAAATGCCTTTATCGGGGATCTTGACGAAGTACAACTCGCAAACGTTGTCCGTCCTGCACCATGGGCCGCAGCAGCTTTTGCCGGTCAGGGGGCCGATGGAAAACTGACGGCGTACGCACAGGAGGAAAATGGTGCCGGTGGCGGAGAAAATATGACAATCCGCCTCATAAAAGTCACCGCCAGGAGTATCACCTTCGATGGCTGGCTCATCATCGGCCTTTGTACGTTCATGCTGCTCATGGCTGTGGTGGTGTTTATCACCAAGTACATCATGTTGCAGAAGATAAAAAAGAGTAACGAGGCGTTCCTGGAGAGTTTCAACGACCTTCATGATCCTCTGGAACTGGATCTGGAAGATGAAGAGTTTAAACAGTCGACGCTGTTTCGGATCTACCGCGCCGGATACGACCAGATCATCTACTGGGCTGAAAAACATGGCGCTGGAAAAGAAGAGGTGGTGCTGAATAATTCTGCGCTGAATATTTTCCGGGCTTCTCTGGATCGTGCCAGCTCCAATGAAACCAGGAAGATAAATGCCTGGATGATCGTGCTGACCCTCGGTATTTCCGGGGGACCCTTCTGGGGACTGCTCGGGACGGTGTGGGGGGTTATGAACACCTTTGCCAGTCTTGCGGAAGCGGGGGAGGCAAACTTGTCCGCAATCGCTCCGGGTGTTGCTTCGGCTCTTGCGTGTACCCTGTTTGGTCTGTTTGTGGCGATTCCTGCGCTGTTTGCCTACAGCTTTCTGGTTATGCTGATGAAAAACCTGAACGTTGAAACACGCCATTTTATTGAGGAATATAGCCTCAAGGTTGAAGGCTTTCACGGGAAGGAGGAGGCATGAAAGCACCAGCGGATGATCTGGATGAGGTAGTAGAAATAAACGTTGTACCGATGCTCGACCTTGCCTGGAACCTGCTCGTGGTGTTCATGATCGTGGTCACCGCGTCTGTCCAGGGGATCAGCGTCAACCTTCCCAAGGCGAGTGCAGCGGTCAGCAAGATCAAGCCGAGCACTAAGGCAATAACCATAACATCGGAAGGAACGATTTTTCTCGACAGCTTTCCTGTGACACTCAGCGAGTTGGAAACCCGTCTGCGTCAGTTCAAGGCCGCTGACCCGAGTTTGCCAGTTCTAATCCGTGGGGACGAAAAAATTTCGTACAAGAACATCATCGAGGTTCTCGATTTATTGCAAAAGCTGGATATCACCCAACTCGGTCTGGTGACGCAAAAACTGGTTAAGTAGAAGGGGTTTAGTAATGGCTGAGCAGAAGAAGCAGAAGAAAAAAATTAAACAAACATCCTATCAGAATTACCTGGTGCCGGGAATAATCGGCCTCGCTGTCCTTGTCGGCATCGGCTTTCTGGTCAAGGTTGTCCTGACCGATTCCGGTCCACGCCAGAAGCAGCAAATATCAACGGTTACCCTGATGAAGCCGCCTCCTGAGGTGAAGGAAAAACCGCCGGAACCGGAGGTACAGAAAGAGGCGCCCAAGGATACCATGACCGCACCGGTCGAGATGGCGCAGCCGCAGAATCAGGCCCAGGATCAGCAGGACGCTCCGCCGGCCGGCGCTGACTTGGGGGTGGAAGGTGACGGGGCTGCCGGTTCCGATGGCTTTGGCCTGGCAGCCAAGGGTAAGGGTAAGGGGCGTGACATCACCCTGGGGGGTGGCGGCGGTAGCGGTGGCTTGAACAGGCTGGCGATGATGTCCAAATATGGCTGGTACACCAGCAAGGTGCAGGAAGAGATCAAGAAGCAGATGCGCAAACTGTTCGATCAGGATGGCGGGATTCCTAAAGGGAAGTATCAGGCTATGGTTAAAATTCATCTTGATGCGAAAGGCGCAGTTGTCAAATATCAGATAATCGCATCGTCCGGAAATGATCGGGTGGATGAGGCACTCAAAGGCTCTCTGCCCGGTTTTAAAATTAGTCAGCCGCCACCGGAAGGGATGCCATCCGGAATGACGGTCAGAATTGTCTCGCAAGGGTAGATAACTATATGAATGAAATGGAGAGTTTTTGATATGCGGTATCACACAAAGTTGGTCAGCACCGTTGTTTCCTTATTGTTTCTGGCGGTAACCGCCACGGCCGGCGCTGCTGCGCCGGGTGACGGTGTTGAGGCGCTGCTTGATATTTTGAGCGCCAAAGGTGTCATCTCCGTTGAAGAAGCGGCCGTGCTGAAGAGTAAACCGGGGTCTGCTTCCGGTATAGATATGGGGAAGTTGATTGAGCTGCTCCAGAATAAAGGCACCATCAGTGCGAAGGAAGCGGAGGATTTACACCTGGGAAGCAGTGGCCAGGCAACTCGTGAATCCATGAAACCGGTTGTACCTGCCGACGGCGTGCTGGAGAGCTCAGTCGCGGCGCTACCGGAGAAAGAGATCAAACCGGTTATCGAGGTACTCCGCGAACAGGGGGTTCTCGGGACAGACGAGGCCGCCCAGCTCGGTGACAGAATCGGCAAAAAGTGGAAGGCGGAAGATGATGATCGTATTGCCTCCAGCGACGACGACATGGAGTATCGCCGGACAACACTGTCAAAAGAGGTGATTCTCTCCGAAATTGCACTATTGCGTCAGCAGGCAGTTATCAACGGCGAAGAGGCCGTAAGAATCAAGGAACGTTTTCTGCACAAGCTATCGCTGGAACAGATCGCCGGTGCAACTGACGAAAGCATACGCCGGGATATGCAGGCACAGGTAGCCGAAAAAATCGTGCCGATTCCGGGATGGACCAAGCGCATCAGAGTGGGCGGAGACTTCCGCCTGCGCTATGAGGGCAATTACTTTGGCTCCGGTAACGGTATTTTTGTCAAACCTGACAATACGACCCAGATGCTCAACAGTACGGTCGATCGGGAGATGCTGCGAATACGGGCGCGCCTAGCCTTCACCGCCAAAGTTAATAACGAGGTTGAGGTTGGCTTAGGTCTGGCAACCGGCAGCACAACCAACCCTGTCTCCACAAATGCGACACTGGGTGACTCGTTTAACAAGAAGAACTTTCTGCTCGATGCCGCCTACATAAAGTGGGATCCGTCTGCGAGCTTGACTCTGTGGGGCGGCCGCTTTGCAAGTCCCTGGTTCGGAAGTGATCTGATCTGGGATCAGGATATCAATTTTGACGGTGTAGCTTTTTCATATAAATCAAAATTCAACTCAACACTCAGCATGTTCCTGACCGGCGGCGCCTTCGCTGTACAGGAGGTCGAGTATTCCAGCCGCGACAAATGGCTGTACGCAGGACAAGTAGGCGTTCAGTACCGCGACGACAAGAAGTTGACCGCCACACTTGCCGCTGCTATCTACGATTTTGAAAATGTCACTGGTCGGGCTAATACCCCCTCCCAACCGGGGGTGAACGATTATACTGCGCCACTGTTCCAGCAGAAGGGTAATACCCTGTTCGATATTGATCCGTCTGCGACGATTAAAACCGCCTATGCCGCCGAGTTCCGCGAGTTGAATATCGCCGGAGCCCTCAATCTCGGTTTTTGGGATCCGCTGCGGGTCGTACTGATGGGTGATTACGTCAACAACATTGGTTACGACTCTGCCAAGGTGAATGCATTGACGGGGCATGCGGTAAAAAAAGAGACCGACGGGTACCAGATCGGATTGTCTGTCGGTTACCCGTCGACACGGGAATATGGCCAGTGGAAGCTGCTCACCAACTATAAATATCTTGGGTCGGATGCTGTGATGGATGCTTTTGCAGATTCGGATTTCCATCTGGGCGGTACTAACGCCAAAGGCTGGACTATCGGGGGTGACCTCGGGGTTGGCAAAAATACCTGGATTTCTTCCCGCTGGATCACGACCAACGAAATTTCCGGACCACCGTTTGCCGTTGATGTTTTTCAGTTTAACTTGAACGCGAGGTTCTGATTCAGTTGAGAGATGAGATAGAACCGATGAGGGATGAGAGTTGAGGGATGAAATGATGAGGTATTACAGTAAGCCCAAAGAACGTATTTCTTCACTATTCACGCTTCAGCCTCTGTTTTACCGGTTGTTGTTCCTGACATTGCTGTCGGTTCAGATGTTTGCCATCGGCGCGTGGGCCGGCGAACCTGCCCTAAACGTGACTCGTGCCGCTACGGTGAACGGGATCGTGATCAGCGAGCAGGATTTCAAGAGGGAGCTGGAACGGATTCAACGTCAGAAAGGGATCAGTGCCGAAAAGTCTGACGAAGCGACGCAAGCCAATGTGAAGCGTGAGGCACTGGAGAATCTGATCAGTCGTGAGATTCTCTATCAGGAAAGTGTGAAACAGCACATTACTATTGATGCATCAGTTATTGAGCGCGAAGTTGATCAGGCGAAAGCAAAGTTTGCCACACCAGAACAGTTCACGGAAAATCTACGCCGCATCAATATGACTGAAACCACGGTTCGGGAGCAGGTTATGCGCGGGCTTGTCATGCGTAAGCTCATTGAGAGCTCTGTTGGCAAGAATGACGCTGCATCTGATGAAGAGCTGAAAAAATATTACGAGCAGCATCGGGATGTTTTTACTTCATCTTTTGATGAAGCCAGGGAAAAAGTCAGGGGTCTGCTGCTTCAGGAAAAAAATCTCACACTGCTGCAGCGCTACGTGAAGGGCCTGCGGGATGCCGCGACGGTTGTTATCTTGCTGTCGGGGGAATAATCAATTCCCCCCTTGTCTGTCGTTGTAACGCAATTGTAACAGCAAAATAATTGAAAATCTGGTATTTACACATTACAATACCATCTTTCAGAGAGTGTTTTACTCGGAATCAGGAAAATGTATGCTATCAAAGTATAATAAACAACAGCTACAGACTGCTGCTGCAGCACTGAAAAACCATGAAGAATCACAATTTATCAGTCATGAATGGGAGGAACTTGTCTCCCGGTTATGCCACCATCATGACCCTGCTCTTCGAGAAAAAATGGAGAGAGAGATGAAATCGATTTTGGCAAAGAATCCTGGATTCAAAACATTCAAGGATTCTTGATTCATATTCTGAATCCCAAAGTAACATCTGCCGTGGTAGTGAGCAATATTTCGGGGGCGGAACCGCACACTGGATCCGCCCCCGAAATATTGTTGGTGCCCGGATCGAATGTTGACTCCTTTCACGGACGATCAAAATTACTGCTATATCCGAATTACCCCACCTTTTATCTGCAACAAATCTTAACTAAAAAGTAATCTCATCGCCGCATCACTGTAACATTACTATGCTAGTATTCCGAATCTGATTCATCAGCTGAAACTCTGTTGTGTGAAGCAAAGGAATAATTTATGGGCGGAATTTTTTGTTATATCGGGACGCAAAAGGCACCACATATCGTAATGGAGGGGCTGCAGAAGCTGGAAAACCAAGATTATGACTCAGCAGGTATCTGTTCTGTTGAGCGGAACAAAACGCATATCAGGCGGAGCAAGGGCAAGCTGGAGAATCTTTCCCGCTTGCTGGCTGCCGTTCCGATGTGGGGTACCATTGCCATGGGGCATCTCCGCACCGCTACTCATGGCAGAGCGAGCGAGATCAATGCGCATCCGCACAAGGCCGGACCGGTAGTGTTGGTTCATAATGGCGCTATTGTCAATTTTGAGGAGATTAAAAACTCGCTGCAGAGTGACTATCATACGTTTAAGAGCGAGACTGACTCTGAAGTAATCGCCCACTTGATCGAGCAGAAGATGTACGCCGGCAGCGGTTTTGAAGGAGCTGTTCGTGCGGCGCTCCTCGAATTGCAAGGTACATTCTCCCTCTGCCTCGTTTCCGAGACAGAGCCGGGAACCATGATTGCCGCCGTTCATGGCTCTCCGCTGTTTGTTGGTTGTGCTGGCAACGAGTATTTCATCGCCTCCGAAATGCAGCCGGTTTTGGACTACACCAGTGAAATAATTTCAATGAAAGATGGTGAGATGGCGGCTTTTAAAGACGGGTCGGTGCGGGTTTCTACGATATAGGGTGAGGCTGTTTGCCTAATGGTGGGACAGTTATTTAAAGGTGGATTTTTTGAAAGCCACGGTGTAACTGGCCCTGAAGCGCGAGGAGTTTAATGGCGAGTTTCGGCGGTTTTTGCAGGAACAGGTGCGAGACAGCAGGTGATACCTACAACTCAGGCAGGGCAAGATTTAAGTAAGTGCTGAAATTTTCGGCACTGCGCGTCATCTTGGTTTCTGCGGCTTGTCGCATCCTTGGATATCTGTTATGCCGTGATAAGCCTGAAAATGCGGATACAGTGAATTTATTTCATAGGTCCTGGCTATAATGTACGCTAATGGATGCTGAAGAAGCCAATAAGGGATGGGTAACCGTGTTATTGAATTGATTTAGTCTTTTTCGATTTGAGAGTTTAAACGTGTTGAGCAAAATTGTTTGAAACAGCCTGATATAAAAGAAAACTGGTGTTTTTTAATGTTGAAATTACCTGTTTGGTTCCGGCTACGCCGTCTTAGGGTAATAGGATCGAAAGGAGTGAGTGAATGAAAGAGTTCAAGCCTATTTCTGAAAAAATATACAGTGTCTGTTATGATGTTGAACTAAATGTTACACGACACAATGAAATAGATGCTGCAAAATGGGCTAGATGTAACTCTGTAAGACATGCTCATACCATAAAGTCCATAATTAAAATTATTTGTGAGCAAAAACTTAAAACGGTTAAGGTTTTAAATGCGTCAGGATTGGCATGTGGACATCAAGATTTTTCAATTGTGAAATATCTTACTGATACCGGAAATTTTGATGTTGAATGGACAGCATTTGAAAGTCCAAACAGTGAATATTTGTCTATTCCGGCCTTCGATAAGTATGTCAGGGAGTTAAATATAAACGTTGAATTGTCTGATTTCAAAAATGAGACAAATCTGTATGGTGATAAAGAGAATTATTATGATGTTATTTTATTAACCGAGATTGTTGAACATTTAGACCATTCAACTATGTTAAGAGCGTTGCGACGACTTCGAATGAAATTGGCTGACGATGGTATTCTCATTATCACAACTCCAAATTTGATCAGCTTGTTAAATCGTATTAGATTTTTGTTGGGAGACGGTGATATTTGCTATTTTGGCGATGGTATTACTAATTTAGAGAAGGGACTCTACGGGCATATTACTCTGTACGACCTAAATAGACTGCAAAGAATTCTAGGAGATCTTGGGTATAACATCAAAAATTCTTATACATTTGATTATGGCAGCGGCCCTCGCGATATTTCCTTTATCAAAGAATTGTTGCATAAATCTATTAATATAATTAGTTCATATTTATCCAATTCATCTGAGTGTATTTACATAGAATGCGAAAAAGGAGAAAGAGCAGAGATACTAAATGCAATATGATGTGACATCAGTAACAGATCGCGGTTTGGCCCAACTTGCAAACAGGCTGCTCAAACCGTCGCTGTTTTTTATGGCATGCATTTCATTTTTGATGACCGGAATTTTAGCCACTGTCTGCGCCGGCCAGAAGGATCTCATAAGCGATTCCGGCAAGCCGTTTTATTTTGGCGTGTACATATATGACTATAGATTGAGGGAACTTGCTCGTGAAAAAGGCAAAAAGGTAGAACAATTATTAGATGAAGAGATGACTAACATCAGTAATAAAGGGGTGAATGCAATTTATCTTACAGTATCAAGGCCTGAATATTTCAATGCCTATGAAAAGATCGCAGCAAAGCATTGCATAAAACTCATCCCGCAACTGGAATTTGTTTATTTTCAAGAAAAGTGGTCGGAACGAGAGATGGATGACAAGGCGCGACTTGCAGGCAAATTCATGCAACAACATAAAGATTCGCCACAGGTTCTTGCCTGGTCGGTACGGGAAGAAATTCCCCAAAAGGATGTCTTCAAGCTTGCACGTTATTATTCGAAAATAAGAGCCTATGCTCCAGACGCCAAATTCAATTTAGTTCATTCCGACATACGAGCAGCCCGTGACCAGCCCGTTCCATATCCGCATATAGAAGGTACGGACCGCTACGGGTTCTGGTGGGAGTTCTCAGGGGGAGGGTATCTAGCGTCCCCATCCTTTGCCTTGAATTGGTCACGCGATCAATTTTCTATTTTTCATGAGGAAGCTGCCAAGCATGGTGCTGATTTCATGGCAGTCATCACTCAGGGAGGACTTGCTCTTCCAGCTTACGCCCAAAAGTATGGCAACGGTCCTATCGGTTCTGAAGTATCGGAAAAGGAAAGACAACTTTATTTCAAAATTCGTGAATTTGCAAAAGATGGACGCATGGGATGGAAGAGGTTCACGACTGATAAGGGACCGCGCTATAATGTCTGGAAGTATTACCGGCTTCCTAAAAATTGCATGAAAGCACTGGCGTGGAGTGCCGTTATGGAAGGGGCGCGGTCCTTTTTCTGCTGGGCGTACTGGCCCTTTACAAAGACGGAACTGGGCCTTGACTTTAAATCCTCAGCAATTTCGGGAGGGCAAGATGAAGCCTATCTATGGACTCTCGCCGACCGGCCCGGCAAGCCTAATCCCCAACTTGATGAGTTTGCTGAATCGGCTCGTGAAATCAGGCAGTACGAAAAGATTATCACATCCATGCAGAAGGTACCCGACTCCCCGGTGCATTGCATAGAGAAAGATTTTTATAATAGAGCTTTTGTCTTTCCAGGATTGACTGGAAAAGTGATAGTTCTTCACAATGCAAACGTCGGCACCTGGCCTGCCAACAGTGCCAACTTTTTTAAAGATACTGATCCAATTTATATTGATGACGACGGAAATTTAGTGGGATACAAGGCTTTTCACAATGAAATGGTTGTAAATTGTAATATTACTGCGCAAGCAAACGGCACTTACCTGTTTGATATAGTGTCATTCAAACAATTACCATCTCATAATGGGGCATACACGACCTCTATAAAACCGGGTTCTGGTAAATTGCTCTATTTTGGCAATGAGGAAGATGCTCGTAAGTTACACGATATGGTAATTAGGAATACGCTATAGGCGCAACTTGCAGTCGCGCATGCTTCACTGGGACTTCTTCGCCGTCTGGGCTGGAGATAAAGCTGATGGTTTTTGTGACGATATAAGACCAGCCAAGAGTTTCTTTGTATTAATCTAAGGTCGTTCAGAGTCTAGCCATCAAGTAGGTAGGGTATTCATGAAATTGTTATCAAAAGAAACTCTGTATGTCATATGTTTATCCTTGCCATTTTATTCAGAAGTCATTCGTAAGTACTTATATTTCGATAATATAGTTTACATCGTGTCAGACTCAATTTTATTTTTAGTAGCGTTATTCATCTTTTTTAGACTGCAGCATTTTTTTTTATATGCTTATTTGCTACTGATAAGTGCCTATGTGTCATGGGCAATTATTCCATACCTTTTCTCTGAACACAATCCTGTGCTTATTTCTGTCGGGATACGTCCGCTGCTGATTCCATACTGTTGCATGATCATCGCCTTTGCACTCTTCAATACTCAACGCACAGAAGTTGCAGATAAAATGATGAACATCAACGCTGTCTTCTGGATATTGCTAGCTGGATCTGTAGCTTTGCTCCAATTATACCTTGGGCCAAACCATCCCATAAACGCCCTCCCAAATGAGTTAAGTAAGCTCAGCGGACAAGGCATTGGTGACTATTCTGTTAATGGGCACGTAATTAAGGGGCTGTTCAGACCAGCTTCAATATTTCTCCACACAGGTAAATTCGGACAGTTTGCCTTTGTCACATCATTGGCTGTCGTATCTCGTATTGCTGGATACTTCAGGGCAAGTCCTGTACAGATGTTTTTGATATTATTCTGTGCGATTATTATATTTATCTCTGGGCAGCGTTCCTCAATGGTCTTGTTTACGTTCTATTTTCTCATGTTTTTTGTCTATAACAAAAAGATCAATTTCCAATTTCTTTTTTTTATTCTCTTAGCCTCAGCATTGCTCATTGTGCTTGTTCCGCAAGAGTACCTCCTGTTCCCTCTCATTCGAACTGTTAGCGGAGTCTCCGATGCCTCGACGAGGTTTTCTGGGACGTCTTCAAATCTGTCTGAAATTCTGAGTTCATACTCTGTTTTCGGCGAAGGGATAGGATTTTTTACTTTTGGTTCAAAGCAATTTGGCGGCTCCGTTTTATATGAATATAGCAAGATCTTTAGCGCTTCTGAAAATGGTTGGCTTAGAATAGTTGCTGAGAGTGGGATAATTGGTGCTGCCATATACCTTGTATTAATGACCTCTATTGTTATCCGTTCATACAAAGCGTTAAGGGAACTCCCTGCACCCCGAAAATGGCTCGCATTTACTTCATTTTCCGTGTCCATCGGTTTCATGTTATGGGCCCTTACGCACGATTTATTTGGCAATTATTTGTCAATGCTGATGCTTTTTACATTCTTCGGTGCATCAGAAGGGAGCTTGTATCGCCATCGACTTGGAGAGATTAATGGTCAACAGTCTAACAATACGGCGCGAACAGCTTGAAAGCAAGAAGTACCATCTCAATAAAACCAAAATTGTAAGCAATTTTATATCATTAGGCAGTTGATTATTTCATCGCGCTCGATTAATTCTTTTTGCAGGGTAGTATGAAAAATAAATCGATGGAACATAGAACATTTATAAACACAGCTGTCGGGGGCTTATCTTTCTTAGTTACCATGGGGCAGTCTATAATTTTAGTGCCCATTTTACTCAAGTACTGGGGCAGCACTTATTATGGTTTATGGCTAATGGCTTTTGCAGGATTTAATATGTTGCAAACACTTGTTCTTGGATTCCAGAACTTTGTAGGTAATGAACTGAATGTAATGTATCATTCAGACCTTGAGCTTTTCAAAAAAACACTCGGCTCAGGATTACGCATTGTTTATCTTGTTGGATTTCTAGAGTTTGGCTTCTGCTTATTTTTAGTGATTAGTGGTAATTTAAGTAACTTTCTAAGTATACCAAATGATTTGATTGCTAAACATCGGATAGGGCTCGGGTTATTGTTGTTAATGGCTATGTGGTGGACGCTTGGATCGGGTTGCGGAATTATTTCTAGAATTATGATGCCTGCAGGTTTATTGTGTGAAAATATATGGTTTGATATTCTTGCAAAATTAGTCCAATTTGCTTTATTTGTTGTCATAGCTGTTTATGGTGGTTCCATTCTCGCGGTATGTATTTCGTATGCTATCGTTCAATCAATTATGATTCTGTATAGAATATGGTACCTGCGTTTCAAGCTTCCGCAATTTTTCCCTTGGTGGCGACATGGCGATTGGCATTATGGATTTCACATATTAAGGAAATCACTGATGCTAGCCTTTAATAGTATCTTTACTCAACTTTCAAACAATGGCTTATTAATTTTTATTTCAGCCTTGTTTACATCTGCGGTCATTCCCTCTTTTACCACGTTACGGACATTGATAAATTCTGCTACGACTGTAACAAACATTCTAATGACCTCTCTCCTTCCTGATATGATGAGATTTCATGCAACACGAGACATTGAGAAAATCAAGGCTGTTATTAATGCAAATTGGTTTATTAGTGGTCTCTGCGTTAATTTCTGTATAATTATCCTGCTGCCTGTTATAGAGAAGATTTATAATATATGGACGAAAGGAATTTTATTATTTAATGGTCCTTTGTTTCTTTTACTTTCAGCAACAATCTCTTTAACTAACTTCGGTGCAGGTTTAACCACTTACCTTTCAGGAATCAATGACTTGCGTTCGCAAACGTACATTGCTGCTGGTCGCTTCGGAACACTTTTTATAGTGGCATACCTATTAAGTCGTCAGTTTGGCATCCTAAGTGTTGGCATAGGTTTAGTTGTATCTGAACTGGTTGCGTCTGTTGTGCTGCCAATTCTTTTTGTCAATAGGTGTTTTGCTGTCAGTATGACTAGTTTGTCCAAAAGGCAGATCGTCCTGGCTATTATTCCGCCAACGTTACTGTTATCTGTGGGGTTAATATCAACAGTCAGTAGTGTTAGGCTTGAGTTTATAACTCTAGTGATGGTGCCAACATTTATTGTTTTGTATTATATTAATTGGATGTGGTTAAACACAGCTGTTAAGGACAAGATTGCTGGTTTTATTGTAGTTATTATGCATAAATTTGCTATTCGCTAACTTAATATTTTATCTCAAAAGGGGTCGTTATCATGATGCTATTTTATGGCATTCTGAACCATTTAAGGTGTTGCCGATGATGTCACTTTACAACCAATTCCATTATGTGGACGCCTTCAAAAATGTGAGCACTTAGTGCGATATATTCTTTTGGATGTCAAATCGCTGTTAATTCAAAGCAGAAATATGTTTATGCGATAAGTTGAAGCATCTTTGAAAGAACCTCAAATATGAAAGGAATAAAAATGGAACGTGGTGAACGCCCGTGGGGCAGCTATACCGTTCTCGATGAGAACACCAATTACAAGATCAAACGCATTGAAGTACTTTCTGGCCAACGCCTGTCGCTGCAGATGCATCATCATCGCAGTGAACACTGGATCGTTGTCTCAGGTGCCGCACTTGTTACCTGCGGTGACCGTCAGCAGACAGTTAATGTCAATGAGTCGACCTTTATTCCAATAGGGCAGAACCATCGCCTTGAGAATCCAGGTAAAATCCCGCTGGTGATCATTGAAGTTCAGAGTGGAGAATATCTCGGCGAAGACGATATCGTCCGCCTTACTGACGATTATAATCGTTGTGACAGCCCAAATGCTGAATAGCTTCGAATACTTCAATACTTGGTAATTTTGCGAGGGATCATGATATACGAAGCAATAAATGAACCTGTTTTTCTTAAAATACCTAAAAATACAACTCGCCTTTTAGATGTTGGTTGTGGTTCTGGAGCTTTAGGAAAACATATTAAAGCATAATATCGGTTGTGAGGTAGCAGGAGTTACGTACTCAGAGCAAGAATCAATACTGGCAGCAAAGTGTATAGATAAGGTTTTTGTAGGCGATATCAATGATTTTGATTTTTCTGTATTAGGGAACTTTTATTGTATAGTTTGTAGCCATGTATTAGGACATATCTACAGGCTCGATGTATTGCTTCAACGGTTGCTCGAAAACCTTTCCCCTAACGGCACGTTAATCGTCGCTTTGCCAAACACCATGCATTGGAAACAAAGGTTCTTATTTCTTCTTGTGAGGTTTAGATATACCGAGGGCGGGCTATTAGATAATACTCATTTTCCATTTTTGATTGGAAAAGTGCTCATCTTTTACTTAAGCAAAACGGCTATGAAATCATCAATTCCGCTGCTTACGGGAATTTCCCTTTACCGGGAGTTCGCTGTTTTTTTGCCTATTGCGATTAGCTCATGGCTAGAGATGAAAGCAGCTGTTTTATTTCCAGGATTTTTCGGTATTCAGTTTGTTTTCACATGTAGTAACAGTATCAAATTGTCAAAAACAGAGGCATCGCTTTAACTGGTGCTGCTATAGAATCTATGTGACAGCAATAGGTGAATTCATGTTATTTGTAGTTCCCGATTACCGACCCAAGGAATGTGGCGTAAGTGACCATACGGATATTATTGCTACCGCAATAAGAAACTCCGGAGAAACCGTTCGAATTATTGTCGGACCTGACGCAGCCAAGTCAGAGATAACGAACGCAGGAAGTAATGAAGTAGTTTTTATCCAAGCCGTTTTATATGGCTATCATCGGTACGGATTAATTGCTCCTCTTATAAAGCTTGCTATAAAGGCTAAAAATTGTGGATTGCGTGTCGCGACTTTTTTTCATGAACTCCCTTCGCAATTTATGCCTCTGCGGCGAAGCAGTGTTCTCGTGCTACCTCAAAACTTTTTGTGTCAATCGTTGGCTAAGCATTCCGACTTCGTTTTTGTCAATCAAGCGCGCGGTCTCCAAATCTTACGAGATGCCGGTGGCAGAGAACCTGTCTATATACCTACGTGGAGCAATATTAAAGAGGCAGATGTCGATTTCGATATTCATCTTCGACCCAATCAAATAGTTGTCTTCGGAACTCCGGTTAAGCGAGAGCGAATCTACCGCAAAATGCTAGAATTGGGGGGACCGGATGTTCTGTTTGGTCGCGGTTTTATTATTACGGATATAGGAAATCCCTTTAAATTTGAGGTACCGTCATCATGGTCGATACAAAGACTTGGATTAGTGGACGGTGCGGTGGTTGGTAACGCACTGACTGCCGCTAGATTTGGTTTGTTTACTGCACCAACTGGCGAAACATCGAAATCGAGTGTTTTTGCAAGCTATTGCGCTTACGGAGTGGTCCCTGTAAACGTTGAACAGCAAAATTTCTGTTTTCCCCAAGACCCGCGACCTGGACTGGAATTTATCGAATTGTCCAAAATGGTCATGGATGTAGATTCACAGCAAACAATCCAGAATGGGGCACGTGCCTGGCATGCAAGAAATTCAGTACCGAAATCAATAAAATGTTTATTAGCCGCTATAACATGAATACCTGACGACTTTCTCAATGTTGGTACCAAGATGAGTTTAATGACCTAGATCTATTATTGAACAGGAAATCTTACGATGAGAGTAACATTCTTCCAAAGAAAGCCTTATGAATCATACTTCAGCATCGAAAGGCTGTTTGATGATATCCGTTCTGCCTTACCTGATGATATAAATTTTGATGTTCACATTTGTCGTTATTTTTCAAGAGGGATCATCCCGCGTATACTGGATAGTATCTACGCCTCCAGGAATCAAGGGGACATAAATCATATTACAGGTGATGTACACTTTCTGACGTATTTCATGAAGCGAAGTCGTACGATATTGACATTGCATGATTGTGTCATGCTTGAGAAAACGCATGGCCTGAAATATTGGTTACTTTGGTTTTTTTGGTACTGGTTGCCTATTAAACGGTCAGGCATGGTTACGGTAATCTCAGAATCTACAAGAAAAGCTGTGTTGCGGCATATGCGTAATGATCATTTGAAAATCGCAGTAATACCGAATTGCGTATCACCTGAGTTTACGCCTGTTCCATTTGAATTTAATGACAGTTGTCCCCGTATCCTTCAGGTCGGAACCAATGAAAATAAAAATTTGAGCAGAGTCGTGGCCGCATTACGGGGGATACCATGCAACTTGGCGATTATAGGTCATATATCACCATTCCAGTTAGATCTATTGCGGGACAATGAAATCAAATATGAAAATTACACTAACCTAACACGTACAGAGATTGTTGAACAATATGGCAAAGCGGATATTTTGATGTTCGCTTCTTTGTACGAGGGCTTTGGTCTTCCGATTCTTGAAGCACATGCTGTAGGGCGACCGGTCATTACGAGTACCCTTTTCTCCATGCCAGATGTTGCTGGCGATGGCGCCTGTTATGTTGACCCATACCAGATCGAGGACATAAGAAAGGCAGTTTTGCGGATAATTAAAGGCACTAAATTTCGCGAGCAACTTATTGATAAAGGTTTCCAAAATATTGAACGTTTTCGGCCTCGTTCAGTTGCCGCTCAATACTCGGAACTCTATAGACGAATGTTGGAGGTATCACCGTTATGAATAAATTGATGGAGACCGTGGCCGGCTATTATCTTGAGAAAATGAAACATATCGGACATTACAAAACAGCAAAACCGTCGAAACTTTGGGCGATCGGAGCAATTTACTGATGATACGGCAGACAGGGCACGGTAAGCTCAATATACTCATCTTTGCGGACTACTACCTTCCCGGCTTTAAAGCGGGTGGCCCGATTAAGACTCTATCGAATCTCGTGGACCAGTTGGGTGATGAATTCCACTTTAAGATTGTCACGCGCGATCGAGACATTGATGATCGAAAGCCTTTCTTCGAAGACACTCAAAGCTGGCGTTCCGTTGGAAAGGCTGAAGTCCGGTATTTGTCGCCTGAGCAAAGTTCGTTAATCTCTATAGGTACATTATTGGCTCAGACACCATATGACATATTGTATTTGAACAGCCTGTTTTCACCCCACTTTACGATCTACCCGCTGATATCTCATAAAATAAGTTCAAATCGAAATGTACAAGTTATTCTGGCACCAAGGGGGGAAGTCGCTGATAGCGCCGTAAAAATCAAATCCTACAAGAAAGCCCCCTTTCTGAAGCTTGCCAAATGGTTTGGGTTATATGACAACATAAAGTGGCATGCCTCCAGTGAGTTCGAGGCTGAAAATGTTCACGGGATGTTTGATTCCAAAAATAAAATAGCAAAAGTCAAATATGCACCTAATGTCGTAATTGCGCCGGATCTGCCAGAGAGGCTTAACGACATTCAATTACAATCATTAGCGACTAATAGAACAAGAAAAGAGCAAAACAAGCTGAATATTGTCTTTCTGGCACGCGTTGCGCGCATGAAAAACCTTGACGGCGCCTTGAAGATTCTTCAAGGCGTATGCGGTGAAATTAAATTTGATATTTACGGACCATTGGAAGACCGAGAATACTGGGCAGAGTGCGAGAATCTCATCAAAAAGCTTCCGCCAAATATAGAAGTCAGGCATAAAGGCCCTGTCAACAGCAAAGACGTTCACGCAGTGTTGAGCACATATCACCTGTTCTTTCTCCCTACCCTAGGTGAAAATTTTGGTCATGTCATTCTTGAGGCATTGATCGCAGGCTGTCCCGTATTGATCAGCGACCGGACCCCCTGGCGAGATCTTGAAAAAAAGGGCGTTGGATGGGAAATATCACTTAGTGCACCGGAAATATTCCAAAAGGTGCTGCATGAATGTGTTGAAATGGATCAGGAATCACTTGCTTCGCTATCGAGACAGGCTGTGAATTTTGCAAAAGCGGTCGCCAACGACGAAAACAATTTGATGTTGAATAGAAAATTATTTCTTGAAGCCTAGCAGTAATCTCTTCCACCCAATGCGAGCAGCGGCAAAATACACTTTTCAACACAAGGCACCCGCCTGGCTGCTTGTCCTCATTGTTACCTACGCGGTAATTCTGCCCGCGCTGACAATTTTAAACTTCGCAGGAGCGGATCTATGGTGGTTCGGTGCCTTTAACTTTTTCATCGCCGGGAACGGCCTGTTTTTGTTGTGGTTGACGAGCCGAACGTCAGGATTTGCAAAAACATACAGGATAGAGAGGTAGAGAGAAAAAAATGCACAAGACAGATGCTATGCCGCTATGGGTTTACCTCGCATTTTCAAGTATCTCCACAAGGAAGGGAGCATTGATGCTCATTGGAGCTAATGTCGTATCTACACTCTATTGCATTCCCTGGTCGCAGTTTTTCACAAAGCATGATTGGGTTAAGAAAGTTTTCCTCATTGATGGCTGGAGTTGGTTTGCAGTGATGGTTCTTACTACATGCTGGTATTGGATAAGCCTGAAGTGGATTGATACTAATTCGGGCTGGGCAGGCAGTGTGCATAAATAAGACTGGTCATGTGTGACATAGGCTCTTTAGAAGGGGTCTCCTGAATTGACTGTGGGGTCGGAGTAAATAATGACAAGTGAGCATACCCATGGTGATATGACAGTTGGTCTACCCCAATTAAAGGTAAAACTTTTAATATGGATATTGCTTATTTAAAGTTCTGGCTGTATCTTTAAATAAAAAAATACCTTATTAAAGGTTTAAATATGCGAAAAACAGATCTAAGCCCTGATCGAAGACAACTTCTTGTCCCCGTAAAAATGCACCCTGGTGCGTTTGCTCTTGTTCCTCCACCTACTCCCGGAATAGACCAATTAATGGGTTTGAGAGGAATACAGGATGAAGTGAGTCGGGCTCGTATTGCCTTGGATAATCTGCAGATGTTGTCCAAGGCTCTTCCTAATCCAGAACTTGTTACACGCACGGCCGATAGGCGCGAGGCGGTTAGAAGTAGTCAAATCGAGGGAACAGGTTCAGACATCAATGATCTGCTGACATTTGAGGCGACGGGTAGCGATGAAGGCTTGCCACCGGACGTGCAGGTGACGCTTAATTATGTGACTTCTCTTGAATTTGGACTGCAGCAGGTTCGACAAGACGGCCTTGCCGCAATGTCCAGAAAGCTGATCGAGAATCTGCATGCATGTCTAATGGAGGGGTCAGAATATAACTGGATACCTGGCGTGTTCAGAGACAAACAGAATTGGATTGGAGGAGGAAGGAGCATAGACCAGGCACGTTTTGTACCACCACCCGCAGAAAATATTGACGCATGTATTGCCGATTTAGTTTCAATGCTCCAATACTCTCCATCCGAAGAGGACCAGGTTGAAATATCGGTCGTGACGCGCATGGCGGTTATTCACGCTCAATTTGAGACAATACACCCGTTCTTCGATGGTAACGGCCGTGTTGGGCGCATTCTTTTACCTCTTATGCTGGCCGCAGAAGGATACCCTCCAGTCTATTTGGCTGGGTATCTCAAAGACAACCAGAGGGAATATTACGATGCTCTGGCAGGCGTTCAACTTCAAGGTAAGTGGGCCGATTGGATCAAATTCTTCGCGCTTGGGGTCCAGTCTGCAGTTCAAGAGTCAATAGGGACAGCACTTGGGCTTGAAGCTATCCTGAAGAAATGGAAGGAGATTATAGAAGGTTCCGGAACGAGAAAACAGTCCGTATTGTACAAATTCCCGGAACTAATGTTAGGGACTCCGGTTTTGACTGCGCATAAAGCCAAAGATGCGTTGGGTATATCATTCCCGTCCGCGAGTGCGGCATTAAAACTGATGGAAGAATATGGTATATTAACACAACAGAACAAACAGCAGCGTAATCGTATTTTTTACGCCAAAGAGGTCATCGACTTACTTAATAAGCCGTCATCGCTCAAAAGCGATTGATCCGTAAAACATTGGTGAAGCTTCTGGAAGAAGGCTACTTTTTTTAGTTTCCCACACTGAGGGATGAATTCAGGCCAGTCGTTAAAACCGGTCTCCCACACTATATTCCGCAGACCCTTTAAAGGAAACAAGCCGCTTATACAATTTTACAGGCAATTTTACAACCTATGCTAGCTGCAATGACGACCAAACCACATCGCAAGACCGCTGCCTGGCTGCTCATCCTCATCTTTACCTACGCGGCACTCCTTGTCGCACTGACAATTCTGAACTTCGTGGGTGCTGATCTATGGTGGTTCGGAGCTTTTAACCTCTATCTGCCCCAGGCGATATGGGCGCTTCCCGGAATAATCCTTACGCTTTTATCACTCATTTTTTCTCGAAAGTGGCTCTGGCTTCCTCTGCTCTGTGTTGCCTGGGTTGCGGGGCCGCTGATGGGATTCTGCTGGCCATTAGCAGCTCCTCGCAATCTGCAGGGTAGTCTGCCGTTACGGGTTATGACCTGGAACATCAAGTACGGTCTTCACGACAAAGCGGCACACGAGGCGCTTCGACAGGATATTCAAGTGAACAATCCTGATGTTGTTCTCTTTCAGGACGCTCAGGGGGTGCTTGATGGCCCTCTCAAGAGTTTATTCAGATCATGGAGTGTCCGCTCAAACGGGCAATATGTTATCGCCAGCAGGCTGCCTCTTGGTGAGATGAAAGTTCTTCGGATGTCATTCCCGGGTGCCGATTCTACCTGTCTGCGAACTACGCTGCAGATCGGCGGAATAACGGTTGCCCTGTATGACGTCCATTTTGAGTCTCCGCGATCGGGGCTCAACGCCTTACGGGTTGTAAAACGGAAACCATGGTACCTGCCAAAGGCTGCCGATGCGTTGACAAACAATGTGGAGGCGCGCTTTATCCAGGCGCAGGCTGTGCGGGAGTATATCCTGCAGGAACAGGGGCCGGTTATCGTTGCCGGTGACCTGAATTCAACCGATGATTCCCGTATCTGCGCTACGCTCAGGAATGTCGGACTTCACGATGCCTTTGCCGAGGAAGGGAAAGGATACGGTTATACCTACGGTCATTTTCTACTGCAGCACAGAGCACCTTCCTTCCATTTTTCCTGGATGAGGATCGACCACATTATGATGAGCTCCCAGCTCAAAACTCGACGTTGCTGGACCGGCACCTACAAAGCTTCCGCCCATCGTCCGGTTATCGCCGACCTGGCTTTGTATCGTAACTGAAGTTAGGAATTCCCCCCTTCTGTAACATTTCTGCTTTCAATCTTTTCACAACTATTTCCCCGTTGTAACAGAAGTGACATATAAATAATGTATGATCCGAAATCTCGTAAAGCTTATATGAGATTCGGAGGGGTTATATGTTTGCAGGAAAGACGTTATTGATCACCGGCGGCACCGGTTCGTTCGGCACAGCCGTGTTACGGCGGTTTCTCGATACGGAGATCAGGGAGATCCGCATCTTCAGCCGTGATGAGAAAAAGCAGGAGGATCTGCGCATCGAATTGGCGAATCCGAAAGTGAAGTTCTACATCGGTGATGTACGAAATTATGACAGTATTGTACCGGCGATGCAGGGTGTCGATTATGTTTTTCATGCTGCCGCCCTCAAGCAGGTGCCTTCATGCGAGTTTTTCCCGATGGAAGCATTACGCACCAACAATATTGGCGCTGAAAACGTCATGAATGCGGCCATGGCCTGCCAAGTCCAGAATTTAATTGTTCTGAGCACAGATAAGGCGGTCTATCCGATCAACGCCATGGGTATCAGCAAGGCAATGATGGAAAAACTGATGGTAGCCAAGGCACGCATGTATGGCAACGCGACAACTGTTTTCAGTGGTACCCGTTACGGCAATGTTATGGCTTCACGCGGGTCGGTTATCCCGCTGTTTCTCAAGCAGATTCAAGACGGAAATCCACTGACGCTGACCGATCCGAATATGACCCGTTTCATGATGACCATCGACGATGCCGTTGATCTGGTGTTGTACGCATTCGAGCATGGCAATCCGGGCGACATCTTTGTTCAAAAGGCGCCGGCCGCCACTATCCGGACACTTGCTGAGGCCATGGTGCGATTGCTGGGCGCGGATAATGAAATCCGTACCATCGGCACACGGCATGGTGAAAAGCTGTACGAGACACTGCTGAACCGCGAGGAGATGGCAAAGGCGGTGGATATGGGAAATTACTTCCGGATACCGGCTGATGTCAGAGATTTGAATTATAACTGTTTTTTCGTGGAAGGGCAGGAAGTTGTCTCAGATTTTGAGGATTACAACTCCCACAATACCCGGCGGCTGGATGTGGAAGGAATGATGGATCTGCTGCTGAAACTGGATATCATACAAGAGGCCCTGCAGGGCGAGAGGAAAAATGGCCATGCAAGAGAACATCACGGTACTGGTGACCGGATCAGCCGGATTTGTGGGCAGGAACCTGATGGCAACACTTTTACAGCGTTCCAGCATAACGCTATCCAGCTTTGATATAGATGACGATCCGGCTGCACTGCCTGACCTGATACGGGCAGCAGACTTCATTTTCCACCTGGCGGGAGTCAACCGTCCACAGGATCCCGAAGAGTTTGCCAGCGGCAATGCCGGCCTGACCAAAACCATAATCTCTCATCTGACAGAGCAGGACAGGGCGACTCCGCTGCTGATAAGCTCCTCTATTCAGGCGGCACAGGACAATCTCTACGGTCTCAGCAAACGCGAGGCAGAAGATGCCGTATTTGCCTACGGACGACAGAGTGGCGCTTCAGTATATGTCTATCGCCTGCCGAATGTCTTTGGCAAGTGGTGTCGACCAAACTACAACAGTGCCGTCGCCACCTTCTGCCACAACATCGCCAATAATCTGCCGATCCAGATCAACGATCCATCGGCAATGATGAATCTGGTCTACATCGATGATGTTGTTGCCGAGTTTATCGCCACCATGGATGGCTCTCTATGCGTATCGGATCCGTATTGTCATGTTGAACCAGTACATTCCCTCATGTTGGGTGAAATTGCCGATCTGATCCGTTCCTTCCCGGAAAGCCGCACAAATCTGGGCATCGCCGACATGTCTGATCCGTTCACAAAAAAACTGTACAGTACCTATCTCAGTTATCTGCCTCACGATGATTTCAGTTATCTGCTGAAGATGAATGTTGATGAGCGCGGTTCGTTTACCGAGTTCATCAAAACTGCTGATCGGGGACAGGTGTCGGTAAACATTTCGAAAGCGGGTGTCTCCAAGGGTAATCACTGGCACCACAGTAAGAATGAAAAGTTTCTGGTCGTCAGCGGCCAGGGCATGATCCAGTTCAGAAGGGTTGGCAGTTCCAACATTATCAACTATCCGGTCTCCGGCGACAGACTGGACGTTGTTGATATACCGACCGGTTACACGCACAATATAACCAATACCGGCACAACCGATCTGGTGACAATCATATGGTGCAATGAAGTGTATGACCCGGAAAAACCGGATACCTATTTTGAAGCGGTAGAGCGTAAGGAACAGCTATGAAAAAACTGAAGGTAGCGACAATAGTCGGAACACGGCCGGAAATCATTCGTCTGTCGCGAGTCATGGCGGCACTTGATACGTATGTTGATCATGTGCTTATTCACACGGGACAAAATTACGATTACGAGCTCAATCAGATTTTTTTTGATGACCTTGAGTTGCGCAAACCGGATCATTTTTTGAATGCAGTTGGTGAGAGCGCCGCTGAAACAATCGGCATGATCATCACGACAGTTGATAAGGCGCTGGCGGAAATTCAGCCGGATGCCGTGTTGATTCTGGGTGATACTAACAGCTGTCTTTCGGCTCTTGCCGCCAAACGCCGCAAGATACCTGTTTTCCATATGGAAGCCGGTAATCGTTGTTTCGATCAACGGGTTCCTGAAGAGATCAACCGCAAGATCGTTGACCACATCAGTGACATTAATATGCCCTATAGTACGATTTCGCGGGACTACCTGCTGCGGGAGGGATTGCCACCGGACCGGGTGATTAAAACCGGCAGCCCCATGTACGAGGTGTTGCACCACTATCTTCCCAAGATCGAACGTTCGGAAATACTTGATACATTGGGTTTGGAGCCGGGTAAATATTTTGTGGTTAGTTGCCACCGCGAAGAAAATGTCGATTCAGACCGGAATATCACTAACCTGAGACAGGTTTTGGAAGGTCTGGTGGCCGATTTTGGAGAGCGGGTTATCGTTACTACCCATCCCCGTACACGTAAAAAGCTGGAAGAGCGTGGTTTTCAGTTTGACCGGAAGATTGAACTCCATAAACCATTCTCTTTGACTGACTACGTCAAATTGCAGATGAACGCCCGGGCGGTGTTGTCTGATAGCGGTACGATCAACGAAGAATCATCAATCCTCAATTTCCCAGCACTGAATATCCGCGAGGCTCACGAACGACCGGAGGGTATGGAAGAGGCTGCCGTAATGATGACAGGCCTCGAATGGAATACCATCCGGCAGGGCCTGGTTGTTCTGAATAGTCAAGGAAGGGGCGCCGAAAGGACCTTGCGCATTGTAGAGGATTATCACGTCCCGAATGTATCAGAAAAAGTAGCCCGCATCATTTTGAGTTACACGAATTATGTAAACCAGACAGTGTGGCATAAGTAGCAATGGCCGCGACAGAAAGGAATATCTGGTTTCTTTCGGAAGTGTACTATCCGGATGAACAGGGAACGGCTTTTTACACCACCGGGATAGCCGAGGGGCTCGCACATACACATAATGTTCATGTCCTCTGCAGTGCACCTACGGTTACCGCCCGTGGTTCGCAGGTTGCCCGGAAAGAGGTCAGGAATTTAGTGACGATTGAACGTTGCCTGGGTACAACCCTGAATAAGGATATTCTGGCATTACGGCTTATCAATATACTCACGTACAGTGTTGCAACGTTTATCAAGGCACTCGTCAACGTAAAAAAAGGTGACATCGTCATTGCGGTAACAAGTCCCCCCTCTTCCCCATACATGGCTAAACTGGTCGCACTCTGCAAGGGAGCTGTCTGCATTTTACGTCTGGAAGATGTGTACCCCGAAATTCTGGTTGCCACCGGAATGATCAGGCCAAAAGGGGTTATGGACAGGGTTTTTGGCGTGCTTAACAAGCATCTTTTCAAAAGCTCCGACCGCGTCGTTGTTCTGGGGCGGGATATGAAAGCGCTTGCTGAAAAGAGGATCGGGAGCGGCGCTAACAATGTGAGTATTATAAGAAGTTGGGCGGATATTGATGTTGTCGTGCCCTCTTCAAAAGCGGAGAACACTCTGCTCAGGGAGCTCGGTTTAACGGACAAATTCGTCGTTTCCTGCATCGGAAATATGGGGAGAGCGCAAGCAATCGAATATATTTTTAAAGCCGTAACTCTTCTGAAAGATGATGACACTATTCATTTCCTCTTTATCGGTTCGGGGTCAAAGAAGAGTTGGATGGAGTCAGAAATAGCCGGAAGAGGGCTCAAAAATATAACTATAATCGGTCAGCAACCACGAGCCGAGCAGTCAAATTTTCTGAATGCCTGCGACATCTCCTTGATCTCTTTACTGTCTGGCGTGACAGGCGCCGGAGTTCCAAGTCGCACCTATAACCTGATGGCAGCCGCTACACCAATAATTGCAGTGACCAGAGAAGACTCGGAAGTGGCGCTCCTGGTACAGGAAGAGAATATTGGCTGGGTTGTGCCTCCGGTGGATGCTACGCATCTGGTGCAAGCTATTATCGATGCCCGCTCCGATGATGACAGACTTTGGCAGATGGGTCTCAGGGCGTATGTTGCCGCAAAAAACAAGTTCTCCCGAGAAAAGATCATTGATCAGTATCGGGATTTAATCGACTTTTGTAGGTAAAAGAGGGGTGTGTATGCGTAAGGCGATTTCATTGCCGATGCTGGGTGGTGTTCTGATATTTCTGGTACTGGCGTCAGTCATGTATCGAAGCACATTTGACTACCTGCTTGGCAAATGGGGGATGGATGACTTTACCTACAGCTATTTCATTCCTGTGGTTGTTGCGTATCTGATCTGGGAAAAGAGGGCTGATTTGGCTCGGGAGCCGGTTTGCCGCGCTTGGTTCGGCCTGTTCCCGGTCATGCTTGCAATCCTGACCTATTGGATGGGCGAACTGGCGGGTGAATATACCCTCATGTTTTTCTCCTTCTGGCTTTTGTCCGTTGGCGCACTCTGGTCGATCATGGGGCGACGGAAGCTAGGCGTGATCGCGTTTCCGGTCTGTTTGGCACTGACAATGGTTCCGCCCCCGATGGTTCTTTATTACGGTCTGACTCTGCAGCTCAAACTCATGTCATCGCAGATCGGAGTAATCATGCTTCAATTATGTGGTCTGACCGCCTATCGCGAAGGCAACGTGATTGACCTGGGTTTTACCAGGCTGCAGGTAGTGGATGCCTGTAGTGGCTTACGCTATTTCTTTCCGCTCATTGTCCTGGGTATTTTGCTGGCCTACTTCTTCAAAGGAGCACTATGGAAAAAGGTGTTTCTTGTCCTTTCGGCGATTCCGATATCAATTGTGACCAACAGCATGCGCATCGCTTCGGTCGGTATACTCTATCAGTTTATGGGATCAGCGGCGGCGGAAGGGTTCTTTCATGATTTTTCCGGCTGGTTTATCTTTATGATCAGCTTGGGAATTCTGCTGATGGAGATGGCTCTTCTCAAACGGATTCTTCCCGAACGGGTCGGTAGAGAGCAGGTTGCTGCGACGTATAGTGACATTCCTATTCCCCCACAAAAGAGCTTTTCCGGTCCATTTCGTATCATATCAGTGCAATTTGTTATTATTCTGCTGCTGATGGGAACGACTGCCGCAGCTGTTCAGAGCGTTTCTGAGCGAAACAGGACCGCCATGCAAAAACCGTTCAGTGCGTTTCCGGAAACAGTCGGTAGTTGGAACGGCAAAAAACAGAACCTTGAACAGATGTTTCTGGATGGATTGAATCTTACCGATTATCTCCTGGCGGACTATCGCAACGGAAGCGGCCAGGTGATTAACAGCTATGTCGCCTTCAGTGATTTTCAGTCAAAAGGGAAGGCCAGCCACTCACCGGCTTCCTGCCTGCCCGGCAGCGGCTGGGAGTTGAAAGATCCTGAAAAAATTTCTCTGATCGACGCGAACGGGTATCCTGTCATTGTTAATCGGGCCATGATGATTATGGGTAGCGAACGGCGACTCACTTACTACTGGTTTAACCAGCGTGGACGTATCCTGACCGATCTGTTTCAGACCAAACTCTTCAATATCGTCGATTCGATTACCCTGAATCGGACCGACGGCTCCATGGTGCGCCTGATAACACCGCTGGCTGAAAAGGAAACACCGGAAATTGCAGAAACCAGGCTCAAGGAATTCTTCATGCAGTTCAATCCGATCTTGACCAGCTTTCTTCCATCAAGTGTCAGGCTGTAACGAGCAGGGAATGCTACACTACCAATCCCAAACCCAAAAGGAGCAAAACAATGTCTAAACATGACGAATCAATCACCTTCAAGTACATCTTCAAGTACGACTACAACCCGATCTATGTCAACGGTGCTCAGGGCGGCATCTCGCCACGCGGCGAGATTATCGCCAACTTTTACCTGGAACGACCACCTCTGCCCAATGAAATTACTCACGCTATCAACCCTGATGGTTCAATTGGCACTGACGTCATTGCCGTAGATCCCGGAAATCTCAACAGCAGCATCGTGCGTTATGTATCCAATGGCGTAGTACTCAGCCATCAGAATGCCAAGGCTTTGCATAACTGGCTGGGTGAACAGATTAATGGACTGGAGCGGTTAGTGGCGGCGCGTGAAGAGACGGACAATGGCTAAAAGAATCGGTCACGACTACAATAGAGACCCCTATCCGTGGGATGAATCCGAGAAACGTCCCGCTTACTGGACCTGTTGCGATATGAAACTTCCAAAAACATTTTACATCTGCCCGATGTGTGAGAAAGAGCGAGAGTTGGATGTTGGGGTATGCTGACGATAAAAAAAATCACGCGCAAGCCCAGGCTTCTCTCCGGTTTTCAAGTGGTCAAGGCCAAGATCACCAACGTGTACAATGCTATTGAAGATGGCGATATTGCCATAGATGATATGCTGAAAGAACGTATTACCGTTCTGCGTAATAAGAGGCAGGAGATTGAGCACAAGATTGAACAGTACTCGGGGTCTCAGGTTGCGATGATGGATTCAATTGATACTGCCTTGGTCAAGACCTTCTGCGAGGAAACAAGAAAGAAGCTGACCGATCCGACATCAAAGTTTGCCAAGGATTATTTGCAATTGCTGGTAAGTGAAATCGTACTGACAGAAAGCGAAGTAAAGTTTAAAGGAAAGTATGGAGCATTGGTTGGTGCAGTGAAGTTTTTGGCTGAAAAAAATTGAACCTGAGTACCAGTGATGAGGTACTCAGATTCAATCAAGAGTGGCGCCCTTGGCAGACGCGCTTAGAACTTTTGACTGGCCTTTTTGGTGGCCTTAAAGTTTCGAATTATGCCGCATGCCTCATTAACCTGTCATCTTCACCCTTACATTTTTCCCATCCAAGGCAAGCCAGCCAAATGTGCCTTGGAATCGGCTTCTCACCGTTGCGGTAGTAAGCCAGCATACGCCGACTTATACCAAGTGCCTTGGATGCAGAATCAAGTGTCAATCCGTTTCGATGCATCCAGTTCCAGATCCGTTCATGTGATATACCACCACATTGCTCAACAGCCTCTGCCCTCAGATTGTCCCCTGAAAGAGTCAGATCATCACCCCATGTAATATCATTCCCGTGTTCGCCTACTATCGCTTTGTTGAACAGAGCGGCATTGTTCAAAGGTGATAGAAAATTGTTTTGCGCCACAATAGCAGTCAGGTCAATGTCCATAGTTACGTCATCGCCAAAAGTAACCGTTAAATTGAAGGGCGTAACAGATACCACGGTCTTAATGTTAAATTGCTTGTTCACTGGTTGTACTCCTTGAACTTCTTAAGCAAAAATTCCTTATTACTCCCAGCCCATTCAAGCGCGTCCTTAACTTCCCTTCGAGGCACACTACCGTATAGTATTTCCAGTGAAGCAATATCAACCCATGCTTCCCTCCCGTCACTCATTCTGATATGAAGTGAGGCGGGTTATGGTCTCTGGTGTTGATATAGATAGCACATTTAAGAAATCGTTGTAGTAAGGGCATAGGCTGACAATAGTGCAATCATTGCACTAAGTCAACGCCCTTTTATTTACCTGTATATTTTCTCTCTGTAAAATTTGCCACCGGTTCAAAGTCGGATAACGGATTTAAATTGAGATCCCACGTCACGAACTAAATATGCAACATCAGGACTACTACGGCATACATATTCAGTAGTGAAATTTGAAATATCGCTGTGAAAGACACTCTATTCGCCTGTTGAACTAAACCGCTGCGCGGTAATTTAAAATCAAACAAAAGCATCAAACCGGAGGCATCTCCCCGGAGCAAGCCGGTCGAATAAGGTGTTGAAAATGGTTTGAAACATGGCAGGTTTAGTATAATTCGGCTATTCGGAAAGCATGGTGAAAATATTCATTTATACCCAGTTTAACGACGTCAGTCCCTTTATTCGGTCAAACTCCCGCAGGTTGTTTGTTACAAGTGTGGCGCCGCAGCTCCTGGCATGGGCAGCTATCAACATATCCATGGCGCCTACAAGAGTGCCAACCTTTTCCAAAGAGGCCCTGATCGCCCCATAATGATCTGCGGCAAACTCATCCCAAGGAATAACAACCAATCTCGATACAAAGTTATCAATTTCGCGCCGTATGACAACACCTTTAGGATGGCGAGCTGCGCCGTAATACAATTCAGCGAGTACAATTGCTGAAATGCATATATTCCCGACGCCAACTTCTTCGAATTTCTGCTTTACTACTGCTGGATGATTTTTGAGGATGTAACTACAGATATTGGTATCGAGCATATAGCGCATCAAAACAACTCCCGTGTTTCAGGAGGGACATCGTTTCTGTCAGAAAGAAAATCCGTAGGTACCTTTGAAGGTTGTGAGAAAAAGTCATCCCAACTCTCGGGCTTAGGCCTAAGAACAATTGAATCGCCTTTGCGTTCAATGAAAACTTCATGGGTAGAAAACCTGAATTCAGCAGGCAAACGCACTGCCTGGCTACGACCGTTCTGAAATATTTTAGCTGTTTTATTCATCGTAAGCCTCCTCCAAGTATATATCAATGATATATCACATTTCGATGTAGTTTGATAGAAGAATATTTCGGCACGTATTGACGATTACGAACATTCGCCACAGGCGGATGTAGATTCCATAGACAAGGATGAGATTGTTTCGTTCTGTGCAGTGCTGTGTGAGAAGCTGCTGGACACGTCACAGCCGTTCAGCAAGGAATATCTGCAACTGTTGGTGAATGAAATTGTTCTGAAAGGAAACAGCATGACGGTGAAAGGGGAATATATTCCGTTAGCAGATGCGGTGAAGTTTACAGCCCAAAAAAAGAAACTGAGCACTCCGCAAGAAGTACTCAGTTTCAATAATGATTGGCGTCCCCTACCGACTTTATACATGAAAGTAACACGCTAGTATTATTGTTTTTGTATTTACGGATTACAACTGACACCCTAAAAAACACCCTCAAAATTTGCTGTTGTAAAAAGACTACATACATATTCAACCACTTTTGCAAAATTGTTTATCACCTATTACAATCGATATAAGCAACAAAATTGGTGTTAGTCAATTGAAAAGGATAGCCTTAACGTCTTGCCAGTTTCATCGATTATTGTGTCAATTCTCTGATAACTGACGGAATAATTGACGAGATTCTAATCCGTCGTCAATTGTCATCAATTTTCCGATGCCAAAGCGCACCAGTCCACCTGCCATACCGGACGGGCCTCATCTTCGAGTTCCTAAAGAACCGATGCGAGCGGGTGGTGGCGTTACTTTCGCTGTTGGGGGCATTTCATCTAAAATCGATCATCATTGAATTTTCAACCGCCTGCCTGACAAACTCATACTCCCGCATGATCCAAAACAAATCAAGAGCCGTCATTCCTATATCCTTGTAATACCAGTTATGTGCCCGATGGACAGATATGTTGAGGTCACTTGCAGCTTGCTTGATATTTATCTCATGCTCTTGCAACAACTTTACAATATATCTCGTCAGATCATTATTGTTGAGATCTTTTTTGTGGCAGATCTGCCACAGATTCTTTGTAGACATACGCCCCTTGTTGGTTGAAAGTATTACAGGAATATTTTGAGTTGTAACAAGGAGATACGCAGAAAATGCTGCAAACGGGAACGGCATATACTCCAAGCCAAATAATGAGCCTTCGCCTGAAGGGGGCCATGTATATCCGTATGTCCACAGAGTTGCAGGTGGAGTCGCCGGAGAATCAGGAACGCGCAATACGCAGCTATGCCGCTCAATACGGCATTGAAATTATCAAAACCTATGCTGACCTGGGAGTTAGCGGAATAAACACGGAAAAGCGGGAACAGTTTCAGGCCATGATTGATGATGTGGAGCAAGGACGTGGTGCGTTCAATATTGTCTTATATCTGGATGAAAGCCGCTGGGGACGGTTTGTAGACAGTCGCGAGGCGGATTATCACCGCATGAGACTGGAACGTAAAAATGTTCTATGCCAGTCCTGCGAAAAGCCACTCACATTAACCAGTAATATTGCCGACCGTATTATGACCCTGCTTCGTGACGAAAGCGCCAGTGACTATTGCCGCCAGCTTTCCCAGAAGGTGTGAGTGGGACAATGCAACCTGGTGTCAAAAGGATTCCGGCAGGGAGGTGTGGCGGGATTCGGGCTGAGGCGTATGCTATTGGATGAAGCCGGTAGACCCAAGCAGGAACTGGCGATGGGGCAGCGGAAAAGCCTGCTCACCGAACGGGTGATTCTGATGCCGGGACCGGATGACGAACTTCGGATTGTGAGCTGGATTTATGACCATTTCATTGCCGGGGGAAGTGAAACTGAAATTGCGGCGCAGTTGAACACACAAGGGGTGAAAACCCATTTTGGGCGTCCATGGTCACGAGGAACTGTGTGCGAAGTGCTCACCAATGAAAAATATGTTGGCAACAACTTATTCAACCGCACATCTGGCAAAATGAAGAGCAAAGCCAAACCCAATCCGGAAAACGAATGGGTGCGCAAGGAACGCGCCTTTGAGCCCATAGTGGACATGGAACGCTTCTGGACCGTCCAGGGGATCTACCGGGAACGGAACAAAAAGACTACCGACGAAGAACTA
>CAJAFV010000059.1 GCA_903939115.1 uncultured Geobacteraceae bacterium
TACAAAAGAGCTTTCCGAATTGATCACCCGCTTGGTGAAACAAATTCCCAACGAATATCGACGTCAGGCGATGGGTGATGTTGTGCAAACCTTCAGACACCCCGATCTCTGGGGAATTTAATATGATCCTATTTTGAACACCATGCGAAGATTTGTACGCGGAAATAATGTTTCTGTTGCGTTGAGTTCAGTACAAAGTGTTTCAATGACTTTATCTGACATTACATTAGCTAAATGGTGAAGCCGAATGACCAGTGTGTTGTTTTGCTTATCGGGTAGCAAATCAGCTTCGGTCTTATACAATGCCTGTAGTAAAGTTCTCGCTTCGGTTGAATGAGAGAGGTTATCTCGCACACTGTTTGTCATAGCTGTTTCTGCTCGATAAGCGATCATCTTTAAAGTATCAATGAGGTGCTTACTTTGAGTGCTTAACTGTTTGAATTTATCTTCCTCAGGTAAATCAAGTACATTTACGTGACGTTGTGTGTTCTTTCGTGCCATTTTTAGCCCTTCAACAATACTATTTTGCTGGTCAATCTCTTCACGTAAACTCGCTTTTTTGTTTAAATAGGCTTCCAGTTGTTCATCATCCAAGTTACCTTCAAAGTGCATAGCACCATAGATGGACAGTATGCGATTAAGTTTACCCACTTGCGATCTTACCTTGCCATCAAGGTCACGATAGATAGGATTAACGACTTGAATGGGGTCAGTGATCGTTTCGACGCTATAGTCCGCTAATCTATCTAATCCATAGTGTTCGCGCATGTATTTAAAATAATTTTCCTGTGACCATCGAGCAAACATGGCCGCCGCAATACGGGTTAAATCCGATTGATAATCGGTGGATAAAACTGAAGTTTGATGTCCACGCTCAGTGAGTTTTCGAACTTCACGTGCCCACAGCTTATTGCTCAAACAAACACCGCGCTCGGCCAGTTTAACCAGAGTCTTTTGACCGGCAGGCAAAGTCAAAATATAGTCACTGAATTCGGTTTCTGGCCAATTATCACCGGGATATTTATGATAGGTGTAGACAGCTACCTGCTTTACTTTCAGACGATCCATGAGTTCAGGGCTATAGCCTTCACGATCAAAAACCAACGAAAATTTATGAGGATGAGGTAAAAGGGCGGCGCCTATGTGTTCAGATTGATTCGGAACCCGCGCTTCCAGTTCAGGCAAAATATCGTTTTCAATGGTTTTTATTAAGCCTGGATCGGCGACTTTATTGATCACCATAAATGGCTGACCATCCATGGCGTTAACCCAATAGTCTGTAGTCGCTCGTAGGCACAGTTTTTGTCTCGCCACATGATGTTTGGGGAGTTGGGTTTGGGAGCCGTTATAGACACGCACATGCCCATCAATGTAGAGGATGCCCGCCTGTTCGGGCTCTAACTCCATCCAGTAGCGGCATAGCTCAGCACTCCAGTTTTTGGCTTGGTTATCCTGACTGAGGAGCTGTACTTTGTTGCGTAGAGTACGTGCTTCCGGAATACGATCCAGACCCAACAGTTTTCCCCATTCGCCGGGCGCGTAATAACGCAGGGATTCGATGGATTTCAGTCGAGTCAAAGCCATAAATGCCAATAACAAAAACAGGCTATCCAAGCCATAGTAGCCTTTTGGCAAGGTAAAAAATCGTTCGGTGTATTTCAACAGGCCCATAGCCAGCAAGGCAGGCAATGCAAACAGAACACCGCCATTCGGTACATCTAAGACCGGTTGGAACTCGGGGGTGACAAAAGCCAGATCCCCTAGGCTAGCAGCAACACGCCCCATGACGTCTTGTGCTCCAACGCCCATCAGGGCGGCTCGGTCTACGCTGCTACGCTCGCTTTTGCAGCTTATTGGATTGTCGGACTCTTTTTTTTAGCGCACGGATACAACCGACCGGCACGTATGGCTTTAGACAACGTGTCAGGTTTGATATCCAGTTTTGATGCAATAGCTGAGACCGCTTGGTTAGCATCCAGTAATTGCTGAACTTCACGGAGCACTGAAGGGGTTAATATGGCTGGGCCACGGGCTTTTCTAGGTTGATAAAAGCCTCTTGCTCCTTCTTTCCGATATAGCTTAACTGATCGCTTGACACTAATCGCAGTGACTCCAAATGCTCTGACAATATCAGCCTGCCGAGCATGACCATTGGCGCAGAATTGCGCTGTGATCATTTTAAATGATTGCCTATCTTCTTCCCGATGGCTAAATACCGGCAAACTGCCATTGAAATAGATAATATTGCCTGCTTCATTTTGGAATGCAAGTAAGGAGGTGATGTGGGTAACACCCACTGGAAACATCGGTATTTGTAATTGAGGCATGGTAATGTCAGGTGGCAGCTCCGCAGGGTGATCTCTCAAATTATAAAAGGAGCGATCATTTCAAATTCCGTAATATTTGGCAAGTCATTTGGCTAACTCTTAGTTTTCCGACTTTATCTTATTGGTTTATATAGGCGGTTTGTATTATCGCTTTAAGGCTGCTTGATGCAGAGATCGGGGTGTCTGAATCTGTATTGACCGAATTAATTGAGTTGAGCCATGGTATTACCGCTTAAAGACACTCACCCAAAGGGTGATGCAGAATCCAACCTTAAAAAGCGCGAAATCAGCGCACTGGTTGCCGACACATTTGCAGGAAAAATCCATATTGAGTGGGATCCGCAAGCTCAAGTGACCCCTTTGGGGCAATTGCCATTTTTCATTCAGTTTTTAAAAATGGGACATTTATTTGAGCCTTGGGTGAATGACTGTCCGTTGAGTTATGCCAGCAATAACGCACCCAAAAAAGTGAATGTTCTGGGATCGTTTTTGTTATCAATCCTGGCAGGACATACTCGCTATACCCATATAACCAGTTTGATGGGAGAGAGTGTTAACTCTACCTTATTAGGCATGACCAAGGTCATCAGTGATGATAGCGCTCGCAGAGCACTGGCCAGGATTGATGAAGACAGTGGCGTCAGTTGGTTACAAAATCATTTATATCGTTGTTACAGTCCGCTACTGAGTCAGTCATGGATACTGGATACTGATGTGACCATTAAGCCCTTGTATGGTCAGCAGGAAGGCGCGGTTGTTGGCTATAATCCCACGAAACCCGGCCGTCCCTCGCATACCTTTCACACTTACATGATCGCGAATTTACGCCTCATTCTTGATGTCGAGGTACAGGCAGGTAACCAAAGTTCATCCGCTTATTCAGCACCCGGGCTCTGGGCATTATTGGAGCGTATACCCCGCGCAAACTGGCCGGCATTTATTCGTGGTGACTCCGACTGGGGAAGCGATACGATCATGACGGAAGCCGAGCAGCGCGGCATAGACTATCTGTTTAAGCTTCGGCAATCCGCTAACGTCAAGAAACTGATTCTGCAAAAACACTGTGAAACGGGTTGGCAAAACACTCTTGGCGGTTGGGAAGCTTTATCCACCGAACTCAAATTGAGCACATGGAAACAATCACGTCGAGTTGTTTTGGTTAGGCGTCGGTTATCCAAGGCTATTATCATCGCACCCGATTCAGATCATGTGCAACCCGAACAACTTTCTTTGCTGGAACCCGCTGAAAAAATGTCAGCCTATGAATACAGTGTCCTGGTGACCTCATTGAAGACCGAAGTGGTGAGCATTGTTCAACATTATCGGGATCGTGCTGATTGCGAAAATAACTTTGACGAAATAAAAAACCAGTGGGGCTGGGGCGGATTTGTGACACAGAAACTCAAGCCGTGTCGCTTGATCGCGCGAATGATTGCCCTCATTTATAATGGGTGGTCCTTGTTTGTCAGGCTAGCGGAGCCCGATAAACATTATGAGGCTATCGTTTCCAGGCCATTGTTATTGCATGGGGTGGGTAAACAGACTAGTCACGCAGCCCAAAAAATGCTTACGATCACCAGCACCCATGGTAGAGCTTCTTATGTACAGGCTGCCTATCAACGGGTCTGTGAGTTTTTTAATCAGCTCAAAGCCATTGCTCCGCAGTTAACGCCACTTCAGTGTTGGTATCGTATTTTGAGTGAAGCCATGAAGAAATACTTGCAGGGCGCTATTTTAAAGCCACCCGATTTGACTAATAGCGTGTGCTAAATACCATCAATACTTAGAAACATGTTGTCAAGTTTATGCTGAATTTTTTTGGCAGAGTTAGACTCAACTGATTTTTTTAGGATGATGGAAGATTACCCTATATCCCTTATATAGCGTGGCTTTGAGGCTCCCAACATTATTTTTTTTTGATGGAAGATTCCATCAAATGATGGAAGATGGTAATTATTTGAAAACTGAAAAATCAACCCATAAATGACCAAAAAACAGGTTAAAACGCCTATCTTCCA
>CAJAFV010000060.1 GCA_903939115.1 uncultured Geobacteraceae bacterium
ATGACAAAAAAACGTGATTTCGACGCTGTCGCCGCGAGCTGGGACGAGGAGCCGCGGCGGGTTATGCTCGCAGGAAAAATTGCCGAGGCGATCTGCCGCACACTCGACCTGTCAACCGACTGGGATGCTCTGGATATGGGGTGCGGAACCGGGCTGGTAACAGTTGCTCTGGCACCTCATCTGGGGAGTATAACCGGCATTGACAGCTCCTGCGGCATGCTGGACAAGCTTGCCGAAAAAGTAAAAGCATCTGGCATAGCAAACGTAAAAACCGCCCTGTGCGATCTTTCCGTCGGCGAAATGCCGGAAGGCACATTTCACCTGATCGTCAGCGCCATGGTCCTGCATCATATAGAAGATCCGGGGTTACTTTTATCATCACTCAAAGCGCGGCTGTATCCAGGTGGATGGATTGCCTTTGCCGATCTTGAGGCAGAGGATGGCAGTTTTCACGATGACCCCACCGGTATTTTTCACCACGGCTTCAGCCGGACAGAGTTGACACGCCTGCTCGAAAACTCCGGCTATGTTTCAATCTCAATATCAGAGGCAACGACAATGCAAAAAGGAGACCGCACATATCCGGTGCTTCTGGCCGTTGCACAGGCATAATTACCTGATGATTCCGCACCAAGTCGTTTTCCTCTTGCCACAAACCGTCTGGTCGCCATGCAGGTGGTCTTACGTGGGAACCTTTTCCTCCTGTATCTAACGGGCTTCCACCTTTCAGGTATAAAAGAGATATACACCCAAACGTTTCATGTAAAAACATATAACTCACCGAAATATCAGCAGATATTGTGATATACCCAGTGATTAGTATTGTTTCCACATACAGTTACGGGTACAAATTGCAATGATGGTTGTTACAGGTGACAATAACTCGAGGAAATAATATTAATAATAACAGTAGTTTACGATTTTATATGTTCTTGAAAACAAACTTGGCATCATCTGTGTAATATAGAAAACATACGTAAACGAATCTAAAAAGTACAAAATACAAGGAGGATGTCATGAGAGCACTTATTATCACTATCGCAGGAATCATCGCCCCAGCAACAGCAATGGCAGCATCAGGTTTGAGTGAAGATAACAGTGGGCTTTTTGTTTGGGTGTTCCTTGGCTTTTGTGCCCTGATAGTTGTAGCACAGGTAATTCCCGCAGTACTGCTGATGACTGGCATGGTTAAAGGTGTTGTATCAGTAATGAAAGACGAGAAAGTGGAAGCACCGGCCAAAAACTAGCAAAGGGGGAATACATGGAGATTGAGGCAATGTGAAGGGCCACCTGATGAGGGTGGCCTTTCTGCGTAAGTATTCTTTCATTTTCGGAATAATCTATTATTTCGTGTCATCCACCATGGATATTTTCAACTAATCGTAAGACGGGCTCCCAAGATCGTTGCCCTATGAGGCAAGGGAATTCCCGGTTGAACTCTGATTCTTTTGCGTAAAATGTTTAATATCAGTTTCTGCGAAGTAAATTCCTGCCGTTGCAGCAACCACCAGACTGGCTTTCAGCGACCCCGTCAGTACCTTAATCCGTAAGACATTGTAGTTTTTTATTGCCAATCTGAACTATTGATTGATAGTTTAGATTCGTACAGCATGGTGATGATCATTTTTTGTATCAAATTTTCTTGCACAACAGAAATGCCCACTATGCAACTTCAGTGTCGTTTGTTTAAACGTATCCTTTGTTGTAGAAAATTGTCATGTTCACGAACAGCTGTCTCGAACATTTGATGGAGGAAATCAGTATGTCATTTAACATCCACTTCGATTTGTTTGATAATGTAATTCAGTCCCAAACTTCAGATGATAGTTCGACAAAAAATCTTTATGACCGTATTCTCAAGCTATTGTCAGGTTAAACCACTGCTGAACGGTAAAGTCTTTTCTTGAACGCCACTATCGCAACTAACTAAATCGCGGGGAGAATGTATGCCCAAAGCAGAAATGTTCATCCAGGAAATTGAGCGCGTAGCACTCAGTATTGGTATTCCGCCATGTCCTGGTGTCTTACTGGAATTATCCGAAGAAACGAAAAAAAATGAACCCGATTTTTCTAAAGTTGAAAAGTTGCTATTACAGGACGTAGCATTATCTGCAACCCTTATAAAAACGATCAATTCCCCATTTTACGGTTTTCGTAACAAAATCAGCAACGTTAGTCAGGCTGTTGACTTGATGGGTATTTCCATGGTGACCAGTGCCATCTCCAACCTTGTTCTCAAAAATGTATTCGCTGAGACAAATGAGCAAGTAAAGATGGAGCGTTACTGGGATTCGTCGGCAAAGCTCGCACTGTCAACGATGCATTTGGCTAATAGGATACTTGGGCTTAATAAAGACGATGCATATACGTATGGCTTATTTCAAAACTGCGGTCTCCCCATTCTCATTCAGCGGTTTCCTGACTACAAAGAAACTCTGCATAAGGCAAACAATTTGTCAGAAGGGAAATTTACTGCAGTTGAAGACGATGCGCATGGCACTGACCACGCTACGGTAAGCTATCTAATGGCAAAAAGCTGGAATTTACCGGAGGCGACTACTAACGCGATTCGATTCCATCACGAATACGACATGCTGTCCAATTCGGAAACAAACCTCCATTCCGAC
>CAJAFV010000061.1 GCA_903939115.1 uncultured Geobacteraceae bacterium
CCGGTGTAATCATCTCAACTGACACGCCATAGATCATTGGCCCATAAATGATATACAGACTTTATTGCTTTCTCCAAGTCCCTGGTTTCATCAAAATTACCGCAAAGGCCTTTCAATTTGATCAATTCCGCTCTGGCTTTTCCATTATCGGAGGGCTATGGCGGTGAGGGTGTCCATACTTTTACCAAAAACGAATTATTATTGACAAAGATACGTTTGATGTTAGCCTCACGTTGCTGATAAATGCAGTGATCCACATTTTCTTGTTCTTATAATGGTGCCCAAATGGCAGATGTATACAGTTCGATAGCTGATGTGGATTACGAGGTTCAGGAGAGCCTCGCGAAGGTTTTGGAACTGCGAGCGGCGGATTTTCAGCAGCGTGACATGCTCAAAATTTATCTGGGTGATATTGAATTTCCGGAAGCCGCTTCAGCACTGGATGTCGGGTGTGGAACCGGTGTAGTGAGCCGTGAACTTGCAAGTCGATTGCCCTTCGGCCACGTTGTCGGGATTGATCCTTCACCTGTATTTCTGGCAAATGCACGGAAATTATCGACTGATATCTCAAACTTGAAATTTGTCGAAGGTGACTGTCGAAGCCTTCCGTATTGTAGTGAAAGTCATGATATCATTGTCTTTCATACAACTCTTAGTCATGTCCCCCGGCCGGAAGAAGCTATACAAGAAGCCTTTAGAGTGCTCCGACCCAATGGCGTGTTGGCCGTTTTTGATGGTAATTATACGACAACAACTCTGGCCAACGGAGAGTTTGATCCTCTTCAGACCTGTGCGGATGCTGCAATGTCAGCAATAGTCCATGACCGTTGGTTGATTCAACGGCTACCGCTTTTGATACGGGGGGCTGGCTTCTCGATAAAAAAACAGCGTAGCCTAGGAATTGTTGAAACACATGAGCCGGAATATATGCTGACCATCGCTGATCGGGGTGCAGATGTACTTGCTGCCAGTGGCAGAATCAGTGCCGAGCTGGCACAAGCTCTCAAGGATGAGGCTCGCAGGAGAGTTATTACCGGATGTTTTTTCGGCTCCATAGCTTATGGAAGCATTGTTGCACATAAAGCCAGATAAAGAAATCCGGTAATTATAAGGCGTAAATACATGCATTACAAAAGTGAACGGCTTTTTCAGAATATTATTGAATATATTGCTGAGGGTATATTTGTGCTGAACGAGGCCGGTGAAATTACTTTTATGAATCCGGAAGCTGAGCGCCTGCTCGGGTGGACTGCGGGCGAACTGATAAATAAAAATGCCCATGACATTATTCATTGTCACAATGTGGATGGTTCGTCTTTGGCGCTTGAACAGTGCCCGATGCGCAACGTTATAATGACCGGCAACCAGTATTGTTCAGCTAATGACCTTTTTACCCATAAAAACGGCAGTACTTTTTCAATATCTGTTTTATGCAGTCCCATAATGGAAGGGGACAGGGTCGTTGCATCTGTTACTGCTTTCCGGGATATTACCGAATTGAAAATAGCGGAAGCGGCCTTACGTGAAGCACATGAAAAATTGGAAGATAAAGTGAGAGCAAGGACTGAAGATTTAATAGCTCTGAATCAGGAGTTGGAGATAAAATCGCAGAATCTTGGGGACCTGAATACCACGCTGAAAGTATTGCTGAGACAGAGAGATGACGACAAGAATGAACTTGAGGATCGTGTTTATTCAAACGTTAAAACGCTCATAATACCAACAATTGAAAAACTACGGAAATTCACCTCCGATTCTACACACACCTCATATCTGGGCCTTCTGGAATCCAATCTCCTGCAAATTGTTTCACCATTTTCCATGAGACTGTCAACAGCGCTTCACAATCTGACTTTTTCGGAAATTGAAGTAGCCAACTTTATTCGGGAAGGCAAACCATCCAAGGATATTGCAACATTACTTAATATATCCAAAGATACTGTTGATACTCACAGGCAAAATATCAGAAAGAGATTGGGCCTGAATGGAAAGAAGCAAAACCTGCAAAGTTACCTCCTCGCGCTTAAATAGCCATATTACGCCCAGTAGCGGGCTGTGTCGGTAGACGCGATACAGCAGATGCCATACTGCATTTATGATGCATATGTGCATTAAAACAGTTAATATCAGGGGAAAATTCCGGCTGAATTTTAAACATGCCCGCCTATCCGCAGAAGCATGATCAAAAGTAAAATGCGAAAGAGCATAATTTTTGTTATCTGCCACTTCATACGTTGCTACGTTAATAATTAGATACGCGTTGTATCTACATTACCCCATCCAGGATTAGCCGGATCAGCCATTTATCATACAAATAAATCCCAAGAAAACTCCGTTAATTTCAGATATATATAAGTCGAACAAGGTTTAACGACAGATTTGCATGATGCATTTCAGAGCATGTTTTTGTTAGCCGGATTTTGCTTCGCTCATAGATGGCACGTCTTGTGCATAATAGTAGAAACTCTTACTCAAGAAGAACAAATATTTTATTCGGATCAGCGAAGTATCCAATTAGAACGATTGTTGGTGACTAAATTTCTGTGTGTGCTTGGAGCAAACTATGAATCTCTACGTGGGAAAAGTACTGATAATCAATCTTTCGACTGCCACTGTGTCAACAGAGCCGTTGCGACTCGATTGGGCCAAGGAATATCGAGGGGCATGGGGACTCGCACTTCGTTACTACTGCCATGCTGTGCGACCGGAGGTTGATCCGCTGTCGCCGGAAAATGTTATAGTTCTCATGGCCGGACCTCTCGGAGGCACCCTTGTGCCGCTTGCCTCGCGGTTCTGCCTGGTGTCGAAATCGCCCCATACCGGTACTATTTTCGAATCGAACATCGGTGGTGCCTTTGGCCCGGAACTGAAATTTGCCGGCTACGATGGCATCGTCATCAAAGGTCGGGCCGCTGCTCCGGTTTTTTTGAAAATTGCGGATGACCGCGTGACGTTGGAAAGCGCTGAATTGCTGACAGGTAGGGGTATCTTCGAGACAGAAAAAATTCTTGAAGCGGAAATCGGTTCACCTGATGCCAAATGTCTGGCCATTGGCCCTGCTGCCGAGAATCTGGTCACCTACAGTATGATAGGTTCTGAATCATATCGCCAGTTCGGACGCGGCGGTACCGGCGCCCTGTTCGGAAGTAAAAATCTCAAGGGGATCGTCTGCCGGGGTACCGGTGCGATCTCGGTAGCCGATATGGGTCGGTTTTTAGAACGGATCAATCATTATAAAAACGAGGATTTGCTGACAGAGGACAACCTTTGGGCAAAAACCGATGGAACACCCATTCTGGTTGAAGTCACGAACGAAATGGGAATTCATCCTACAAAGAACTACACCCGTGGGTTTAACGGGCGCAAAGAGAAGCTGAACTCCGAAGCCATTCAGGCTGCCAAAATTGGTGACCGGGCCTGTTTCGCCTGCCCGATGGCCTGTGGAAAGTTTACACGGGTCAACTCGGCCGAGATTGAAGGCCCCGAGTACGAGACACTCTGCCTGGCAGGTTCAAATTGCGAAATCAATGATCTTGAAGCGGTTATTCGCTTCAACCGCCTCTGCGATGATCTTGGACTCGATACCATGAGCTGCGGAAGCACCATCAGTCTGGCGATGGAAATGACCGAGACGGGCCGCCACGATTTTAACCTCCATTTTGGTCAGGTGGATGAGTACCTAAAGGTTATCTACGAAATTGCCACACTCTCAACAGAGCGGGGCCGCGACCTTGCCATGGGCGTAAAGAAACTAGCCGCCAAGTACGGTGTTGATGACCTCTCCATGGAGGTCAAGGGGCTGGAAATGCCGGCTTACGAACCGCGCGGCAATTACGGCATGGGCATCGCGTATGCCACCAGTGAACGAGGTGCCTGTCACCTGCGGGCTTTTCCGATATTCACTCCTGATCCATTTGACATCACTGCGCTGGTTGCGGAAGTAGTGAATGCCCAGAATGCCAACGGGATCAAATGGTCTATGGGTTTTTGCGATTTTTGGGGCACGATGAATACCAAAATTGAAGCAGACCTGCTTACTGTCGGGCTTGGTGAAGAGGTTACAGCCGCAGAACTTGATCTTACCGGAGAGCGAATCTGGAACCTCAGCCGCCTATTTAACCTGCGGGCAGGCTTCACCTCAGCTGATGACAGATTGCCGCAGAAGGTCATGGAGCGCCCTCTCGAAGATGGTGCACAGGCTGGCAGGGTGTTCTCCCGTGAGGACTTGACGGTGGCGATGGACGCCTACTACAGCCTGCGTGGCTGGGATGAGCAGGGCGTTCCTTCCCAACAAAAACTGGTAGAACTCGGCCTTGATAGCTTATTAAAGGAGGACTTGTCTTGAAAAAACAACTATTTGCCAACCCGGATCACTGCACCGGCTGTAACCGCTGCACCTTAATATGCGCAGCTATGAAGGAAGGAGTTTTTCAACCAGACAAGGGACGGCTCAAGATCAATAATTTTCCGCTGCGCGGCTATTCAGTGCCAAGTATCTGCTTTCAGTGTCCCAAAGCCAACTGCCTGGAGGCCTGCCCGACGGCGGCACTGTACCGCGACCCCGACGGGGTTGTGCTGGTCAACCAAGACCTCTGCACCTCATGCGGGGCCTGCGTTGGCGCCTGCACCTATGGCATGGTGGAACTGGGCGAAGACGGTACCGCCTTCAAATGTGATTTGTGCGGTGGAGATCCGGCCTGCGTCAAAGAGTGCCTCGCCGATGCTCTGCTGTTTACCCAGGGAGATGATGAGCTGGTCCGTTTGAAAGCGGCGCAAATGAAATGCCGGACCATAAGCGGTTCTCCGAGCGAAAAACGGCATGTGATGGCTGATATTATTGTGAAAAAAGCCCGCGCCTGAAATGAGTAACGGGTGACAAAGAGCTGGAAATTTTTTGAATTTACCATGCAGTGCACCATACAAATAAATCCCGTTCAGGGATAACAAGGAGAGTATCAGTTATGAGTAGAAATCTTGAGTACGCACGGACGGAAGCAAAGAGGATGATCGACCTTCTTCTGACACCGGAAGATCAGGTATCGGCTGAAGATAAGGCTCGCATTGAAAAGGAGACGGTAGAGAATTTTGCCAATCATATCAACAAAGGGTGGCTTAAATACCGCAAATCAATGACCGAAGCCGGCGACTTTGCTTCCGTTGAATGGACTGGTCAGGGCTCTACACTGACCGACACGAGGGGGCGTGAATTTATTGACGTACTCGGCGGATTCGGACTCTACTCAGCCGGCATCAAGCACCCGAAGATTGTTGCTGCCGTCAAGGCTCAACTCGACCGGAGCCCGCAGTACAGCCAGGAAATGCTCGATTCACTGAGGGCGCATCTGGCAAAAGTTCTGGCTAATATCCTCCCTGGTGACATCCAGTACGGCTTTTTTATCAATAGCGGCACCGAAGCCGTTGACGGCGCCATGAAACTTGCCAAGCTTTACACCGGAAAATCGGGCTTTATCTCAACTGAAAAAGCGTTTCACGGCAAGACGCTGGGGCCGCTTACTCTGATGGGTAAATCAACCTACCGTGAGCCGCTCCTGCCGCTGCTGCCCAACGTCTATCACGTACCGTTCGGCAACGCCGATGCCGTTGAGCAACTCCTCGCTTCCTGCAAACAGGTTGGTAACGGCATCGCTGCCATGATTGTCGAACCGATCCAGGGAGAAGCCGGTGCGATTATCCCGCCGGATGATTATTTTCCGAGATTGCGCGAAATCTGTGATCGCTACGGTATTCTGCTTATCGCAGACGAAGTCCAGACCGGCCTTGGCCGTACCGGCGCCCTTTTCGGCGTTGATCATTGGAACGTGGCGCCTGATATCATCTGTCTGGGTAAAGCGCTCGGCGGCGGTGTCGTACCCTGTTCCGGCTTCTTTTCTACTGCGAAAATATGGGAATGCATGGAGCCGAACCCATTCATGCACTCAACCACCACCGGCGGCAACCCGATCGCCTGTGCAGCAGCTCTCGCCTACATTTCCGTCCTTCTGGAAGAAGATCTGGCCGGTCAGGCGAAAACCAAGGGTGAATACATCCTCAAAAACCTGGTAGCTCTGAAGACAAAGTACCCCGGGGTGCTGGCAGAAGTACGCGGCAAGGGGCTTCTTATCGGAATGGATTTTACCACCGACGAGATGGGGTGGCAGTTCGCATCGGGGATGTTTACCCGTCAGGTGCTGACAGCCGGAACGTTCAACAACGCCCGGACAATCCGGATAGAGCCAGCACTGAATATTAGTTTTGAGCTCATAGACAGGATGCTGGTGATTCTGGAAGAGGTAATTATCTCAATCAACAAAGAGCTGTAAAATCAGTACCTGCGGATGAGACGACATGTTTCATCCGCAGTTCTGTATCAGATAACTTTTTTTTAGTATCAGCTCCATCGTCGAGGATATCAGCCCTTCCGCATTTCTTGCCTACGCATTAGGTGGTTAGATCGTCTATCTGGTTTTGATTGCTCTGGGTGAGCTGGCGGTTGCCATTCCAATTGGCTGAGTCTGTAGTTATCTGAATGCCGGCTGTGGCTTTTGGCAAACCGACGGCAATCTGCTGAGGTCTTGGTGATTTTATCGGCAGCTCGCAAAACCACCGGGTCGTCACCTCAGGGTTGATGCATCTGCGCATTACTGATTCCATATTGCATTAACCATGCAGGATTCCAGAAAGCCGCCGGCCCGTTGCACGCGAACGAAACGCGGTACAGGCTTTCATAACGTTTCCTGAATTCTAATTATTCAGCAGTTGCCATATTTCTATACAGTAACCGGCTGCGATGACGGGGTCCAGCTTCCCGGAATTCATTTCGAAGTGCCATTATTGCACCTAAATGCAGCATTTTCTATAACCATGTTTCATTGCCTCGTTTGTTGGCACATGCTGTGCAAACGTAATTGTTGCCGCCGATTGCAACTGTATCGTTACATTTCAATTTGCTGGTACCACGTTTGAAACAACGTTAAGCAGAACAGAGGGAGAGCAAAGAGTGAATACAAACAAGGAAAAAAATCTTACCATTCAGAATGTTGTCAAGACGTTTGGCAAGGTGGAAGTGCTGAAGACAGTAAATCAGGAGGTGCGGGCAGGAGAGTTTTTTACCCTGCTCGGCCCCTCCGGGTGCGGCAAGACAACCCTGTTGCGGATCATTGCCGGTCTGGAACTGCCTACATCGGGAAAGGTGATTCTTGGGGGGGATGACATTACCTCTCTTCCTGCCCCTAAACGGCAGGTCAACATGGTCTTCCAGAGTTATGCACTTTTCCCCCATATGACGATCTATGAAAATGTCGCTTTCGGCTTGCGGTCACGTAAGATTGCTGCTGGTGAAATTCAGCGGCGGGTTGCGTACGGTCTTGAAATGATGGGTCTGGATCCTATGAAGGATCGTATGCCTGATCAGCTTTCCGGTGGCCAGAAACAGCGCGTGGCTCTGGCGCGGGCGTTAGTTAATGAACCTGATATTCTGCTGCTTGACGAGCCGATGTCGGCACTCGACGCAAAACTTCGGGCTCGGGTGCAGGAAGAGCTCCGCCAGCTCCAGCGCAAACTCGGAACCACATTTATCATGGTTACCCACGATCAGGACGAGGCCCTCGTCTGCAGTGACCGGATTGCCGTTATGAACGAAGGGCAGATTGTCCAGTGCGGTTCACCGGAAGAGGTGTACGATTATCCGCGCAACAAGTTTGTCGCTGAATTCCTCGGTGCGGCCAATCTACTCAAGGCGAAGCGTTGCGAAGGCGGGGTCAGCACCGATATCGGGTCATTTACCCTGGCTAAAACGCCCGAGTGGCATGAAGGACTTGTCGCTATCCGCCCTGAATGGATAAGGATCCGGGAGTCACAGCCTGAGCAGAATGGACTTCTGGCGACCATACAGGATATTGTCTATCGCGGTACCAACTTTGACCTGCTGTTGTCACCGGGTGCTCTGCGCGTCCGGACGAATTCCTTCAAACATTTCAAGGTGGGCGATCAGGTCTGGCTGGAACTACCGGCTAAAGAGCTGGTCGTACTGGGAGAGTGATATGGGCAAGAAACTGATTATCTGGCATGGCGATCTGACGTCACGCAGAGCCCTGATTCAGCGCGGATTGACCTTTCTCTCCGGCGGCATGCTCTGGCTCATGCTGTTTCTGGTGATCCCAAGCCTCGTGCTGGTCGCTCTCAGCTTCGCTTCGCGCGGTTCCTACGGTGAAGTTATCTGGAACTTTACTGTCGAGAATTACGAGCGGCTGATGGGGTTCAGTGCTTTCGGCTGGACTCCCGATTATCTCTATATTCTCGGGCGTTCGGTAGTGGTTGCCTTTCTAACGACACTGATATCGGTAATACTGGCGTTTCCGCTCAGCTTTTTTATCGCATCGCGTCCGCCGCGAACCCGGTATCTCTGGCTGACCCTTGTCATTGTGCCGTTCTGGACCAACATGGTAATCCGTGCCTATGCCTGGTTCCTGATCCTTGCTCCGGAACTGCCGTTCGCCAAACTGGCTGCCACTCTCGGGTTGGTCCCGGAGGGTGCGGCGCTCTACCCAAGTGTTTTTGCCGTATACCTGGGGATGGTATCAATGTTTCTCCCCTTTGTCGTTCTGCCTCTCTATTCCAGCGTCGAGCGTCTTGACTGGTCTCTTGTCGAGGCGGCCCAGGATCTCTATTCATCACGCTCACGGGTGTTTTTTAAGGCTATCCTGCCTCAGACCATGCCGGGCCTTTCTGTGGGTGTCGTATTGACCTTCGTTCCAGCTATGGGAACCTTCGTCGTGCCCGACCTGCTGGGCGGAGCCAAGTACATGCTGGTCGGCAACCTGATTCAGCAGCAGTTCGGCGCAAGTCGTGACTGGCCTTTCGGCGCGGCGGTAAGTATGGCGCTGATGGTCCTGACCATGATCAGCCTGCAGCTGTATCGTCGCAGGGGAGAGGAGATCGAGCTGCTATGAAAGCGACACATCCCGTAATTACCTCACTTGCCACTATGACCATGGGATTTCTGTACCTTCCTCTGTTCGGAGTAGCGATTTATTCGGTCAACTCGGCAGAAAAAAGCCTGCTCTGGGAGGGTTTTACATTCAACTGGTATCTGCAGCTGTTTGAGAATGAGTGGATTATTCAAACCGCCTGGAACACACTGAAGCTGGCACTGGTATCCACAGTGATCGCCACCATACTCGGAACCCTTGTGGCCATCGGCATAAACCGCTTCCCCTGGAGCAGAAAGGCGAACGCTTTTCTTGATGTCCTGCTGCACATCCCGGTGGTTACACCGGATATCATCATGGCGGGAGCACTGGTCGTGGCTTTCGGCGCCTTACGGGCATTTTCAGATGTCTTTGAACCGGGCATGGTCAATATGATAATCGGTCATATCACCTTTCAGATCGCCTTCGTGGCGTTAGTCGTGCGAAGCCGGCTGGCATCTATCGGGCACGACGTTGAGGAGGCAGCCAGAGATCTTTTTGCCAGCAACTGGTATGTGATGCGCCGGATAATGCTGCCCCTGATGCTCCCTGGCGTGGTGGCCGGAGCGATGCTGGCCTTTACCCTTTCCCTGGACGATTTCGTGCTCAGTTTTTTTACCTCCGGGCCGGATTCACAAACATTGCCGCTGTACATTTATGCTGCTGTTCGTAAAGGGGTAACCCCTGAAATTCATGCGCTCTCAACTCTTGTTGTTCTCATCACCGTTGTGCTTGTTGTCGGGGCGGAACGCCTTGGGAGAAAGAAAGAAATTTAAAAATGCTGATATTTGATCTATAGAGGGAACTATTCCGGCTTTCTGCTGGAAAAAAATCGGGAGGTACATATGAAGAAAATGTTTTTTGCCGTGATGCTGTTAATGTCGTTTTTCGTTCGGGTCGGCTTTGCTGAAGACACAGAGCTCAGAATTTTTACCTGGTCTGAATACATGGACGAGAGGAAGTTTGCCGCAGACTTCAAAGCCGCTACCGGCATTAAAGTGAAGATTGATATCTACGAAAACAACGAGGAAATGATCGCAAAACTGATGGCAGGCGGTATCAAACAGTACGATATCATCATACCTTCAGACTTTGTCCTCCCTATTTTAATTTCTCAGCATCTTATCCAACCGCTCGATCACACCAAACTACCGAATCTAAAAAACCTGGCGGACCGTTTCCGCAACATCCCCTACGATCCGGGCAACAAATATACCGTCGGCTGGCAATGGGGCACGGTGGGGTTAATGTACAACAAAAACATGGTCAAGCCTGATGCGGTAAAATCATGGTCAGTCATGTTTGACGAGAAAAAACAGTCCGGCCCCTTCTATTTTATGGATTCTGCCCGAGATACGATGAGTATCGCGCTGCTCTATCTGGGATATGATGCAAACTCCACAAATCTTGCAGAGTTGAAAAAAGCTGCGGAGCTGCTTTCCAGTGCTAAGAAAACCAAGAATTGTCAAGGATTCAAGCCTGGTGTCGGTGGCAAGAATGATGTCGTAGCAGGTAGAGCCGCCATGGCGGTTGTCTATAATGGTGATGCGGAGAGAGACATCGCCAAGGATCCGAAAAAACTCGGTTTTGCGATACCAAAGGAAGGGAGTACGCTCTTTCTAGACCTGATGGCCATACCTGCAAAAGCGCCCCATCCTGATGCCGCACACAAGTGGATTAACTGGATCCTGGAGGCTAAACGCGGAGCCATGCTGTCAAATTATAACCGCTATGCTACGCCGAACCAGGCCTCCATGCCGTATATCATCCCCGCTGACCTGAAAAATGATGAAATCTATCCGTCAGCTGATACCTTGAAAAGATTGCACTCCACCAAAGATCTCGGCTCTGCCAGCCGTGTTCTCGACGAAGCCTGGACCAGAGTGAAGGCCCAGTAACATACGCTGCTTTTGGTATCTCTGGTACTCTGTCTCTAAAAGGGCTTACGCCGAAAGCGTAGGCCCTTAGTCGTCTTTTAAGCTGAGGTGTCACCCAAACATGTTAGCGGTTATTTGTGGCATATCAACGGCACTCTGCTGGGGGACTGCCGATTTTATCGGAGGTTCGGCCAGTCGTCGCGCCGGTGCTTACAGCATGACACTCGGCACGGTCGGCTCTGGTTTGCTGGTGCTGCTGCCAGCGGCGCTCATCATGCAGGAAGCGTCACTCAGCTGGAACGGCTGGCTCTGGAGCATGCTTGCCGGGACATTCGACTCGGTCGGAATTCTGCTGCTGTACATGTCGATGACATCCGGACGGATGAGTCTCGCTGCTCCGGTTTCTGCACTTACTTCAGCGGCTCTGCCGGTTGCCTTCGGCATGGTGACGCTCGGAATACCGGAGCTGCCCGTTCTTGCCGGATTGATCCTTGCGCTGGCCTCCGTCTGGCTGGTTTCCCGGGGTGAAGAGACTGGACAGCACGGGCGAATCCGCTTTACTGATCTGTACCTGCCGCTGCTATCCGGGACCTGTCTTGGGGCGTTTCTTATTCTGATGCATACCAACAGCCATACGGCCATGTTCTGGCCGATGGTTGCAGTACGCTGCGGAGGGGTTGTCACACTCCTCTGTCTGTTTACTGCGTTCAGGTTCAGGGTGCAAAAAACGACAGCATTTCCCTGGCGGCTGATTGTGCTGACCGGTCTGCTTGATGTCGGCGGCAATATTTCTTATATTCTTGCCGGGCAGATGGGGCGAATGGACGTGGCCGCCGTACTCAGTTCGCTGTTTCCCGGCACGACCGTGTTTCTCGCCTGGCTCATACTTAAGGAGCAGATTTCACGACTTCAGTTAGCCGGCATCCTGCTTGCTCTCGGCGCTATCGTGCTGTTCACCCTGTAATCTAGGAATTAAATCAATCAGGAAGGTATCGTACTATGATCGTTATCAATCGCGAGGATACTGCAACAAAACCGCTGGCTGGTCAGGTGGCGGTAGTCACCGGAGCGGGCAGCGCAACTGGTATCGGCTTCGCCACTGCCTGCCGGCTTGGGAACATGGGGGCTGCAGTGGCTGTCACTTCGACAACGGATCGCATTTTTGACCGTGTCGCCGAGTTGGTAGCCGCAGGAATCAGCGCGATCGGTTTTGTTGCCGACCTTACTGATCCTGATCAGGTCTCTTCTTTTGCGCAGGAAGTTATTGGCCGGCACGGTCGGATCGATATCATCATAAACAATGCCGGCATGGTTTCGCACGTTGCCGGATGGGATGCTCTGAAACCGCTTGAGGAGTTGACATTGACAGAATGGAATGAAGCTCTGGGGCGAAATCTTACGACGGCTTTCCTTGTTACCAAGTCATTACTGCCAGTAATGAAGGCAAACAGCTATGGGCGTATAATCAATATTTCATCGACAACCGGAACTGTCGGGGCGATGCCGAATCAGTCCACCTATGGGTCGGCAAAAGCTGCACTTATCGGCTTCACCAAATCCATAGCGTTAGAAGTTGCAAAAACGGGGATCACCGTTAACGCCGTAGCCCCGGGCTGGATCGCTACCGGTTCAGCAACTGCCGCAGAACTTGAAGCTGGGAGAGCAACACCGATAGGCCGCTCCGGCACACCTGAAGAAGTTGCTGCTCTCATAGCTTTCCTCGCCACCCCCGAAGCGTCCTACATCACCGCTCAACTGTTCGTCGTCGATGGCGGTAACTCAGTAACTGATGATAAGGCTCATTGACTCGGGGCCATTCAGGGACAAAAATGATCCTCCGACTGCTTTCCGGTGATGCTTTCAATATCTAGCTTCCACACTCTGGTATGTTCAACGTGCGGAGCGGCCATCGGCCACTTGCCAGTAACATATTGCCGCAGTATCAGTTCCAGTCCTCTTACCTTCTCCTGATGCTCGGTCAACTCATGGATGGTCCCATACCCTATAACACTCTGATATGAGAATCCCCAGTCGCACGGATTACTTCCCTCTGTCAGCAGTCGCACTCCCAGCTCCAATTCAAAACAGGCGATGTGCCCGGCGTCGATAAATTCTACCTTCTGCCCCTCCTGTGCGGTGTGAAAATAGATGGCGTTATCGCTGTATCCGAATGAAACGGGGACGATGTAGGGGACATTGTCCTTAATAAGCCCGAGTCTGCAGACATGACATTTTTGCAGTATCAGATTGATGTTTTCGTTACTGGTTATTTCACAGGCAGCACGTCTCATATGGAATCCCTTTCATCCGTGTTATCCTCCGGAAACGAGCGGGAACAGAGCCAATGTATCTCCGTCATGCAGTTCCGTATCAGGCGTTGCCGGTATTCCGTTCAGCAGCACTATCCCAGGTGGTTTACCAATGAAATTAAGCGTCTGAAGCAGGCAGTCGATAGAGGTACCAACAGCAAACTCCAGAACAGCCTCTTTAAAACGCCCGACACGGTAACTGGCAAAAAGTTTAACGGTAATCTGCATACGGCTCCCGTAATTCATTGTTTTTCCCTGGTCGCAGAATGGGAACTGCGGCCAGGGAAACTGCGTCACTCCGGATGCCGTCAGCCCCGGAGTTCGTGCAGTGACTCGTCAATTATTGTCATACCGCGTTCAAGCTCTTCATCGGTGATAACCAGCGGCATCAGGGTACGGATAACATTGCCGAAGTTACCGCAGGCCAGGACGATCAAGCCTTTGCTGTAGCAGAGGCTGACCAGTTTCTTGGCTTCGTCGGATGCCGGAACTTTACTTTGCCGGTCCCGAACCAGTTCCAAGGCCAGCATCGGACCTTTGCCGCGAACGTCTCCGATGATTTCGTGGCGATTCTGCATATCTTTAAATCGCGCCAGCATCCGTTCACCGAGAAGGACCCCTCGCTCCAGCAACCCGTCTTTTGTAAGGATTTCCAGAACGGCCATAGCAGCCCGCAGCGCAAGCGGATTACCTCCGTATGTGCTGCCCAAACCGCCTACATGCGATGTCCCCATTATCTCGGCGCGCCCTGTAACCGCACTTAATGGCAGACCACCTGCGAGGCTTTTTGCTGTGATAACCAGATCGGGAACAACACCCCAGTGGTCGATGGCAAAGAGCGTACCTGTACGCCCCATACCGGTCTGGACCTCATCAATGATCAACAGGATACCGTGTTTATCACAGATCTCGCGCAAGCGGGGGAAATACTCGGGTGGCGGCGTGACAAAACCACCTTCACCCTGAATCGGTTCAACTATAATTGCCGCAGTTTTTTCGGCCGCAACGTTATTGATGAAAAAATCTTCCAGGTGGTCAGCGCAGGCAACGTTGCAGGTTGGATGTGTAAGACCGAATGGACAGCGGTAGCAGTACGCAAAAGGCATCCGATAGGTTTCCGGGGCAAATGGACCGAAACCGAATTTATATGGCTTTACCTTGCTGGTCAGAGTCATCGTCATGTTTGTCCGGCCATGAAAAGCATTCTCAAACGATATTATCGCCTGACGACCGGTAGCGTGACGGGCAATCTTGACGGCGTTCTCCACCGCCTCGGCGCCGGAGTTGACGAACATGGTCATTTTGTGGTGATCGCCCGGCGCAAGCTCATTTAGCTGCGCAGCCAGATCAATGTAGAGATCGTAGGGAACGACGTGAAAACAGGTGTGCAGATACTTATCAGCCTGATCCTTGATTGCTGCTACTACTTTCGGGTGACAATGGCCGACATTAGTAACCCCGATGCCGCCGGCAAAGTCGATTAATTCTCGGCCATTCATATCTACTATGATTGCACCACGTGCCTCTTTGACGAAAGAGGCGGTCAGAACGGCAAGACCGGGAGGGACATGTTTTTTACACAGCGTAGTTAACTCTTCATTCGTTCTCATCTGTTGTGAACTCCTTTTATTGGGTGTCAAACCGCGTATACCGTAATGATGGTGCTGGACCGGTTTTCACTGTTATCAAGGAGTATACCAAGACGCATCCTAAATCAGAATGATGCTGAAATAACGGCAGCAGAACCGCCTTAAGGGCTTATTTGGTACTGTTCCATGCCGCTTTTTGCAGCAGAGCGGTGATTAAATTAATGCAGGAATGCCTCAATAATGCTCTCTTGCATTGACAGCCACGGCGATACCCGGCATGCATTCCTTACCAAAGGGAAAATATCTAAATTGAGCTCGAATAAAGCAAACACCGTTTAATTACAATGTGTTGAAATTTTGTTAAGCCGGTAATGCTGCTTGAAATCGTCAAAAATCCTGTGCGTAACTTTCGCAAGGGGACACTGGCACGTCTTGTGCTTGTAGATCAGAGATAGAGAACATCGTTTTTAATTGGTAGCTTCATTGGTGATAAACACCAAATATCTGGCAATAAGGAGAATTCGTTATGAAAAAGAGCAGCATACTGGCAGCAGTATTGGTTTTATCTTTTGCAACAGCAGTCATGGCAGCAGAGACAACTGCTGTTGCCCCATTGGATCTCAAACTCCCTGCCGCTGCGGAAACTGGCTGCTGTGCCTGCCCGGCAGATCCGACGGTCACCGGTGATGTCTACGTCGGACCGGTCAGCAAATATCTCTTTCGAGGTAACGATTTAAGTAAAAAACCTTATGGTAGTGATTTTGCCATCCAGGGGGGGATCGACCTCTACTACAAGGCGTTTACCCTGAGCTACTGGGGAAACGCCCTGAATCGCTACTCGGATGGAACCTACAATAGGGCTAAAGTCAACGAAACCGATCTTATCATCGATTATGCCATCCCCTACACCATTCCCTATCTCGACAACCTGAAATTTAACGTGGGTACCCTGTATTATGCAGTTGATGCGTCTGCAGATACGAACGAGTTCTACCTCAAAGCGTCGTACGATACGCTGCTCAAACCGACATTTACTGTCTACTGGGACAATATGCTCGCAAAAAAGGCCGGCCTGTTCTACTCTGCAGCCATCTCCCATAAAATCAGTATCGAACGTAACCTGTTTGCTGCCAATGTTGGCGCGCTTGTCAGCTACAACCAAAGAAACCCTAGCGCGGCATATACCGTAGAAGGCGACGGAGTTTATAGCGGCTGGCACAACTATGAATTAACCGCCAGCATCGATTATACACCGACAGCCAATATTACGATTACTCCGAGCTATATGTTTTCCAATGGCTTAAGTAGTGGCGCGAAAGATTTGGTAGGCATCGGCGCACAGAATGCGTACGGTATTAAAGCGATGTTTGCCTTCTGATAGCACACAAATAACTAGATAGCGGATACGGGAGGGGGCGCAAGTCCCCTCTTTTAGTATCAACGGTGGCGACTCCAGAGTCTTGCATGGCTCCCTCCAATCACAACTTGCATAAAAAATGCAGTTATGCATTACTGTGAATGCAACCACCTAATCACCCTTGAAAAGGTTACCAACATGACGGAAAAAAGAATAAATCAGAGCGGAGCAATGGAGCCGAAACCGGATATAACTCATCAGGAGGCGTTCAATTCAGCGCAATATAATGCCATGGGTGATGGTATCATATCGGTGGACTCGACCGGAGTCGTTGTCCTCTCTGACCGGGTCAGCAGAGAAAGCCTCAATATCTACCCGGGTAGTTCCCTGAGCGAACATTTTCCGCTTTTGTGGAGTACCGTTGTAGAGACCATGCAGGACCGTAGGCCACGTTTTGAGCTTTCTCTGCAAAAGGGTGATACGAGTTTCCTCGTTACCGTGAGTCCCGTAATGATTGACACCGGAGTAACCGGCGCTATCTGTGTTTTCGTTGAAAACACAGATCTTGAAATGCTGTCACGCCAGTTACGCTCTTTTCAGGAGTTGACCAAGGAATTGAGTGCTGTTATCGACTCCTCTTCGGAAGGTCTCTGGGTCTATGATGGCGAAGGAACGGTAATACGTATAAATTCGGCCTCTGAGAGGATCAACCGGGTTAAAAAAGAGGATGTGCTCGGACTAACGGCTCATGAATTGGTTGAAAGAGGTTTTATCGACCGTTCAGCGGCGATGGAAGTCTTCGGCTGCAAAACAGTAGTGAACATTCTGCAATCGAGGGCTGGTCGGAAGTTGATTGTTACCGGAACCCCTGTTTTTGACGATGAGGGGAAGATTATCCGGGTTGTGATCTCTGAACGGGATATCACTGAAATTGACAAACTCCAGCGAGAACTGGAAGACCAGGAGGCGATAAAAGGGCAATTCTGGCATCATATGCTGGAACAACAGCAGGTCGAGCTCGCCTCCCATACTGTTATCGCCAAAAGTCCCTGCATGTTAAAGGCGTTGCGCCAAGCGGTCAAGGTCAGCTCTGCCGACTCTTCGGTATTGATCCTTGGCGAGTCCGGAGTCGGTAAAGGGTTGTTTGCTGACCTGATCCACAAAAGCTCCAATCGCTCGGGTAAACCGATGATCAAGATCAACTGCGGCGCTATTCCGGAATCACTGATCGAATCCGAGCTGTTCGGCCACGAAAAAGGCGCTTTTACCGGTGCGCAGGGGGCCAAACCGGGCTATCTTGAGTTAGCTGATGAGGGGATTCTCTTTCTCGACGAGATCGCCGAACTGCCGTTGGCTTCGCAAGTAAAGCTGCTTCGCTTTCTGGAGGACGGCCGGGTGACAAGGCTCGGAGGAACCGCCGGCAGGACTGTCAATGTCAGGATTATCGCGGCCACACATCGGGATCTGGAAAAAATGGTGGTGGAAAAAACGTTTCGACTGGATTTGTACTACCGCTTGAATGTAATCCCCCTCTATATACCCTCGCTGAAGGAACGCCAGGAGTGCCTTTTACCACTGGTTCGTCACTACATCGATTATTTTGCCAGAAAAAACGGCGGCCAGAAGCGTTTGGCACGTGCAGCGACAGATGCCATGCTCGCATATTCCTATCCGGGCAACGTGCGTGAACTGATGAACCTGTGCGAACGTCTGGTGGTGATGTCTGAAACAGAGGTTATCGATATTCAGGACCTGCCCGCTCATATTTTCAGTTCTGTAGCAGAGCAGGTGCAGCCAATGACCGGATGGCCGCGAGAAATGAATCTTGAGCAGATACTGGAGAGCGTCGAAAGAACATTGCTGGCCGATGCCATGAAAGAGCATAGCAATCAGTACCGTATGGCAGACGCTCTCGGAGTGAACCAGTCAACTGTAGGACGCAAGCTCAAAAAATACGGAATCTCCTGAAGTCACCTCTCCCCGACTGACTCACTGTTGCATTATTTAATGCGATTCAGCATTGCACACACGTCCTCCCCCCCCTCTACTCTTTGTTATCAGTTGCTATGCATGCTCCTGCAGCATGAATGCCGTGATGGCACGTCTTATGCTCTAGGTATGACTCGAACGTCAGATTACTGCCTGAGCAACGGTAACATCAATGCATATAAGAGAGAGGGTATACTAATGGAAACCGTAAAAAGTAACATCTCAAGTAAGGTACTTCATGCGATCAGGCAGAATTATCAGCTGACGACCCAGAACCTGGAGTGGCTTGATGCCAATATCCACCCCTATTTTTCGATCACCATGCAGGAAGAGGTCGATGCGGTAACAATCCTTGCGAGCGGCCTTCATAACCTGACAAAAAACCGCAGGATGATTCTGGCTGACCGGGAAAAAATGTTAATCATGGCCGTCATTAACCGGCCAGGCTCATTGTACGAAACCCTCAGGATGCTGCAGGAACGGGACATCTCCTATGCCCACTTTGCCGTGTCAAACGGTCCTCTGCCCGATTCACAGAGCCATCTTGAAATTCAGCTTTTCGAATTTGACCGGCGCTCTTCCACAGAGATAGCCACTGCTGCCGGCGAGAGTGTGCCGTCCGGGATAAGAAAGAGTGTGGCCGCGGCATTAAAAGATGGCTACGTCGACTTCAACCTAAAAAAACTGGATGCACTGCTGAATATACTCTGGATGAACAACCCTCACTATGTACGCATTTCTCCACCGATGCGTGTCGCGCGGATCCTGTGGCTCTACCAGCAGACGATAAAAAATGCCGGGGTCTATCTCGATGTTGAAGAGACCGAAAAGGTCGGCGGCGGGAGTGAATCCCGTCTGCTGTTTGCTGTCGGCAATCCGCCCCAGCGGGACTTCCTGCAGCAGACGATGGAGGTCTTCAATCGTCTGGCTGTCAGCGTCAAGAGGGCGTACTGCCTGACCATCAGCAATGAAATCAACCCTTACTTTCTGGGGACATTTTACGTAACAACCCGCGATGGTGAACCGATCAGTAAAAATTCCGAGCTGTTTCAGCGCCTGCAGCGGGAATTATACAACACCCAGATCCTCTCCACCGCATCAGTTTCGTACAAGGAACTCGTAGTAAACGGTATCATGAGCGGGGACGATGCTCTGTTGATCAATGCGTTTATCGGATTCTGTCATACGAACCTGGCTCACACCCATCCGGAAAGCTTTGACCTGGAAGGGATCATGAGGGCTTTTCACAACCATCTGGATATCGCTCAGCAATTGGTGAGGCTGTTCAAGGCGCGCTTCGACCCGGCAGTCACGGACCGGGCCTCATTGTATTCACAGACTCTGGAAGAGACGACCCGCATCGTAGACAGCTACAACACCGGACACGGTTTCCTCGATGAATTCCGTCGCACGATATTCCGCTGCGCCCTGCTGTTTATCAGCTACACGCTGAAGACCAATTACTACGTACTGGAAAAACATGCTCTGGCATTCCGCATTGACCCCGCTTACATGGGTAAGCTCGACCAGAAGTTTACGGCGGATCTGCCTGCCGAGCGCCCTTTCCGGATCACCTACTTTTATGGCCGGTACGGATCCGGCTACCATATCGGCTTTTCCGATATAGCCCGTGGCGGGTGGCGTACCCTGATAACAAACGGTCGCGATGATTATGTCACCTGTGCCAACTCCCTGTTCCGCGAAAACTACGTGCTTGCCCATACGCAACATCTGAAAAACAAGGATATCTACGAAGGCGGCTCCAAGATGGTGGTCGTTCTCGATGCAGCAGGCGAGAGTGATCGCGAACTGGTCACCCAACGCCTGTACAAGTTGCAGTACGGCCTGATCAACGCCTTTCTTGATATCTTCGTCACTGAAAACGGGTGTGCCAAAGACCCTCGTGTGGTCGATTACTACGGTGAGGATGAACCTATTGAGCTCGGTCCTGACGAGAATATGCACGATGTCATGGTAGAGATGGTCGCCGCTCAGTCAGTCAAGCGCGGCTATATTCTCGGTATCGGCATTATGTCGAGCAAAAAAGTCGGTATCAATCACAAGGAATATGGCGTCACCTCAGCCGGGGTCGTCAAGTTTGTCGAAATAACCATGGCCGAGCTTGGCGTAGATGTCCACCAGGAGGCGTTTTCTGTCAAGTTCACCGGCGGCCCCAACGGCGATGTCGCAGGTAACGCCATGCGCCTGCTGTTGGAACGTTGCCCGAAGGTGGCGATCAAGCTGATTATCGACGGCACCGGAGCCCTTTTTGATCCGTCTGGGGCAGACCACGATGCGCTCTCCCGGGTAATTCTTGCAACCGACATTGATGCCTTCGATCCGGACGCATTGCATCCCGGCGGTGTTATCATTTATCGCACCCAGACACGGCGTGAGGGGATGAGAGAGCTGTTTCGCAAGGTTATATGTACCGACTCCGGGCTTCAGGAACTATGGATTTCCAATGACGACTTTTATCGCGAGTACAACAGCCTGATCTTTACGGTATCCGCCGACCTGTTTATCCCGGCCGGCGGGCGACCCGAGACTATCGACAAAAACAACTGTCATCAGCTGTTCACATCCGAAGGAGTTGCTTTAAGCAAGGCTATCATCGAGGGTGCCAACTCCTTCATAACCCCGGAGGCCCGCATCGAACTGCAAAAACGGGGCGTCGTGGTGATGCGGGATGCTTCAGCCAACAAATGCGGTGTAATATCGTCGTCTTACGAGATTATTGCCAATCTACTGCTGAGCGAAAAGGAGTTCCTCGATCTGAAGGAAGATTATGTGGCAGATGTTATCCACATCCTCAATAAGCGTGCCGAGGACGAGGCCCGGCTGATCTTCCGTCGACACCGGGAGGCGGGTGGCACTCAGCTCTATACGGATATTTCCAATGCCATCAGCAGCGAGATCAACGCCCACTACGCCCGCCTGTTCAGCTATTTCCAGCAACATCCGGATCTATGTACGAAACCGCTCTATCGTAAAGCCATTCTTGCGCACCTGCCCCGCCTGCTGGTCAATGAGCCGCGCTACCGGGCGCGGATCAAAAGCCTGCCGGTTAAATACCAGTATGCAATAATGGCTAGCGAGATTGCGTCCTCAATGGTATACAAACAGAGTCCGAAAGATGGTTATCGAGAGTTGGTTGAAGCCCATTTGATTGACATGTTCTCAGCATAAAAAACAAGGAGGCGTCAGTATGAAATATTTCACCTCTGATCCCGCATCTGAACCTTCGGCCGTTTTATATTCGCGTTGTACGGTCGATTTGAAGAGTAGCACAATCCACCGGGAAGATGTTCCATGTCGTAATCTGGAGGACGTTCTGGGCGGGTTCGGGCGCTCATTCCAGATTCTGGCTGAACGGAATATCACCGATGCCTATTGCGAGGCCAATCCGCTGATTGTCAATACCGGTCTCTTAACCGGCAGCAGCACCATAACCGGTTTGCGCACCTATTTTTCCGGGTACAGCCCGATCAAAGAGTCAAAAAAAGGGTTGCCGGCAGCTATGTGGTCAACCGGCAGCGGCAACTTCGGCGCTAAACTCAAATGGACCGGCCTCGATGAGCTGATCTTCGAAAACCGCTCCCAGAACCCTGTCTATGCGCTCATCAAGGAAACTGAAAACGGGCCGGTTGTTGAGCTGAAACCGGCCGATCACCTGCTCGGCCTTTCCACTCATGACAAGATCATGACTCTGCAGAAGGAGTACGCCAATGCACACTTCGCTGCAATCGGCCAGGCCGGAGAGCAGTGGGAGAATGTCTACATGGGAGCGGTAGGGCTTTCAACCGATAACCAGCTCAAATCGGGAGAGGATAAAATGCGTTTTGCCGGTCGCGGCGGCATGGGCAGCCTCATGGGCAATAAGAACCTTCTTGCCCTGGTGGCCCAAAGCAGCGACAAGATAAAGGCCCTTTCACCCGAGGTCAAAAACGTTAACATCAACGTCGTCAAAGGGGGGGGGGCGGCACGACTGCAGCCAATCAGTCGCGGTGGCGGCGGCGGCACCTGGGCTGCGTACGATGTCCTGCAGGCCTTCCATGCCGTGCCGGTGAACAATTTCCGGCCTCAGGGGAATGACCTGCCGGAGAAGCTGTTTCGGGAGCATGTGGAAAAGCAGTTAGTGATCAAATCAGAAGCCTGCTACCGTTGCGGCATCACCTGCCATAACAATATTCACGAAAAGAAGGCCGACGGCACTGCAGGCAATTTTCTGGCTAAATTCGACTACGAACCGCTCAACCTTCTCGGCACCAATATCGGCATCCATGATGCCGTGCAAGCTGCCAGACTGATCCATATGTGTGACAACTACGGTATGGACTCGATTTCACTTGGGGTGACGGTTTCCTACGTCCTCTCGTACAATGAGAGGCATCCTGAACAGCCACTGTTGAATGGCGCTACCTTCGGAGACTTTGCGAAGATCCAGGAGCTTGTTGAACAGGCTGGCAGGGGCAAGCTCCCGGAGATCGGGCGCGGATCAAAACGCCTCTCCGAGAGTACTGGCGAGACCTCCTACGCCTACCATGTCAAAGGCCTTGAGCTGCCGGCATACATACCCGAAACCAACCCGGGGTATGCCTGGGCCATTGCCGGTGGGCATATGTCAATGGCGACGTACGGGATGCTTACCCGCGAAGGCAAGTCAGATATGGAATCATGGGTGCAAGGGATCACGCAGACAAAACTGCAGATAGTCGGCTTCGACATGATCGGCCTCTGCAAGTTTTTCGATATCACCAAAGGTATCTGCACCCAGATGGTCGTGGACTGCCTCAAGAGCGAGTTCAATCTGGAAGTGACTACGGAAAACCTGGCAGCCTCAGTACGCAAGGCTTTCCTTCGCGGCCTGGCACTGGAGTTACGACAGGGGTATGAAAAAGAAGAATACACCATTCCGGCCGAGGTGTGGGA